>JBMOOJ010000040.1:1133-23207 GCA_049323835.1 Pseudomonadota bacterium | reverse complement strand
TCGACGCAGAGCATCGACGGCGTGTTGATGGTCTCGCCCTCGAAGATGCCGGCATTGAGCTTGCCGCCCTTGGTCATGCGGAAGATCTTCGGCAGCGGCCACGGCGGCGTGTAGCTCTCGAGGCGGGCGACAGCGCGCGGCGAGAGGATCAGCATGCCGTGCGCGGCTTCGCCGCCGAGCGCCTTCTGCCAGGAGAAGGTGACGACATCGAGCTTGGCAAAATCGAGCGGCTGCGCGAAGGCGGCCGAGGTCGCGTCGCAGATGGTCAGGCCCTCGCGGTCGGCCTTGATCCAGTCGGCATTCGGCACGCGCACGCCCGAGGTGGTGCCGTTCCAGGTGAACACGACGTCCGACGCCGGATCGACCTTGGTGAGGTCCGGAAGTTCGCCATACGGCGCCTTCATCGTGACCACGTCCTTGAGCTTCAATTCCTTGGCGACATCGCTCACCCAGCCCTCGCCGAAGGATTCCCAGGCGAGCATGGTGACCTTGCGCTGGCCGAGCAGCGACCACAGCGCCATTTCGACGGCGCCGGTGTCCGACGCCGGCACGATGCCGATCTTGTAGTCGGCCGGCACTTCCAGCACCTCGCGGGTGAGATCGATGGCGAGCTTCAGGCGCGCCTTGCCGATCTTCGCGCGATGCGAGCGGCCAACAACTGCGTCTTTGAGATTCTGGGGATTCCAGCCGGGGCGCTTTGCGCAGGGGCCAGAAGAAAAGTGCGGCACTGCCGGCCGCACAGCGGGCTTCGCTGTCGTCATCATCTATCCTTCCAGATAGCTAGCCTCCCGTTGGGGGGAGGTGTCCCGCCGCCGGAGATATGGGAATTGCCCGCTTTCGTCAAGATCAGCAACGGACGAAGCTTTCATTTTAAGCGGCCAATCGTTGAGCGTCATGCCCGCGCTAGTCGCGGGCATCCACGTCTTGACGATGGATCAGCAAGGAAGGCGTGGATGGCCGGGACATAGGCGAGCGAAGCGACGCCGTTCTTACGAACGGCTATGCCCGGCCATGACGAGGAATGATTGTCATCATGGCAATGACGCCGCCACATGGCAGCCTGCCTTATCAAAGCTTTAACGTCATCCCGGCGTGCGTCTCGGTGAAGCCGAGCTTGACGTAGAACCGCTGGGCATCGACGCGGGCGCGGCTGGTGAACAGTTCGATCAGGTGACAGCCGCGCGCCTTCGATTCGGCGATCGCCCAGTTCAGCAGCACCTCGCCGATCCCCTGCCCGCGCAACCGGCCGTCGACGCGAACGTCCTCGATCAGCGCGCGGGTTGCGCCCTGCGAACTGAGGCCCGCCAGGATGCACAGTTGCAGCGAGCCGACGACGGCGCCGCTTTCGCCGATTGCGACAACGAGATGAATGTTGCGGTCGGCGGCCACGCGCTCGAACGCATCGGCGTACGATTGCGGCAACGGGTCTTCGACGCGCTCGCGATCCTTGCCGAGGAAATCATCGGCCAGCATCCGCACGATCGCGGGAACGTCCGCGCGCTCGGCCCGCCGGATGGTGATGCCGCCTGCCGCCATGCTCACTGCAGCGCCGGCAGGCCGAGCGCCGTCTCGCAGGCTGCGATCCAGCGGCGCAGCGAGGGATGATCGGACAAGACGAAACCGCCCTCGTGAGCGACGCGCGTGTAGGCCAGCAGGGAGATGTCCGCGAGCGTCAGTTCGTTACCGACAAGGAACGGCGTCCTGGCAAGCTGATCCTCCATCTGCTTCAGCGCGATGTAGCCGCGCCGCACCTTCTCCGGATCGCGGTCTTCCGGCGGTTTCTTCAGATAGACCATGACGAAACGGCAGACCGCGATGTACGGCTCGTGGCTGTACTGCTCCCAGAACAGCCACTCGTCCATCTTGGCCTCTGCGTAACCGTCCGCCGGGATCAGCGGCGTGCCTTTGGCGAGATAGCGGATGATGGCATTCGACTGCGCCAGCGGCCGGCCGTCGTCCAGCACGACCAGCGGCACTTGTCCGGCCGGATTGAGCTTGAGGAATTCCGGAGTGCGGGACTGGCCTTTGGTGATGTCGGTGTCGATCCACGTGTAGGACCGCTTCAGCAGATCGCACGTCCACTTCACCTTCAGGCAATTTCCTGAATTCAGATCGCCATAGATTCTCATGACCCGCCCCTGCACAACCGGAGGCGAAGACAATCAGCCGCGGAGACTTTGCGCAACGCCTTTCGCCGCAGGGCGGACCTGCGGCGAATTCTGCAATCGACGGGATCGGATCAGAACTTGTAGCCGAGGCCAGCCTTCGCGGTGTGGACGCTGGTATCGATCGGCGCGGTGAACTTGAGATACTCGTATTCGACGCGGCCGAACAAACCGCCGATCAGCATCACATCCATGCCGAGACCAGCGGCATAGCCGTAAAGGAAATGGCTCTTTTGCGTGATGGTCCGGTTCAGATCGAAGGGCACGTTCTGGAATCCGGGAGCAGCAGCCGCATTGACCTGGGTGCCGAAGATGCGCGCGGTCCGCGTGATGTCGCCGACGCCGAGCGAAACGCCGGCGAAGGCGTATGGCAGGAACGCGCCCCATGCGTAACCGGCGCGCGCGCGCACCGAACCCATGTCGGTGATGTTGATGCCGGCCGAGGCCTGATATGTGACGTCGTTGGTGTAGCCGTTGCTGGGTGTCGTCAAGAAGCGGCTCATCTGATCGGTGGCCGAGCCACCGAACTTGCCGTGCGTATAATTCGCTTCCAGACCGAGGATGACGTCGTCCCACTGGGCAGTATAGCCGGCGAACGCACCGAAGCCGTACCTGGATCGCGACTCCTTGCCGAGAACCGGCCAGGACGACACGTTGCCGTCGGTTTCGAGCGCGGTACCGTTCAGAAGCCGCGCGGCCAGATCGCGCGTTGCACCGTTGAAATTGATGTCGGAGACGCCGGTCGCGGCCTGGCCGCCGACATAGAAGCCTTGCCAGTAAACCGGGCGGGGACTCATCAGACCTTCACTCACGGGCCCACGCAGGATCGGGATATCCGGCAGGTCCGCCGCCTGGGCGCCAGACACCGCGCCCGCCAGGATCGCCGCAAGAATCAACCGACGCATTGCTCAACTCCATCCGCAACTCGACACCCGCCGATCATGGCTCGTTAACCTTAACCAACCGTTGCCGGCGGTATCTTTTCATGCGCGGTGCGCGCAGCTCGCAAAAGAAAACGGCGCGGGATGATCCCGCGCCGTTTACGAATGTGAAGACGGGATCAGCCCCGGCGCATCAGCGGCGGCGGCGGAGGCGGCGCGATCAGCGTCGGCTCAAGCTGCCAGCGCAGGCCGAGGCGCAGATCGTGCGACGTGATGTCCTTGAACGTCGTCGGATTGAAGACAGCGTTGCCGCCGGTGTAGGTGCGCAGATCGCCGGTGATCGCATCGCCGAGATCGAGGTAGCGGTAGGCGAGTTCGACCGTCAGGCTGTTGGTGGCCTTGTAGGACACACCGGCATGCAGCGCATAGGCAACGCCGCTCTTGGTTGCCTTGTCGGCGAACGCGACGCCGAGGTTCGGCGTGTTGATATCGGTGAAGCCGCGGATTTCGTTACGCGAATAACCGACGCCGACGCCGACGAACGGGGTCAGACACCACCAGGTGCCGAGATCGGCATAGGCGTTGGCCATGATCAGCCATTCGTTCTTGCTGCCGCGGTACTCGTCGGTGCCGATCACGGCGCCGTTGAGACGTACGACTTCGAGGCCATTGAAGCTGGCGCGGCCGCGATACTCGGCGGTGATGTCGCCGCGGAACCAGCTGTTGAACTGATAACCGACGCCGAAGCCGATCGCCGTGTTGCTGTCGAACTCATAATGGACCGGATTGACCGTGACGTTCGGAGCGTTGTTCAGCACGTTGTCGAGGCGCTTCACCTTCTGATTCGTCATGCTGATATCGCCGCGCAGATACCAGCCGCCGAAGTCGGCCGCCGGCGGAGGCGGCGCGATGTACGGAGGCGGAGCGATCGGCGGCGGCGGCGCGATCGGATAGTCGGCAGCAAAAGCCGTGGTCGACAGCAGCGACGCCGTTCCGGCGGCAATCAATGACATAACGCTACGCATTGGCATCATCCTTTATTCGTCCGGTGAGGCAGACGACACGCGGAGGCCTCACTCACAACCCAAACCGGGAAACTCACGTGCAGGACGATGGCACCAATTTCTTAAGCGGCACTTAACCCTAATTATTAAGGTTGATTTTTGGTGTGAGTTTCCGTGCGCCCTGTGCCCGGCGCAACACGCAACGGCACGAATCGCGGTTCATGCGCCGCCTCGCGCCACACTGATGAACGGAAGGTTGACGGAATTAACGCTTTGCCCCCTGGCGGAGCAACGTCATGCGCGTGCGGCGCTCATCCGCGGCAGCAGCACCGCCAAGAGGCCGATCGCCGGCAGCAGCGCGCAGACCGAGTACACGTAGTCAAGGCTCGTCAGGTCGGCGAGCTTGCCGAGCACGGCGGCACCGATGCCGCCGAGGCCGAATGCGAAGCCGTAAAACACGCCGGAGATCAGGCCGAACCGGTGCGGCATCAGCTCCTGCGCAAACACGATGATGGTCGGCGTCGCCGACGACATGATCAGCCCGATCAGAATGCTGAGCACGACGCTCCAGCCGAGATCGGCGAACGGCAGCAGGAGCGTGAACGGCAGCGCGCCGAGGATCGAGAACCACAGCACCTGCTTGCGGCCGAACCGGTCGCCGAGCGGGCCGCCGAAGTACACGCCGATGGCGTTGGCGCCGAGGAACACGAACAGCAGGAGTTGCGCGGTCGAGGTCGAGACGCCGAATTTCTGGATCAGATAGAACGTGTAGTAGCTTGTGAAACTCGCCATGTAGAATGTCTTGGAGAACATCAGCGCGACCAGCACGACCAGCGCCGACCACACGCGCCACGACGGCAAATCGGACATGCCCTTGAGCGCCTGTGCGGCCTTGCGCGTCACGATGCGCGGCTTGTACCAGCGGCCAATGCGCCAGAGGATCGCGATCGCCAGCGCCGCGACGATCGAGAACCAGGCGACGCTCGGCTGGCCGAACGGTACGACGATCAGCGCCGCCAGCAGCGGCCCCGCGGCGGTGCCGAAATTGCCGCCGACCTGAAACACCGACTGTGCGAAACCGAGACGCCCGCCTGACGCGAGCCGCGCGATGCGCGCCGACTCCGGATGGAAGATCGCCGATCCCGTGCCGATGATCGCGGCGGCAAACAAGATCACGGCATACTGATGCGCAGTCGACAGCAGCACGAGGCCGGCGAGCGTGAAGCCCATGCCGATCGCCAGCGAATAAGGCCGCGGCCGCTTGTCGGTATAGAGGCCGACCACCGGCTGCAGCAGCGACGACGTGAACTGGAACGCCAGCGAGATCAGACCGATCTGGGTGAAGTCGAGCGCGTAGTTGTCTTTGAGGATCGGATAGATCGCCGGAATCAGCGACTGGATCAGGTCGTTGAGGAAGTGCGAGACCGAGATCGCGAACAGCACCGCATAGGCCGGCCCGGCCGCTGCTGACGCAGCGGATGGCGTTGCAGCCTCAACCACGACCGGCGTGGTCAGCGTTTCCTCATTGACGATAACGGGCTTGTTCACGGCAGTTCGCACATGTTCGCGCAGGAATGAACTACTAGATAAAGGGCGGCAGCAGAATCGACCACCGCCAATCAGCCATGGCTGGGATGCAGCTGTTCTCCCTCTCCCCGTTTGCGGGGAGAGGGTTGGGGTGAGGGGCAAGTCTGTAATCGCCTCAGCGCCCCCTCACCCGATCGTCTTCGCTACGCTTCGCCGATCGACCTCTCCCCGTAAACGGGGCGAGGTGAAGGAAGCTCAAGCCGCCGCCGCGTGATCGAGCGCCGAGACGACGATATCCACCGCCTCCTCGACGACGTCGCGGTCGTCGCCCTCGCCCATCACGCGGATCACCGGTTCGGTGCCGGACGAGCGGACGAGCAGACGGCCGCAGCCGTTCAGACGCTTCTCGGCGTCGGTGATCGCCGACTTGACCGACGGATTGTCGAGCGGCTTGCCGTTGCGATAGCGCACGTTCTTGAGGATCTGCGGCAACGGCTCGAAGCGGTGGCAGACTTCAGAGACCGGCTTGCCGAGCTTCTGCACCACCGACATCACCTGCAGCGCCGCGACGAAGCCGTCGCCGGTGGTGGTGAAGTCGGAAAGGATGATGTGGCCGGAGGGCTCGCCGCCAACGTTGTAGCCGTGCGCGAGCATCTGCTCGAGCACGTAGCGATCGCCGACCGGCGTGCGGATCAGGTCGATGCCCTGCTCTTTCAGATTCCGTTCGAGGCCGAGGTTCGACATCACGGTCGCGACGATGCCAGGCTTGGCCAGGCGCCCGTCATCTTTCCAGCTCGAGGCGATCACCGCGAGCAGCTGGTCGCCGTCGACCACATGACCGCGCTCGTCGACGATCAGCACGCGATCGGCGTCGCCATCGAGGGCAATGCCGATGTCGCCGCGCATCTCGCGCACCTTGGCGGCCAGCGCCTGCGGCGCGGTCGAGCCGCAGTCCTTGTTAATATTGAAGCCATCCGGATCGACGCCCATGGCGACGACTTCCGCGCCGAGCTCCCACAGCGCTTCCGGCACGACCTTGTAGGCGGCGCCGTTGGCGCAATCGACCACGACACGCATGCCCTCGAGGCTCAGCGTGCGCGGCAGCGTGCGCTTGGCGAATTCGATGTAGCGGTCATGCACGCCGTCGATGCGGCGGGCGCGGCCGAGGCTCGCGCTCTGCGCCAGCTTCTTGTCGAGGTTCTCGTCCATCAGCTGTTCGATCTGCTTCTCGACTTCGTCGGAGAGCTTGAAGCCGGACGGGCCGAACAGCTTGATGCCGTTGTCGTCGAACAGGTTGTGCGAGGCGGAGATCATCACGCCAAGGTCGGCGCGCATCGACTTGGTGAGCATGGCCACCGCCGGCGTCGGCATCGGGCCGAGCTGAAGCACGTCCATGCCGACCGACGTGAATCCTGCGATCAATGCGGTTTCGATCATGTAGCCGGAAAGCCGGGTATCCTTGCCGATGACCACGCGATGGCGATGCTCGCCACGCTGGAACGCGAGACCGGCGGCCTGACCGACCTTCAGCGCGAGTTCTGGCGTGATCAGGCTGTTGGCGCGGCCACGAATACCGTCCGTCCCGAAATATCTGCGGCTCATGAGTCCCCCGAAGCCATCTATCGCGGCCCCATCATCTGCCGTGATTGTATCCCGGTGAGCCTTATAAAGCCTCAGGTGTGGCTGGCCCTTCAAGAAATATGATGAATCATTACCGACGGCCGGGTTTCGGGCGCCCCCATAACCATCTGATATCAAAATAGAATATCTCAGAACCGGGACCGGCAACCGCATGCTTGCGGTAACCGGTCCGAAACGCCCGGACGCCTGCCCTAGTCCTTCCGCTTGATGTCCCGGTCTTTTTTGGACGGTGGCGGCTGGGTCAGATTCACCGGATCGGAGGCGGGAAACGTGTCCTCCAGGCCCTGCTCCAGCGCCTCGTCCAGCTTCTCCTTGTGGTCATGCTTGTCGTCGTGGTTTTTGCCCTTGGTCTTCTCGGCAACGTGACCGGCCATCTCCGCCTCCCATCGATTACAAGAATTGGGTTGTCGGACTAACGCACCGCAGCGCGCCCTGTTCCCGATGGACGGCAAGCGGCCGCAAGAGGCTTGCGCCTGCGCCTGCGCTGGTGGACAACACAAAAAACGGGGGAACTCCAATGAAAGACATCACCTGCGTCGCCGACTTGCGCGAACTGCATCAGCGCCGCGTCCCCAAGGCTTTTTTCGATTACGTCGATGGCGGCTCCTATCAGCAGGAGACGCTGCGCGCGAACGTCGACGACATGGCGAAGATCAAATTCCGCCAGCGCATCCTCGTCGACATCTCCAAGCGCGACCTCTCGACCACCATCCTCGGCGAGAAAGCGAGCCTGCCGCTGATCTTCGCGCCGGTCGGCTCGACCGGCATGCAGTGGGCCGATGGCGAAATTCACGCCTGCCGCGCCGCGCACAAGCTCGGCGTGCCCTACACGCTCTCGACCATGTCGATCTGCTCGATCGAGGAAGTGGCGAAGAACGTCGACAAGCCGTTCTGGTTTCAGCTCTACGTGATGAAGGACCGCGGCTTCTGCAAGGAGCTGATCGAGCGTGCGATCGCCGCGGAGTGCAGCGCGCTGGTGCTCACCGTCGACCTTCAGGAGATCGGCCAGCGCCATGCCGACATCAAGAACGGCCTCACCGTGCCGCCGAACCTGATGAAGCTGAAGAACATCATCGATTTCGCCAGCAAGCCCGGCTGGGTGATGGGCATGCTCGGCACCAGGAACCGCAACTTCGGCAACATCGCCGGCCACCTGAAGAACGTCGACGATCTCGCGTCCGTCGCGCAGTGGACCGCATCGCAGTTCGACACCTCGCTGAACTGGAAGGATGTCGACTGGATCCGCAGCATCTGGCCGGGCAAGATGGTGATCAAGGGCATCCTCGATGTCGAGGATGCGCGCCTCGCCGCGAAAACCGGCGCGCAAGCGATCGTCGTCTCAAACCATGGCGGACGCCAGCTCGACGGCGCACCGTCGTCGATCTCGATGGTGCCGGACATCGTCTCGGCGGTCGGCAATCAGATCGAGGTGATGATGGATGGCGGCGTCCGCACCGGCCAGGACGTGATGCGGGCGCTCGCGCTCGGCGCCAAGTCCTGCATGATCGGCCGCTCGTACATCTATGGCCTCGGCGCGGGCGGCGAAGCCGGTGTGATGAAAGCCGTCGAGTGCATCTCGAACGAGCTGCGAACCACCATGGGCCTATGCGGCGTCAACACGATCGATCAGATCGATCGCAGCGTCTTGATGGACGATTACCCGCGCAACAGGTGACGCCACTCTCGCGAGGCGTCTGCTGATATCCCTCCCCCGCGAAGCGTGGGGAGGGTGGCGCGAATGAGCGTTAGCGAATGGAGCGCCGGGTGGGGGCTCGTTTGATTCCAGCAACCCCCACCCCGGCTCGCTCCGCTCGCCGACCCTCCCCACAAGGGGGAGGGATTCATGTCACCGCCTCAGATCCATCTCCACCAGCGCCCGCAACTCCGGCGTCACCCGCGGACGCTGGCCGAACCAGAGTTCGAAACCGCGCACCGCCTGATGCAGCAGCATGCCAAGACCATCCGCGGTCTTGAGCCCGCGCGCCTGCGCGGCCGCGAGCAGCGGCGTCACCAGCGGCACGTAGACGAGATCGGCGACCGTTGCGTCAGTTGGCAACGCATCGAGCTTCAGTTCGAGCGGCGGCTGCCCCTTCATGCCGAGCGACGTGGTGTTCACCAGCAGCCCTGCGCGCGGCAACATATCCGCCAAACGCTCCCACGCGAGCGGCTGCACCTTGTCGCCGAACTGCGCGGCCAGACCTTGCGCACGTTCCATCGTCCGGTTGGCGAGATGAATCGTCTTGATGCCGCGATCGAGCAGGCCGAACAGCACCGCGCGCGATGAACCGCCGGCACCCAGCACCAGCGCCTCCTCCGCGCGATCCCAGCCCGGCGCCGATGCATCGAGGTTACCGATGAAGCCTTCGACATCGGTATTGGTCGAACGCAGCGTCGCGCCATCGAACCACAGCGTGTTGGCCGCGCCCACCGCACGCGCCCGCGCATCCGGCTGCGACAGCACCAGCGCATGCTCCTTGTGCGGGATCGTGACGTTGGCGCCTGCGTAGCCGCGCGCGGCCAGTTGCGCGACGAACTCGGCGAAACCTTCCGGCGGCACCGCCTCGATCCCGTAGTTGCCGGCGATGCCGAGTTGCTTCAGCCAGTAGTTATGGATGATGGGCGAGCGCGAGTGCGCGGCCGGCCAGCCGATCAGACACGCAGCGCGGGGAGATGACGACATGGGACAGAGACTTCGGATGAGCTTGAACGAGGATGTTGCTGCCAATTCTAGACAGCAAATGCGCCTATGACGAGCCTGGATTGAAGCGCATAGTCAAGCCAGGCAAAAAGCGGAGGACACCATGACGGGCGCAACGGCGGCGAAGACCGCGGGCCCGGACGAGCTTGCGGTTCTGCACGATCTCAATCGCAACTATCTGCGCGCGGTCGAGGAAGCCGACGTGCGCTGGTTCGACGAGAACCTCGCCGACGATTTCCTCAACAGCAACCCGGACGGATCGATCGTCGATCGCGCCGGCTTCCTCGCGCAGATCGGCAAGGGATCGTCGGTGAAGGACATCGCCGGCAGCGACATCCGCATCCGCCTGCTCGGCGACTTCGCCTTTATCCATGCCCGCACCGACTACGTGAAGATTGCGGATGGATCGAAAGGCTTCGGCCGCTACACCGACATCTGGTGGAATCGCAGCGGCCGCTGGCTCTGCGTCTCGGCGCACGTGACGCGGGGGTAGCATCGACCTTCACCTCTCCCCGCGTGCGGGGAGAGGTGAAAGAGATTAAGCCCCCGTATCCGCCTTGAAGCCCGCCGCCTGAATGCCCGCGACGGTACAAACCTCGTCGTTATCCGACGTGTCGCCTGAGGTGCCGACCGCACCGACGATCTGGCCCTCCGCGTTGCGGATCAGCGCGCCGCCGAGCATCGGCGCGAACTTGCCGCCGCTGATCTCGATCATTGCCGCGGCGAACTGCGGCATCTGCGCACTGCGATCGGCCAGCGGGCGGCCGCCTGCGTTCATGCCGAGGCAGCCGTGCGCCTTGGCGCGCGCGATATCGGGGCGAAACAGCCCGCCGCCATCCTCGCCGGAATAGGCGACCAACACGCCGCGCGCATCGAGCACCGCGACGCCAAGCGGACGCAGTTTCATCTCGCGGCCTTTCTTCAGCGCGCCGTCAATGATCTGGGAGGCCTGGGCGAGGGTCAGGGACATGGCAATCATCCAACTGTGAGAAACAAGGCGCGGGAGCGCGGGTGAGACGGCGCGCAGATCAGCGTTTGCATGCGCGCCTGTCAATGGCGCGATGGCCTGGGTGCTAGCCCGCGGACCGGACGCCGCGCTTGATCTGCAAAACCGCCGCCGCGATCGACGAGCGGTAAGTCACATGCGGCGGCCGCGCACCGTGGGTGAAAAGCGCCGCGCGCACGTCGCGCGACATGCCGGTGAGATAGATGCGCACGCCGCCCTTGCCGGCCTTCAGTGCGAGACGGCCGATCGCGTTCGCCGCCGTCGAATCCAGAAACGGCACCTCGGAGAAATCGATCACGAACGCCTTGTGCTGATCGGCAATGCGGTCGAGCACCGCACCGACCGTCGACGCCGCACCGAAGAAGAACGCGCCGGTAATCCGGTAAACCACCACGTCGGGATCGGACGCGAGCGCGGCGTCGTACCCGGCGCGTGCGCCGTTGGAATCGTCGGGACGATCGCGCGCGACCAGCGGCGCATGCGCCTGAATCGCCGTGTTGCGCGACATCCGGTCGATGAACAGGATCGCGCCGAGCGCGACGCCGACGACGATGCCCTCCGTCAGATCGCGGAAGACCGTCAGCAGGAATGTCGCGAGCAGCACCGTCGCGTCGCCCGGCGACGAACGCAGCAGCGTCACGAACTCATGCTTCTCCGCCATCGTCCAGGCAACGACGACGAGCACCGCCGCCAGCGACGCCAGCGGAATGAAGCTCGCCAGCGGCGCGGCGATCAGCACGAACAGCAGCAGGAACGCCGAATGCAGCATGCCGGCGACCGGGCCGTGCGCGCCGGCGCGCACGTTGGTCGCGGTGCGGGCGATGGTGCCGGTGACGCAGATGCCGCCGAACAGCGCCGAGCCGACGTTCGCAGCGCCCTGCGCCGCGAGTTCGCAGTTCGAGCGATGCCGCCGCCCGGTCATGCCGTCGGCGACGACGGCGGAGAGCAGCGACTCGATCGCGCCGAGCAGCGCAAGGCTTACCGCATCCGGCAACACCGCCTGCACTTTCGCCAGCGACAGATCCGGCAGCGACGGCCACGGCAGGCCCTGCGGAATGCCGCCGAAGCGGGTGCCGATGGTTTCCACCGGCAGCGCCAGCACCCATGCGGCAAGCGAGGCCAGCGCGACCGCGATCAGCATGCCGGGCCAGCCCGGCCGCACGCGCTTGAGCAGAACAATGACAGCGATGGTCACGACCGCGAGCAGCGCCGCCGCCGTATTGAGCGTCGGCAGCGCCGCGCTCAGAACCTTCAGCTTGGCGATCAGTTCGCCGGGCTCCGGACCGGTCAGCGTAAGGCCGAACAGATCGCGCAGCTGGCTCGCGAAGATGATCACCGCGATGCCCGCGGTGAAACCGACCGTCACCGGAAACGGAATGAACTTGATGTAGGTGCCGATCCGCAGCGCGCCGGCGGCCATCAGCATCAGCCCGGCGAGAAACGTCGCCAGCACGAGCCCGTCGATGCCGTGGCGCATGATCGTCACCGACACCAGCACGATGAACGCACCGGCGGGCCCGCCGATCTGGAAACGGCTGCCGCCGAGCGCCGACACCAGGAAGCCGCCGACGATCGCCGTGATCAGTCCACGGTCCGGCGTCGTGCCCGATGCGATCGCGATCGCCATCGACAGCGGTAGCGCGACGATCGCCACCGTCAGTCCGGCAACGGCGTCGGCGCGGAAGCGGCGCAGGTCGTAGCCCTCGCGCAGCGTCGTGATGAGCTTCGGCGTGAACAGCGCGACGAGATCGGACTGTTCGACAGGCTGCGTTGGTCCCAGCGTACTCATGCCGATCCGCCCCCGTGCGGCCGACTTATCTAGCGTTTCGTCCCGGGCATCTTCAGCCGGACGCCGCGGCCACCTGCATCGCTTGGCGCGTCGTCGCCGATCAACTCGACGCCCGCCGCGTTCAGCGCGTCGACCACCTTGATGAGGGAATCGACCACGCCGCGCACGACGCCATCGCTGGCCTCCATGCGCTGGATCGTCGGCAGCGACAGCCCGGACAGTTCAGCGAGTTTGCGCTGATCGATACCAAGCAGGGCACGCGCCGCACGCATTTGCGTCGAGGTGATCATTGCGGAAAACCAGCCTTATCAAGACTCACCTTCCAATCATGATGCATCCAATGTGATCATCCTGCAATCATGTCTAAAAAATGATGTTTTAAACATCATTTCCGCAAGCCATCTCGTTCCGGTAGCGCGGCGCGCTGACGTGCCCAGTGACAACGCGCTCGGCAAGAAAAATGCGGCGGAGCGAACCCCGCCGCATGAGTCCAGGGAGGTCTCGTCAGGCCGCGACGTGATGCGCCGCGACGATCTGGTCCGCGGTACGCCCGGTCACCTCCGCCATGTGATCGAACTGCCGCGTGTAGCTGCCGGCGCCCGCCGTGGCGGAGCGCAGCTCGACGATGAGATCGCCGATCTCCGCTTCCGGCATCAGCGCCCGCACCGTATCCCAGCCTTGCCAGCCCTCGCGGGTGTCGAAGCCGAGAATCTGCCCGCGCCGCGCCGAGAGGATCGCGTTGATCTTCGCGGTCGCATCCGTCGGACAGACGATCTCGACCGTGTGGATCGGCTCGAGCAGCACCGGCTGGCACTGCGTCAGCCCCTCGCCCATGCCGATGCGCGCCGCCGTGCGGAACGCGAGGTCGGACGAGTCGACGCTGTGATACGAGCCGTCGATCAGCGTCACCTGCGTATCGACCACCTCGAAGCCGAGCGGCCCGTGCTTCAGGCCGTCGCGCACGCCCTCCTCCACCGCGCCGATGTAGTTGCGCGGCACCGCGCCGCCGACGATCTTGTCGATGAACTGGAAGCCGGAGCCGCGCGGCAACGGCTTGATGTCGAGCACCACGTCGCCGAACTGGCCATGACCGCCGGACTGCTTCTTGTGCCGTCCGCGGATCGTCGTCGGCTTGCGGATGGTCTCGCGATAGCCGATCGCCGGCGGGCTCTGCTTCACCGCGACGCCGAAACGTTCACCGAGCCGCTCGACCGCCAGCCGCAGATGCATCTCGCCCTGCCCCCACATCACCGCGTCGTGCGTCTGCGCATCGTGGATCAGGGTCAGCGACGGGTCTTCCTCGTTGAGCTTGGCCAGCGCCTGGCCGAGCTTGACGTCGTCCTTGCGGTCGGCGGCTGCAAGCGCGGTCGCGAGCACCGGAGCGGCAGGCATCAGCGTCACCAGCGACGCCGGCGCCGTCTTGCCGGTCGAGATCGTGTCGCCGGTCTTCACCGCATCGAGCTTGCCGAGCGCGACCGTCTCGCCCGCTTCCGCGCGCGGACGTTTGCTGTCAGGCGCGCCTGCCGCGCCGAGCACGCCGGAGATGCGGCCCGTCCCGCCGCCGGAGGATTGCACGTTGGCCGCATCGTCGACCGTGCCGGCGATGACGCGCACGAGCGACAGCTTGCCGCCGTGCTGGAGGTGAACCGTCTTGAACACATAGGCGAGCCCGTCCTTGCCGCTCGCCGGCGCGCCGAGCCGCTTTGCGGTGGCGGCGATGCCTGGCGCTTCGTGCCGCAGCGCCTTCAGAAGACGCAGTACACCGTTCTCGCGGGTGGCGGAGCCGAGCAGCACCGGACAAATCAGCCCTTCGCGCAGTTCGCGCACGAGATCGTCGAACACCGCATCGCGCGGCGGCGCGATGTCCTCCAACAGTTGCTCCATCAGCGCATCGTCGTGATCGGCGAGCTTCTCCAGCATGGTGAAGCGCGCTTCCTTCTCGCGCACGAGATCGTCGCCCTTCAGCTCGACGACTTCAGAAGGCATGTGCTCGCGATAGACAAAGGCGCGTTCGAGCGCGAGATCGACGAAACCCTGGATCAGTTCGCCGTTCCAGATCGGAATCTGCCGCAGCACCAGCGGCACGCGGGAGGCCGGCTGCAACGTCGCGAGCGTTTCGCGCACGCGCTTGTTCGCCTTGTCGATTTTGTTCAGGAACAGGAACCGCGGGATGCCGCGCTCTTCCAGTTCGCGCATGATGATCTGCAACTGCGGCAGCTTCTTCTCGTCCGCCTCGCAGACGACGACCGCGGCATCGACCGCCGGCAGACAGCTGCGCATGTCGTGCGCGAATTCGATCGAGCCCGGACAATCGAGGAACGTGTAGCTGTCGCCCATAAAGTTGACGGTCGCGGACTGGAGCGAGGTGCTCATGCGCGGACCGCCGGGACCGCTGGAATGGCTGCTGTTTAAGTGGTTGTCGCCGGAGCGCGCTGACGAACCGGTACGCGCGAGGATGGCTTCGAGGAGTGTGGACTTGCCGCTTTGGAAGGGGCCCACCAATGCAATGCATCGGGGACCCGATCGTTGATTGCCCGATTGATCGCTGTGGGAATTTCTGACGTCGTGTGCCATTTGCCGTCTCCATCTGGAGCTCGGCCCGCTTCGGATGTTCACCCGGCGAAGTGGATCCGACAACCGGATCTTGGGCTCGCCGCCGGACAAACCCTGACTTCCCAGTCTAAGCGCATTCCTGTCGCAAACCGTGCACCACTTTTGCGGAAGACGCTCATGCGGGTCGGCCCAAGGATGCTCTGCCCGTTTGCAAGACTTGGCAAGCGGGAAACATGCCGCTGTGCAAGATGGCGCAAAACGAATCCGGTTCCGCGCGCGCGAAACCGGATCGTGGAAGAATTGAAACGAGATAGAAACGAAGCGTTAGCGCCCGGGCGCCGGACGCAATTCCATGCTTTCAAGGCCGGCGGCGGCGCTGAGGCCGGTCTGGCCTTGCAGGCTGAGCGGCTGCAACGCGAACGAGTTCTGCGAACCGCCGACCAGCGCATTGGCGCCGACACCGACGCCGACCGCAGCACTGGCCTGCGCGCCCACATAGTTACCGGAGAGATCGCCGCGGCCGATCTGCTCGGTCGGCGCGAACACGCCCCACGCCAGACCCGACGCGGTCGTCGCGCCGAGATCGAGGCCGACCTTGCGGATGGTGGCGACATAGTATCCGGGCGGACGATCGCCGGAGCGGAAGACGCACTCCAGGTTGGTCACCGAACCGACAATGAAGCCGGTGCTTGATCCGCCACGGCACTCGAGAACGCCGACCTGAATACGTGACTGCGCCTGCGCGGCGGACGACACGATCAGGGCCGCAACCGCGGCGCCGAGAGCAACTGAGAAACGGCGCATGAAGAACCTCCGAACGAATGGTGTGATGCGAGGACAACCTCCACGCTGCCCGGCAACGTGTGACGGCATTTATTCACACCGGGCGCGAATGTTCAATGAACCGGCTGCATCGCGTACCGGGGTAAGCAAAAAACAAAGGGCCCGCTCGCGCGGGCCCTTCAAGTGAAAGCGTGATGGCGCGATCAGCCGGCCGGACGCAGCTGCAAGCCGGCGATGCCGGCCGAGACGTTGAGACCGGTCTGGCCTGTCACGCTGACCGGCTGAAGCGCGAACGAGTTCGCTGAACCGCCGACCAGCACGTTGGCGCCAGCGCCGACGCCGACCGTCGCCGAGCCCTGCACGCCGCCGTAGTCACCGGCGAGGTCGCCGCGGCCGAACTGGCGGGTCGGTGCGAAGACGGTCCAGGCAAGCACGGTCTGCTCGGTCACGCCGAGGTCGATGCCGAAGCGGTTGATCTGCGCGACATAGCGCTCGGCGCGGCGGCCGGGTGCGCGATAGACGCAGTCGAAGGTGTTGGTTGAGCCGAGCACGAAGCCGACCGAGCGGCCGGCCTGGCACTGCAGCGTGCCGACCTGCACGCCCGACTCCGGCGGCGTCACGACGACGCGGGTGCGATCGCGCGCATCGGCAGTGGTTGCGATCGCGGTCAGGGTGGCGGCAAACAGGCCGAGCGTAACGATAGAGCGGCGCATCAGGTCTTCTCCGAGACTTGGAACAACAAAAGTGCGGGTGACGGCATAACAATAACGAAAGCAGATGACGATCTCGTCATGCCGGCACGGTGAACGGAACGTGACGCTGCGCTTGCGGCGCAACGCGACATTCGAACTCGCCCGAGAGGCGATGGTTCCGTTTTCGCGCCTTCTTTGGGGCTTATTTAAGGTTGCCGCAGAACCGCTGGATGCGGCGACAGGCATCCTCGAGGTCCGAGGTCTTTGTGGCATAGGAGATACGGAATGCCGGGCCGAGCCCGAACGCCGACCCCTGCACCACCGCGACCCCTTCGGCCTCCAGAAGCTCGGTGACGAAATCCTCGTCGGTGAGCAGCTTTTTCCCGCTCGGCGCGGTTTTGCCGATCGTGCCCGCGCACGACGGATAGACGTAGAACGCGCCTTCCGGCCGCGGGCACTCGATGCCCTTGGCCTGGTTCAGCATCGACACGACGAGGTCGCGGCGCTCCTTGAACACCTTGTTGTTCGCCGGGATGAAGTCCTGCGGACCGTTCAGCGCCTCGACCGCCGCCCACTGCGCGATCGACGACGGGTTCGACGTCGACTGCGACTGAATCGTCGCCATCGCCTTGATCAGCTCCGCCGGACCGCCGGCATAGCCGATGCGCCAGCCGGTCATGCAATACGCTTTCGACACGCCGTTCACGGTCAACGTGCGGTCGTAGAGCTTCGGCTCGATCTGCGCCGGCGTGACGAACTGGAAGTCGTCGTAGACGAGGTGCTCGTACATGTCGTCGGTCATTACCCACACATGCGGATGCTTGACGAGAACGTCGGTGATCGCCTTCAGCTCGGCGCGCGTGTAGGCCGCGCCCGTCGGGTTCGACGGCGAGCAGAGGATGATCCACTTCGTCTTCGGCGTGATCGCCTTTTCCAGCGCATCGGGCTTCAGCTTGAAGCCGTTGTCCGCCGTGCAGACGACCGGCACCGGCTCGCCGCCGGCAAGCGCGACCATCTCCGGATAGCTGACCCAGTACGGCGCCGGGATGATCACCTCGTCGCCGGGGTTAATCGTCGCCATCAGCGCGTTATAAAGGACCTGCTTGCCGCCGGTGCCGACCGTGATCTGGTTCGGCTTGTAGGTCAGGCCGTTCTCGCGCTGAAACTTGGCGATGATCGCTTCCTTCAGCTCGGGAATGCCGTCGACTGCGGTGTACTTGGTCTTGCCGGCCTCGATCGCATGGATCGCGGCAAGCTTGATGTTGGCGGGCGTGTCGAAATCCGGCTCGCCGGCACCGAGACCGATGACGTTGCGTCCCGCCGCTTTCAGCGCGCGCGCTTTGTCCGTGACCGCGATGGTCGCGGACGGCTTCACGCGGGCGAGCGAATGGGACAGAAACGACATCATGGTCTCCTGAGGGGTTTGCAGATCGATCCCGGACCGACGAATCCGGTCAACGGGCGGGCGGTACACTAAGGGCCATACTGCTGCATCGCAAGACGGGTTCCCGCATGCCTGTCCGGCCCCGTAGCAAGGCGTGGGACGGCTTGCTGGAAATGCCAAAAGTGGCCGTCCGGACGACATTTTTGGAATGCGGCCCGCGCGCGCCGCCGCCACGCCAAACCTCAACGAAGCATTAAAGCCATTGCGGTATCCATGTCGCGATCCGGTTCGCGAATCCGCATGCAAGGCACGGCGACCATGACGCGGACTTTCGAACCGCCGCACCTCTGGTGAGGACACACGGACAGGAATGAACGGCTTTCCCCCCGTCTGGCAGCGGATCCGAACCGGTGGCTGGGTCACCGTCGAGCGAATGCGCGCCTACAGCATCATCCTGATCGCCGTCGTGACGATCACCGCGGGCATCGGAATCTCGCGCCTCGACGACTGGGTTGCCGACGACGGCAAGCCGATCGGCACCGACTTCACCAACACCTATGCCGCCGGCGTGCTCGCCCACCAGGGCCGCGCCGCCGACGCCTACGATCCGGCGATTCATCACGAGGTCGAGAAAGCGATCTTCAATCGCGACGACGTACCGCTGTTCACCTGGAACTATCCGCCCTACTTCTTTGCGGTTGCCGCACTCGTTGCGTTCGTTCCCTATGCATGGGCGCTCCTGCTCTGGGTCGCCGCCAGTCTGACGGCCTATCTGGCGGCGATCCGGCTGATCCTGCCGCGGCCGGAAACATGGCTTTACGCGCTCGCGTTTCCGGCGAGCTTCGTCAACATCGGCCACGGCCAGAACGGATTCCTCACCGCCGCGCTGATCGGCGGCGCGCTGCACGTGATGCCGCGCCGGCCCTGGCTCGCGGGATTCCTGATTGGCTGCCTCATCTACAAACCGCAGTTCGGCCTGCTGATCCCGCTGTGCCTGATGGCGGACCGCCGCTGGACGACGATCGCCGCGGCTGCGTTGAGCGTGACCGCGCTGACTGCGCTTTCGGTTGCGGTTCTCGGTGTCGACATCTGGAAAGCATTCCTCGCATCGACCGACGTCACGCAACGGCTTGTTTTCGAATCCGGCACCACCGGCTGGGAGAAATTCCAGTCGGTCTTTTCCGCCGTGCGCGCCTGGCACGGATCGCTGGTCGCGGCCTATATGGCGCAGACCGTGCTGACGCTCCTGCTCGCCGTGTCGCTGGCCTGGCTCTGGACCAGCAACGCGGCCTATGACCTGAAAGCATCGGCGCTGGCGACGGCGAGCCTGCTGGCGACGCCCTATGCGCTCGACTACGACATGGTGGTGCTCGCGGTCTCGATCGCGTTCTTCGTCCGGCATGGACTGGCGCACGGCTTCCGCGACTACGAGATCAGCGTGCTCGCGGCGGCGTGGATCGTGCCGCTGTTCGCGCGAACGCTCGGCGGACTGACGACCATCCCGTTCGGTCTGGCCGTGATGCTGCTGCTGTTTGCGATCACCATCCGCCGCGCCGCCGCCGATACCGGCCTGCGATTCATGCCGCGGCGCAGCGTCGCGCAAGCGTGATCGCGCGTTAACGCTTCAAAGCGCGTTGATTGTCCTGTTTCGGCGCATCCTTGCGGAGCTTTTCAACTATTTCCAGCGTGCAGGTCTTGCGGCGCAGGCATCGCGACATCATTCTCAGATGGCTTCATGGGGAAGACGGAGCGCATCGCCAGCGCCTCCGGAAACAGGCAAGCGTCAGGCGATCCGGCCGATGTACAAGCTCTATTCGATGCAGCGCTCCGGCAACAGCTACAAGGTTCGCCTTGCGCTGGCGCTGTTGAATGCGCCGTACACCGCAGTCGAGATCGACATCCTGCACGGTGAAAGCCGCACGCCGGATTTCCTTGCGAAGAACCCGAGCGGCCAGGTGCCGCTGCTCGAGATCGAGGACGGCCGTTATCTCGCCGAGTCGAATGCGATCCTCTGGTACGTCGCCGGCGGAACGCCGCTCGCGCCCGAGAGCCGGATGGATCGCGCCGAGGCGCTGCAATGGATGTTCTTCGAACAGCATGCACTCGAACCGAACATCGGCGCGGCGTACTTCTGGCTGTCGCTGGTCAAAGGCGGGCGCGAGCTGCACGCCTATTCGCTGGAAGACTGGATGGAGCGGGGCTATGCGGCGCTCCAGGTGATGGACAATCATCTGCGCACCCGCAGCTACTTTGCCGCCGGCCAGATCACCGTCGCCGACATCGCGCTGTACGGCTACACCCACGTCGCCCACATGTGCGACTACGACCTGTCGAGCTTCCCGAACGTGCGCGCCTGGCTGGCGCGGGTCGAGGCGACACCCGGCTTCGTCAGCATGGACTGGAAGCCGGAACTCGTATCCGGAGAGAATACCGGCATCGCTGCCGAAGCGTGAAGGGTCAGCGCGTAGCCCGGGTGGAGTGAAACGAAACCCGGGATTCTTTTCAGTTGGGCTGAGTCCCGCATTTTGCTGCGCTTCATCCGGGCTACAGCCGTCCCCAGGTGCCGACGCCTGAAAAGGCGGGGAAATCCGCAAATTGCGTGAGTTCCCCCTCACATTGCCGTGTTTCCGCCATTTTCGGGCGGCGTCCGCCGCAATCCCGACAGCGATTTTTGCGATTCAGGAGCGGCAGGTGATTCGCCTGCATTAACAAAAGGTTTCCGACCATGTCGCGGTCGCATGCCCTCGCTGCGGGTTTTGGCAGCCGAGCGGTCAGTACCTTCCGTCTCCGTAGCGCCGTCGCGGCCTCGCTCGCGATCGGCTCGCTGTCGCTGTGCTTGATCGTCGCCGTCACGATCCTCTCGATCAAGGTGGTAGCGGCGATGCCGCTGCCGGTTTGAACGCTGCCTTTACCACCCCTATCTCCAGCACCGCGATAAGGTCTTGCCGCCATGGACGGCAGATTTTGAGAGGCTGCGATGAAGGCACCTGTGATCCTCGTGAGCACGTCGCTGGCGATCGCCACCGCGCTGGCGGCAACATTCCTGATCGTCACCGGCACCCGCGGCGACGGCGCGACGTTCAGTTCCTCCGCCGGCAAGCTTGAGGTCGAGACGGTCGCCGCCGGCCTCGCCTATCCGTGGGGCCTCGCGTTTCTGCCCGGCGGCCGCATGATCGTCACCGAGAAGCCGGGCCGTATCCGCATCGTCAGCCGCGAAGGCCAGCTCTCGCCGCCGCTTGCCGGCGTGCCGGAGGTCTGGTTCTCCGGACAGGGCGGCCTGCTCGACATCGCCGTCGACAAGGCCTACGCGCAGAACAACACGATCTACATCTGCTACGCCGAGCGCACCTCCGGCGGCGGCCGCACCACGGTCGCGCGCGGCAAGGTCAGCGACAGCGGCGGCCCGCCGAAGCTGACCGACGTGCGCGCGATCTTCCGCCAGGAGGGACCGCTCTCGTCCGGCTATCACTTCGGCTGCCGCATCGCGCAGGCGCCGGACAACAACCTCTTCGTCTCGCTTGGCGATCACTACTCCGCGCGCGAGTCCGCGCAGACGCTGAACAACCACATCGGCAAGGTCGTGCGCATCACCCCCGAGGGCGGCGCGCCGAAGGACAATCCGTTCGTTGGCCGCGACGACGCCAAGCCCGAGGTGTGGAGCTACGGCCATCGCAATTCGCAGAGCCTCGCCTTCAATCCGGCCACCGGCGACCTGTGGGAGATCGAACACGGTCCGCGCGGCGGCGACGAGATCAACGTCATCGGCAAGGGCAAGAACTACGGCTGGCCCGTGATCGGCTACGGCATCGACTATTCCGGCGCGAAGATCCACGCCTCGACCAGCAGGGACGGCATGGAGCAGCCGGTGAAGTATTGGGTGCCGTCGATCGCCCCCTCCGGCATGGCGTTCTACACCGGCGATCTGTTCCCGAAATGGAAAGGCAGCCTGTT
>JBMOOJ010000040.1:0-1123 GCA_049323835.1 Pseudomonadota bacterium | reverse complement strand
GCGCTCGCCGGGCAGATGCTGGTGCGGCTGCCGGTCAACGGCACGGCCGTCGGCAGCGAGGAACGGCTGTTGCAGAACCTGAACGAACGCATCCGCGATGTCCGGCAGGGACCGGACGGCGCGCTGTGGCTTCTGACCGACAGCTCGGTCGGCCGCATCCTGCGCGTCTCGCCTGCGGCGAAATAACACCGAACGCATCGCCCGCGGCAAGCGACGACTCGATGATGGCGGTCATTCCCGGCCGTCCGATCGAGGAGCGCGCGCCATGAGCCGCCGCCAGTTTCTTGCCGCATCGATCACCGCATCGCTCGCCGCAATCGCGCTGGCGAGAACGGCCCGCACCGCGCCGGTCCCGGCCGGGCCGGGTACCGCGAGGCGGGACGGCAGCACACGCGAAGCCTCACCGGAATTTGACGATCGCCCCTGTGGAGAAACGGGATTGTCACCGCCGCGTCATAGGGCACAGCTAGCGTCCGCTCGCGCCCGTCAGCCCCCCGTCTTTTGATTGGGCGTACATCCAGCGGTCCCCGTCAGTCGCCGCACCTGACCGGGGCCGCTTTTCTTTCCGGCATGTCCTTGCCGTCTGCGACTTTTGGCGCGCCTGAGGGAGAAGACGCTTGTTTTCGAGCCCGGAATGGTCGGATAAGGTCGCGCGCGCCGGCGCCACCGTGTCTGGCGCAGTCACATCGGCCAGCCGTTACGGGTTCAGTTCGTCTCGCATGATCCGCGTCGTCGTCATTCTTCTGATTCTCGTGCCGCTGACGCTGGTGCTGCTGCCGTTCCAGTTGGCCGGAATCATCTTCAACAGCCGCCTGCAACGGACCATTCCGCACATCTATCATCGCATCCTGTGCGCGGTGATCGGCATCCGCATCCGTGAAATCGGCGAGCGAAGCAACGACAGCCCGGTGCTGATCCTCGCCAACCATTCGTCGTGGATGGACATCTGCATCATCAGCGCGGTCGCGCCGGTGGTGTTCGTCGCCAAGCACGAGATCGCCGGCTGGCCGGTGTTCGGCTGGCTCGCAAAACTGCAGCGATCGATCTTCATCGACCGGCAGGCGCGCCACCGCACCGGCGCCGCCACGCAGGAAATTGCAGAGCGCATGCTCGGCGGCGATGC
>JBMOOJ010000039.1:0-23642 GCA_049323835.1 Pseudomonadota bacterium | reverse complement strand
GGTTGCGCACGCCCGCGTCCTCCAGCATCCCGGCGAGCTTCGCGCCGATGTTCGGGAGTTCGGTGAGTGCGGAGGTGCGGCCCATGCGGGCAGTATAGCTCAGCATGACGCAAGCAGAAGACCGGATTAGTTGATATTTGCGCGGGCCGCCGTCATCGGAAAGCGCACTTCGATCAGCGTGCCGGATTGCGGCGAACTCTTGATCTGGAACTGGGCGCGGTTCGCTTCCACCAGCGCCTTGGTCAGCGACAGCGAGACGCCAGAATTGCCGGGCGTGACATCGCCGGGCGAGACCGGGGCGCGGAACGGCGCGAGCGCAGCTGCCATCTCGTTGTCGTTGAGGCCCTGGCCCGTATCGCGCACACGCAGCACCACGTCGCCGAAATCGGTCAGCGCGGTCGAAACGATCACCTGGCCGCCGGCGTTCGCAAGATGGATGGAGTTGCCGATCAGGTTCATGGCGATCTGGCGCAGCGAGCGCGCGTCCGCCATCACCCGCGGCAACGCCCGCGCGAGCGAGGTGCGGATGATGATGCGCTCGCGGTTGGCCTGCGGCTGCATCACGCCGACGCATTGCTCGACGAGATCGTTGAGGTCCTGGCTGGCGAGGGAGAGGTCGAGCTTGCCGGTCTCGATGTGCGAGAGATCGAGCATGTCGTTGATGATGGCGATCACGCGCTCGCCGGAGGCGCGGATGTCCTTCAGGTATTCAATGTAGCGCTCGTTGCCGAGCGCGCCGAAGCGCTCGCCGATCATCACCTCGGCGAACCCGATGATGGAGTTGAGCGGCATCCGCACTTCGTGGCTGATACGGGCGAGCACGTCGGCTTTCACGCTGGCGGCGCGGTCGGCCTGCCGCTGCGCGCCGAGCAGTTGCGCTTCCGTCGTCTTGGCGACGGTGAGGTCGCGCAGGATGGCGAAGGTGGCAGGTTTCGCGCCGGTGGTGCGGCTCACCGTCATCGACAGCGGCGCGAGGCTGCCGTCGGGACGCAGCGCCAGCACCTCGCGGCTGCGTTCGCTGCCGCCATGGCGCGCGGCGTCGACCGCGTCCTGTACGGCGGTCCGGCTTTCCGGGGCGAAGAGGTCGTTGAACGACCGCGGCGACGGCGATGCGCCGTCGATCGCGAACAGCTCGCGGGCGCTGCGGTTGGCCGCCTGCAGCATGCCGGCATCGTCGAGCACGAGCAGCGCGTCCGGCACCGCTTCGAGAATGGCGATGAGCTGCGCAGCCTCATGATTGTCGGCGGGCGGCTGCGCGGCCGATGCGGCAGGAGCAGGCGGGGCAACGCCGCTCGCCCCGGAGAAGATCAGCGCCATCGCCTGCTCGCCATCCCAGACGATGGTGTGAAGCGCGGCATCGGCCGGCGGATTGCTGCTGCGATCGGACGAGACGCGCACCGGGGTTCCGGTGTCGGACGTGCTGCTGGCCGCAGGCACGCCCGGTTCGACGAACAATGCATCGAGACCGCCGGCTTCCGTCAGCGATTGCAGATCGCGGTAGCCGACCTGATCGAGAAAAGCGCGATTGGCGTAGAGCAGGCGATCGAGCCGGTAGATCAGGACGCCGGCCGGCATGCGATCGAGCAGCGCGAGATCCGTTTGCGACTGGCCGCGCAGCGGCTCTGAAACCGGCGCGAGCCAGCCCGGCGTCTCCGCCGCCGGCGCAGGTTCTTCAGCCGTTGCCGGCTCAGGCTCGCTCTCGATCAGGAGCGCGGGCGGTTCGGCGGCCTTGCGCGCGTTGCTGTCTTCGAGCCGCGCCGAGAGTTGCCGCGCGAGTTCGTCGAAGGCGGAGTTTTCGACCGGCGTCAGCGTCGGCCGCACGTCCTGCGCGGGCCGGAATGGCACGACATTCGGCGCAGGCTCCGCAGGACGTTCCGGCTCGACGACGGCAGCCGCTGCGGGAATGTGCTCTTCCGCCGGGTTGGGTTGCGCTGGTTCTTCGACCGGCTGTGCGGCCGCGAACTGCGGCAGCGTGCCGAGGGCGCGCACGAGACCGAAGCCGCGATACCCGGCGAACTGCTGGTCGCTGCCGTAGAACGGCACGCCGGAGATTTCGGCGGGAATGCGCGTCTGCGGATCATCGGTCGGCCAGGCAACGGCGGCGCCCGAGAGCGTGCGGCGCTCGGCCATCGCGGCAGCGATGGTGCCGTCCGGATCGAGATCGAAGCGCGATGAGATGTCGGTCCAGCGGCCGCCGAGGGCCTGCGCCGTCCGTGGGCCGATCAGCCGGGCGAAATCCTGCGACTGAAGCGCGAAGCGGCCATCGGCATCCGTGTGCCAGATGAAGCGAAGCGGCAGCTTGCCGGGTGGGGACACGGAGATCGCAGGGGGTGTCGGGTCCATGTCGTTGCCGATGTCGGTGCTGGCTGGCTCGCCCGGTGTTGCGGGAAACTCGCTTGCGGCCGTCGGCGGTCCGGCCGCCGTTTCATCCGCATGGGTAGCGACATTCTGCACAGGCGCGCAAGCGGAGCTGGGGACAACTGCGGCGATCAGGACCGGCGCGGCGGCAGCGCCGGCCCGGTAAATCTTGACGTTGGCGGTGGCAAGGCTCGCCGCCGCGTGTCCGTGTTCCAGCGCGTCGCCGATCAGAAACAGCAGCGCGGGATCCGCCAGAAGCTGCGGCATGAACGGCCAGTCGTGCGCGGCATCGTTCTGCCAGGCGATGGTACCGGCAGCGGTCAGCACGGCGATCGGCGTGTCGCCGCCGATCAGTCCGCGCAGGCGTTCGTGTTCCGGCAGCGCGCGCACGGGCTGCGCCGCGATCACGAGCAGCGCAGATGTCTCGCCGAGCGGAAGGCGCGTGCAGGCGCAGGTGGCGAGGCTGCCGAGCGATGCGCCGAAACCGCGCATCCGTTCGAGCCGGGTCTCATTTGTGGCGCTCAGCCGCCGCGCAAGCTGCATCACCTGCCGCCGGTGCGGATCGGCGGGCGTCACGCCGCGCGCAACAGCGGTCGCGATATCCGATTGTCCGAGCACGCGCGCGCCGGCGGCGTTGGTCCATAAAAGACGATCGCCATCAGCAGACCACAGCCACGCGGGCGTCGGGCTGAGGGCGATGTCTGCCACCTGCTTGAGCCGAAGGAATTGAAGGTGTTCTGCGATACCGTTCACCATTACGGGGACCATATTTCGCGCCCGGCAGCGGGTCCACGCCTATGGAACCTGCGGCTGGGCCGAAACGCCGGATAACCTTAACTTGCCTGCCTCAATTGAACCATTCCGGCGGCTTCGGGTTGACCCGGTTGCAAAAGATTCCCGCAGGTTCACCATGGCTGATCGCCGTGCGTCACACGGGCGATGGCAGCGCGTTGCTACTCTGCCGGGAGACGTTTCTTACGACGCTTGCGTCATAACGTTCAGCACCGCAAAGGAGACCGAGATGAACCCGAATGGCCGCGATCAGTTCGAGATTCCGAAAGAGATGCGTTCGATGGCGGAAGCCGGCTTCGAGCAGGCGCGCAAGACCTTCGAGCGCTTCATGAGCGGTGCGCAGCAGGCCGCGAGCGCGATCGAGGGCCGCAGCGAAGCCGCCCGCGCCAACGCCAGGGAGATCAGCGCCAAGGCCATGTCCTTCGCCGAGAAGAACGTCGCCGCGTCGCTCGACCACGCCCAGCAGTTGCTCCAGGCCAAGGACCTGCCGGACATCATGCGCATACACAGCGAGTACGTGCAGGCGCAGATGCGCAATCTGGCGGAACAGGCGAGCGAGATGGCGCAGGCCGTGGGCAAGGCGGCCATGGACGCGGCGAAGCCGAAGTCCGAATGAGCGTCAGGCCGCGCCCTGCCTGATCCCGGCCCGTTAACGATCGTCCGGACAGCCTGATTGGCAACGCAACAAATTGTTGCGTTGCACAATATCCGTGCTACGCTTTCCCCAATTGATCGGCCGCGCATCACCCGGCCCGCGCAGACCGTTATCCGCGCCGTTCCAGCGAGGGCCCGGCCTTTCCGGGATCACACCATCTCCCGAGGATCCATCATGACCAACAATCCCTTCTCCGCCACCGTCGTCCCGTTCCAGGTGCCGGAATCCGTGCGCGCCATGGCCGAGAAAGGCGTGTCGCAGGCCCGCGAAAGCTATGCGCGCTTCAAGGAAGTAGCCGAAACCGGCAACGGCGCGATCGAGGCCGCCTGCCATTCGGCCACCAAAGGCGTCAGCGAATACACCACCAAGGTGCTGGACCTGACCAAGACCAACACCGAGGCTGCTTTCGATTTCGCACATCAGCTTGCCGGCGCGCAGTCCGTGCCCGCCGCGTTCGAGCTCTGGAGCGCGTTCGTACAGCACCAGTTCCAGGCGCTCACCGCTCAGACCAGGGAATTGTCGGAGCTGTCGCAGAAGATCGCCGCCGAAACCGTCGAGCCGATCAAGGCGACGGCCGCCAAGGCGTTCCCGAAGGCCGGCTGAAGCGGCTGATTTCCCGGGAATTTTCCGGCCAAACGCGATTGTTGAATGATCCGCGCGCCAGCCTTGCCAAAGGCTGGCGTTGCTCATAGTTTCCCGCCCGTTCGGGCCGTTTTGGCGGTCTGTGACGGACTTGCGCCGGGGCGGTTTGAACCCTCCGGACGCGGCGTTTGACCAAGACGGGTGACCACACGCTGGTTTGCCCGCGCGATCGGCGCCTTTGAGGATGCAGTTGTAGCTCAGCTGGTTAGAGCGCCGGATTGTGGATCCGGAGGTCGGTGGTTCGATCCCACCCAACTGTACCACTCACGATCCATTTTCTTCGTCATTCCGGAAGCCGCGAACGGGTCCGCGCAAAAGCGCGGCCTGGCTCCGCCTTCTTCGGGAGTTACAAGAGAGTGCCTCACTTCAGATCGTCATGCCCGGGCTTGACCCGGGCATCCATCTTTCCCCGAGAGATTCATCCACGAAAAATGGATTGCCGGGTCATAGGCGAGCGAAGCGACGCCGTTCTTCGAACGGCTATGCCTGGCAATGACGAAGTGAGAAGCCATGACGCGCGCCGCGCTCACGCGCATCACGGCACGAATCATTCTCTAACAAACGAGTCGCGCGCGGGTTCAACGGTACTCGAAGATGGAGTGTGCGCGCATCATTGCGCGATGCGTTTGCGATGCTCGCGCGCTTCGGTTTTCAGCTACCGCTCGCAACGTTTTGTTAAATGCGCGCCGTTGACGCAGGCAAAAACTGCCGCACATTTTCGTGAGCGAGAGCGAAGATTCGGAGTGAAAGAAACGGCTGTGCCGCAGCGGTTTCTTGCATTGGAAATGCGAGCGGTATCTGAACACATCGCAATTGCACGCCGAAAAAACATCGTGCGCGCGCGTGTGTTTTTTCCGTCACAGCATTTTCTCGCCGCGCGTGGTTTTGTGTATCCGAGATTGAACATTCGCTGATCACAACATGAGTCCAATGGGGGATCCCAAAATGAAGAAGGTGCTTCTTGCGACGGTCTTGCTGGCCGGCTCGGCGCTCGCGTCGCCGACGCTCGCCGCTGACCTGCCGCGCAAAGCCGCGCCGATCGTCGTTCCGCCGCCGGTGTTTAGCTGGTCGGGCCTCTACGGCGGCATCAACGCGGGTTACGGCTTTGATTCCGATCGTGACGTTCAGACCACGGGTCAGGCTGCGATCAACGTCACCAACGTCGCCGGCGGTGCGCGCCCGGCCAGCGTCCGGCAGGAACGCGAGGGCGGAATCTTCGGCGGTCAGTTCGGTTACAACTGGCAGATCATGCCGAACTGGCTGATCGGCATCGAGGCTGACTTTTCCGGTGGTGATATCGACGACACCAATAACGTCGTGACCATCCCGCTGAACGGCATCGGTACGCTGAACAACACGTTCAACAGCAGGCTGGACTATCTCGGAACGGTCCGCGGCCGCTTCGGTTACACCTTCGACCGGACCCTGGTCTACGCGACCGGCGGTTTTGCCTATGGCGGCGTGACCAACACGGTGTCGTTCTTCGGCCCGGCCGGCCAGCTTCAGTTTGTCGGTTCGAATCGTGACACCGAAACCGGTTACGCGGTCGGCGGCGGCATCGAGCACTACCTCACCAACAACTTCAGCGTGAAGGCCGAGTACCTCTATTACGATCTCGGCCGCACCACGGTGAACGTCGCTGTGATTCCGGGCAGTGGCGGCGGCGGCACCGGTTACAACTCGCGTTTCGAGAACGAAGGCCACATCGTGCGGTTCGGCCTGAACTACAAGTTCACCGGCCCGCTGTTCGGCGCGTTCTGAGTCACGTCGTCACACCTGACGATCAGCAGGAAGGCCGGCCTTGCGCCGGCCTTTTTTCTTGCCACGCATTTTTGATTCGCTGCCGCGCGATCAGCTCCATGGATCGAATCTGCCACAATTCAGTTGCCATATTCCGCATCCGGCATGCGCGTTGTGGCATCCGCTTGTCACAAATGCCGAGATTTGTGCGCGCATTGAGAATGGCGTTGCCACAATTGGCGGTGTCTTGCGTCATGTGTTGCGAAATTGAATCACGCAACGTTTGGAAAAGTTTCAGTCTGTAAATTTTTCTTTTACGAATCAGCGAACTGATTCATTTTCGCTACCAGAGTCAATCTGGAGGCTAACCCATGAACATTATTGTTTTTGCGTCGCGTAAGGGTGGCTCGGGGAAAAGCACACTCGCTGCTCATCTGGCTGCCCATGTCCACAAGACATCGAAGCCCTGCCTGCTTGTCGATGCGGATCCGCAAGGATCGCTGACGCTATGGCAGAAGCTGCGCGGCACCAATGAGCCGCCGATTCGTCAGGCTGTCCGCTCGGTCAGCGAGATCATCGCATCGGCCAAACGCGACGGGTATGAGAACGTCTTCATCGACACGCCTCCGACGATGTCGGCGGTGGTCGAGGACGCGATCCGCAACGCCACGCTCGTCGTGATTCCGGCGCGGCCGGGCATCTTCGACATCAACGCGGTGCAGGAGACCATTCAGCTGTGCCGGTCGAACCGGCGTCCGTATGCGGTCGTCATCAACGGCGCACCGGCGATGCGCGACAACGTGGAAAGCCGGCTGGTGCGGCTTGCACGTGAAGCGCTCGCGAAGTTCCGCGTTCCGGTGTGGGGCGGTCAGGTGACCAACCGCGCCGATCTCATCCTCGCGCTCGCGCATGGCGAGGGCGCGAAGGAATACTTCGCTGAGGGGCGTGCGGCTTCGGAAATTTCCAGGCTGTGGTCGGCGATCGAGCGGTCGATCAAGGCGATCCGCGGCACCGTGCCGTCATCAGGCGCCATGCACAAGCAAGCAGCCTGACATGCGAAAGGCCGGCTCGGCCGGCCACGTCGAACAGAACAACGCGCATTGACTGCGCGTTTTTTGTTGCGCGCATGATGGCTGCACAAGAGCGTGCCCGGCGGGCGATGAGCCAGCTGAAAGCTGCACAGGCAGTGAAGCGATAGACGGAACTGTCTGGAAGTGTACGGCCTCAGAAGCGCGCTGACGCGCTCATCCGCACAGAAAAAAGCCGGACTCCGAAGAGCCCGGCCGAACAGTTTGTGGCCAAAAGAGGCCGACACAATCACCTTCCAAGAGGGTTCCTGAGTCTCCACGCCGCTGGAGGAGGGGGACAATGCGCAACGCGGTCGCTCAGTGTGAAAGCATTATGAGGTGCGGCGACGGTGCGCAGCAACCATCCGGTCCGCATGTCAGTCATGCGGACCGCGGGGGCTTTAAAGTGGCGTGCAGAACACCAACAGCGCCCGTTCTATAGCGACTTCAGGAAGGCCAGCGCTGCGCCTTGCTGACCACGAAGTCGCGGAACACCTGCACGCGGGCAACCGACTTCAGCTCTTCGGGATAGACGAAGTAGGTATCGAGCTGGATCGAGTCGGATTCGCCAAACAGCTGCACGAGCTGATTGCCGTCCTCGGCGAGATAGTCCGGCAGCGCTGCGATACCAAGACCCTGCTGGCACGCACGAACGAGGCCGAGGATGTTGTTGACGCGGAAGTAGGGATCGCGCGCCGTGCCGTTGCGTCCGGCCTCGATCAGCCAGTTGCGGTTCTGCAGATGCTGCGGCACCTGCATGTCGCTGAGGACAATGATCTTGTGATTGTCGAGCTCTTCCAGCGTCCGCGGCGTGCCGTGGCGCTTGGCATAGTCGGGCGAGCAGTAGGCGTGAAACCCGAGCGAGAACAGCTTGCGCTGAATGAGATCCGGCTGCGTCGGCTTGCGGGTGCGGATGGCGACATCGGCCTCGCGCATCGAGAGGTCGAGTTCCTCGTCGGTCACCATCAGCTGGACGCGGATTTCCGGATAGAGGCTGGTGAACTCGGCAAGGCGCGGGATCAGCCAGTTGATGCCGAGGCCGGGCGTGGTGGTCACCTTGAGGTCACCGCTCGGCCGTTCGCGGCTGTCGGTCAGCTTGGCGCGCGCGGCCTGGAGCTGCATGAACACGTCGTGCGCGGTGCGGAAGAGCAGGTCGCCCTGTTCGGTGAGAATGAGGCCGCGGGCGTGACGGTGAAACAGCGAGACTGCGAGCTCCTGTTCGAGCGCGCTCACCTGTCGCGACACCGCGGACTGTGACAGGCCGAGCTGTTCGCCGGCGTGGGTGAAGCTTCCGGCTTCGGCGGCCGCGTGGAAAACCTTCAGCTTGTCCCAATCCATGTCGCTAAAACCGTCCCGGCTTCGTGGCATTTCGTCCCCGCTGCTCTACTCCGCTGCTGCGCGCTCGTTGACGGCGGCGTGCAGAAAACGTTCGGCTTCCAGGGCCGCCATGCAGCCCAGCCCGGCCGCCGTAACGGCCTGGCGATAGGTTTCGTCGGCGACGTCGCCGGCCGCGAACACGCCCGCGACCGACGTCGCGGTGGAGTGCGGCGCGATCTCGACATAGCCGCTCGGCTTCAGCTTCAGCTGGCCCTTGACCAGTTCGGTCGCAGGCGCGTGGCCGATGGCGATGAACACGCCGTCGGCGGACAGTTCGCTGGTCGCGCCAGTCTTGACGTTCTTCAGGCGGACGCCGGTCACCTTGTTCGGATCGGGCGTGCCGAGAATCTCGTCGATCGCCGAATCCCAGATCACGTTGATCTTCGGATGCTTGAACAGGCGGTCCTGCAGGATGCGTTCGGCGCGGAAGCTGTCGCGGCGATGCACGACCGTCACTTTCGAGGCGAAGTTGGTCAGGAACAGCGCTTCCTCGACCGCGGTGTTGCCGCCGCCGACGACGATGACGTCCTTGTTGCGATAGAAGAAGCCGTCGCAGGTGGCGCAGGCCGAGACGCCGAAGCCCTTGTAGGTGTCCTCGGAGGCAATGCCGAGCCAGCGCGCCTGTGCGCCGGTCGCGAGAATCACGGTCTCGGCGATGTAGACGTCGCCGCTGTCGCAGGTGATGCGGAACGGACGCTTCGACAAATCGAGCGCGTTGACGAAATCGGTCACGATCTTGGTGCCGACGTGCGCCGCCTGCTTCTCCATCTGTTCCATCAGCCAGGGGCCCTGGATGACATCGGCGAAGCCGGGATAGTTCTCGACGTCGGTGGTGATGGTGAGCTGTCCGCCGGGCTGAATTCCCTGGATCAGCACCGGTTCGAGCATCGCGCGTGCGGCATAAATCGCGGCGGTGTACCCGGCCGGGCCTGACCCGATGATGACGACTTTGGCATGAGTTGGCGTAGACATTGGGCAGTCTCTGCACTGAGCATGTCGTATCAGCGGCGCGGCACGGGTTCGGCCGGCAGACACAGCGCTGATGAGTGAAAAAGTTCTCGTTCCAAATCTAAGCCTTTCGTGGAGCTATGCAAGATACGCAATCCATACCTGTGGGAATTTCTTGTCGCGGGATTTTTCCGGAATGCGCAATAAAATTGCGCATTGCTCGCGCGCGGGCTATGAGGAGGAAAGCGTTCGCTGCAATGCAAGGAAACCCGCGTGTCCAAGGGTCTCGACCAGATCGATCTGCACATTCTGAGGGAGATCCAGGCTGATGGCCGGATCACCAATGTCGATCTCGCCAAACGGGTCGGGATTTCGCCGCCGCCGTGCTTGCGGCGGGTGCGGGCGCTGGAGGAGGCGGGTTACATCCAGGGGTACCGGGGACTTCTGGAGCCGCGGCTGCTCGGTTTCGATGTCACCGTCTTTGCGTCGGTGCACCTCTCGAGCCAGGCGGATGCGGATCTGAAGGCGTTCGAGGATTTCGTGCGCAAGGAGCCGATGGTGCGCGAGTGCTGGATGCTCTCCGGCGAGGTCGACTTCATTCTCAAATGCGTCGCGCCGGACATGACGAAGTTCCAGGACTTCGTTTCACATCTCACCGCCGCGCCGCATGTGCGCAACGTCCGCACCTCGCTGGTGCTGCACAACTCGAAGAACGAACCGGCGGTGCCGCTCGAACTGAAGGCGCGCTGATTTTCAGTCGTAGCCCGGATGAAGCGAAGCGAAATCCGGGGCTTGCTCTCTGCATCCCGGGTCACGCTGCGCTCCACCCGGGCGACATGCTGTAAAATGAAAAAGCCGCGCTGTTTCCAGCGCGGCTTTGTTATTCATTCAGACTTGATCAGTCCTTCTTGCGTACGATCGCGTCGAGGCTGTACGGCCCGCCGCCGGCGGCCGCGAGATAGAGACACGCGAAGCAGAACGCGATCGCCAGCGTGCCGCCGTTCAGGAGCGGATGCCACACAGGCGCGGCCTTGAACATGTGGCCGATGAAGTAAGCGCAGGCCATCAGGCCAGACAGAACAAACGCGACCGGCCGCGTGAACAGTCCGAGCAGAAGCAATGCACCGCCGACAAGCTCGATCGCGCCGGCCGTCAGGCTGAGCGTCGGCGGATTGGCGAACATCGGGATGGCTGGAAACTTCAGATGTTTGGCGACGCCGAACTGGAAGATCAGCAAGCCGAAAACAAAGCGGAACAGGCTCAGAAGCGCCGGCTGCCACGGCGCGAGCATGCGATCGAAATTCATGAGTGGTCCCCCAAGCAGTGATGCACGACGAAAGTCTAATGCAGCAACTGCGCAAGCGAAAGCTGCGCTGCAGCGCGATCACAGGAATCGCTCTACGCTGCAGCTCGAAATCATCAGGTTACGCGCGGGTTACCGGGCGCGGCGCATCGCACTGCGCACCTGCTCCCTTCCGCCCGATTACTTCCACTCGACCTTGGTGATCTCGTAGGCCTTGGCGCCGCCCGGCGCCACCACCTCGACGGTCGCGCCCTTCGTCTTGCCGATCAGCGCGCGCGCAAGCGGCGAGGTGATCGAGATGCGGCCCTTCTTGGCGTCGGCTTCGGTCTCGCCGACGATCTGCCACACGGCTTTCTTCTCAGTGTCCTCGTCGATCAGGGTGACGGTGGCGCCGAACTTGATCGTATCGCCGGACAGCTTAGACACGTCGATGATGTCGGCGCGCGCGAGCTTGTCCTCGAGCTCGGCGATGCGGCCCTCGTTGTGCGACTGCGCTTCCTTGGCGGCATGGTACTCGGCGTTTTCCGACAAGTCGCCGTGCGAACGCGCTTCCGCGATCTGTTCGATGATACGCGGCCGCTCGACCGACTGGCGCTGCTTCAGCTCGGTTTCGAGCGCCGCATGCCCCGCGAATGTCATCGGTACCTTGTCAACCATCTCGTCGTCCTTCGAATTCCTGACCGCCCGGCGGCCTCAAAGCATAGCAGCTTTGGGGTTCCCCGGAGCGGTCAAAAGCCTGTCAAAAATGTTTACCGCGCCGAGTTGGTTCCGGCGCGGCCAGGTTCCATTTTCCGTTGTTTTCCAGAAGCCTAGAGCCTCCGGGGTCACCGCTCTGCAAAGTAGCTTTGCAAGGTGCGCACTTCGAGATCGCCGCCCAGATAGGCCTTGATTCCCTGCGCCGCTGCCACGGCGCCCGAAAGAGTGGTGTAGTACGGCACCTTATGCAAGAGGGCAGCCCGCCGCAGCGAGCGGCTGTCGGCCAGCGCCTGCGGCCCCTCCGTGGTGTTGAGGACGAGCTGGACGTCGCCGTTGGTGATGGCGTCGACGATATGCGGGCGGCCTTCCAGCACCTTGTTGATCTTTTCGGTCGGCACGCCGTTGTCGGTGAGGAAACGCTGCGTGCCGGACGTCGCGATCACCTTGAAGCCGGCGGCCGACAGCAGCTTCACCGCCTCGATGATGCGCTGCTTGTCGTCCTCGCGCACCGAGACGAACACCGTGCCCCGGCGCGGTACGCGCGTGCCGCCGCCGAGCTGGCTTTTCGCGAACGCCACCGCGAACGAGCGGTCGATGCCCATGACTTCGCCGGTCGAACGCATCTCCGGGCCGAGCACCGTGTCGACGCCGGGGAAACGTGCGAACGGAAAGACCGATTCCTTGACGCCGACGTGCTTGAGATCGTGCGGCTTCAGCTTGAAGTCCCTGAGTTTCTCGCCGGCCATGACGCGCGCCGCGATCTTGGCGACCGGCGTGCCGATCACCTTGGCGACGAACGGCACCGTGCGCGAGGCGCGCGGGTTGACTTCGAGCACGTAGATCTCGCCGTCCTTGATCGCGTACTGCACGTTCATCAGGCCGACCACGTCGAGGCCGAGCGCGAGTTCGCGCGTCTGCCGTTCGAGCTCGGCGATCATCGGCTTGTCGAGCGAGTGCGGCGGCAGCGAGCAGGCGGAGTCGCCGGAGTGAATGCCGGCCTCCTCGATGTGCTCCATGATGCCGACGATGAATGTGTCCGTGCCGTCGCACAGGCAGTCGACGTCGATCTCGGTCGCGTCGGAGAGGTAGCGGTCAAACAGCAACGGGTTCTTGCCGAGCACCGTGTTGATCTGGCCGGTCTTGTCGTTCGGATAGCGCGCCTTGACGTCGGCGGGCACGAGCTCCGGCAACGTGCCGAGCAGGTAATCGCCGAGCTGGTTCTCCTCGCGGATGATCTGCATCGCGCGGCCGCCGAGCACGTAGGACGGGCGCACCACCAGCGGATAGCCGAGGTCGCCGGCGACGAGCCGCGCCTGCTCGACCGAGTAGGCGATGCCGTTCTTCGGCTGCTTCAGTTTGAGTTTGTCGAGGATGCGCTTGAAGCGGTCGCGGTCTTCGGCAAGGTCGATCGCGTCCGGCGAGGTGCCGAGGATCGGCACGTCCGCCGCTTCCAGCGCGCGCGCAAGCTTGAGCGGCGTCTGGCCGCCGAACTGCACGATCACGCCATGCAGCGTGCCGTTCGAGCGCTCGGTGTCGATGATTTCGAGCACGTCTTCGGCGGTGAGCGGCTCGAAGTAGAGGCGATCCGCCGTGTCGTAGTCGGTCGACACGGTTTCCGGATTGCAGTTGACCATGATGGTTTCGTAACCGGCGTCGCCGAGCGCGAAGCAGGCGTGGCAGCAGCAGTAGTCGAACTCGATGCCCTGGCCGATGCGGTTCGGGCCGCCGCCGAGGATCACGACCTTCTGCCGGTCGGACGGCGCGGCTTCGTCGGCCGCAGGGCCGGCGAACGGAGCTTCATAGGTCGAATACATGTAGGCGGTGGGCGAAGCGAATTCGGCCGCGCAGGTGTCGATGCGCTTGTAAACCGGGCGCACGCCGAGCGAGCGGCGCAGCGCCTTCACCTCGGCCTCGGTCTTGCCGGCGAGCACGGCGAGCCGTGCATCGGAGAAGCCCATGGCTTTCAAGGTGCGCATGCCGAAGGCGTGTGCCGGCAGGCCGTGCGCCTTCACCTTCGCTTCCATGTCGACGATGCCGCGCATCTGCGCGAGGAACCACGGATCGATCTTGCACGAATTGAAGATCTCGTCGTCGGACCAGCCGAGCCGCATCGCCTGCGCCACCTGCAACAGGCGGTTCGGTGTCGGCGTGCCGAGCGCGGCGCGGATCGCGTTCTTGTCGTCGTCCTTGCCGAGGCCCTCGATGTCGATCTCGTCGAGGCCGGTGAGGCCGGTTTCCAGACCGCGCAGCGCCTTCTGGAGGCTCTCCTGGAAGGTGCGGCCGATCGCCATCACTTCGCCGACCGATTTCATCGAGGTGGTCAGCGTCTGGCTGGCGCCGGGGAATTTCTCGAAGGCAAAGCGCGGAATCTTGGTGACGACGTAATCGATCGTCGGCTCGAACGAGGCCGGCGTCGCACCGCCGGTGATGTCGTTGGCGATCTCATCCAGCGTGTAGCCGATCGCGAGCTTCGCCGCGACCTTGGCGATCGGGAAGCCGGTCGCCTTCGACGCCAGCGCAGACGAGCGCGACACGCGCGGGTTCATCTCGATCACGACCATGCGACCGTCGGCGGGGTTGACGCCGAACTGCACGTTGGAGCCGCCGGTCTCGACGCCGATCTCGCGCAGCACCGCCAGCGAGGCGTCGCGCATGATCTGGTATTCCTTGTCGGTCAGCGTCAGCGCCGGAGCGACGGTGATCGAGTCGCCCGTGTGCACGCCCATCGGATCGAGATTCTCGATCGAGCAGACGATGATGCAGTTGTCCTTTTTGTCGCGGACGACCTCCATCTCGTACTCTTTCCAGCCGAGAACCGACTCTTCGATCAGCACCTCGTTGGTTGGCGAGGCGTCGAGGCCGCGCTCGATGATGTCGAGGAATTCCTCGCGGTTGTAGGCGATGCCGCCGCCGGTGCCGCCCATGGTGAAGGAGGGGCGGATGATCGCCGGCAGGCCGATCTCCGAGAGCGCCATCATCGCTTCGCCGAGCGCATGCTCCTGATAGCGCTTGCGCCGGTCGTTCTCGCCAAGCGTCCATTGCCGGTCGAGTTCGGCGAGGGCCTCGCCGGACAGCTTCGCGCGCGCGGCCTGATGCTCATCGCGGAATTTCTTCTTCAGTGCGGAGGCGTTGGCGAGCCGCGACTTCGGCGTTTCGAGGCCGATCTTGGTCATTGCTTCGCGGAACAGCTGGCGGTCTTCCGCCTTGTCGATGGCGTCGGCGGTGGCGCCGATCATCTCGACATCGAACTGGTCGAGCGTGCCCTGGCGGCGCAGCGACAATGCGCAGTTGAGCGCCGTCTGCCCGCCCATGGTCGGCAAGAGCGCGAAACCACCCGGAACGACGTGACGTTCCTTCTCGATGATCTTGGCGACGATCTCGGGGGTGATCGGCTCGATGTAGGTCGCGTCCGCCAGTTCCGGATCGGTCATGATCGTCGCCGGGTTCGAATTGACGAGGACGATCCGGTAGCCCTCTTCCTTCAGCGTCTTCACGGCCTGGGTGCCGGAGTAGTCGAATTCGCAGGCCTGGCCGATCACGATGGGGCCGGCGCCGATGATGAGGATCGTCGATATGTCGGTGCGTTTGGGCATCAGCTCTCACGGGCAGGATAGTGGGCACAAAAAAAGGGCGCGCTTTTGCGCGTCCCTTGAACCCTTGGCGCTGGGTATACCTCGCGCGCGGCTGTCCTTTAGACCAGATCGGAGGGGGAAAAAAGGCTCTAGTGCCCTGTTTCCAAAGGTCGTGCGGGGTTTCGGCGGGTATTTCCACGACCTTTGGAAACTAAAGGGCACAAGGCAAATGTATGATTCGAGGGCCGCTTTCGATCTGAAGGTCCTGATTGTGTTCGCCGCCAATGGTGCAGGACCTTCAGATCGGCGGCGCTCGACCCCGATCAACTGGCATTTTGGCCAAATGTCCGTTCGCGGAAATCGGAGAGATTGGAGACCCAGCCTGGGGTTGAACCAGGATAAGGTGCCTTGCACGGCGCCCGCGTAACGCCTTCCGCCACTGGGTCGTGGCACCAGGATACCTAATCCACCCCGCCTGAAAAACAGGCGAGAGGCGGCAAGGTAAACCATCCATAAATGTCCCGTATTGGACCAGGGACCTCAGCGCCCAAGCTTGTCGAAGGCGTGCCGCGCGACGAACGTCATCCGCGACGGGTTGTGGCCGACGTTCTCCTGCGCGCGCGTGGCCGTGAAGCCGGCCGCGGCCAGTTTCGCGATCATTTCGGTTTCGCTGTAGCGCTGCAATCCGACCTTGCTGCGCAGTGTCCAGTAATCGGACAGCGCGGTGCGGATCAGTCCGATCAGGGCATCCTTGAGAAACCCGTGCGCGGCGCCAAAACGCAACAGCGCGACGACATCGGATAGCACGCCGACGTCCGGATCGAGGATGTCGCCGACGATCAGCCGGCCGCCGGGCTTCAGCAGGCGCTTCATGACGGCCAGCGCGTCGTCGAGTTCTTTCGGCGTCATGTACTGCACGACCGAAATCATCACCGCGAGATCGATCGAGGCCGGCTCAAGGTGCTTCAGCTCGTCGAGTGCGCGGACGCGGATCTTCGTATTCGGAGCGAAGCGCGCGCCGAGGCGACCGCGCACGCCGGGGGCGGGTTCGGCCAGGATCAGCTTGCCGCAGGCATCCGCGACATTCGCCGCGAACAGCGCCTCGCCGCAGGCATAGTCGAGCACAACCGCATCGGGCGAGGAGATGAAGCCGATGATGTTGCTGGCAATGAGTTTGAAATGCTCGTCGCGGTGCGCGCGGCTGACATAAATCGTGTGGGTTGAATCGTAATAATCGATCCAGTCGTTCATCGCCCCGGCCCGAATCCCGTATCCGCCGCAGTGCGGTTCCGCTATGGAACCCAAATCGTCAGTGTGCGTTTATCACAATAACTCCACGCGGCAGGGGCATTTCCGGTCCTCATCGGCCCCGTGAACCGCCACGCCGAAGCATCGCCCACGACACAACAGCCCAAAAAGAGGTGTATCCGTGAACAAGCCCGCCCGAAAGCCCGAAGCCGTTGCCCCCGCGCTCGATACCCCGACCGACCTCTCGAACGAGGCGGTGAAGGAGATTTCCGCGGCGATTAATCCGATCGTCGCCGATGCCTTCGCGCTGTACCTGAAGACCAAGAATTTCCACTGGCACGTCAGCGGTCCGCATTTCCGTGACTACCACGTGATGCTGGACGAACAGGCCGAGGCGATCTTCGGCTCGATCGACGAACTCGCCGAGCGGGTGCGCAAGATCGGCGGCACCACGCTGCGCTCGATCGGCCACATCGCCAGGCTTCAGACGCTTGAAGACAACAATGAGAGCTTCGTCCCGCCGCGCGAGATGCTGCGCGAGCTGATGAACGACAACAAGAAGGTTGTGGCGGCGATGCGCAAGGCGCACGAAGTCGCCGACAAGCACGACGACTCGGCGACCGCGAGCATTCTCGAAAACTTCATCGACGCCACCGAGCGCCGCACCTGGTTCCTGTTCGAAGCCAGCCGCGATGAGGGCGACAACGCGCGGTGATCCTCTCCCTCTCCCCGCTTGCGGGGAGAGGGTTAGGGTGAGGGGGTAGCTGCAGTTCGATACGCTACGTGCGAGGAGTTTCCGTGGTCTGCCCCTCACCCGCTCGCCTTAGGGCTCGCGACCTCTCCCCGTAAAACGGGGAGAGGTGAGATCAAAAAAACGCCCGCCTTGCGGCGGGCGTGAGTGCGAGACGCGAGGGAGCGACGTCACGCAAGTTTCCAGAAAGATCTTCTCAGGAAGCGGCAGCGCCTTTCAGCGGCAGCTCGAAAATCATGCAGGTCGTGGTGGCGTGCGCGATCAGGCGATCCTGCGCGTCGAGAATCTTGCCCTCGGCGATGGCGGTGCGGCGGCCGGCGTTCAGCACGGTGCCGATGGTGCGGATCGGCCCGGTGTCGGCGCTCATCCCGCGGATGTAGCTCACCTTGATTTCGAGCGTGGTGTAGCCGGTGCCGGCCGGCAGCACGGTGTGGACCGCGCAGCCCATTGCCGAATCCAGCAAGGTCGCCGCGTAACCGCCGTGTACCGAACCGATCGGATTGTAGTGATCGAACGACGGCGTGCTCTGGAACTCGACCACGCCCCTCTCGGCTTTTCCGAACGTGAATCCCAGCGTGCGCATGATCGGCGGCGCCGGAAACTTGCCCGCAAGCATCGCCTGGATAAAGTCCAGCCCCGGCAGTGCGGCCATGGTCGGCATCGGAGTGACGCCATACTCTACCGGCGGTACGACAGGTGCATTCATGGCTTGCGGTCCAAACTTGCGTTCATTGGCAAAAAGCTTATGATTGCGATCGTAATTATTGTGAAGATGCTGTAAAGCAGCCGCGGTGCAGAGGTGGGTTACGCGATGCGCATATCGAAAGCGGAAGCCGAACGGAATCGCGCGCGTCTGGTCGACGCTGCGGCAAAAATCCTGCGTGAGCAGGGCATTGAAGGCGTCGGCGTCGACGCACTGGCGAAGGCCGCAGGTGTCACCCACGGCGGCGTCTACAGTCATTTCAAGTCGAAGGACGATCTCGCGGCGGCGGCGGTCGAGCGCGCGCTCCAGGTCTCGGCCGGCGAGTGGCGTGAATTCGTTGAGGCTGAAGGCGGTGCGCACGCGCTCGCGCGCATGATCCGTTCCTATGTCTCACGCCATCATCGCGATCATCCCGGCACCGGCTGCTCGATCACCTCGCTCGGCGCGGAAGCGGGCCGTGGCGGCAAGAAGCTGCGCGATGTGTTCTCGAACGGCGTGACCGAACTGATCGCCGAAATGCAGAAGGCCAATCCGGCCCCGGCGGATGCGAAGGCACGCGAGCGGGCGATCGTCAATGTCGCGACCATGATCGGCGCCATCGTGATGGCGCGGGCATCGGTGGCCGATATGGAACTGTCGGATGAAATCCTGAAACTCGTGCGGCGCGATCTCCTCGAGCGCAACGAGGCGGATTGATCGTTGCTTTGGTCGAAATGACGGAGGACAGGCCACGTCATTTTCAGGTCGTCATGCCCGGACTTGATCCGGGCATCCACGTCTTTGAGGACGCAAGATAGATTAAGACGTGGATGGCCGGGACAAGCCCGGCCATGACGAGGTATTTGGACCTATGCTTCTTAAGCCAGATACCTCGCCACCGCCTTATCGTCCCACGCGATGCCACAGCCCGGCTGTTCGCCGATCAGGACGTGACCGTCCTTCACCTTCAGCGGCTCCAGCAATACGCCGTTGGCCCAGTCGACATATTCGAGCCAGTGCGCGGTTGGAGTCACCGTCATCAGGTGCGCGCTGACTTCCGAGAACAGATGCGTCGACATCTCGGCGCCTGCGGCATGCGCCAGCGCCGCCGCGCGCATCCAGCCGGTGACACCGCCGATGCGCTGAACGTCCGGCATGACGTAGTCGCTGGCATTGTGCGCGAGCGACGTTTCCATCGAGAACGCGCTGTCGAAGTTCTCGCCGATCTGGATCGCGGTGCGGATTTCCGCGGTGATGCGCGCGCAGCCGGCGTAGTCGTCGTGGCGGATCGGCTCCTCGATCCACAGCAAGCCCTCGTCGTCGAGCATGGCGCAGCGGCGGATCGCCTCGGCGACAGAGAGCGACTGGTTGTAGTCGCACATCATGGTGACACCATCGCCGACGGCCTTGCGCACCGCGCGCACGGTTTTCAGATCGTCGTTGGCATCGGGACGTCCAACGCGGATTTTCACGGCGCTGAAGCCTTCGCCGATCAGCCTCACGGCTTCGTCGGCCGCCGCTTCCGGGGACATGATGCCGAGGCCTTTGGAGTTGTAGGCGCGGATCGGCTTTGGCACACCGCCGAGCAAACGCGCGAGCGGCAGATTGCGGGCCCGCGCCAGCGCATCCCACGCCGCCATGTCGATGGCGGATTGCGCCAGCCGCTGAATGCCGGCGAGGCCGAGCAGGGCGAAACGCTGTGTCAGCTTGCGCTCGATATCGAACGGAATGAGTTCGTCGCCGGCGACGAGCTCCGACATCGCCGTGACCATCTCGGCCAGCGCCTTCAGCGCGACCGGCGTGATCGCGAAGATGTAGGCGTGGCCGCGCACGCCCTGATCGGTTTCGCAGTCGACCAGCACCAGCGGCGCCTTGCTGACTGCGCCCGAGCTCGTTTGCAGCGGCATGTTCATCGGCACGATGACCGGCCGCGCGATGAAGCGTTTGATGCGGATAATGCCGGTCATGCGGATGCCTCTGCACTATGTGAGAGCAGAGGCCTTAGCACGGATGAGTAAGTTCGTCATTCCGGGCTCGCGCCAAGTGGCGCGCCCCGGAATGACGAAGAGGCGATTACGCCTTCTTCCTCGCCCGCATCAGGTCGGCGAAGCGGGCAAAGAGGTAATGCGAGTCGCGCGGGCCCGGCGAGGCTTCCGGGTGATACTGCACCGAGAACACCGGCTTGTCGGTCAGCGCGATGCCGCAGTTCGAGCCGTCGAACAGCGACACGTGCGTCTGCGTTGCGTGCTTCGGCAGCGTCGTCTCGTCCACTGCGAAGCCGTGGTTCATCGACGTGATTTCCACCTTGCCGGTGGTCTCGTCCTTCACTGGATGGTTCGCGCCGTGATGGCCCTGATGCATCTTCTTGGTTCTAGCGCCGACAGCGAGGCCGAGCATCTGGTGGCCGAGGCAGATGCCGAACGTCGGCGTGCCGCTGGCGATCACCTTCTGGATCACCGGCACCGCATACTTGCCGGTCTCCGCCGGATCGCCGGGGCCGTTCGACAGGAACACGCCGTCCGGCTTCAGCGCCAGAATGTCTTCGGCCGAGGTGGTCGCGGGAACGACCGTGACCTTGCAGCCTTCGCCGGCGAGCAGACGCAGGATGTTGCGCTTCACGCCGTAATCGATCGCGACCACGTTGAACTCGGGCTTGTCCTGCTTGCCGAAGCCCTTGCCCCACGCCCACGGCGTTTCGTCCCAGGTGAAGCGTTGGCCGCTTGTCACCATCGGCACGAGGTCCATGCCCTCGAGGCCGGGCCATTCGCGCGCTTCGGTCTTCAGTTTGTCGAGATCGAATTTGCCATCGCGCGCATGCGCGACCACGGCATTCGGCATGCCCTTGGTGCGGATCAGCGCGGTCAGCGCCCGCGTATCGATGCCGGAGAGGCCGATGATGCCGCGTGCCTTCAGCCACTGGTCGAGATGCTTCGCCGCACGGAAGTTCGACGGATCGGTGATCGCGCCGCGCAGGATCACGCCGCGCGCGCCCGGCGTTGCCGCCATGTTCACCGTCTCGATGTCTTCATCGTTGGTGCCGACGTTGCCGATGTGCGGGAAGGTGAAGGTGATGAGCTGCCCGGCGTAGGACGGGTCGGTGAGGATTTCCTCGTAACCGGTCATCGCGGTGTTGAAGCAGACTTCACCGACGGCGGAGCCCTCGGCGCCGAGGCCGAAGCCTTCCAGCACCGTGCCATCGGCGAGCACGAGGAGCGCGGTCGGTTTGAAATCCGGCCAGGCTGAAGCGTTTTCAGAGGTTGTCATAAGCCGCCTACATAGCCCCCGCATTGCGCCGCGTCAAAGCCGAAACCTGCATAAAATTGCGTATTTGACAGGCTTTTTGAGTTTTCTTGTCATGACTATTCAGGGCTCGTCATGCCCGGCCTTGTGCCGGGCATCCACGTCTTTCTACATCCGCGGCAAAGGCGTGGATGGCCGGGACAAGCCCGGCCATGACGAACTCTGATATCCTTTCAAAAGAAACGAAATCGCTGGGGAGGAAAACATGAGCGAAACCACACCGATCGTACTGGTCCCGGGGCTCGCCTCGTCCTCCCGCATCTGGCTGCCGGTTCTGCCGGTGCTGTGGACCTTCGGGCCTGTCACGGTGGTCAATCACAGCCGCGACGATTCCATGGGCGCGATCGCCAAACGCATTCTGAAGGACGCGCCGGCGCGCTTCGCGCTCGCCGGTCATTCGATGGGTGGTTACATCGCCTTCGAGATCATGCGGCAGGCGCCGGAGCGCGTGATCAGGCTGGCGCTGATGAACACGCAGGCGCGGCTCGATACGCCCGAGGTCGCCGCGCGCCGCCGCGATTTCATCGCCAAGGCGAAGGACGGCAAGCTGCAGGAGGTAATGGATGCGTCATTCCCGCTGCTGGTGCATCCCTCGCGCATCAACGATGCGATGCTGAAACAGCTCAAGACCGACATGGCCGACGACACCGGAGCGCAGGGCTACATCAACAACCAGACGGCGATGCTCGCGCGCGCCGATTCGCTGCCGACGCTCACCGCGATCCGCTGCCCGACCATGGTGCTGACCAGCGATCAGGATCTCTTGATCTCGAACGAGCGCTCGAAGGAAATGGCCGACGGCATCCGTGACGCCTGTCTCGTCACCATTCCCGAATGCGGGCATCTGTCCCAGGCCGAGCGGCCAAAAGAGGTGAGCGACGCCATGGCGGACTGGATGCGGATGTAAGTTGACGCGAAGGCGCAGCGGTCACTCCGGAGTCACCGCAAATCATACGAATGTGCCGTTGCGTCCCACTTGCAACGCCAATGGTGCCTGAATATGGGTAACGGTATCGGGGAACGGGGGTGATGTCAGCTCGCTCCCGGGGGCGCTTCAGGACCAGTTCGTGTCGACCTCTCCTACTTCCGTTCGTGGGGCGAAGACGCCCTCGCGCTGGATGCGTTTCGTCCATCGCTGGCTCGACGGTGTCGAGGCAGGGTGGGGCGTCCCGCTGCTGCTCGCAACGTTCGTCGCCGTCTGGATGGTGACGCTGACGCTGGCCTATCTGAATGCGTCGCTGTTTCCCGATGTGCTGGAGGCGTGGTCGGTCGGGCGAACGCTCGGCTGGGGCAACGCCAAGCATCCGCCGCTGATGGGATGGATGGCGCTGGGCTGGACCAGCGTATTCCCGATCGCCGACTGGTCGATGATCTTGCTTGCGATGGTTAACGCGGCTCTCGGTCTTTGGTGCGTCGATTTGATCGCGCGGCGATTCCTGAAAGCGGAAGGCCGCGCGATCGTGCTGCTGCTGGCGATGCTGCTGCCCGCCTATCACTTCCATGCCCAGCGCTTCAACGCCAACTCGGTGTTGCTCGCGGTCTGGCCGCTGGCAATCTACTGCTTCCTGCGATCGTTCGAGGACAAACGCAGCATCGGCTGGGCGGTCGCGGCGGGGACTGCGAGCGCGCTGGCCCTGCTCGGCAAATACTATTCGGTGTTTCTCGTCGTCAGCTTCGTGTTTGCCGCCGCAGTACATCCACAGCGCATGGCCTACATCCGCTCGCCGGCGCCGTGGGTTGCCGCGATCGCCGGACTGGTGGTGCTCGCGCCGCACCTGTACTGGCTGGTCACCACCGATTTCTCGATCTTTCTCTATCCCACCAGCAAGCACGGCGGACTGGAGCTCGCGGTGGTTGTGGGAAAGGCGGTCAAGTTCGTCGCAGGCATCGCCGGGTGGTTGGCGATTCCGGCCCTTATTTGGCTCGCGATGCTGCGCAACCAGCGGTACGACTGGTTGGGCAGAGCGTGGATGCGCGATGAGGGGCTCCAGCTCCTTGCCCTGGTTTTCATCGGCACCATCGTGTTTCCGATTCCGGTTGCGCTTGCGATGCGGACCTCGCTGCCGTCGGTCTGGGCGTTGCAGGGACTGTTCCTCGCTGTCGTCCTGATGGTCTGCGTCGCGCCGATCGTTCCGGATCGGCGCGAGACCGCCAGGCTGTTCAATCTGGTCGCGGGGCTGACGCTTCTCATTGCCGTACTGTCGCCGCTGCACGCGCTCTACCGCAACACGCATCCGTTCAACGAACGGCGGAACTTCTATCTGCCGGCGACGCAGGAACTGATGCGGCAATGGCGCGAACTGTCTGCGCAGCCGCTGCGGCGTGCCAGCGGGACGGAGTTCCTGGCTTTCGCGATCGCGTTCTACAGCGAGGATCATCCCGTTTTCAGCCGCCCAGTGCTTCCGCATGGCCAACTGCCGCTGCCGCCGCAGCGCGTGCTCGCCGGCGGCTGGGCATCGCTGTGTTTCACCGACGAAACGGTCTGCACGGACTGGCAAACGCGGATCGCGG
>JBMOOJ010000038.1:0-24040 GCA_049323835.1 Pseudomonadota bacterium | reverse complement strand
AATCGGCGCGCACGGCGTTGCCGGCGAGACGCTCGACGCCGCCTTAAAGCGCGCAGAACCGGCCCTGCAATGGCTGCGCGGGCGGCACGCGGACGGCGAACTGCCGCTGCTGCGCTTGCCGGAAGAGCGCAAGGATATCGCCGGCATCGAGGCGGCCGCCGCAAAGCTGCGCGACGGCGCGACCGACATCGTTTTCCTCGGCACCGGCGGCTCGAGCCTCGGCGCGCAGGCGCTGCTCCAGCTCGCCGACTACAACGTGCCGGGGCTGGCGCTGTTTCGCAGCGGGCCTCGTTTGCATTTCCTCGACAACCTCGATCCGCAGACCTACGCCGAACTGCTCGGCAAACTGCCGCTGGCAACGACGAAATTCGTCGCGGTATCGAAATCGGGCGGCACCGGCGAGACGCTGATGCAGACCATGGCCGCGCTCGATGCGGTGAAGCGCGCGGGGCTTGAGGCGAAAATCCCGTCGCTGTTCATGGGCCTCTCGGAGCCGAACAAGCCCGGCAAGGTCAACGGCCTGCGGCAACTGCTGGAAACCCACAAGGTCGAGATGCTGGAGCATCACACCGGCGTCGGCGGACGTTTCTCGGTGCTGACCAATGTCGGCCTTCTGCCGGCGGCCGTGGCCGGGCTCGACATCAAGCGCATCCGCGAGGGCGCGGCGAAGGCTCTCGCGCCGGTGCTCGCGAGCAAGCCCGCAGCCGAGGTGCCATCGGCGCTCGGCGCGGCGCTGTCGATTGCGCTCGCCGAGAGCAACGGCAAGCCGATCACGGTTTTGATGTCGTATTCGGACCGGCTCGAGCGTTTTGCGAAGTGGTACGTGCAGCTGTGGGCGGAAAGCGTCGGCAAGGATGGCAAGGGCACGACGCCGGTCGCGGCGCTGGGCCCCGTCGATCAGCACAGCCAGCTCCAGCTGTTCATCGCCGGTCCGCGCGACAAGCTGTTCACGGTGATCACCACCGGCGTCAAGGGCAAGGGCCCACGCATGGACGATGCGCTCGCCAAGCTCGGCAACGAGGCCGCGCTGGCTGGCCGGACCATCGGCGATCTCGTCGCCGCGCAGGGCCGCGCCACCGCCGAAACGCTGGCGAAGAACGGCTGCCCGGTGCGCACCTTCCACATCGACACGCTCGATGAGTCCTCGCTCGGCGAGATGCTGATGCACTTCATGCTGGAGACGATCGTCGGCGCGCACCTGCTCGGCGTCGATGCCTTCGACCAGCCGGCGGTCGAGGAAGGCAAAATTCTCGCGAAGAAATACGTCGCGGAAGGTTAGAAGTTCGTCATTCCGGGGCGCGCCGTTTGGCGCGAGCCCGGAATCCATACGCCGCAGCAGTAGCGTGACGACGGATTGGCATGGCTCTGCGAACCTAGCCAACACAGGGGTTATGGATTCCGGGCTCGCTCGCGTTGCTCGCGCCCCGGAATGACGGCTACACTATTCCCATGATCCGCATCTCGCATTCCATCAGCATCGACGAAAACGACATCGATATCGATTTCGTGCGCGCGTCCGGTCCCGGCGGGCAGAACGTCAACAAACTCTCGACCGCCGCGCAGCTGCGCTATCCCGTGCACAAGGCGAGACTGCCGGAGGACGCACAGGCGCGGTTCGCGACGCTCGCCGGGCAGCGGCTGACCAAGGATGGCGTGATCGTCATTCACGCCCAGCGCTTCCGCACCCAGGAGCGCAACCGCGCCGACGCCATCGAGCGGCTGGTGGACTTGCTGCGCGAGTCCTTGATACGCCCGAAGCCGCGCCGCGCCACACGGCCGACGCTCGGCTCGAAGCAGCGGCGGCTCGACGGCAAGAAGCGGCGCGGCGACGTCAAGGCCGGGCGCGGCAAACGGTTCGACGATTGAACCCTCCCTCACCTCTCCCCGCGTGCGGGGAGAGGGAGCGCTCATCAAATGCGGCGGCTCGCTGAAATCCGCCCGCGCACCGTCTCGATCAAACCGATCGTCCAGCACATCGGGCAGCCGCGGAAAGCCACCAGCATCACCACGCCGAGCGCGAGCGACGCCCAGGGATGGGTCGCGGCGATGGCGATCGCAATTCCCAGCGCACCAACTCCGATCACGCCGCGCAAGACATGCTCGGCGATGCTCTGGCTGGCGAACATCGTTCCGGTTGACATGAGGCTCTCCATCAGTCCTTGGTCAGATACTCGCGGATCAAGCCGCGCGCCCGGTGCAGCCGCGCCTTCACGCTCTCGCGCGTCAGATCGAGCGTCGCCGCGATCTCGTCGACCGACATCTCCTCAATGTCGCGCAGCAGCACCACCTCGCGGTAATGCTCCGGCAGCGACTGGATGGCGCGGCTGACGTCGATGCGGATATCTTCCGGCCGCAGGTGAACGAAACGCGCGGCCGCGTCGTCACCCTCCAGCGGCTTCTCCGCACCGAGACGCAGCAGCCGCAGACAGGCGCGTCGCGCGACCGCGAACATCCACGCCGAGAACGAAGCGACGGCGCGCAGGGTACCAACCCGGCGATAGAGCAGGAGCAGCGTCTCCTGCACCACGTCGTCGGCATCCGCCATCCGGCAGTTGCGCGCGGCGTAACGGCGGATATCCGGCTGTGCTGCCGCCAAAAGCGATACCAGCGCCTGCTCGTCGCCACTGCGCGCGGCCTCGACCATGTCGAGGGAGTAGCGCCGCATCGCCATCACGATGACGGCAGGCGGCGCCCGGCGACCGCGCACATCGGGCAGAAGCCGACAAAGCCCGTCAGCGCGGTCGTGACGCCCGCGGCGGCGATCAGGTAACCCAGCGGCGCGCCGGGAAACATGTAAAGCCCGCAGCCGACCATGATGACCCCTGCAACCACGCGCATCGCGCGCTCCCAACCCGGCACGTTCTTCTGATAGATCATAGCACCCTCCACAGTTGGCATGAGATTGGTCTCTCGTTGTCCAGGAGGGGCCGCGAGCCGGTTTCGGTTCGCGGGACCGCCCGGTTTCTCATCCGGGATTGTCCGGACCGGACGGGGAAAACGAGGAAATCCCTCGGGAATCTTGCGTTTCTGGCTTCCGACGCCACATTCGGAGCCTCGCCTCGCATAAAGTGACGGCAATCCCGAATCGGCCCCGAACCAGCATCCATGCCCGTCCGCCAGCTCCCCGAAACCGTCGTCAACCGCATCGCCGCCGGCGAGGTGGTGGAGCGGCCCGCGAGCGCGGTGAAGGAGCTGGTCGAGAACGCGATCGATGCGGGGGCGCATCGCATCGACATCTTCACCGACGGCGGCGGACGGCGGCGCATCGCCATCACCGACGACGGCCAGGGCATGACGCGCGACGATCTCGCGCTGGCGGTCGAGCGGCATGCAACCTCGAAGCTCGACGACGAGGATCTGCTGCGCATCCGCACGCTCGGCTTCCGCGGCGAGGCCCTGCCCTCCATCGGCTCGGTCGCGCGCCTCAACATCACCACACGCCATGCCAGCGAGCCGCATGCGTGGGCGCTGAATGTCGATGCCGGTACCAAATCCGAGATCGCTCCGGCGGCGCTGACGCACGGCACCCGCGTCGAGGTGAGCGATCTCTTTTACGCGACGCCCGCGCGGCTGAAGTTTCTCAAGACCGACCGCACCGAAACTGAGGCGATCCGCGAGGTGGTCCGCCGTCTCGCCATGGCGCGGCCGGACATCGCTTTCACGCTCGCCGGTGAAGAACGCGCGCCGGTGACCTGGGCCGCGGCGCTTCCCGGTGCGCCGGGGCAACTGACGCGGCTCGGCGATATCCTGGGCGCTGATTTCCGCACGGCCGCGATCGAGGTACGCGCCGAGCGCGACGGCGTGATCGTGGAAGGCTATGCGGCCTCCCCTTCTCTGACGCGGGCCAATGCGCTCGGGCAATATCTGTTCGTCAACGGACGCCCCGTCCGCGACAAGCTGATCCTCGGCGCGGTGCGCGCGGCCTACTCCGATTATCTGCCGCGCGACCGGCATCCGGTGGTGGCGCTGTTCGTCACGCTCGATGCCGAGGGCGTCGATGCCAACGTGCATCCGGCCAAGACCGAGGTGCGTTTCCGCAACGCCGGTCTCGTCCGCGCATTGATCGTCCACGCGCTGAAGGAAGGCCTCGCCCGTGAAGGCCGCCGCACGGCCGCCAACAGCGGCGGCGCGGTGCTGTCGTCGTTTCGCCCCAACAACATGCCGCCGCCACGCACAGGCTACGACTGGCGCACCTCGCCCGCGTTTCCTGCAACGGCATCCGCACCGGCCGAAGCCCGCGACGAGTTCATGCAGGGCTTCCGCGAGACCGTGCAGGCGGGCTTCGATGTCGGCGCGCCGTCGGCGGATGTACGCTATGAAGCCGCGCCCACAGCCGATTTGCTCGATCGCCCGCTCGGCGCGGCACGCACGCAGATTCACGAGACCTATATTGTCGCTCAGACTCGCGACGGGCTCGTTGTTGTGGATCAGCATGCCGCGCACGAGCGCATCGTCTACGAGCGGCTGAAAGCCTCGCTCGAAGCGAATGGCGTACAGCGGCAGATCCTGCTGATCCCCGACATCGTCGAGATGGACGAGGCGACGGTCGAGAAGCTGCTGGCGCAGTCCGAGGAACTGGAGAAGTTCGGCCTGGCGATTGAGTCCTTCGGCCCCGGCGCGATTGCCGTACGCGAAACGCCGTCGCTGCTCGGCAAGACCAATGCGGCAGCGCTGTTGCGCGATCTCGCCGAGCACATGGCCGAGTGGGACGAAGCGCTGCCGCTGGAGCGGCGGCTGATGCACGTCGCAGCGACCATGGCCTGCCACGGCTCGGTACGCGCCGGACGCATCCTCAAGCCGGAAGAGATGAATGCGCTGCTGCGCGAGATGGAAGAGACGCCGAACTCCGGCCAGTGCAACCACGGCCGGCCGACCTACGTCGAGCTGAAGCTCGCCGATATCGAGAAGCTGTTCGGGCGGAGATAACTCTCCCTCGCCCCGCTTGCGGGGAGAGGGTCGGGGTGAGGGGCCGAGCCGCAACAGGGCCGCCATAGCGCGTCGAAGACGCGCGTAACCGCGCTTATGGCGATCCGACCTCTCCCCGTGAACGGGGAGAGGTTAAGAAGCGCACTGCACGACGCTCCGTCAGCGCGCCAAACGCGCGATCAGCCTTTTTATAGCGAAGAAGAAAAAATACAGGCCGAAGACCAGATAGAACGGGATCGGTCCGATATCGATCACCGTCTTGACGAAGTAATCCGGAACGTCCCTTAGCTCGAACTGCATCGACCAGAGCGCGAGCGCCATCACCAGAAACGCCGGAAGCGTTGCGATGCAGGCAAGGGCAAGAAGCGTGCTGAACGCGCGCAGGATTCGCTCGATGATCATTTGGCTGTCCGCATGCTGGTAGGCATGGGTCGCCGGATCAGGTCCGGCGGTTCATCCCTGAAGCTTCAGAAACACAAACTCCGTGTCGTCGTAGGCGCGGCGCTCCAGCTCTTCAAAGCCAGCAGGCGCGGCAAGCGCGGCAGCCTTCGACTCTTCGGCAACCACCAGCGCGCCGGGCGTCAGCCACTTGCCCTCGATCAGCGACGCCAGCGCTTTCTCGCCAAGACCCTGGCTGTAGGGCGGATCAAGAAACACCAGCGAGAACGGCTCGACCGGATAGCACGGGCCGAGGTTAGTCGCGTCGCGGCGAAACACGCGCGTGACGCCGCCGAGCCCCAGCGCTTCGACATTGTTACGCAGGAGAGCGCGCGCCTCGGCCCCGTTGTCGACGAACAGCGTGAATGCCGCGCCGCGCGAGATCGCCTCGATGCCGAGCGCGCCGGTGCCGGCAAAGAGATCGAGCACCCGTGCGCCGTCGAGCGGATTCTCGTAGGCATGTATCAGAATATTGAACAGCGACTCGCGCAGACGATCGGCGGTCGGCCGGATCGCCTGCGACGACGGACCGGCGATGTTACGCCCGCGCAGGCGCCCACCGACGACGCGCATCAGAGGCAACCTGCACAGAGTTGCCGGAGAATCCCTCCCCCGCGAAGCGTGGGGAGGGTGGCGCGAATGAGCGAGAGCGAATAGAGCGCCGGGTGGGGGTTGTTCGGCAAACACCCCCACCCCGGCCTTCGGCCGACCCTCCCCACAAGGGGGAGGGATTCAAGAAGCGCCGCGCGCATCACTCGTCCCGTGGCGTCAGGTCGCGCTTGCCGTGATAGCCGCGCTTCGGCCGCTTCGGCGGACCGAACCCGGCTTCATCCTCGTTGCGGCGACGCGACTCGTCGCTGCCGCTGCGGGTCACCAGCACACGGCGGCCCTTGCGGTCTTCGACGAGGCTCGACTTGCCCGACGCCTTGTAGGATTGCGCCTTGAACGGCTTCTTGTCGCGCGGTGCGTCATCGTCGCCATCGGACGGCTTCTCGGCGATCTTGAAGTCGGCGCCGGACTTCGTGGCAATACGCTCCCCGAGCTGCTCGCGCAGCACGCGCGTCTTCACTTCTTCGACCTTGCCTTCCGCGATCTCGCCGAGCTGGAACGGACCGTAGGAAATGCGGATCAGCCGGTTCACCTCGAGCCCGAGATGCGCCATGACGTTGCGCACTTCGCGGTTCTTGCCCTCGCGGATGGCAAAGGTGATCCAGACGTTCGAGCCCTGATCGCGCTCGAGCTCGGCCTCGATCGAGCCGTAACGAACGCCGTCGACCTCGACGCCGTTCCTGAGTTCATCGAGCTGCGCCTGCGTCACCTCGCCGTGCGCGCGAACGCGATAGCGCCGCAGCCAGCCAGTGTCCGGCAGTTCGAGCGTGCGCGCGAGGCCGCCGTCGTTGGTCAGCAGCAGCAGGCCTTCGGTGTTGTAGTCGAGACGGCCGACGCTGATGAGACGCGGCAAGCCCTCGGGCAGATTGTCGAACACGGTTGGACGTCCTTCCGGATCGTCGTGCGTCGTCATCAGGCCCTTCGGCTTGTGATACAGAAACAGCCGCGTGCGCTCGCGCTCCGGCAACGGCTTGCCGTCGACCAGCACCTTGTCGTTCTCGGTGACGTCGAGTGCGGGTGAATTGATCACGCGCCCGTTCACGGTGACGCGGCCCTGCGTCACCCACTCCTCGGCATCGCGGCGCGAGGCGAGGCCCGCACGCGCCATCAATTTCGCGATGCGTTCGCCGGTCTTTTTCTTCGGCGGCGCGTCGTCGCGCGCGGGGCGCTCGCGATACGCACCGCGGCCGCCGAATGCGGGACGCTTGGTGAAGATCTTGCTGTCGTCCTCGTTGTCGCGCCTCTGACGATCCCTTGGCCGCTCGTCGCGATCGCGCCCCTCGCTGCGCGGATGCTCCTGCCAATCACTGCGGCCACTCGGCGCGCGATCCTCACGCGGACGGCTGAAGCGCGGACGCTCGCGGTCATCGCGATCTTCGCGCGGACGGTCGAACTTGCGCGAACCGCGATCCGAACGCTCGGCACGTTCGCTGCGGTCGCGAATGAAGCGCGGACGATCGCCCCGATCCTTCCGTTCCCACGGCTTCTCGTTGCTGCGGTCGTCGCCGGCATTGAAATCACGGCGCGGCTTGAACGGACGATCACCGCGCGGCGCGCGGTCGTCGCGGCTGCGGGCCGGCCGATCGCCATAGTCGCAGTGGGGCGGACGGTCGCCACGATCTTCACGGGGCTTATAGGGACGCTTCTCGCTGAACGGCTTGTCACCGAACTTGCGGTCGCCACGTGGCGCCGATGACCGCGCAGGTCGGTCACCGTATTCACGGCGCGGGGGCCGATCACCGCGATCCTCACGCGGTTTGAACGGGCGGTCGCCCCGGTCTTCGCGCGGCTTATAAGGACGCTTCTCGCTGAACGGCTTGTCACCGAACTTGCGGTCGCCGCGTGGCGCGGACGACCGTGCCGGACGATCGCCATACTCGCGGCGCGGAGCGCGATCGCCGCGATCCTCACGGGGCTTGAACGAGCGCTCGCCACGGTCTTCGCGCGGCTTGTAAGGACGCTTCTCGCCAAACGGCTTGTCGCCGAACTTGCGGTCGCCGCGCGGTGCAGACGAACGCGCAGCGCGATCGTCACGATCGCGAGATTTAAAGGGACGATCATCCCGCGAGCGCGCACCGCCGCCAGAGCGCCCCTCGGAACGTCCCTTGCCGCCTCCGCCGAAGCCGCCCTTGCCGCCGCGCGGCGGGCCGCTGCGCGGGCCACGCGAACTGCGGTTGTCTTTGTCATTGTCGCGGGGCATTTAAGGTCTCGCTTGAATTGAAGCGCGGGTCCGGCCGGAAACGGCCTTACTCTCAGGGATCGCGGCTTAATGGGTTGCGGGCCTGATAACAGAGAAACGCGGGCGAGACTACGCATGACAGCCCCCTCTTTCATGGAAATCGCGCTGAAAGAGGCCGAAAAAGCCGCTCAAATGGGCGAAGTGCCGATCGGTTGCGTGATTGTCCGTGACGGCGAGGTAATCGCCAGCGCCGGTAACCGGACCATCGCCGACCGCGACCCCACGGCCCATGCCGAGGTTCTGGCGATCCGCGCCGCCGCCCGCGCGCTCGGCAGCGAACGGCTGACCGGCTGCGACCTCTACGTGACGCTCGAACCCTGCGCCATGTGCGCCGGCGCGATCTCGTTCGCGCGCATCCGGCGGCTCTACTACGGCGCGGCCGACCCGAAGGGCGGTGGCGTCGAGCACGGCGGACGCTTCTTCAGCCAGCCGACCTGCCACCACGCGCCGGAGGTCTACCCGTCCGTCGGCGAGGCGGAGTCGGCGGCGATGCTGCGCGCGTTTTTTCGGGAGAGGCGTTAGTTGCTGCTCACCTCTCCCCGTTTGACGGGGAGAGGTCGCGAGCATCTTGATGCGAGCGGGTGAGGGGCAAGCCTCGGCGATTGCATCCAGAATTCGCGGATAAGCACCTGCCCCCTCACCCCGACCCTCTCCCCGCAAGCGGGGCGAGGGAGAAGAGTCATTCGCCAAAAAATTCCAGCAGCGCCTTCGACGTCCCCTCCACGTCTTCTTCGGTCAGGAAGTGTCCGGATTTCACCGGCTGGCCACGCACGTTGGTCGCCCAGGTCTTCCACACGTCGAGCGGCGTTGCGGCTGACTGCGCGATGCCGACCTGCCCCCACAGCGCCAGCATGGGAATGGTGATTGTCTTCCCCGCGTCTTTATCCGCCTTGTCGTGCTCGAAGTCGCGCGTCGCGCCGGCACGGTAGTCCTCGCACATCGCATGGATGCGCAACGGATCGCGGAACGCAGCGAGATAGTGCTCCAGGGCACGCGGATCGAAGACCGTGAGATCTTTCGTGTGCGACCAGCTTGCGAGCTTGTTCTTGAGATAGAAATCCGGGTTGGCGCCCAGCAGCGTCTCCGGCAGCGGCGCGGCCTGCGCCAGGAACGGCCAGTGATAGACCTTGAGCGAGAACTGGTGATCCATCTTCAGCCAGTAGTCGTAGGTCGGCATGATATCGAGCGTCGCGAGCTTCGACAGCCGTCCCGGATGATCGAGCGCGAGACGATACGACACGCGGCCGCCGCGATCGTGACCGGCGAGCGCGAAGTGGACGTGGCCGAGCTTCTCCATCGCATCGACCATCGTCTTTGCCATGGTTCGCTTCGAATACATCATGTGTTCGGGATCGCTCGCCGGCACGTCCGACCAGCCGTAGCCGGGCAAGTCCGCGATCACGAGCGAGAACGTCTCCGCAAGCTTCGGCGCCACGCGATGCCACATCACATGCGTCTGCGAGAACCCGTGCAGCAGGAGCAGCGGCGGCCCCTTGCCGCCGGTGCGCGCGAAGATGCGGCCATGGCGCGTGTTGATCCACTCGGAGCTAAAACCGGGAAAGAGATCGGCGAGGTCGGGCATGGTCACATTCCGGTCTGCGAAATCGTCGGGATCAACTCATAGACCGGACTTGCGTTTCCCGCCACTGCGGAACAGCGCCGCAGAATCCGCATGCCAGCCATTGCCGCTCGCACGGCTTGCGCTTTCGCAAATTCACTGAAAGCATCCATTGGATGCATCAAGTGGATATATCAGGAGACGCAAGATGAGCGAATTGGTGAAGTATGAACGCGACGGCAGCATCAGCCGCATCGTGTTCGAGGACGGCAAGGCGAACGTGATGTCGATCGCCATGCTGAAGGCGCTGCACGAAGCCTTTGACCAGGCGGAAAAGGACAAGACCGTCGTCATCCTTGCTGCGCGCGGCAAGCATTTCTCCGCGGGTTTCGATCTCAACGTGTTCACCAAGGGCACGCCGGAGGAAAATCACATCCTGTTGCGCAGCGGCGCCGAGCTGGCGTTGCGCATTCTCTCCCACCAGATGCCCGTGGTCGCCGCGTGTCACGGCAACGCCTATCCGATGGGCGCATTCCTGATGCTTGCCAGCGATCACCGCATTGCGGCTGCGGGCGATTACAAGATCGGCCTCAATGAAGTGACGATCGGCCTCACGGTGCCGCGTTTCGCGGTCGAACTGGCGCGGCAGCGGCTGACGCCGGCCTATTTCAACCGCACGGTCGTTACCGGCGAGATGTTCGGTCCCGAGGAAGCCTGCGCCGCCGGTTTCTTCGATCGCATCGTGTTCGCCGCCGACCTCGAACGCGAAGCCGAGATCGCTGCCCGGGCGCTGACCCGGATCGACCACAAGAGCCACTATGCGTCAAAGCTGCGCGCCCGCGGCCCCGCCATCGGCATCATTCGCCAGGTGATCGATGAGGACATTACCATGGACTACGCCAACAAGCGCGTGAGCGAACGCGAACCGGCATGAGGGCTATTGTAGCCACGATGAACGCGGGCCGCTATGAAGGCGGGATGACCGCCAGACCGGCCCGCGACACCTATCGCCATGGCAACCTGCGCGCCGAGGCGCTGAAGGCCGCCTATCGGCTCGTCGCCGATGGCGGCTATGTCGCGCTCAGCCTGCGCCAGGTCGCCGACGAAGTCGGCGTCGCGCACCGCTCGCTCTATAATCACTTCAAGGATCGCGAGGCGCTGCTCGATGCCGTGGCGACCGAGGCGTACCTCAAGCTCGCCGCGATTGTCGCCAAGGCGCAGACGCCCGAGGACTACGTCGCGAAGTACATCCGCTTTGCGCTTGCCAACCGGCCGATCTACGCGCTGATCACCAGCCGCCCGCACGGCACGATGAAATACGCGCCGCCGCTGCAGGCCGCCGCGCACAAGGTCATCACCGAAGCCATGCGCATTTTCTGCGCCGGGATCGCTTCCTCCGAGGAGCGCCGCCGCACGGTGATGAAGGTCTATATTATTCTCTATGGCGCAATTTCACTCTATGCCGCCGGCATTCTTGACCAGCCCGGCGAGAAGGCGCTGATCGCCGAGGTCTCGGCGATGGTCAAAAAAATCTGACGCTTCCGTTTCACCTGATGAACCCGGCGCGCGGTCGTGCCTGTACGCGCGCCAGCCGTTCGCGCTATGACTACCTCATTCAAAAAGAGAAAGAGGAAACGTCATGGCGGTCGATTTCGAAATTCCACCCGAGGCCAAGGAAGTCCGCGAGCGCGTGCGCCGCTGGGTGCACGACGAGTGCATCCCTGCCGAGAAGGAACTGGACTCCAAGCCGCTTGCCGAAGTGCTGGCGCCGCTGCGCAAGAAGGCGCGCGCGCAGGGGCTCTGGTGCCCGTTCGTGCCGGCGGAATATGGCGGCATGGGCCTCGGCCCGCTGGCGAATGCGCTGGTGCAGATGGAGCTCGGCGAAAGCGCGCTCGGCCCGCTGTCGATGAACACGCAGGGGCCGGACGATGCATCGATGCTGACGATCCTCACCCACGGCAACGATTACCAGAAAGAGAAGTTTCTCAAACCGCTGTTGAACGGCGACAAGCGCATCTGCTTCTCGATGACCGAGAAGGCGGCGGGCGCCGACGCCACCGGCATGCAGACGACCGCGGTGAAGGACGGCAAGGGCAACTACGTACTCAACGGCGAGAAATGGTTCTCGTCGTCCGCTAGTGTTGCCAACATGGCGCTGGTGATGGCCAAGACCAGCCCGGATGCACCGCGTCACCGCCAGTTCTCGACCTTCATCGTCGAACTGCCGAACCCCGGCTACAACATCAAGCGCAACGTCCACAACATGGCGATCGAGGGTCCGTACGACGACGCGATCAAGGGCGGCCACTCGGAAATCGAGCTGAAGAACCTCGTCGTGCCGGAAGCCAACCTGCTCGGCGGCGAAGGCAACGGCTTCAACATGGGCCAGCATCGCCTCGCCTACGGCCGCCTGCGCCACGGCATGCACAACGTCGCAAAGGCGCAGCGCGCGCTCGACATGGCCGTCGGCCACATCACCAAGCGCTCGACCTTCGGTCAGCCGATCGCTGACCGGCAGGCCGTGCAGTTCATGCTCGCCGAGTGCGCGACGCAGCTCTACATCGGCCGGCTGATGCTGATGCATATCGCCTACAAGGCCGAGAAGGGCCTCGATATGCGCCAGGAAAACTCGATGGCGAAGGTCTATCTCGCGCACATGGTGCATCACGTGATCGACACCGCGATCCAGCTGCACGGCGCGCTCGGCTTCAGCCTCGATACGCCGCTCGCCAAATGGTACACGCAGGTGCGTTCGCAGCGCCTCGTTGACGGTCCGGACGAAGTGCATCGCTGGAAGGTCGGCCGCAACGTCATCAAGGCGTACATGCAGCACGGCTCGACGGCGCTCGCCGCGGGTGGCGATTTGCTTTGATCTCCTGATCCCTCCCCTTCATGGGGAGGGTCGGCCGAGCGAAGCGGAGGCCGGGGTGGGGTGACTTGACCCCCACCCGTCACGTCGCTCGCTCCGCTCGCAACGCGCCACCCTCCCCACAAGGGGGAGGGATAAACATCTTGCTACTACTTCCTCTCCCGCTCCACCGCGCGCCAGCCGATGTCGCTGCGGTAGAAGCCTTCCGGCCATTTGATCTTGCTCACCGCCTGATAGGCGCGCTCGCGCGCCTCGCTCACGGTCTTGCCGAGCGCGCAGACGTTCAGCACGCGCCCGCCATTTGCGGTGACCTTGCCATCACTCGCTTTCGTACCGGCGTGGAAGATCTGCACCCCGTCGATCGTCGCGGCCTCATCGAGGCCCTCGATAACCGAGCCCTTGCCGTAATCGCCGGGATAACCTTTCGTCGCCATGATCACGGTGATCGCGACGTCATCGTACCAGCGCAGCGAAAAGTTTTTCAGCTGCCCGTCGGCGGATGCCAGCAGCGCCGGCACCACGTCCGACATCATCCGCAGCATCAGCACCTGACATTCCGGATCGCCAAAGCGCGCGTTGTATTCGATTAGCTTTGGACCATCCGTTGTAATCATTAGACCGGCATACAACACGCCCTTATAGGGCATCCCCTTCGCCTTCATCGCGCGCAGCGTCGGGGTGATCATCTCATCCATCACGCGCTGGCACATCGCATCCGTCATCACCGGCGCCGGCGAGTAGGCACCCATGCCGCCGGTGTTCGGTCCCTTGTCGCCGTCGAAGGCGCGCTTGTGGTCCTGCGCGGTCGCCAGCGGCAGCGCATGTTCACCATCGCAAAGCGCGAAGAACGAGGCCTCCTCGCCCTCCATGAACTCTTCAACCACGACCTCCGCACCGGCGTCGCCGAAGCCGCCGCCGAACATCATGTCGACGGCCGCGAGCGCGTCATCGAGCGTCATCGCCACGACGACGCCCTTACCGGCCGCAAGACCGTCCGCCTTCACGACGATCGGCGCGCCCTGCTTGCGGATGTACGCCTTCGCACTTTCGGCATCCTTGAAGTGCTCGTAGGCGGCGGTCGGAAGGTTGTTGTCGCGGCAGAGCTGCTTGGTGAAATTCTTCGAGCTTTCCAGTTGCCCGGCCGCTCTCGTCGGACCGAACGCCTTGAAGCCTGCGGCGTTGAGATCGTCGACCACGCCCGCGGCAATCGCCGCATCCGGGCCGACGACGACGAAATCCACCTTGTTGGCCTTGCAGAACGCGATCACCGCCGGGTGATCCGAAATATCCAGCGCCACGCACTCGGCATCCTGGGCGATGCCCGCGTTCCCCGGCGCGCACCAGAGCTTCGTCACCAGCGGCGAGGCGGCGATCTTCCAGGCCAGCGCGTGCTCGCGTCCACCGGAGCCGAGAACGAGAATCTTCATGCAAGAAAACCTGGGTGAAAGCGGATGAAATGCGGGTTTATGAGGGTGCCGAAAGGGTTTAGCATGCGGCGTTTCCGCTGCAACAGATTCGATCCTTGATGCCTCAGGCCGCCGCAGAAGTCCTGTCAAACTCGCCGGAATTCACAGTCTCGGAACTGTCCAACGCCTTGAAGCGGACGGTCGAAGATACCTATGGCCATGTGCGGGTGCGCGGCGAAATCTCCGGCTTTCGCGGGCCGCACTCGTCCGGCCACTGCTACTTCGCGCTGAAGGACGAGAGCGCCAAGATCGAGGCGGTGATCTGGAAAGGCGTGCACGGGCGCATGCGCTTCAAGCCCCAGGAAGGGCTCGAGGTCATCGCCACCGGCAAGCTGACAACCTACCCCGGCTCGTCGAAGTACCAGATCGTCATCGAGTCGCTCGAGCCTGCCGGTGTCGGCGCGCTGATGGCGCTGATGGAGGAGCGGAAGAAGAAACTCGCCGCCGAGGGCTTGTTCGACGAAGCGCGCAAGCAGCTGCTGCCGTGGCTGCCGGAGGTGATCGGCGTCGTGACCTCGCCGACCGGCGCCGTCATCCGCGACATCCTGCACCGGCTGGAAGACCGCTTTCCCCGCCGCGTGCTGGTGTGGCCGGTGCGCGTGCAGGGCGAAGGCTCGGCGGAGCAGGTCGCGGCCGCGATCCGTGGCTTCAATGCATTACCCGAAGGCGGCAAGATTCCGCGTCCCGATCTCCTGATCGTTGCGCGCGGCGGCGGCTCGCTGGAAGACCTGTGGTCGTTCAACGAGGAAATCGTCGTGCGCGCCGCAGCCGAAAGCATGATCCCGCTGATCTCCGCCGTTGGTCATGAGACCGACGTGACGCTGATCGATTTCGTCGCCGACAGGCGCGCGCCGACGCCGACAGCCGCCGCCGAAATGGCTGTGCCGGTACGCGCCGAACTCGCGATCGAAGTTTCGACATTGGCGCGGCGGGCGTTTGCATCCTGGCGGCGCGGGCATGAGCATCGCCGTAACGAATTGCGCAGCGCCGCCCGCGCGCTGCCGAGCGTCTCCGAACTGCTGGCGATCCCGCGCCAGCGCTTCGATCGCTCCGCCGAACGATTGCCGCGGGCGCTGCGCGCCAACACACATCAGCATGACCGGCGGCTGACGATGCTGCGCGGACGGTTCACCGTCGGAACGCTGAAGACACGCATCGGACAATACTCCGAGCGGTTGACGCGCCTCGGCACGCTCGCCAATCGCAATACGAAGCTCCTGATCGAGAAACGCCGCACGCGCCTCGAACATCTGGAGCAATTGCTCGACGCGTTCTCCTACAAGAGCGTGCTGGATCGCGGCTTCGCGCTGGTGCGCGACGACAAGGGCGCGCCGCTGCACGCGGCAAGCTCGGTGAAAGACGGAGCCGCTTTGCGGATCGAATTCGCGGACGGAACGGTCAGCGCCACCGCCGGCGGCGAGCGCATCAAGGCCGCGCCGCGGCCGAAACGCGCAAAGCGCGGGCCGGATGACCGTCAGGGCGATCTGTTCTAAGGCGCCTGTTGTAGAGGCGGCTAGTCGCCGCCCTTGTAGATCACACCGTCCTTCATGATGACCGCGAAATTCTTCGCAGGATCGGCGAGGAGATCGACGTTCGCGAGAGGATTGCCCTCGACGAGCAGGAGGTCCGCGAGCGCACCGGTTTCGACGACGCCGAGCCGGCCCTGATACGGAGCCCGCGGCCCGCTCAATGCGAGGAGTTCGGCGTTGTTGTAGGTCACGAGCCGGATGATCTCGGCGGCGCTGAACCACTGCTTCAGCGGCAGCATCAGCCGGTTCTGTTCCGAGTTCAGCTGCGGCTCGAACAACAGGTCGGTGCCCCACGCGAGCTTGACGCCATGCTTCTTGGCCATCGGCCAGATGCGCGCGTTGCCTTCGATGACCCCTTTGCGCTTTTCGCGCCGTTCCGCCGTCATGTTGGGGGAGTCCGGGATCAGGTTTTGCGCGCTCAGCCACACGCCCTTCTGCGCCATCAGCTTGACGGTAGGTTCGTCCAGCAACTGACCGTGCTCGATACATTTGACGCCAGCCTCGATCGCGCGCCGGACCGCGCGCGGCGTATAGGCATGAACGGCGACATATGTGTTCCAGTCTGCCGCTGCCTCGACCGCCGCCTTCATCTCATCGAGCGTATACTGCGTGACATCGATCGGGTCGTAAGCCGACGACGTTCCGCCGCCGCCCATGATCTTGATCTGGCTCGCGCCCATCCGGAGATTTTCGCGCGTCGCCGTCAGAACGTCGTCGCGGCCGTCGGCGATGAAGGTCGCGCCCTCCTGCTCGGCTCGCGATGGTTTGCCGAAAAAGCGGCGGGCGCGTTCGTCGGGCGTGCGGAAATCGCCATGGCCCGACGTCTGCGAGATCGTCGCGCCCGACGCCCAGATCCGCGGCCCCTGCGCCTTGCCGCTGTCGATCGCGCGCTTGAGGGGAAAAATCGGGCCTCCCATGTCACGCACCGACGTAAAGCCACGCAGCAGCATGTCGCGCGCCGACCTGGCGGATGCTGTGCCGAGCTGTTCAGGCGTCGTGTTGGGATTGTAGAGGTCAGTCAGCAGCAACGCACCGAACGTCAGGTGAACGTGGACATCGATCAACCCCGGCATCAGTGTGCGTGACTTGCCGTCGATCGTCCGGACGCCGGCCGGTGGATTGGGCACCGCTCCGATGGCGGCAATGGTATTGCCGCGGACCAGCACGCTGGTCGGCTCGCCGAGACGGCCGTTGACGACATCCAGAACGCGGACATTCCGGAACAGCGTGTCTTGCGGCGCTTGCGGCTGAGCCAGCGCCGGCAGCGCCGACCCGAGTGCGAGAGCCGCACCAAACATCAATTGAGCAAACAGCCGGCCTTGCATTGCGAAGACTCCACGCCTCGATCGCGGTAGCTTATCGCTTTGCAGGAGCCGCGACTACCGCGCGAGCCACTTCACGACGCGCTTCAGCGCATCGTTGCGCGCCTTGACGTTGGTGCCGATATGCCCGCGCTCCGGCAAATCCGCATCGCCGCGTCCGTCGACCGATTGCAGCGTCACGTTCGCCTGATCGAACGCATGCGGCGCACGCGGATAGGCAACAAACCGCACGAACGCGCTTCTGCCCTTGGCGTCGTCGACCATCTGCCGGCAGGCAGCCGGCGAATTTACATCGTCATCGGCGCCGATCAGCACCAGCGTCGGAACCCGCGTGCTCCATGCGAGCGCCGACGACGGACGGCAGTCCGGATAGAACGCGATCGCCGTACGCAGGTCGGCGCTTCTCCCACGCTCGCCGCGCTGCGGCCGCACGGCCCAGAGCAAGGCGTCGGCGCCCTCACCCCAGCCGATCAGACTGATACGGCTCTTCTGCGCCCATGGCTGCACGGCGGCCCACTGCTGCGATGCCTGAATGTCCGCGACCCGCTCATGCGATGCGCGCACCGGCGACGCCTTGACGCGGCATTGCGGCCCGAGGTCGCGCGAGCCGTAGCTGTCCGGCAGGATCACCGCGTAACCGGCCTTGTTCAGATAATCGGTCCAGTCGCGATAGCGGGAACGCACCTGCGCGGCGCGTCCCTGCAAGCCGCCGCAATCATGCGCGGCGATCACGACCGGAAACGGTCCCGCGCCGTCGGGTTTGGAGACGAAGGCGTGCAGCGGGCTGCTGCCTTGATGAGGGATATCGACCTGTTGCGCCGGGGCGGCCGCAGCCGGCGCAGCGCCCGTCAGGAACACAGCCAAGCATGTCATGCGCATGCGCGCGCTACAATAAAGCATGGGTCTTGTCCGGGTAGCCGACCTGCCGGGAGACTCTCATTGATTGATAAAGTATCACGGCCTGATTCGCCTAAACATCACGAATGTGTGGGCTTGACAGAGGACCCGGCACACCGATTTGTGGTAGTCAGGTCTGCGGAATGCAAGGAGAATGGAGTGCTCAACAAGTTCGGCTCTTCGGGCCACGGCGAAGCGCAGGTGCAGTATCTTGACGGCGACTTCCGCGTGACGTCGCCGGGCTCGTATGTGCATTGCGCCATCACGGGCGCGCGCATTCCGCTGGAAGAGCTGAAGTACTGGAGCGTCGACCGCCAGGAAGCCTATGCGACGCCGCAGGCCGTGTTGCAGCGGCACCATCCTGAGGTCCTGAAGACCAAGGGCTAGCCGTTCTGGTTCAGCCCGCTGGTCACGAGCCGCACGAGATCGTCGCGGCGATCGAAAACCAATCCGATCCTGAGCGTTGCAATCGGCGGCAGATTCGCCATGCCGCGGAACCGCGCGTGATCCTTTTCCGTCGTCACGAGCAGCAACCCGCGCGAGTTCGCATGTGATGTCAAGGCGGCCATGTCTTTCGCCGTGAACGGATGATGATCCGGAAAAATCCGGGTCGCGGCGACATCGATGCCGTGCGCGCGCAGTGTCGCGAAGAAGCGTTCCGGATCGCCGATTCCCGCGAACGCCAGCACGCGCTGACCGCGCAGGTCCGCAAGCGAAACGGCATCGGGCACAATGCGCGCACGCAGCACCAGCCCTTCCCGCGCCTCGACTTTCGCCGCGACGTCGTTTGCCGCCGATCCGTCGCCGATGACGATAAGCGCGTCGGTTCGCGCGATCTGCGAATCGAGGGGCGCGCGCAACGGACCGGCAGGAAAGACGCTGCCGTTGCCGAGGCCTCGAGCGCTGTCGATGACGATGAGGCTGAGATCCTTGCGCAGCGACGGATTCTGAAAGCCGTCGTCCATGACGATGACGCTCGCCTTGCGCGCTCTGGCGAAGGCCGCACCGGCGGCACGGTCGCGGGCGATGACGACCGGAACATGCGCCGCCAGCATCAGCGGCTCGTCGCCGACATCGCGTGCGGTGTGGCGCGCCGTATCGACCTCGACCGGACCGGACAGCTGTCCGCCGTAACCGCGGCTAAGGACGACCGGCGTTTGTCCCGACGATCGCAGTATCTCCGCCAGCGCCAGCACGGTTGGCGTCTTGCCGGCCCCGCCGACATGGTAATTGCCGACGCAGATCACCGGGATGCCCGCGGCCGTCCCCGGACGCCGCATGCGTGCGCTGCTGACGGCGCCATAGATCGCGGCAAGCGGCGAAAGCAGGCCCGACATCAGCCCGCGCGGCCGATGCCAGAAAGCCGGCTCACGCATCGCCGGCACCGGCTTCGAGTTGCAACTGCAAGAGATAAGGCTGGAGCGCGGCGAGTGTGCGCTCGAGCGCACCGCCAAGATGCTCGACCACTTTCATCGCCGCATCGCTCGATTGCTGCCGCAGACCCGGGTCCGACAGCCATTGCCCGAGCTGGCGCACCAGCATTTCGGCGTTATCCACCTGCCGCGCGCCGCCGGTGCGATCGAGCGCGCCATAAACCTCGGTGAAGTTGTGCACGTACGGGCCGTGCAGGATCGACGCGCCGAGCTTGATCGCCTCGATCGGATTCTGACCGCCATGTTCGACCAGCGAGCCGCCCATGAACACGATTGGCGCAAAGCGATAGAACAGTCCCATCTCGCCGATGGTGTCGGCGATGTAGATGTCGGTTTGCGCCGACGGCAGTTGCTCGCGCGAGCGCTGCGCCGGTTGCAGACCGGCCGCGGACACGAGCGTCGCGATTTCGTTGCCACGCTTGGGATGGCGGGGAATGATGACGCTCAGCAGCGCGGGCAGATAGGCCGCGAGCTTGCGATGCGCGGCAACCATCATTTCCTCTTCGCCCGGATGGGTCGATGCGGCAGCGATCACCGGCCGTCCGCGTGTCACCGCCATCAAACGGTCGAGCTTCGTACGATCGGCAGGCGGTGCCGGCACGTCAAGTTTCAGATTGCCCGTGGTGAGAACATCGCGCGCGCCGAGCGATCCGAACCGCTCCGCGTCGGCATCGGACTGTGCGAGCACGAAATCGAACCGTCCGAGCAGCGCACCGATGGTCGATTGCGCCTTCTTCCAGCGCGGATAGGATCGCTGCGACATGCGGCCGTTGATCACGACCATCGGAATGCGCCGCTCCGAACAGGACAGGATCAGGTTCGGCCAGAGATCGGACTCGACGAACAGCGCCAGCGTCGGCTGCCAGGTGTCGAGAAAGCGGTTGACGTAGCGAGGTGTATCGTAGGGCAGATACTGATGCAGCACATCCGGCGGAAACCGCCCGGTGACGATCTCGGCGGAGGTCACGGTGCCGGACGTCATCAGAATACGGATGTTGAGGGCACGCAGCCGGTCGACCAGCGCCGCAGCCGCGAGAACCTCGCCGACGCTCGCACCGTGAATCCAGATCAGCGGGCCCGGCGGCCGCGCCGCGCTGGAAACGCCGCGCCGCTCGTTGACGCGGGCCGGGTCTTCCTTGCCCTGCTTCAGGCGCCGGCGAATCAGCGCCGAGGAAAGCGGTACGGCTGCGGCCGACAGCTTCCGGTAGGCGCGCAGCGTGAACGGGAGGTCGCTGGACATCACGCCTCCCCGGGCTTGCCGACGTGAGCATAGGCACGGCGGGTCAGGTCGTTGAGGCTGGCTTCGAGCTGCACGCGGTACGCTTCCATCGCCCGGTCATCCGCATCGGGCGGCACGGAGATAGACTCTCCGGTCATGATGATACCGCGCCCGAATGGCAAATGAACCACCGAACGGTCCCAGTTGTCGAGACGCTTGAAGCGGCTGGTTGCGATGGCAACTGGAATGATCGGCCGGCCCGACTCGCGCGCAAGCATGATGACCCCGAGCCCGGCCACGCGCGCGACCTTTGGCACATCGGCGGTCACGGCGATGCTGGTGTCCTCATCCTTGAGCGCGCGCAGCATGCCCATGAACGCGGGAACGCCGCCCTTGCGGTGAAACTCGCCGCCATGATCGCCGGACCCACGAATGGCCTCCGCCCCGAGCCGGCGTGCTGCAACTGCGTTGATCTCGCCATCGCGGTGCCGCGAGATCAGAACCTTGGCGCGGTGATGCCGCTTCTTGGCGAACGACATCATGAAATGATGGCCGTGCCAGAACGCGAAAATCGCGGGCATCTCCCGCTCGACCCGATCGTAGAGATCGGGAGGATCGAACGCAAAGCGATTGGTCAGCCAGACGAGGCGCAGATATTCAGCCGCCAGAACGCCGGCGCTGTGCAGAAACCAGCGGCTCCTCGTCACGTTACGCAACATGTGTCAGCGGTGGGTCGTATCGGTCTCGGGATCGAGCAGCCGGTGCAGATGGACGATGAAGAAACGCATCTGCGCGTTGTCGACGGTCATCTGCGCCTTGGCCTTCCATGCGGTATAGGCCGATGCATAGTTCGGATAGAGACCGACGATCTCCACCTGATCGAGATCCTTGAAGGTCGCATGCTCGAGATCGGTGAGCTCGCCGCCGATCACGAGATGAAGCAATTGCTGTTGCGGACTGTCGGACATCGTCATCTTCCCTCAGGACGCCCTTTTCAGGACACGGGCCGTTTGCGGAAATGCTCGACGATGCGCGCATGGCGCTCGTGCCCCGCGGCCACCAGCACGCCGTGCGTCACGTCGCGCAGATTGTAGACGAGCGGTTCGCCCGCAAGCGAGGTGATTCGGCCACCCGCTTCATGAACGATCAGGTCCGCCGCCGCAAGGTCCCAGTCCTTGCTCGCGCCGCCCGCAAAAGCGGCATCGATCCGCCCCTCGGCCACCCGGCAAAGCCGAAGTGCCAGCGAGCCGATGCGCGGGTGCGGGAGAACATTCTCGGAGGGCGGGACAAGCCGTTCGATCAGCGGTTTCGGCCCGGCCAGGCGCGGCACATCGATGTCGCCGCCGCGCGCCGCCGTGACGGACGTGCCGTTCAGAGTGGCGCCATACCCCTTCACCGCGAGGAAGAACTCGCCGCTGGCCGGGGCGAACACCGCCGCAGCGACGGGGTTACCCAGCGTCACCAGTGCCGCACTGACGCACCAGTCGTCGCGACCGGCGAGAAACGAGCGGGTGCCGTCGATCGGATCGACGATCCAGACACTGGCCTTGTCCAGACGCGCGGCTTCGTCCGCGCTTTCCTCCGACAGCCAGCCGTAGTCGGGCTCCGCATTTTGCAGACGATCACGCAACAGATCGTTCGCGGCAATATCCGCCTCCGACACCGGCGACGATGCGCCCTTGGTCCAGCTGCGCAGGTTCGTGCGGAACATGCTGAGTGCGAGTTCGCCGGCTTCCCGCACAGCGTCCGCGAGAACCCTGCCGCCGCGCGTCAACGTCTCCGGACCGTTGGATGGATCAGCGTCCGGCAACTGTCATCTCTCCGAGACGGACCGTCGGCGCGTTGACGCCGTAACGGAATGTCAGATCGTTCGCAGGCACCATTGCCTTGAAGATGTCGAGCAGATGACCGGCGATGGTGACCTCGCTCACCGCGTAAGTGAGTTCGCCATTCTCGATCCAGAACCCGGCGGCGCCGCGGCTGTAATCGCCGGTGACGCCGTTGACGCCCGAGCCGATCAGATCGGTGACGTAGAAGCCCTGCCTGATATCGGACATCAGCTCCTTCGGCGTCATGCGCCCGGCTTCGAGATGCAGATTGTAAGCCCCGGGCGACGGCGACGACGATACGCCGCGATGGGCGTGCCCCGTCGTCCTCAGGCCGAGTTCGCGCGCGGTCGCGCAATCCAGCAGCCAGGTCGACAGCACGCCGCTCTCGACGATCGCCGTCTTCTTCGTCGCGACGCCTTCCGCATCGAAGGCTTGCGAGCGCAAGCCGCGCACGCGCAGCGGATCGTCGACGATCTGCACACCCGCGTCGAACAGCTGCTGGCCGAGCTTGTCCTTCAGAAAGCTTGCTTTGCGGGCGATCGACGCCCCGTTTGCCGCACTGACCAGATGACCGACCAGCGATCCCGCCACGCGCGGATCGAACACCACCGGCACCTTCTGCGTCGCGACCTTCTTCGGATTGAGCCGCGCGACCGTCCGCTCGGCCGCGCCCTTGCCGACGGCGGCCGGCGACAGCAGATCGCTCGCATGCAGCGCCGAGGTGAAATCGTAGTCGCGCTCCATGCCGGTGCCCTCGCCGGCGATCGCCGTCATCGAGATGCTCTGGCTCGAGCGCAGGTATGAACCGTGGAAGCCGGTCGAGGTCACCAGCACCATGCCGCCGATACCACACGAGGCCGATGCGCCGTTCGACTTGGTGACGCCCTTGACCGCGAGCGCCGCAGCCTCCGCCTCGCGCGCACGGCGCTCGAGTTCCGCGGTCGAGGGCATCGCCGAGTCGATGAGATCGAGATTGGGGAAATTCTTCGCGAGCAGGTCCGGGTCGGCGAGGCCGACATACGGGTCGTCCGGCGCGATCTTCGCCATCGCCACCGCGCGTTCGGCGAGCTTGGTTACATCGGCTGCAATATCGTTGGTCGATACCACCGCCTGCCGTCTGCCGACGAACACGCGCAGGCCGACATCGTCGCCTTCGGAGCGTTCGGATTCCTCCACCTGTCCGTCGCGAACGTCAACGCCCTGCGAGACGCCACGCACCGCGATCGCGTCAGCCGCATCCGCCCCGGCGCGCTTGGCCGCCTCGACGAGGCGCTGTGCCAGCGCCGAGAGACTGGACTGATCGAGCAAATCGGCGACGGGAGCCTTTGATGCGATATCGGGTGTCGCGGCGTTTGGTGAAGAGTTCACGAACGGGTTCCTGACAATTTGCGGCTTAAGGGCTGAATCATCAGATGTGCCCGTGGCGCAAGGACTTCAAGCACTTGCGGAGCGCAAGATCAACGGATTTTCCGGACCCTCGCAAGAACTTGTCAATCATCCCGGCCAAGCTCTCGTCAATCATGAGAATCGAAGCGAACGGCGCTACCGCGGGTTAACCAGCCTTTTTAAGCGAATCCGGACACGGCTCTGGCACAGTCTCGCGCATCGACCGGGAACATAATCCCGGCGGGGAGATAAAGCCGTGAGGCGTCAAACATCATCAAGCGGGGTTGCACCCGCCGGGTCGAGCCGCGGACTGCGGCTCG
>JBMOOJ010000037.1:5651-24159 GCA_049323835.1 Pseudomonadota bacterium | reverse complement strand
GTTCGGTGAAGCCGCACACGAAGTTCAAGGCGGAAGCCTACATCCTGACGAAGGAGGAGGGTGGCCGTCACACGCCGTTCTTCACCAACTATCGTCCGCAGTTCTACTTCCGCACGACGGACGTGACGGGTGTTGTGCATCTTCCCGAGGGCACCGAGATGGTGATGCCGGGCGACAACATCGCCATGGAAGTGCATCTGATCGTGCCGATCGCGATGGAAGAGAAGCTGCGCTTCGCCATCCGCGAAGGCGGCCGCACCGTCGGATCGGGCGTCGTCTCAAGCATCATCGAGTAAAGACGCGAACAAGAGCAGCGAACGACATCACACGAGCGCTGCTCTCACCTCGCTCTAGAAGAAAGACAACGGCAATGAACGGCCAGAATATCCGTATCCGTCTCAAGGCGTTCGACCATCGAATTCTCGATACGTCGACCCGCGAGATCGTGAACACCGCGAAGCGGACCGGTGCGCAGGTGCGCGGACCGATCCCGCTGCCGACGCGGATCGAGAAGTTCACGGTCAACCGTTCGCCGCACGTCGACAAGAAGAGCCGCGAGCAGTTCGAGATGCGCACGCACAAGCGCCTTCTCGATATCGTCGATCCGACCCCGCAGACCGTGGACGCGCTGATGAAGCTCGACCTCGCCGCCGGTGTCGACGTCGAGATCAAGCTCTAAGCATGACCCCGAAAAGTGGGCACCGGTTTTCGGATCGGATCATGCTCACGAAAAAGATTGGTTGGTCCTTCGGGACCTGAAGAACAGGAAGCACGCCGATGCGTTCCGGAGTGATCGCACAGAAGGTCGGGATGACGCGGGTCTTTACGGAGACCGGCGAGCATGTCCCCGTGACTGTGTTGAAGCTGGGCAACTGCCAGGTTCTGGGCCACCGCACGACCGAGAAAAACGGTTACGTCGCGTTGCAGCTCGGGTCAGGCTCGCGCCGCACCGTTTACATGCCGAAGGCCGAGCGCGGCCAGTTCGCCGCCGCCAAGGTCGAGCCGAAGCGCAAGCTCGCCGAGTTCCGCGTGTCTGAGGACTCGCTGATCCCGGTTGGCGCCGAGATCACCGCCGACCACTTCGTCGCCGGCCAGTTCGTCGACGTCACCGGCACCTCGGTCGGTAAGGGTTTCGCCGGCGGTATGAAGCGCTGGAACTTCGGCGGTCTTCGCGCCACGCACGGCGTGTCGGTGTCGCACCGCTCGATCGGTTCGACCGGCGGCCGTCAGGATCCCGGCAAGACCTTCAAGAACAAGAAGATGCCCGGCCATATGGGTGTCGACCGCATCACCACGCTGAACCTGCGTCTCGTGCAAATCGATGTCGAGCGCGGCCTGCTTCTCGTTGAAGGCGCAGTCCCCGGTTCGAAGGGCGGCTGGATCATGGTTCGCGATGCGGTGAAGAAGCCGCTGCCGAAGGACGCGCCGAAGCCCGGCAAGTTCCGTGTCGTTGAAGGCGGTGCTGCCGCCGAAGCGCCGGCTCAGCAGGAGGGCGCGTGATGGAAATCAAGGTCACCACGCTCGAGGGCAAGGCCGCTGGTTCGGTGAACCTGTCGGACGAGATCTTCGGTCTCGAGCCGCGCAAAGACATCATTCAGCGCTGCGTCCAGTGGCAGCTGAACAAGCGCCAGGCCGGTACGCACAAGGCCAAGGGCCGTGCGGAAATCTGGCGCACCGGCAAGAAGATGTACAAGCAGAAGGGCACCGGCGGTGCTCGTCACGGCTCGGCCCGCGTACCGCAGTTCCGTGGCGGCGGCCGCGCCTTCGGTCCGGTCGTGCGTTCGCATGCGACCGATCTGCCGAAGAAGGTGCGCGCGCTCGCGCTGAAGCATGCGCTCTCGGCGAAAGCCAAGGACGGCGGCCTGATCGTGATCGCCGACACGCAGTTGAAGGACGCGAAGACCAAGGCGCTGATCGGTCAGTTCTCCGGTCTTGGCCTGACCAACGCGCTGATCATCGACGGCGCCGAGCTGAACACCGGATTTGCCGCAGCCGCGCGCAACATCCCGAACATCGACGTGCTGCCGATCCAGGGCATCAACGTCTATGACATCCTGCGCCGCCAGAAGCTGGTGCTGACCAAAGCTGCTTGTGATGCGTTGGAGGCGCGCTTCAAATGAAGATTACTGACCCGCGTCATTACGACATCATCGTCGCGCCGGTGATTACCGAAAAGGCGACGACTGCGTCCGAGCACAACAAGGTCGTGTTCAAGGTCGCCGGCAAGGCGACCAAGCCGCAGATCAAGGAAGCCGTCGAGAAGCTGTTCGACGTCAAGGTGAAGAGCGTCAACACGCTCGTTCGCAAGGGCAAGACCAAGGTGTTCCGCGGCCAGTTCGGCTCGCAGTCGGACATCAAGCGCGCGATCGTGACCCTCGAAGAGGGCCACCGCATCGACGTGACCACCGGACTCTAAGGCAGTACGGGCTGAAGGCTTAGAACAATGGCACTGAAGACATTCAACCCGACGACGCCCGGCCAGCGCCAGCTGGTCATGGTCGATCGTTCCGCGCTCTACAAGGGCAAGCCCGTCAAGGCTTTGACCGAGGGCAAGAATTCGTCCGGCGGCCGCAACGCCACCGGCCGCATCACCGTGCGTTTCCGCGGCGGCGGCCACAAGCAGGCTTACCGCGTCGTCGATTTCAAGCGCACGAAGATCGACGTTCCGGCGACGGTCGAGCGTCTCGAGTATGATCCGAACCGCACCGCGTTCATTGCGCTCGTGAAGTATCAGGACGGCGAGCAGGCTTACATTCTGGCGCCGCAGCGGCTCGCTGTCGGTGACACTGTGATCGCCGGCAATTACGTCGACGTGAAGCCGGGCAACGTCATGCCGCTCGGCAACATGCCGGTCGGCACGATCATCCACAACATCGAGCTGAAGATCGGCAAGGGCGGGCAGATCGCACGTTCGGCCGGCACTTACGCCCAGATCGTCGGCCGTGACCAGGACTACGTCATCGTCCGCCTCAACTCGGGCGAGCAGCGGCTCGTTCACGGCCGCTGCACGGCGACGGTCGGCGCGGTGTCGAACCCCGACCACATGAACATCTCGATCGGCAAGGCCGGCCGCAAGCGCTGGATGGGCCGCAAGCCGCACAACCGCGGTGTCGCGATGAACCCGATCGATCACCCGCACGGCGGCGGTGAAGGCCGCACCTCGGGCGGCCGCCACCCGGTCACCCCGTGGGGCAAGCCGACCAAGGGCAAGAAGACCCGCACCAACAAGTCGAGCACGAAGTTCATTCTCTTGAGCCGCCACAAGCGGAAGCAGAAGTAAGGATCGCCGGACATGGTTCGTTCAGTCTGGAAAGGCCCGTTTGTCGAAGCGTCTCTGCTCAAGAAGGCAGATGCAGCGCGCGCGTCCGGCCGTCACGACGTCATCAAGATCTGGAGCCGTCGTTCGACGATCCTGCCGCAGTTCGTAGGCCTCACGTTCGGCGTCTACAACGGTCAGAAGCACGTTCCCGTCGCGGTGAACGAGGAAATGGTCGGCCACAAGTTCGGCGAGTTCTCGCCGACGCGGACCTTCCACGGTCATTCGGGCGACAAGAAAGCCAAGAAGGCTTGAGGATTAGGTCATGAGCAAACCCAAGCGCGAACGCGCTCTTGCCGAGAACGAAGCGAAGGCGGTTGCCCGCATGCTGCGCGTCAGCCCGCAGAAGCTCAACCTCGTGGCGCAGATGATCCGCGGCAAGAAGGCCTCGTCGGCACTCGCCGACTTGCAGTTCTCGCGCAAGCGCATCGCGATCGACGTGAAGAAGTGCCTCGAATCGGCGATCGCCAACGCCGAAAACAATCACGACCTCGATGTCGACGCGCTGGTGGTCACCCAGGCGCATGTCGGCAAGGGCATTCTGATGAAGCGCTTTGCGCCGCGCGGCCGCGGCCGTTCGGGCGCGATGTTCAAACCGTTTTCGCAGCTGACGATCGTCGTTCGTCAGGTCGAAGAAGCCGCGTAAGGCGCAGGAGACTACGATGGGTCAAAAGATCAATCCGATCGGGCTGCGCCTCGGCATCAACCGCACCTGGGACTCGCGCTGGTTCGCCGGCAAGAACGAGTACGGCAAGCTGTTGCATGAAGACGTGCGCATCCGCGAGATCCTGCACAAGGAGCTCAAGCAGGCTGCCGTCGCGCGCATCGTGATCGAGCGCCCGCACAAGAAGTGCCGCGTGACGATCCACTCCGCGCGTCCGGGCGTCGTGATCGGCAAGAAGGGCGCCGACATCGACAAGCTGCGCAAGAAGGTTGCCGACATCACCGCCTCCGACGTCGTGATCAACATCGTCGAAATCCGCAAGCCGGAGCTCGACGCGACGCTGGTCGCGGAATCGATCGCGCAGCAGCTCGAGCGCCGCGTTGCATTCCGCCGGGCCATGAAGCGCGCCGTTCAGTCGGCGATGCGTCTCGGCGCCGAAGGCATCCGCATCAATTGCTCGGGCCGTCTTGGCGGCGCCGAAATCGCACGTATGGAGTGGTATCGCGAAGGTCGCGTGCCGCTGCACACGCTGCGCGCCGACGTCGATTACGGCGTCGCGACCGCGTTCACCACGTTCGGCACCTGCGGCGTCAAGGTCTGGATCTTCAAGGGCGAAATCCTCGAGCACGATCCGATGGCGCAGGACAAGCGCATGGCTGAAGGCGAGAGCGGTGGCGGCAGCGGCCGTCCGCGTCGCGATGCGGCTGCGGCCTGAGACAATACGAGAAGGTTTGAGGGCGTAACGCCATGATGCAACCAAAGAAGACAAAGTTCCGGAAAGCCCACAAGGGCCGGATTCACGGCGTCGCCTCGTCGGGCGCGACACTCGCTTTCGGCCAGTTCGGGCTGAAGGCGATGGAGCCGGAGCGTGTCACCGCGCGCCAGATCGAAGCCGCACGCCGTGCGCTCACCCGACACATGAAGCGTGCCGGCCGCGTCTGGATCCGCGTGTTCCCGGATGTGCCGGTATCGAAGAAGCCGGCCGAAGTGCGCATGGGCTCGGGCAAGGGTACGCCTGAGCTCTGGGTCGCCCGCGTCAAGCCGGGCCGCATCATGTTCGAGATCGACGGCGTCAACGTGCAGACCGCGAAAGAGTCGCTTGCGCTCGCCGCCGCCAAGCTGCCGATCAAGACGCGCTTCGTCGCGCGCATCGCGGAGTAAGATCATGGCCGAGATGAAGACGTCGGATATCCGGGCGATGAGCCCCGATCAGATGGAGGACGCGATCCTCAATCTGAAGAAGGAGCGCTTCAACTTGCGCTTCCAGCGCGCCACCGGGCAGCTCGAGAATACCGCGCGCCTGCGCGAAACCCGCCGCGACATCGCGCGGATCAAGACCATTGCCGCGCAGCAGCGCGCGAAGAAGAAGTAAGGGGCAGCCGATGCCGAAGCGAACGTTGCAGGGTGTCGTCGTCAGCGACAAGACCGACAAGACCGTGGTGGTGCGCGTCGATCGCCGCTTCACCCATCCGATCTACAAGAAGACGATCCGCCGCTCGAAGAACTACCACGCCCACGATGAGAACAACGAGTTCTCGACCGGCGATCAGGTGTGGATCGAAGAAAGCAAACCGATTTCGAAACTCAAGCGCTGGGTCGTGACCCAGGGCGAGAAGAAGAAAACAGCCTGAGGCATAGCCCGGAAAACGGGACCGGTTTTCGGGCCGGAGTATGCCTCGAAGATAATGAGCGCAATCCGCGCACTAGAGAAGAGGACGAGGTGCATCAATGATCCAGATGCAGACCAACCTCGACGTGGCCGATAATTCCGGCGCGCGCCGTGTCATGTGCATCAAGGTGCTTGGAGGCTCCAAGCGCCGCTATGCGACGGTGGGCGACATTATCGTCGTGTCGATCAAGGAAGCCATTCCCCGCGGCAAGGTGAAGAAGGGCGATGTGATGAAGGCCGTGGTGGTGCGGGTCCGCAAGGATATCCGCCGTCCGGACGGCTCCGTCATCCGCTTCGACCGCAACGCCGCCGTGCTGATCAACAACCAGTCAGAGCCGGTCGGCACCCGTATCTTCGGGCCGGTGCCGCGCGAGCTGCGCGCCAAGAACCACATGAAGATCATTTCACTCGCGCCGGAGGTGCTGTGATGGCTGCCAAGATCCGGAAGGGTGACAAGGTCATTGTGCTGTCGGGCCGCGACAAGGGGCGCACCGGCGAAGTGTTCGAAGTCCGCCCGACCGAGGGCCGGGCGCTGGTGCGTGGCGTCAACCTGGTGAAGCGTCATCAGAAGCAGACCGCCCAGCAGGAAGGCGGCATCATTTCCAAGGAATCGCCGATCCACCTGTCGAACCTCGCCTTCGTCGGCAAGGACGGCAAGCCGACCCGCATCGGCTTCAAGGTTCAGAAGGACGGCACCAAGGTGCGCGTTGCCAAGCGCACGGGAGCAGAGATCGATGGCTGAGACAGCTTACATTCCGCGACTGCGTCAGCAGTTCGACAAGGAAATCCGCGGCAAGCTGACCGAGCAGTTCGGCTACGCCAACGTCATGGAAGTGCCGCAGCTGACCAAGGTGGTCATCAACATGGGCATCGGCGAAGCCGTGAACGACCGCAAGAAGGTCGAACTGGCTGCGAACGATCTCGCGCTGATCGCCGGCCAGAAGCCGGTCGTGACTCATTCGCGCATGGCGATCTCGACCTTCAAGCTGCGCGAAGGTCAGGCGATCGGCTGCAAGGTCACGCTGCGCAAGGCCCGCATGTATGAATTCATCGATCGTCTGGTCAACGTCGCGCTGCCGCGTGTCCGCGACTTCCGCGGTCTCAATCCGAAGAGCTTCGACGGCCGCGGCAACTACTCGCTCGGCATCAAGGAGCACATCATTTTCCCGGAGATCGATTTCGACAAGATTTCGGATACCTGGGGCATGGACATCACGGTTTGCACCTCGGCGCCCAACGACGACCAGGCGCGCGCGTTGCTGACCGCATTCAATTTCCCGTTCCGGCAGTGAGCCGCGCACACGCAGCGCCTCAAACGCGGAAAGGTTAGGAGCTAGAAATGGCGAAGAAGAGTTCGATCGAGAAGAACAACCGGCGCATGAAGATGGCGAAGAATGCCGCCGCCAAGCGCGCCCGGCTGAAGGCTATCATCGCGGACAAGAAGAAGCCGATGGAAGAGCGCTTTGCAGCGACCCTGAAGCTCGCTGAAATGCCGCGCAACTCGTCGGCCACCCGCATCCGCAATCGTTGCGAGCTGTCGGGCCGTCCGCGTTCGAATTACCGCAAGACCAAGCTCAGCCGTATCGCCATGCGCGACCTCGGTTCGAAGGGCCTGGTCCCGGGTCTCGTGAAGTCGAGCTGGTAAGGGGAGGGCGATAGATGTCTACGCACGATCCGATCAGCGATCTCATCACCCGCATCCGCAACGCGCAGATGCGCAACAAATCCAAGGTCTCGAGCCCCGGCTCGAAGATGCGCCAGAACGTGCTCGAGGTGCTGAAGGCCGAAGGCTACATCCGCGGCTATGCCGCGGTGGAGCACACCGGCGGCCGCAGCGAGCTCGAAATCGAGCTGAAGTATTTCGACGGCGAGCCCGTCATCCGCGAGATCGAGCGGGTCTCGAAGCCCGGACGGCGCGTGTACGCTTCGGTGAAGAACCTGCCGCGGGTAAACAACGGACTCGGCATTTCGGTGCTGTCGACGCCGAAGGGAATTATGGCTGACCACGACGCGCGTGACGCGAACGTGGGCGGCGAAGTTCTCTTCACGGTGTTCTGAGGAAAAAGGGAAGAGCTATGTCCCGTGTAGGCAAAAGGCCGGTCGCTGTGGCGCAGGGCGTCACCGCAACTGTCGAAGGCCAAACCGTCAAGGTGAAGGGCCCGAAGGGCCAGCTTCAGTTCGTGGTGCACGACGACGTCGAGGTGAAGCTCGACAACGGCGCCGTGAAAGTTGCGCCGCGTTTCGAGACCAAGCGCGCGCGCGCGCTGTACGGAACCTCGCGCGCCCGGATCGCGAACCTCGTCGAAGGCGTCACCAAGGGCTTCGAGAAGAAACTGGAAATCACCGGCGTCGGCTATCGCGCCGCGCTTCAGGGCAAGAACCTCCAGCTCTCGCTCGGCTACAGCCACGACGTGATCTATCCGGTGCCGGAAGGCATCGCGATCACCACGCCGAAGCCGACCGAGATCGTGATCGCCGGCAACGACATCCAGCGCGTCGGCCAGGTCGCCGCGGAAATCCGCAGCTATCGTCCGCCGGAGCCTTACAAGGGCAAGGGCGTGAAGTACGAGGGCGAATTCATCTTCCGCAAGGAAGGCAAGAAGAAGTAACGGGACCGATCATGTCGAAGCTCAAGATCACGAATGCCCGGCGCAAGCAGCGCGTGCGCCTCGCGGTGCGCCGCAACGCCAACGGCCGTCCGCGCCTGTCGGTGTTCCGTTCGTCGAAGCACATCTATGCGCAGGTCATCGACGACACGAAGGGCGTGACGCTCGCGTCCGCTTCGTCGCTCGAGAAGGCGATGCGCGATGCCGGCAACACAGGCGCCAACATCGACGCGGCAAAGGCGGTCGGCAAGCTATTGGCCGAACGCGCCGTCAAGAACGGCGTCAAGGAAGTCATTTTCGACCGCGGCGGCTATCTCTATCACGGCCGCGTCAAGGCGCTCGGCGATGCCGCGCGTGAGAGCGGACTGAGCTTCTAACAAGTTTACAGGCATTGGCCTGACGAAGGATTGGACACATGGCAGGTGAACGCGAACGCGGCAACCGCGAACGGAACCGGGATCGGGAAGAGCGCGACAGCGAGTTTGTCGACAAGCTCGTCCACATCAACCGCGTTGCGAAGGTGGTGAAGGGTGGCAAGCGCTTCGGCTTTGCTGCACTCGTCGTCGTGGGTGACCAGAAGGGCCGCGTCGGCTTCGGTCACGGCAAGGCGCGCGAAGTGCCAGAAGCCATCCGCAAGGCGACTGACTCGGCGAAGCGGAACCTGACGCGCGTTGCTCTGCGTGAAGGCCGCACGCTGCACCACGACATCGCCGGCCGCCACGGCGCCGGCCGCGTCTACCTGCGCGCCGCCCCGGCCGGTACCGGCATCATCGCCGGCGGTCCGATGCGTGCCGTGTTCGAGACGCTCGGCATCCAGGACGTCGTCGCGAAGTCGATCGGTTCGTCGAACCCGTACAACATGGTTCGCGCGACGTTCGACGCGCTGAAGCATCAGGATTCGCCGCGCTCGGTTGCGGCGCGCCGCAATCTCAAGGTTTCCACGTTGCAGAGCCGCCGTGTCGGTGGCGATGCCGAAGCCGCCGCCGACTGAGGCGCGCGCATGATCCGGAAAAGCGGGAACCGGTTTTCCGACAGATCATGCGCAAATAAATTGAGGACCAAGTGATGGCCAAAGCCAGCAAGACGATCAAGGTCGAGCAGACCGCAAGCCCGATCCGCCGCCACCATTCGCAGCGGTCGACGCTGATTGGCCTGAAGCTCAACAAGATCGGCCGCGTCACCGAATTGCAGGATACGCCTGCGGTGCGCGGCATGATCGACAAGGTGAAACACCTCGTTCGCGTCGTCGACGAGAAGTAAGGAGACAGGGCGATGAAGCTCAGCGATATCGCCGACAATCCCGGCTCGCGCAAAAAGCGTATGCGTGTCGGCCGTGGCATCGGTTCGGGCAAGGGCAAGCAGTCGGGCCGCGGCGGCAAGGGCCAGACCGCGCGTTCCGGCGTGCGCATCAAGGGTTTCGAAGGCGGCCAGATGCCTCTGCACCGCCGTCTGCCGAAGCGCGGCTTTAACAACATCTTCGCGCTCGATCTGGTCGAGGTGAACCTCGACAAGATCCAGGCTGCGATCGATGCCAAGAAGTTCGACGCCAAGGATACCGTGAATGCGGAGTCGCTGGTGAAGGCCGGCATCCTGCGCCGTTCACGCGATGGTGTTCGTCTGCTGGGCCGTGGTGAAATCAAGGCGAAGATCACGGTCGAAGTGCACGGCGCGTCGAAGTCGGCCGTTGCTGCGGTCGAAAAGGCCGGCGGTTCGGTCAAGATCCTGGCTCCGAAGAAGGACGAGGGTGAGGCGGCGTGATCCGCTGTCGCGGCCTTGTGAGGGGCTGAAGCGACGCTATGTCTGTATGACCTCCGTATCGATGACGACGGTCATCGGGTAGGACGGGCAGGGCGCGACGAAAGAGGGATCGGAGCCGGGTATGGCCTCAGCAGCAGAACAACTTGCAGCAAACCTGAATTTTTCGGCGCTCGCCAAGGCCGACGAACTGAAGAAGCGCATCTGGTTCACCCTGGGTGCGCTGCTTGTTTATCGTCTCGGCACCTACATCCCGCTGCCCGGCATCGATCCCAACATCTGGGATCAGGTCTTCAAGTCGCAGGCCGGCGGCATCCTCGGCATGTTCAACATGTTCGCCGGCGGCGGCATCAACCGCATGGCGATCTTCGCGCTGAACATCATGCCGTACATCTCGGCATCGATCATCATTCAGCTTTTGACGACGGTTTCGCCGCAGCTCGAAGCGCTCAAGAAAGAGGGCGAGTCGGGCCGCAAGATGCTGAACCAGTACACCCGCTATCTCACGGTGATCCTCGCCGTGTTCCAGGCCTACGGCATCGCCGTCGGCCTCGAAGGCGCGGGCAACGTCGTCGCCGATCCGGGTTACTTCTTCCGCTTCTCGACCGTGATCACGCTGACCGGCGGCACCATGTTCCTGATGTGGCTGGGTGAGCAGATCACCTCGCGCGGCATCGGCAACGGCATCTCGCTGATCATCATGGCGGGCATCGTCGCCGAATTGCCGTCGGCGATCGCCGGCACCCTCGAACTCGGCCGTCAGGGTGCGCTCTCGACCGTCTTCATCCTCGCCATCATCATCATGGCGACGGCGGTGATCGCGCTGATCGTGTTCGTCGAGCGCGCGCAGCGGCGCCTCCTGATCCAGTATCCAAAGCGTCAGGTCGGCAACAAGATGTTCGAGGGCCAGTCCTCGCATCTGCCGCTCAAGCTCAACACCTCGGGCGTGATTCCGCCGATCTTTGCCTCGTCGCTGCTGCTCCTGCCGACGACCATTGCGAGCTTCAACGCGGGCAAGGGACCGGAGTGGTTCCAGTGGCTGACGACGCAGCTCGGCCACGGCCGTCCGCTGTTCCTCATCCTCTATCTCGGCATGATCGTGTTCTTCGCCTTCTTCTATACGGCGATCGTGTTCAACCCGACCGAGACTGCCGACAATCTGAAGAAGCATGGCGGCTTCATCCCCGGCATTCGCCCGGGCGAGCGCACCGCCGAGTACATCGACTATGTGCTGTCGCGCATCACTGTGATCGGCGCGATCTATCTCGCGGTCGTCTGTTTGATCCCGGAAATCCTGATTTCGTATGCGTCGGTGCCGTTCTATCTCGGCGGTACATCGCTTCTTATCGTCGTCAGCGTGACGATGGATACGGTAGCGCAGGTGCAGGGATATTTGCTGGCCCATCAGTATGAAGGGCTGATCAAGAAATCCAAACTGAAAGGCCGTCGTCGATGAGGCTGATTCTTCTCGGGCCGCCGGGGGCCGGCAAGGGAACGCAAGCGCACCGTCTCGTTGAACGTTACAAGATCGTTCAGCTCTCCACAGGAGAGATGTTGCGTGCGGCGGTCGCGGCGGAGACGCCGGTCGGACTCAAGGCCAAAGACATCATGGCGAGTGGCGCGCTGGTGCCGGACGAGGTGGTCGTCGGCATCATTTCCGACCGTCTGGACGAGCCCGATGCAGCGAAAGGTTTCATTCTCGATGGCTTTCCACGCACGGTGCCACAGGCCGAAGCACTGGATGAACTGCTGAAGAAGAAGGGTCTCAAGCTCGACGCCGTCGTCGAATTGCGCGTCAACGAGAGCGCGCTGATTCAGCGCGTCGAGACGCGCGTCGCACAGATGATGGCGCGCGGCGAGACCGTGCGGGTCGACGATACGCCGGAAGTGCTGGTGAAGCGGCTGGCCAATTACCGCGCCCAGACCGAGCCGCTGGTTCATTATTACTCCGAGCGGCGCAAGCTGATGACCGTCGATGGCATGATGTCCATCGAGGAGGTCACGGCGGAGATTGCCCATCTCCTGGCGCGGATTGCGGCGGCGGAGGCGAAGGCGGCCGAGAAAAAGGCGGCCAGCCGTAAGGCGAAGGCCCCGGCCGCGAAGAAGCCGGCAGCCAAGACAGCTGCGAAAAAGGCTCCCAAGGCCGCCAAGAAGGCCAAGGGGAAGAGTTCCGCCGCCAAGGCGTCCAAGGCGAAATCCGCGGCCAAATCGGCCCGGAAGGCTTCCAAGGCCGCCAAGGGCAAGGCTGCTGGCAAGGGAGCTAAAATGGCGGCCCGCAAGGCTTCCAAGAAAGTCGCGAAAAAGCGGGCTAAAGCGCCGAAACGGTTGACGAAACGGCGCTGAATCCCTTAATACCTCGGCATCCAGTCGGATCTATTTGCGACGATGCCGAGGCCCCAAAGGGAATTGGGGTGGGGCGTCGTGTTCGCGTTTGCGGCACTTCATGTGCGCAGGACCGGCGACCGGGATTGACGAGAAGCAGGGCGGTTCTTGCTTCCGAGAAACGACAAACGGCTGACGCGATGATCGGCCGCCGACAGGAGAGACATTCGTGGCACGTATCGCCGGTGTGAACATCCCGACCAACAAGCGCGTCCTCATCGCGCTTCAGTATATCCATGGCATCGGCCAGAAGAACGCGGCCGACATCCTGGAGAAGGTGAAGATTCCGGTCGATCGCCGCGTCGCGCAGCTCTCCGACCAGGAAGTGCTTCAGATCCGCGAAGTGATCGATCGCGACTACATGGTGGAAGGCGACCTTCGCCGTGAAGTCGGCATCAACATCAAGCGTCTGATGGACCTCGGCTGCTATCGCGGCCTGCGTCATCGCCGCGGTCTGCCGGTGCGCGGCCAGCGCACCCACACCAATGCGCGCACGCGCAAGGGTCCGGCGAAGTCGATCGCCGGCAAGAAGAAGTAAACAGCGAACTTGAACCGAAAGGTCCGGTGAAGCCTTTGCTTCTCGAGGCTTGGCGCTTCGCCGGATTGATCACCTGATTTCCCCAGCGTCCGGCATTACGGACGCGCTTGAAGGAAGAGAAGAATGGGTAAAGATGCAACCCGCGTCCGCCGCCGCGAACGCAAGAATATCGCCTCCGGCATTGCGCACGTGAATTCGTCGTTCAACAACACGACCATCACGATCACCGATGCGCAGGGCAACACGATTGCCTGGTCGTCGGCCGGGACGATGGGCTTCAAGGGCTCGCGCAAGTCGACGCCGTATGCTGCGCAGGTCGCCGCCGAAGACGTGTCGAAGAAGGCGCAGGAGCACGGTATGCGCACGCTGGAAGTCGAAGTCGCTGGTCCCGGTTCGGGCCGCGAGTCGGCGCTCCGCGCGTTGCAGGCTGCCGGCTTCACCGTCACCTCGATCCGCGACGTGACGACGATCCCGCACAACGGCTGCCGTCCGCGCAAGCGCCGCCGCGTCTGATTTTTTAGTAACGCGACCGGATCTGCCGGTCGCGTTTGTTACCGATGTGAGTGCGGATTGATCCGCGGTCTCCAACGCCAGAATCCAGACGACGCGGTCGCGACGCGCCAGGTCCGGATAGCAAGGTGAAACAGTGACGATCCAGAAGAATTGGCAAGAACTCATTCGCCCCAACAAGCTCAACGTTGCTCCGGGCTCCGACGCCACGCGCTTTGCGACCGTCGTCGCCGAGCCGCTTGAGCGCGGCTTTGGCCAGACGCTCGGCAACGCGCTGCGCCGCATTCTGCTGTCCTCGCTCCAGGGCGCGGCGGTGCAGTCGGTGCACATCGACGGCGTGCTGCACGAGTTCTCCTCGATCGCCGGCGTGCGCGAGGACGTGACCGACATCGTGCTGAACATCAAGGACATCTCGATCAAGATGCAGGGCGAAGGCCCGAAGCGCATGGTCGTGAAGAAGCAGGGTCCGGGCGTCGTCACCGCTGGCGACATCCAGACTGTCGGTGACATCACTATTCTCAATCCCGAGCTTCAGCTCTGCACGCTCGACGACGGTGCTGAAATCCGCATGGAGTTTACCGTCAATACTGGCAAGGGCTACGTCGCCGCCGAGCGCAACCGCCCCGAGGACGCGCCGATCGGCCTGATCCCGGTCGACAGCCTGTATTCGCCGGTGCGCAAGGTGTCGTACCGGGTCGAGAACACCCGCGAGGGCCAGATTCTCGACTACGACAAGCTGACGATGACGATCGAGACCAACGGCGCGATCACGCCGGAGGACGCGGTGGCTTACGCTGCGCGCATCCTCCAGGATCAGCTCAACGTGTTCGTCAACTTCGAAGAGCCGCGCAAGGAAGTGGCACAGGAGGTCATTCCGGATCTCGCGTTCAACCCGGCGTTCCTCAAGAAGGTGGACGAGCTCGAACTGTCGGTTCGCTCGGCCAACTGCTTGAAGAACGACAACATCGTCTATATCGGCGACCTCGTGCAGAAGTCGGAAGCGGAAATGCTCCGCACCCCGAACTTCGGCCGCAAGTCGCTGAACGAGATCAAGGAAGTGCTGGCCCAGATGGGGCTGCACCTCGGCATGGAAGTGCCGGGCTGGCCGCCGGAGAACATCGACGAGCTCGCCAAGCGCTTCGAGGATCACTACTGATCCAATCATCGCGACGGCCGGACCATCCGGCCGTTGTTAATGGGCGAACGCAGGCAGCCCACCTGAGCAGCATGTCCGACGAGCCGTCGCGACAAAATAGAGAAGGACTACTCCCATGCGTCACGGCAGGGTTCACCGCAAACTCAATCGTACGGCCGAGCACCGCAAGGCGATGTTCGCCAACATGTCGGCTGCGCTCATCAAGCACGAGCAGATCGTCACCACGCTGCCGAAGGCCAAGGAACTGCGCCCGATCGTCGAAAAGCTCGTCACGCTCGGCAAGAAGGGCGGTCTGGCGCTGCGCCGTCAGGCGATCGGTGAAATCCGCGACGTTACCCAGGTCAAGAAGCTCTTCGACGTGCTGGCGCCGCGCTACAAGGATCGCCAGGGCGGCTACACTCGCATCATCAAGGCCGGCTTCCGCTACGGCGACAACGCGCCGATGGCGGTGATCGAGTTCGTCGACCGCGACGTCGATGCCAAGGGCCAGGATTCGGGCCCGGTGCAGGATAAGGCCGACGCCGACGCGGCATAAGCTCTCCAATCGCTCCATGCATTCAAGCGGCGCTTCGGCGCCGCTTTTTTGTTTGCGCAGACGAATGTTCCATGAGCGGATCAGAAAACAGAAAAGGCGGCGCCGGAACGCCGCCTTCTCGAACCGCGGGCATGCGGATTTTGGAGGGCGCGAAGATTATGTTGCTCTTGTTCGCTGCATCCCCACTCAGGCTCGGACTTCCAACCTCGGTACTCAGTTAATCAGCAAACGTGACGGCAGCATTGCACGACAAGGTCACGATTTCGTGGGCCGCCGCACGGACAATTTCTGCCTTCACCAGCCCGCGAGCACGATCTTGCCGCGCGATTGCCCGCTCTCCAGCAGCGCGTGCGCCTTCTTCAGGTTTGCCGCATTGATCGCGCCGAACGACTTGTCGAGCGTCGTGCGCAAGACGCCCTTGTCGACGAGATCGGCGACGTTGTTCAGCAGGTGGTGTTGCGCGATCATGTCCGGCGTCTGGAATGACGAGCGCGTGAACATCGACTCCCAGTGAATCGATGCTGCCTTGCCCTTGAAGACGGCAATATTGAACTCCGGCGGATCGTCGATCAGGCCGAATTTTCCTTGCGGCGCGATGATGTCGGCGAGCGCCTTGTAGTGCACGTCGGTATGCGTGAGGCTCGCGATCAGCGCGACCGGCGGTAGTTTCAGCGCATCGATCTGCTCCTTCAGCGGCTTGCTGTGATCGATCACCGCATGCGCGCCGAGATCGCGGCACCATGCCTGCGACTCCGGCCGCGTCGCCGTGGCGATGACGGTCAATCCCGTCAGCCGGCGCGCGAGCTGGATCATGATCGAGCCGACGCCGCCGGCGCCGCCCGTGATCAGGAGCGAGCGCGGTTCGGCCGTGCCGCCGGGCAAGGCGCCGAGCCGGTCGAACAGCAGTTCCCACGCGGTGATCGAGGTCAGCGGCAACGCCGCCGCCTGCTCGAACGTGAGCGACGCTGGCTTGCGGCCGACGATCCGCTCATCGACCAGGTGAAATTCGGAGTTCGTGCCCTGACGCAGGATCGACCCCGCATAGAAAACCTCATCGCCCGCCTTGAAGAGCGTGACGTCCGGTCCGACCGCATCGACCACGCCGGCCGCATCGAAGCCGAGAATCTTGGTATCGCCGTCCTTCGGTTCGGCGCGCTTGCGCACCTTGTAGTCGACCGGATTGGCGGAGATCGCCTTCACCGCCACGCGAATGTCGCGGCCCTTCGGCTCGGGTTTGTCGGCTTCGAAATCGAACAGCGACTGCGGATCGTCGATCGGCAGCGACTTGCGGTAACCAACGGCTTTCATGCCTGCGTCCTTTTGCTTCGCCCGCATTTGCGGTACAGCGCCGAAATTGTGGAAACTGACGAAAATTGCAAGTACGCTCCGTTGTGGGATATAGTACCCATATGGATACTAATGGAGCTCCGATGCCCGCCAAGACCTCGAAGTGGAAAGACGCAAAGGCCTGCGTTCCGGGATGTCCGGTGGAGGCGACGCTCAATCTGATCGACGGAAAGTGGAAGGGCGTGATCCTCTACCATTTGCAGGGCGGCACCCAGCGTTTCGGCGAATTGAAGCGCCGGATGCCCGGTGTCACGCAGCGCATGCTGACCAAGCAGCTGCGTGCGCTCGAGGAGGACGGCCTCGTCGTCCGCAAGGTCTATCCGGAGGTGCCGCCGCGAGTCGAATACCGGCTCTCCGAACTCGGTGAGGGATTGCGCCCGGTGATCGAGGCGTTGCGCACCTGGGGCATTGAATATTGCGCGCGACAGGACGGGAAGGCGGGCCGCACCACCCGTGAGCCGGACACCGTCGCCGCGGCCTGATCGGTTTCACCACACCAATGCCGGCTTCTCTTGGTGAGATGGGCCGATTATATCTCTTTCATCACTTTTCGGATTTCTGCTCATGATGTTGTCACGACTGCTCACCGCTCTTGTTGTTACCGCCGCATTGATTGCGCCCGCGCAGGCGCAGGATCGCGTCGTCCCGAGTTCACCGCAGCAGCTCAGGCTCTCGTTCGCGCCGATCGTGCAGCGGACGCAGCCGGCCGTCGTCAACGTCTATGCGGGCAAGACCGTGCCGCGCAATCCGCTGCTCGACGATCCGATTTTCCGCCGTTTCTTCGGCATACCCGGTCAGTTGCAGCCGGAACAGATGCAGCGCTCGCTCGGCTCCGGCGTGATGGTCGATTCCTCTGGCCTCGTGGTGACGAACAACCATGTCATCGAAGGCGCCGATCAGGTGAAGGTTTCGCTCTCGGACAAGCGTGAGTTCGAGGCCGAGATCGTGCTGAAGGACAGCCGCACCGATCTCGCGGTTCTGCGTCTCAAGGACGCGAAGGAAAAATTCCCGACGCTCGACTTCGCCAACTCCGACGAGCTGCTCGTCGGCGACGTGGTGCTTGCGCTCGGCAATCCGTTCGGCGTCGGCCAGACGGTGACGCACGGCATCGTCTCGGCCCTGGCGCGCACGCAGGTCGGCATCACCGACTATCAGTTCTTCATCCAGACCGACGCAGCGATCAATCCGGGTAACTCGGGCGGCGCGCTCGTCGATCTCACCGGCAAGCTCGTCGGCATTAACACCGCGATCTTCTCGCGCTCGGGCGGGTCGCAGGGCATCGGCTTCGCCATTCCGGCGAACATGGTGCGCGTCGTCGTCGCCTCCGCCAAGAGCGGCGGCAAGGCGGTGCAGCGGCCGTATCTCGGCGCGCGCCTTCAGGCGGTGACGCCGGAGATCGCCGAAACGCTCAATCTCAAGCGTCCGAGTGGCGCGCTGGTCGCCAACGTCGCGCCGGGTAGCCCGGCGGCACGAGCCGGATTGAAGGTGTCGGACCTGATCGTCTCCATCGATGGCCAGCTGATCGACGATCCGAATGCGTTCGATTATCGCTTTGCTACCCGCCCGCTCGGCGGCAGCGCGCAGGTCGAGATTCAGCGCGGCGGCAGACCCGTAAAGATCGCGATTCCGCTCGAAGTCGCACCGGACACAGGCCGCGACGAGATCGTCATCAAATCGCGTTCGCCGTTCCAGGGCGCGAGGGTTGCCAATATCTCGCCGGCGCTCGCCGACCAGCTGCGGATCGATTCCAATATCGAGGGCATCGTCGTCGTCGAGTTCGAGGACAACTCGCCCGCACAGGGCGTGGGCTTCCAGAAGGGCGACATCATTCTCGCGGTCAACAATCAGAAGATCGCCAAGACATCGGACCTCGAACGCATCACGCGCGAGCCGCAGCGGCTGTGGCGCATCACGGTCGTCCGCGGCGGGCAGCAGCTGTCGGTGACGCTGGGAGGTTGATGCTTTCACCTCTCCCCGCGTGCGGGGAGAGGTCGGATCGCGCAAGCGATCCGGGTGAGGGGGTACAGCAT
>JBMOOJ010000037.1:0-5641 GCA_049323835.1 Pseudomonadota bacterium | reverse complement strand
AACGAGATGTGATCATTGGGCTTTGCCCTCACCCCGACCCTCTCCCCGCACGCGGGGAGAGGGGGAAGAGTCAGCATGAACGCACGCCGCTCCCAGCCGTCCGCGAATCTGTTCGCCGCCGCAGGCCTTGAGCAGGACGCGCCGCGTCCGCTGCCGGAAGCGCTGCGTCCAGCGAAGCTGTCGGATGTCGTCGGGCAAGATCACATCCTTGGCCCCGATGGCGCGCTGACGCGCATGCTGGAAACGCGGACCCTCGGCTCGCTGATCTTCTGGGGGCCGCCGGGCACCGGCAAGACCACGGTGGCGCGGCTTCTCGCTGACGCAACCGAGCTGCATTTCGAGCAGATTTCAGCGGTGTTTTCCGGTGTCGCCGACCTCAAAAAGGTGTTCGATGCCGCGCGCGCCCGCCGCGAGATGGGCAAGGGCACGCTGTTGTTCGTTGACGAGGTGCATCGCTTCAACCGCGCGCAGCAGGATTCGTTTCTGCCGGTGATGGAAGATGGCACGGTCGTGCTCGTCGGTGCGACCACGGAGAATCCGTCGTTCGAGCTCAACGCTGCGCTTCTCTCTCGCGCGCGCGTGCTCGTCTTTCAGTCGCTCGACAGTGCCGCGATCGAGCGGTTGTTCGCTCGGGCCGAGGAGGTGCAGGGCCGCAAGCTGCCGCTCGATGCGGAAGCGCGCGCCGCGCTCGTGCGCATGGCGGATGGTGACGGACGCGCATCGCTGACACTGGTCGAGGAAGTCTGGCGTGCTGCCCGTGCCGATGAAATCTTCAATGCTGCGCAACTTCAGGAGATTCTGCAACGCCGCGCGCCGATTTACGACAAGTCGGCGGATGGCCACTACAATCTGATCTCGGCGCTGCACAAGTCGGTGCGCGGCTCCGATCCGGACGCGGCTTTGTATTATCTCGCGCGCATGCTGGATGCCGGCGAAGCGCCGCTGTTTCTTGCGCGTCGCGTCGTGCGCATGGCGATCGAAGACATCGGGCTCGCCGATCCGCAAGCGCTCGTCATCGCCAATGCGGCAAAGGACACGTACGATTTTCTCGGATCACCGGAAGGCGAACTTGCAATCGCGCAGGCCGTTATCTATCTCGCCACTGCACCCAAATCGAATGCGGCCTACACTGCGTTCGGTGCGGCGATGCGCTCGGCGAAAGAGAACGGTTCGTTGCTGCCGCCGAAACACATTCTCAATTCGCCGACGAAGCTGATGAAGTCGGAAGGGTACGGCGCCGGTTACGAGTACGATCACGACGCGCCGGACGCATTCTCCGGTCAGGATTACTTCCCGGAGGCGATGGGGCGGCAGCAGTTCTACGATCCGCCGGAGCGCGGCTTCGAACGCGAAATCAGGAAGCGGTTGGATTACTGGGCGAAGCTCAGGAGAGACAAACAAGGATAAGAACAAGAATGCCTGACTTTCGTATCGACCTTGACGCCTATCTCGACAGAATATCGTTCCAGGGTCCGCGTAGACCGACGCTCGCAACGCTTCAGCAGATCATTCTTTCGCACCAGCTCTCGATTCCGTTCGAAAATCTGAACTCGTTCTCGGGAATCGAAGTCTCGATCGATCCCGCCGAGATCGAGGTGAAGCTCCTGCACCGGGGCCGCGGCGGCTATTGCCACGAACAGAACCAGTATCTCTATCTCGCGCTTCAGTCGCTCGGCTTCGACGTGCGGCTGAAGATGGCGCGGGTGCGCTGGATGCAGCAACCCAATGCGATGCCGCAGCGTGGTCACATGACGCTGAATGTCGCGGTGGACGGCAAATGGTATCTCTGCGATGTCGCGTTCGGTGCGCTGACGCCGACCGCGCCGCTCCTGATCTCGACGGAAGAGGAGCAGAGAACGCCGCATCAGACCTATCGCCTGATCGAGCGGGATGGCGACAAACATCTCGAGGTGCGGATCGGCGAATTCTGGCGGCCGGTCTACAGCTTCGACGACGCGCGCTTCTTTTCTGTGGATTTCCAGGCTGCGAACTGGCTGGTGTCGACGCTGCCGACATCCGAGTTCGTCACTAATCTCATTCTCGCGCGGCCGGACCGCAATCGCCGTCAGATTCTCAACAACGCTGATCTGACATTTCGCTATAACGATGGCCGCGTGGAAAAGACGACGCTCGAAAGCGTCGACCAATTGCGGTCGACGATCGCCACTATGTTCGGGATCAGGATTCCAGCCGACGCGCGGATCGATCGCGCGTTGAACCGGATCTTCGAGCGCGTTCCGCAGCCGGCCTGATCACTTCCCTGTCTTGATGAAGTCGATGATCTGGTCGGTCAGCCGGTTGTCGCCGGTGTTGATCGCGAAGACTTCGGAGATATGGCTGTGCTGCGGCAGGTTGAAGGTGCGCGCGCAGCCGCGAGCGCTTTTGCACGCAGCATCCTTGAGCAGTTCGTATTGCTCGACGAAGCGGGGCGGATCGAGCTCGGCCGCCGTCACCATCAGCGGCAACTTGCTGGCGGCGAGGCCGGCAAGCGATGAGCGCTCCTTGTAGACCGACGCATCGGTGCCGAAATAGGCGCGCTCGGCATCGCTTGGACTCTGCGTGATGTCGTAGAGGCCGGAGATCACAACCGCACCAGCAAGTCCGATGCCCTTCGGGCCGTGAAAGTTCGGATGCGCGACATAGCTCGCGACATGGACCGCGCCGGCGGAGTGTCCGATCAGGTAGACTTTCGCCGGATCGCCGCCGCGCGACGCGATGTTCTCCGAAACCCAGCGGACGGTCGCAGCGATATCCTCAGCGCCCGCAGGCCATGGATTCTGCGGCGCGAGCCGGTAGGTGGTGTTGACGCCGACGAAGCCGCTCTTGGCGGCCCACAGCATGATGTTGTCGTAGTAGAAGTTGCCGGAGCTGCGCTTGTCGCCGCGGATGAAGCCGCCGCCATGCACGAAGATCACCACCGGGCGCGCGCTGCCCGCAGCTTCGGGAACGAACACATCGAGCCGGTTGCGCTCGTTCGATCCGTAGGAAATGTCGCGCTCGACCTTGACGCCCGTGTAGGGCTCTTTCTGGTGGGCTGCTGCATAAAGGGCGGCGGTTTTGGGCGGGTCGATGACGCGGCCCATCTCTTTCAGCTTGTCGGCGATGTCGGATGGCATCGGCGAAGTCTGGGTTAATCCCGAAGTCGATGCAAAAGCAGACAGCAACAGTCCTGCCGCAAGGCCCGGCAACCAAAGTCTCATGACGCATCCTCCAGGGATCGGATCAATCAGGGTCCGCCCGTTGATTGTTGTGCGGAGAATGCGGCGCGTCCCGGTATTTTGCAACGACAGCAGCGTGACGTTCGCAGCGTTTTCGGGTACGCAGTGTTGGCAAATCGTTCCGGTTACTCGCAGTAAACTGCCGAGAAATCGCAAAGCAGACGGGTCATGAAACACAAAGACGCCAGCGGCCGTTCCGGTCGCACCAAACCCGGGAGGGACACCCGCTCAGCGGGCGGCAAACGCAAGCCCGGTTCGCGCCGCGATGACGATCGCCGCGATGGCCCGCGTCCGTCGAAGCCGCGTGGCGCGCCGTCGTTCGCCGCCAAGTCGCGCCCGCCCGCGCCGCGGCTGGAGCGGCGCGTGGAAAAAACAGCGCCCCCAAAGCCTGATGCGCCGCCATTGCCGACCAAGGTGCAGACCGTCACCGTGACGGCGGACGAAAACAACATGCGTGTCGATCGCTTCCTCGAAGCGCGGTTTCCGGGCCTGTCGTTTTCCCACATCCAGCGCATCGTCCGCAAAGGCGAGTTGCGCGTCGATGGCAAGCGCGCCGACAGCAAGGACCGGCTGGAGGAAGGGCAGAGCGTGCGCATTCCGCCGCTCAAGCTCGACGCGCCGAAAGCTGCGCCCGGCAGTCTCTCCGAGGCCGCGCAGAAAACGCTGCGCGAACTGAAGGCGATGACGCTCTACGAAGACGTCGATGTGCTGGTGCTGAACAAGCCGGCCGGTCTTGCCGTTCAGGGCGGCTCGGGTATGACGAAGCACGTCGACCAGATGCTTGAGGTGATGCGCGACAACAAGGGGCAGAAGCCGCGGCTCGTGCATCGGCTCGACCGCGAAACGGCAGGCTGCCTCCTGATCGCCAAGACTCGTTTTGCAGCGTCGGCGCTCACGGGTTCATTTCGCCATCGTTCAGCGCGCAAGATCTACTGGGCGCTGGTCGCCGGCGTACCGAAGCCGAAGCAGGGCCGCATCTCGACCTATCTCGCCAAGGAGGAGAGCGAGGAAGATTCGATCATGCGCGTCGCCGCTCATGGCGACGAGGGCGCAAGCCACGCGGTGACGTATTACGCGGTGGTCGAGACCTCGGCGCAGAAACTCGCCTGGGTGTCGCTCAAGCCGGTGACCGGCCGCACACACCAGCTCCGCGCACACATGGCGCACATCGATCATCCGATCGTCGGCGATCCGAAATACTTCAGCATCGAGAATTGGGAATTCCCCGGCGGTATCCAGAAGCGGCTGCATCTGCTCGCACGCCGCATCGTCATTCCGCATCCGCGTGGCGGCTTCATCGACGCGACGGCGCCTCTGCCGCCGCACATGCTGCAATCGTGGAATCTGCTCGGACTTGAGCATGAGCGGTTCGACCCGATCGAGAACGCGCCCGAGGAGTAGGCGGAACGGCCTTGCGATCCACGCGTTCTCTTCCGATATGATCTCCATGATCCGTATCCTTGCCTTCGTGCTGACTTTGGCGGCCATCGCGGCCGCCGGTACCGCGCGCGCTCAAGTGCAGCCGATGAATCAACCGCTGCCGTCGCCGTCGCTCAATGTCCCGCCGCCGCCACCGCCTCCGCCGCCAAGGATCGAAGTTCCGGCGATCCCCAAGATGGACGCTCCGCCGAAGCAGCCGCGCGTGAACGTCAATCCGCGCGGCTCGTTCGGCGATCGCGTCACCGATTGCTTGCACAGCGGTGCGGCCGCAGGGCTTGGCCCGAGCGAGCGGGCGGAATACTCTCGCGCCTGCGCCAACAGGTAAGTTCGCTGAGATCATGAAAGAGCTTTTCGACGACGTCGCCGGCCAGTCTCGGCTCGATCCAACGGAGGTTGCGCGGCAAGCATCCGCGCCGCCGAAGCGCAAGCGCTTCTACAAGGAGGCCGGTGTTGCGGAGGGCGAGGGCGGATTCAATGTCACCCTTGACGGCAAGCCGATCCGCACGCCCGCGCAGACGATTGTCGTCGTACCTGCGCGCGCGCTGGCGGAGACGATCGCTGCCGAGTGGAACGCGCAGCAGGAGTTCATCGATCCGCTGTCGATGCCGTTGACGCGGCTCGCCAACAGTATCGTGCAAGGCGTCGCCGGGCGCGAGCAGATCGTCGCGGATGACATCGCGAAGTATTTCGGCAGCGATCTTCTGTTCTACCGCGCCGAGTTTCCGGACGAATTGATCGCCAACCAGGGCAGGCATTGGGACCCGGTGCTGCGCTGGGCCGCGGATGAGCTTGGCGCGCACTTCATCCTGGCGCAGGGCATCATGCCGGTGAGTCAGCCGGAGCAGGCGATCGCGCACGCGCGGGCGCGGCTGCCGTCGGATGCATGGCGCATCGGCGCGCTGCATGTCCTGACCACCGTCACCGGTTCGGCGCTGCTGGCGCTGGCGCTGCATCTGTCCGCCCGCGATGCGGATGCCGTGTGG
>JBMOOJ010000036.1:0-24806 GCA_049323835.1 Pseudomonadota bacterium | reverse complement strand
CTGAAAGGGGGAGGGTTGGGGTGGGGGTCTGATCAAAACCGTGAGGTCATCGTCATCGCAAGCGACCCCTCCCGCCACGCCTTCGCTCTTCGAGCGACGGCGGGCGACCTCCCCCTTTCAGGGGGAGGTTCAGTGCGATGCATCCGATTCCAGATGAAACTGAAATGATCTAGCGCCGCTGCGCCGTCAGCCAGTCGAGAAGATCGCTCCACAGCGCTTTCGGCATCGCCCGCTTGAAAAAGCCGAAGTGCCCGATCTGGTCGAGGCCGTAGTCGCCCGGGCTGATCGTGCGGCGCGTCACAGCCGCGTTGGCGTAGAACGTTGCGAGTTCGTCGATCGCCGTCGCCGGTCCGGCTCGGTCGTCGCTGAAGCCGACGAACAGGGCTGGTTTCCGGTAGCTGTGGAAGTGCTCGCGGATGGGGCGTCCCCGGGGATCGGAAATGTAATGCCGATTGCGGCCCCAGCGCGACCACGTCAGCGCGAGGCTTGCCGGCATGTCCTCCATCCCGGAATACTTCTTCGGCGCATAACCGAAGATTTTCGCGATGCCCGGAAGCAGCACGTACCAGCGAAACAGCATGCGCAGCCGCTGCTTCGGCGTCGGCCAGAACCGCCAGTGCCCGGTTTGCGCGGCGATGCCGGCAAATGCCGTAAAGCGGTTGATGTTGGGCTGAAGACCGATGGCCTGTCCGCCCATGGAGTGGCCGATGCAGTAGATCGGCGTCGTGGACAGAACCTTGCCGTCGAGCCACGCGGTCACGCCGGTCGCGTCTTTCGCGCCCCAGTCGCCGATCTCGCCCTTGAAGTCGCGGATGTCGACGTGCAGCGATTTCCCCATGCCGCGATAGTCGAACGTCGCGACGAGATAGCCGCGGCTGGCAAGCCATTCGGCGAACGCGCGGTAATACTCCTTCGGCACGCCGGTCGCGCCGTTGATCTGGACCGCGGCGGCCGGCGCGTTGTCCGGGCCATAGACGAGCGCGGCAAGCTGATAGCCATCGCTTGCCTCGATCCAGATTTCGCGCCCGGCGAGCACGGGATCGCGCTCGCGGTCCTCGCGCTTCGCAGGCGCTGGCATGGTGACGACGTTGCTCATGGCGTGGCGAGGCTCATGGGGTGGCGAGCATCGGCTGGTGCGGCGGCCGCAGCAGGGCGAATGCGATCTGCACGATGCCGGCGGTGAGTCCGATCGAGACGCCGATCTGCCAGGCGAGCGTGTAGGAGCCGAGCATGTCGTAGATCAGGCCGCCGCCATAGGCGCCGAGGAAGCTGCCGAGCTGATGGTTCATGAAAGCGAGGCCGCCGATCATGGCCTGCCACTTCAGGCCGAACATTTCGACGATCGCGCCCTGCATCAGCGGTCCGACGCCGAGCCACAGGAAGCCCATCAGCGCGCCGAACACCAGCGTTCCGGTGACCGTCGGCGGCGCCATGAAGTACCAGGCGAGTACGACCGAACGGGACACGTAGATCAGCCCGAGCAGCGCCTGCTTGTTCCAGCGCCCGCCGGCCCAGCCGAAGAACAGGCTGCCGAGGATGTTGAAGCCGCCGATGACGCCGAGCGTCTGCGCGCTCAGCATCGGGTCCATGCCGCAGATTTCGAGATAGGAGGGCAGGTGCGTGGTGATGAAGATGAGCTGCATGCCGCAGACGAAATAGGCGCAGGTCATCACCACGAACGAGACGTTGCTGAAGGCGGTGATCGCCGCGGCCTTTGCCGAGGTGTCGTCGAGCTCGTTGGCGGTTGCTGGCGTCGGTTCCTTGTCGGTCTTGCCGGCGATCCAGGCCATCGGCAGCATGATCAGCGACATCACGACGAAGCCGGCGATGCCGATCCGCCATCCATGCGCCTCGCTCAAGATCTGTCCGATCGGCGCCGCCATCAGCGCGCCGAGCGATCCGGCCGCCGAAACAATGCCGAGCACCGTGCTGCGGACGGCGGTGGAGACGGAACGCGCGGCGACCGCCATCGCGATCGCCGGACCCGTGCAGGCCATCGAGGCCCCGATCAAGACGCCTGCGCCGATCATGATCGCGACGAAACCCTGTGCCACCGCCATCAGTGCCAGTCCGGTGATGTAGAGCGCCGCGCCGGCGAGCATGATCGGCCGGTAGCCCCATCGCACCGTCAGCGCGCCGGCGACCGGCTGGAGGAAGCCCCAGGCGAGATTTTGCACGGCGATGGCGAGCGTGAAGCTCGACACCGAAATCGCGATGTCCTTGGTCAGCGGCTGGAGGAAGATGCCGAGGCTCTGCCGCAACCCCATGCTGATGGTGAGCATGATGGCAGCGCCTGCGAGAATCGGGAGGGCGGGCCGAAGAGCCTGGAGCATTGTCATTCTTGTTTTCCGCTCGGACGGGATGGCCGGGTCTTGATTACACCGATCTGTGTAGATAGATTGAGGAAAGCTGAAACGTCAAGCGAAATGTAGACAGGTCTGTGCAATGTCGACGGCCACCCCAAAACCACCGATGAAAGAGCGGATACTCGATACCGCGGACCGGCTGTTTTACCATCGTGGCATCCGCGCGGTGGGCGTGGATACCATCGCCGCCGAGGTCGGGATCAGCAAGCGCACGCTCTACAATCACTTCCCCTCGAAGGACGGGCTCGTCGCCGCCTATCTCATGCGGCGGTTCGTTCCGATTCCGCATTCGGAGAAATCCCCATTCGACCAGATCATGCGGACGTTCGAGCGGCTGGCACAGGGGTTCGGCTCCAAGGGCTTTCGCGGCTGTCCGTTCGTCAACGCGGTGACCGAGATCGGCGAGAGCGATTCGGAAGCTCTGAAGATTGCCCAGGCTTTCAAGGAAGACCGGCTCGCCTGGATGCGTGACAAGGTGACGAAGCTCGGTGTTGCCGATCCGGAAACGCTGGCCACCCAGCTGGCGATCCTGATCGACGGCGCCATCGCACAGGATCTGGTGCGCCGCGATCCCGATGTCGGGCGGAAGGCTCATGAAGCGGCGCGGGTGCTGCTCGCCCATGCGGGGGTTACGGGCGCCGCCGCGGCGTGAGCGCCGCGCCTGCTCGATCCGGTGCGCCATCAGATTGCCGTTACTTTCATAGCGGTCATCGATGCTGTGACGGGCGGCGCTTGACTCATCCGGTGGGATGTTTTCACTAACCGTATGAATGACATATGGCGCCTTCCCGCTTTTGAACTCGCATCCCTCATCCGTGCGCGAAAACTCTCCGCACGCGATGCCGCCAAATCAGCCTTGGCCCGGCTCGATGCGGTCAATCCCAAGCTCAATGCGGTGGTCGATCACCGCCCGGAAGACGTGCTGGCTCAAGCAGATGCGGTCGATGCGGTCATCGCGCGCAACGGCGATCCGGGTATTCTCGGCGGCGTGCCGGTGACGGTGAAGGTCAATATCGATCAGGCAAGTTTCGCCACCACCAATGGCATCAAGGCGCAGCGCGATCTGATCGCGAAGACCAATAGCCCGGTCATCGACAACCTGCGCAAGTCGGGCGCCGTCATTCTCGGCCGCACCAATACGCCAGCGTTTTCATATCGTTGGTTCACCACAAATCTGCTGCACGGCGATACCTACAATCCGCGCGACCGGTCGATCACGCCGGGCGGCTCGTCGGGCGGCGCCGGATCGGCGGTCGCCGCCGGCATCGGCCACATCGCGCACGGCACTGATATTGCTGGCTCAATCCGCTATCCGGCTTATGCGTGCGGCGTGCATGGCTTGCGCCCGACGATCGGCCGGATTCCCGCGTTCAACGCTTCGTCGCCCGAGCGGCCGATCGGCCCGCAGATCACGGCGGTGTCGGGCCCGCTCGCGCGCACGGTCTATGATCTCCGGCTCGCTCTTGCGGCAATGTCAAGGCAAGACAGCCGCGATCCGTGGTGGGTGCCGGCGCCGCTCGAGGGGCCGCCGGTTCCGCGCCGCGCCGCATTGTGTTTGCGGCCGGATGGCCTGGAGATCGCACCGGAAATCGAGGCCGCGTTGCGCGATGCCGCCAAGCGGCTTGAGCGCGCGGGCTGGACGGTCGAGGAGATCGCCAATACGCCGCCGATGGCCGAGTCGGCCGAGCATCAGGTCAAGATGTGGATGGGCGACACCTATCAGGCGCAGCTCGACGCCGCCGAAAAGGAGGGCGACCCGGGTGCGCTCGCCGCGTTGCGCGGACATGAGGCGGTCGGCCGTGGCATGACTCTCGCCGATTTCTCGAAGGTGCTGACGCGCCGGGCGACGATCACGCGCGAGTGGCAGGTGTTCTTCGATTCATGGGCAGTGCTGCTGATCCCGGTGTGCGGCGATCTGCCGTTTCCGTACCAGTTCGATCTGCGCGACAAGCAATCGTGGGAACGCGCATGGCGGGTCCAGATGCCGCAGATCGGGCTTCCGTTCGTCGGCATGCCGGCGATGACGGTGACCACCGGCCTTGTCGGCACCGTTCCGGTCGGCGTGCAACTCGTCTCGGGCCGCTATCGCGAGGACCTGTGCCTGCTCGCCGGCGAAGCGATCGAAGCCGGCGGCGTGCCGGCGTCGCCCGTCGATCCGGCCTGACATCGCTCCGATGAATTCAACCACGCCTCAACCTGCCATGGTGCGGGTCGCGTTCGCATTGCCGACGGCGGCTGCGCTATGGCTCCTGATCGCGCCGCTCTATCGCATCGGCCTCTGGCTCGAACTGCCGAACGAAGGCTGGAACGCGACGCACGCGCTCAATGCCTTCGGCGGCAATCTCTATCCCGCGCCGGGCAGCTTCATCATCAATAACTACCCGCCGCTGTGGTTCTATCTCACGGGCGGGCTGGCGCGGCTCGGCGCCGATCCGATTTTTGCAGGCCGGATAATTGCCTTTCTTTCCTTTGTCGCGACAGCAGGTGCGATCTTCGCCATCCTGCGCGGGCTGGAGGCGAGCCGGGGTGCGGCGCTTGCTGGTGCGCTGTGCTTTGTCTTGATCGTCGCCGGATTGCTGGACAGCTACGTCGGATTGTCCGAGCCGCAGATGCTGGCGCATGCGCTCGTTGCGTTTGGTGCGGCCGTGCTTGTGCGTGCGGACAACGCGAAGATGGCGTCTGCCGCAGCCGTCCTGACCGTCATCGGAATGTTCACGAAACAGGTCGTGATCGCACTGCCGCTGGCGTCGCTGATCTGGCTGCTGATCTATCGCCGCAAGCTGGTGCTGCCGTGGCTGATCGCCGGTGCGATCGCGGGGTTCGCAGCGCTCGCCGCATGGCTGTCGCTGCATGCGAACGTGATCGGCAACATGCTGTTCCCGCGCGTGTTCGCGTTGTCGACGCTCGGCAAAAATCTGGCGCTGATCTCGAAAGCGGCGGTACCGCTCGTCGTCTTTGCCGCTGTCGCATGGCGTCGCCGGGCGGCGCGGGATGAGGCGATGACGTTCGCGGGTCTTGCGATCGTGGCAGGATTAGCTGCGCTCTTGATTTTCGGCGGCGCGCGCGGCGTCAGCATCAACGTCGTGTTCGATCTCGTCATTGCGGCATCGATCGGGCTTGGTCTCGTCTGGGATCGTCTCGATGCGCTGTCGCCGCGGGCGAATGTCTGGCGCGTCGTGATCGCGGCGGCGGTGTTGATCCGTGTCGGGATCGGCGTGCCCTATGCGAACGTTGCGCTGGCGGTCGATGTGCGTGAACGCGCGCGGCTTCAGCAGCAATCATCCACGTTGTCCGCATTGAGCAGCCGCCTGAAGCAGGTGAAGGGGCCTGTCGCGTGCGAGACCCTGTCCGCCTGCGTCTGGGCCGGGCATCGCAACGAGGTCGATCTCTGGAAGCTGCATTTCGAGACGACGCTCGGTCCCTTCATGGATACGCGCGCGCTGCTGCAAGGCATTGCCGATCGCCGCTACGGGGCCGTCGTACTTTACGGCGACTCCAAACCCGTGCTCGACCGGCAGCTCCCGGGTCTCGCCGGGGCTCTGGCTGCAGGCTATGCCGGCCCCCAGGTCATTGGCGGGACAACAAGTCTGTTCTTGTCCAGGAATTCCCGCTAGAGCATGCGGGCTTCGCTTCCCGGATATGAATCTCGACTATGGTTTCCATCGTTTTCGCCGATACTACGGGCCGCTATGACGGCCGCGATCTCGAGCGCCGTGCGCTTGGAGGAACCGAGTCGTCGGTAACTCGCCTCGCACGCGCGCTTGTGAAGCGCGGGCATCAGGTCACCGTCATCACGAACTGTGACGGCGTTGTCGAGGATCACGGCGTGCGCTGGCAGCCGTTCAGCATTGCGCCGCCCGAGCGCTGCGATCTCTACGTGCCGATCCAGCATCCGAAACTTCTCGGACTGGTGCCGGCGCGGCGCACGGCGCTGTGGGTTCTGTGGCGCCCGAACAATTTGAAGCACTACAAGCAGCTTCCGAAGATGTGGTGGCATCGGCCGATACCGATCCTGATGAGCCTGTTTCAGGTCGCGCAGTATTCACCGGTGCTACCGCGCCGCAATCCGCATCTCATCATTCCGCTGGCGCTGCCGGATGATATCCGCGGCCTGCCGCCGCTGGCGGCGCCACCGCCGCCGGTGCTGGTGTTCGCGTCGAATCCGGCGCGCAACCTGTTCGGCATCATGCGCATCTTTGCCGATCGCATCCTGCCCGCACGGCCGGACGCGAAGCTGAAAGTGTTCGGTGCGGTGACACCCAACGCCGATCCGTGGACCGCGTGGGGCGGTCTGATTCCGCAGGATCTGTCGCCGCAGGCAAAGGCCGCGATCGATATCCGCACGGCGGTGCCGCGCGAGCAGATGATGGACGAAATCCGCAACACTCGCGCGATGATCTATCTCGGCCACAAGACGGAAGCGTTCTGTCTGTCGCTCGCGGAGGCGCAGGCACTCGGCGTGCCGTGCGTGGTTGCGCCCGTCGCGGTGCTGCCGGAGCGGGTCATCGACGGCGTCACCGGTTTCGTCCATGCGGATGACGGCGCGTTCGCGGCATCTGCACTCGCGCTTCTCAACGATGACGCTCTATGGCGCCGTCAGCACGAGGCTGCACTGCGTCTCCAGCAGGGACTGTCATGGGCCGAATACGCCGCGCGGTTCGAAACGGCACTTCTCTCCGATTGGATTTCGACCAATCGCTCGTGGTCGGCTCCCGTGGCCTGACACGGACCGCTGGCCATTTCAAAAATAGCGTGACGTGATCGGCGTCACGAGCGGGGATCAACTCCGTCGTTTGGAGAGGATCGCAAATGCCGTTGCGCATCGGAGCGGGTTCAGCCTGGTGGGGCGATCGCGTCGAACCGGCGCGGCTCAACGCCGAGAAGGGCGATCTCGACTATCTGTGTTTCGAGACCATGGCGGAAGCGACGGTGTCCGCCGCGCAGGTGCGCAAGCGCCGCGATCCGTCGTTCGAGGGATACGACACCTATCTCGACGATCGCATGAAAGCCGTGCTGCCGGGCTGCGTTCGCCGCGGCACCAAGATCGTTACCAATCAAGGCTGGATCAATCCCGTTGGCGCTGCGGAGCGGATCGCAAAACATCTCGATGCGCTCGGTGCGAAAGGCATCAAGATCGCAGCGGTCACTGGCAGTCTGATTACGGATCGGGTGACGGCGCTCGCGGAAACCATTCTGGAAAACGGCGAACCTGTTGCGTCGCTGTCGGAAACGCTCATCTCCGCAGAGGCTTATCTCGGCGCGGAGCCGATCGTCGAGGCGTTGCGTGGCGGCGCGCAGATCGTCGTGACCGGCCGCGTTGCCGATCCGTCACTGTTTCTCGCGCCGATGATCCATGAGTTCGGCTGGGCCGAAAATGATGTGGCAAAGCTGGGGCAGGGCACCGGCATCGGCCATCTGATGGAATGCGGGGCGCAGGTCACCGGCGGCTACTTCTCCGATCCCGGTTTCAAGGATGTTCCCGATCCCTGGGATCTCGCGTTCCCGATCGCCGAGGTTGAATCCGACGGCAGCACGGTCATCGCCAAGGTCGCCGGCTCCGGCGGCGCGATCAACCTGATGACCGTGAAGGAGCAACTGCTCTACGAGGTGCATGATCCGGCGAACTATATCACGCCGGATGTCGTCGCCGACTTTACGACGGCGCGCCTCGAACAGATCGGCGAGAACCGGGTCCGGGTGTCCGGCATCGGCGGCAAGCCGCGCACGCCGACGCTGAAGGTGTCGATGGGCTGCACCGAGGGCTTCATTGGCGAGGATATGTTCTTCTATGCCGGCCCCGGTGCGTTGCGCCGCGCCAAACTGGCGAAGCGCATTCTCGAAGAGCGGTTTAGGATCGTCGATCTGAAGGCCGAGGATGTGCGCGTCGACTTCGTCGGCCTCAATGCCATCCATGGCGAGGCGACGCCCGCGGATGCGCCGGAGCCATATGAGGTGGCCGTGCGTGTTGCCGCGCGGACGAAGACGCGCGAGGAGGCCTTGAAGATCGGCCGCGAGATCGACGGCATGGCCGTATCGGGTGTGGCCATGACCGGCAAGCGCGTGCCGCATCAGGATCGCACCCGCGAGATCATCGGTATCTGGTCGGCGCTGGTGCCGCGCGAGACGGTGCCGTATGATATTCACTGGCGGGAGACCTGACGATGCTGGTGAAACTGCAGCACGTCGCTCACGTGCGCTCCGGCGACAAGGGCAACACGTCGAACATTTCCGTCATTGCCTATGATGAAGCGTTCTACCCGCTTCTGAAGGAGCAACTCACGGCTGCGCGCTTCAAGGCGTTCTATGGCGGCGCCATCAAGGGCGAGGTCGAGCGCCACTGCATCGACGGCCTCGCGGCGATCAATTTCGTCGCGCATGGTGCGCTCGGCGGCGGCGTATCGCGCAGTCTCAGCCTCGACAACTATGGCAAGGCGTTGTCGGCCGCGATCCTCGGCTTCGAACTCGACGTGCCGGAGCGGCTGCGCAATTCGCTGCGCGGTGTTGGCAACTGAGGATCACGCCCGCCGCGCGATGCCCTGCTCATCGCTGGCCTTGTCCTGCGCGGCGAGCGCGCGCTTGAAGCCGTCACGCTGCTGGAGCCGCTTCCAGTAGGCGGCAACCGCCGGCGGGAATTGCGGATCGAGCTTCAGCCGCGTCGCCAGCATCAGCGCGTATCCGACGGAAATATCCGCGGCAGTGAACCGCCCCCCGCAAAGCGTCTCGCGCGTCGAGACGACGGCATCGATGCCGCGCAGCCGCGCCAGGAACCAGCGCGCATAATCCTCCACCACCTGCGGATGGCGGCGTTCCGGCGGCTCTAACTCGCCATAGCGCAGCACCAGCGTCTGCGGGAACGTCAGCGTCGCCTCGCCGTGATGCAGCCAATTGAGATAGAAACCGTAATCCGGCTCGTCCACATTCACCGCCAGCGGCGAAGGGCCGTAACGGCTGACGAGATATTCGCAGATCGCCGCCGACTCCGTCATGCGCGTGATCCCATCGACCAGCAGCGGAATGGTGCCGAGCGGATTGATCGCCAGATACTCGCGCGCCTGCACCCGCGGCGGAAACGGCAGCATCTTCAGTTCGTAAGGCAGTCCCATCTCCTCCAGCGTCCAGAGCGGACGGAACGAACGGGCGCTGGAGCAGTGGTAGAGCGTGAGCATTGAGCGATCCTGTCGGAATGATGGCGTCGGCCACACCATATCCTCTTGATTTTCTTTCACAACTGTAGCTGAAAGAAGCGGCTTGCGGGCGAATGCCAAATCCACCCCACCGGGTTCAATTCCTGTTATTAAACCAGCCGAGAACCGATCCGAAAGTTATGCGATGAAACGAGCGCTTGTTACCGGCGTTACCGGTCAGGATGGAGCCTATCTGTCCCAGCTTCTGCTTGAAAAGGGTTACGAGGTGCACGGCCTCGTCCGCCGCAGCAGTTCCGCCGACGTGATCGATGCCAAGCTGCGCTGGCTGAACATCCACAAGGATATCCGTTTCGTCGACGGCAACCTGCTGGATACGACCTCGCTGATCCGCGCGATGCGTGAGATCAAGCCGGACGAGGTTTATAATCTCGCGGCACAGTCGTTCGTCAAATCATCGTGGAGCCAGCCGCTCCTGACCGGCCAGGTCACCGGCATGGGCGCGCTGCATGTGCTCGAGGCCGTCCGGATCGAGCGGCCAGAGGCGCGCTTCTATCAGGCATCGTCGTCGGAGATGTACGGGCTCGTGCAGGAGCCGATCCAGAGCGAGACGACCCCGCTCTATCCGCGGTCGCCCTATGGTGTCGCGAAAGTCTTCGCGCATGCCATGACCATCAACTACCGCGAAAGTTTCGGCCTGCACGCATCGAGCGGCATCCTTTTCAATCATGAATCGCCGCTGCGCGGCATCGAATTCGTCACGCGCAAGGTCACAGACGGCGTTGCGCGCATCAAGCTTGGCGTCGAGAAGGAACTGCGGCTCGGCAACATCGATGCCAAGCGCGACTGGGGCCATTCGAAGGATTATGTCCGCGCCATGTGGCTGATGCTTCAGCAGGACAAGCCGGACGACTATGTGGTGGCCACCGGCCGAACGACGACCGTGCGCGACATGTGCCGGATCGCTTTCGACCATGTTGGTCTGAAGATGGACGATCACCTCGTGATCGACCCGGCGCTCTTCCGTCCGGCGGAGGTCGATATCCTGCTCGGCAATCCGGCCAAGGCGAAAGCCAAGCTCGGCTGGGAGCCGATGATCTCGCTCGAAGAGATGATCCGCGAAATGGTCGATGCCGATCTGAAGCGGGTATCGCAGCAGGCCAAAGACGGCCGGCCGTGACCTTCGCAGGCCAGCCCCGCATACTGATCACCGGCGCGCACGGCTTCGTCGGCCGGCATCTGGTGCGGAGACTACTTGAGCTGTTGCCGGCGGACGGCACACTGATCTTCGCCGATACGCACGCGCCCAAGGAAGCGCCGCCGCCACGTTGCAGCTTGCGAACGGTTGATATCACAGACGCCGACGGTGTCGAAGAGCTTGTCAGGTCGGAGAACCCCACGCACCTCGTGCATCTCGCGGCTATCGCAGCCGTAGCGCAAGCGCAAGCGGCTATCCGCCGGGCATGGGCCGTCAATTTTTCTGGCGTTCAGAATCTCGCACTGGCGGTTGTAGAACACGCGCCGGCGTGTCGTTTTCTGTTTTGCAGCAGCGCCGAAGTCTACGGGGCGAGCTTCGCTGGCGGCGCCAAGCTTGACGAGAGGGCTTTGCTGCAGCCGGTGAGTGTCTACGGCGCGGCGAAGGCGGCAGCGGATATCATGCTTGGCCAGATGGCGCGGCATGGGTTGAAGGTTGTCCGCATGAGGCCAGTCAATCACACCGGCCCGGAACAATCGACGGCGTTCGTCGTGCCTGCGTTCGCGGCGCAGATTGCTCGCATCGAACGGGGCGAATGCGAGCCGGTGCTTCAGGTCGGCGACCTCAGCAATGCACGCGATTTTCTGGATGTCCGCGACGTCGTCGATGCGTATGTGCGATCATTGATCGCCTTTGATGAACTGCCGAACGGGGTGGCTATCAACGTTGCGTCGGGGCATGCGCGTCAGGTGCGTTCCATCCTTAACGATCTGCAAGCGATGTCGAGCACCAGGATCAACGTGAGTATCGATCCAACCCGGCTGCGTCCTTCAGACACGCCGATCGTTGCATGTAACGCCGATCTCGCATATCGGCTGCTGCGCTGGCATCCGAAACATGCGTGGGAAGATACGCTGCGTTCGGTGATGGAATATTGGCGCGCGCAACCCGCGGCGCGCTGATCAAGATGCGAGCAGCTTCTTGAAGTAGGCGATGGTCTCGCGCAGGCCATCCTCAAGCGGCACCTTCGGCTCCCAGCCGAGCTTCTCCTTCGCCAACGTGATGTCGGGCTTGCGCTGTTGCGGGTCGTCGGCCGGCAGCGGACCATAGACGATCTTCGATTTTGATCCGGTGAGTTCGAGCACCTTCTCGGCCAGTTCGCGGATCGTGAACTCGCCGGTGTTGCCCAGATTGATCGGGCCAACCACGTCGTCCGGCGTTGCCATCAGCCTGACGATACCTTCGACGAGATCGGATACATAGCAGAACGCGCGGGTCTGATCGCCCTTGCCGTACAGCGTGAGGTCCTTGCCCTGGAGCGCGGCGACAATGAAGTTCGACACCACGCGCCCGTCCTGCGGATGCATATTGGGGCCGTAGGTGTTGAAGATGCGCGCGATCTTCACCCGCACCTTGTGCTGGCGGTGATAATCGAAGAACAGCGTCTCGGCGGCGCGCTTGCCCTCGTCGTAGCAGGCGCGCGGGCCGAGAGGGTTGACGTTGCCCCAATAGCTCTCCGGCTGCGGATGTACCGTCGGATCGCCATAGACCTCGCTGGTCGAGGCTTGAAAGATTTTTGCCTTGGTGCGCTTGGCGAGGCCCAGCATGTTGATCGCGCCATGTACGCTGGTCTTCAGCGTCTGCACCGGATCGAACTGATAGTGGATCGGCGAGGCCGGACAGGCGAGGTTGTAGATGGTGTCGGCCTCGACGTAGAGCGGGAAGGTGACGTCATGGCGCATCGCCTCGAAGCGTTCATGCTTGATCAGGTGCGCGATGTTGCGGCGGCCGCCGGTGTAGTAATTGTCGACGCACAGAACCTCGTGCCCGGCCGCGATCAGCCGGTCACACAAGTGCGATCCGATGAAGCCGGCGCCGCCGGTCACGAGGATGCGTTCGTCATTCATTATGGTCGCCGGCTCCCTGCCGTCTGAAGAGGAGGCGACCACTAGCATGGGCGGCTCTCCGGAGCCAACGGTGGAGGCGGCGGCGCCGTTTGTGTTAACTTTTGCCCGAAATGCTTGGCCGTGGCCGCTGACTTGACTTCAAGCGGGTGACGGGAGAGAGCTTCCCCGGCGCTCGGTGTGGGGTTTATTGTGACGAAGCGTATTCTTCTCGACATCACGACCCTCGCACGGGCCTCGGGCCACGCCGACGGCATCGTTCGCACCTTGCGCGAGCTGGCGCGCTTTGCCGCTGCAAACCGGCCCGATGTGTTGTTCGTTCTTTACGATCTCGGCATCGACGCGCCGCGGCTGGTGAAGTCCGAATGGGTCTCGCAAGTCATCAACGGCGCCACGAAAATCGACCTCTCCTACTTTCCCGACCGTTTCAGCCCCAAACAGCGGTTGCGCGAGCGTCTGCCTGAGCCGCTGAAGCGTGTGTTGCTCTGGATCCAGCGGCCGCGCCGCCAGGCATATCTCAAGCTCGAAAGGTGGCGGCTGCGCGGCGGCACCCTCGCGCGCATCGCCGAGCGGATATTACCGGTGCTGCTCAACGCCAAATACCGGCGCGAGCTTGAGCTTCCGGACGGAACGATGCGCAGGCTGTTGCCATACGATCTCGTGCTTGATGAGCCGCCGGCGCTGACCGGCAGCGATGTGCTCATTCTCGCGGGATCGGACTGGCTCGCGATGTATCAGCAACTCGCGACTGCGCAGGAGGGCGCTCGCCCGCGTACGGTCGTGCTTTGCTACGACATTATTCCGCTGCTGTTTCCGCAGTTCTTTCCGCCGACAAATACCGCTGCCTTTCGCGCATGCTTTCACGAGGTCTTTCCACGCGCCGACCTTGTGATCTTCACTGCGAAGCAGATCGTTGCCGATGCGCAGGCGTACTGCGCGCGCGAGGGTCTTGCACTGAAGAAGTCCGGCCTGGTCTATCTCGGCGCCGACTTCGATCCGATCCAGCAGCCCGCCGAAACAACGCTGCCCGCAGGTCTGAAGAGCGGGCACTATGCGCTGTTTGTCAGCACGCTTGAGCCGCGCAAGGGGCACCGGCTGCTGTTCGAGGTCTGGAAACGCCTGCTAGCGGCGGGAATCCCTCAGCAGCACGACTTCAAGCTCGTTTTCGTCGGCCGCCGTGGCTGGCTTGTCGATGAGCTTGTCGCCGAACTCGATGCGCATGAAAGCGCCGGGACTTCACTGCTCAGATTGTCCAATATCGACGATGCGGCCTTGCAGCAACTCTACGCCCACTCGGCGTTCTGCCTTTACCCCTCCCTATACGAGGGATTTGGCTTGCCCGTGATCGAAGCCTTCCGCTATGGAAAGGCGGTCATTGCATCGAATGGGGGGGCGCTGTTGGAGACCGCCGGGGGATTTTCCCCGAGTCTCGATCCTCGCGACGAGGACGTCTGGTACGACACGATGAAGAACTGGATCGAGAACCCTGCGTTGCGCGCCGGTTTCGAGAGTGCGATCCGCTCGGATTTCAAACCGCGCAACTGGAACGACGTCGCCGGAAGTTTTTATGAATTGATTGACCGCGAACTGGCAGAGTCAGGTGAACTGAAGCGTGCTGGTAGCGTTTGATTGCCGAAGGAACAGAACCGATGGCGCATCAGCAGCCAACGCCCGGTGCCGTCGCAGCCATTTGGCATTGGGTCGACCGGCGAATCAAAACCGGTGACGTATTCATTCTTGCAGCACTGATCACGCTGGCGCCGCTGTTCCTCACAAACAACTATCAGTCGGCTCCCCGTCTGCTCAGTCTGGTCTTCTTTCCGGTCGTCGCGTTGCACTGGATGGTGTTCCGGATCAGCTGGCGCAGATGGCCGGCGCTCGACGTGTCGGCGCGCTTCATCTTTACGTTCTCCGTCATCCTTGTGGCTGCGTTTGTCTATCTGCTGACGATCAATCTGTCAGACTGGAGCCAGCCGGGAGCCGTGGCGCGGGTACTCGACCGGCAATGGCGATATGCGGGCCAGATTCTGGTTTTCATGGCGTGTTTCGCCTACGCGGTCAGAGCTTGGCCTGAATTTCTGCCGCGGTTCGTCGCCGCGCTTTCAACGCTGGTTGCGGTCAGCGCGCTTCACAATATGATTGCTTACGTTCCCGGAATTGTTGTTACCTCAGACATGTCTTCATGGCGGCTGGTCAACACGCTCGGTATGCCCGGCTATACTAACTCGACCAACATCAGCGTGATCTATGCGCTGCTGTTCGTCGCCAGCGCCGCAGTGATCGTCAACAGCCGCCTGCCATCGCTGTTGCGTTACTGGCTGATTCCGGTCGCGCTCATCCTGCTTGGCGGAGTGATGCTGACTCAGTCGCGCAGTGCCTACATTGGCATCATTGTAGGATTGATGCTCGTGCTTTGGCTGGCGCCGCATGCGTTTCGCCGTGCTGCGCTCCTTTCCTTCATCGCGGGAATTGCGCTCGGCGTCATGGTCCTGCTTGCGTTGCCGCAAACGCGCACCGTGCTAGCGGAGCGCGGTGCGAGCTATCGCCCCGAAATATGGAGTATCTACGCAGGCCAGGCACAGCAGAAGCCGCTTCTCGGCTATGGGGGCATGTCGAACATCGACATCAAGCTCGGCGACGGTACTATGATCGACCAGCCGCACAACCTCGTGCTGTCCGCGCAAATCCGCGGCGGCATTTTTTGTGCCCTGGCGATGATCACCATGCTGCTCGGCTCGCTTTACTGGTCGATGCGATTCCTGAGGCTGCGCGGCGAGGTTATCCCGCTCGCCATGATCGCAACTGTCGCCACGGCCGGGCTGTTCGACTATAACCTCCTGATCACCCCCATCACCTGGCCCTGGGTGACGTTCTGGCTGCCGTTCGGCATTTGCGCCGGAGCGGAAATCGTCGTCAGGCAGTGCAGTCAGCCTCCGGCTTGATCCCTATACTCTCCTGTAGATGACCATGGCCCCGGCACTGAAAATCATCGAGATTGGCGACAAGCCATTCGTGAAGAGCGCGTTTCCGGATGAAACGACGTACTTCTCGACTGCGTTCGTCCCGCACCCCGCCGATCCGAAGAGCGGTTATCAGATCGTATCGGCCCGGACGATGCCGCGGTTGCGGCAGATGCTGCAGGACGAATCAACATCGCTGATCGTCTGCCATCCGACGTTTTTCTCGCCGTGGCACTGGCGTTGGATTTCGCGTGCGCTCTTCAACCGCCGCACGCTCCAGGGACATGTGCCGCTGGTGCGGGCATTCGGGCCGCAGCTGCTGCGCGGGCCGGTGAGTGCGCCGATCGCGGTGGTCGATCAGGATGATTTCCCGCTGATCAACCGCGGCAACCTGTTCCTGCTCGATCGTTGCACGGCCTATTTCAAGCGCGAACTGCCGGCCGATCGCTGGCGCGTGTTCCTGAAGACGGCGCATGCCAATCTGCCGTCGCATCGGTTCCGCCAGCATCCGCGCTATACGCAACGGCTGGCGAAACTGCGGCCGCTGTCGCTCGGCTTGCCGCTCGGGCGCGACCTATCGCAGATGCCGGCGGGTGTGCCGAAGACGTCCGACATCTTCTTCGCCGGCCGTGTCGAAGCGTCGTCGTGGGTGCGGCAGACCGGCTTCCAGGAACTGCTGGCGCTGCGCGAGCGCGGCGTCATCGTCGACATTCCGGACAAGCCGCTGCCGCCGGACGAGTTCTATCGCCGCTGCGCATCGGCGTGGCTGACGTGGTCGCCGGAAGGTTATGGATGGGAATGCTTCCGCCACTACGAGGCGCCCGCCTGCGGATCGGTGCCGGTGTGCAATCTGCCGCCGCTCGAACGGCATCGGCCGCTGGTCGATGGGGAACATGCGGTGTTCTACCCGGTTGAACCGGGTGGATTGACCAAAGCCGTGATCGGCGCGCTGGCCGACAAGCCTCGCCTCGCGCGGATGGCGGAAGCGGGACGTGCCTTTGTGATGGAAAATCATACGCCGCAGGCGCTCGGCGCCTACATTGTCGAAGCGACGCTCGCCGCAGCGAGAGGCGAGCGGTGAGCGTGCCGCGCGTCTCCGTACTGATGCCGGTGCGGAATGGCGCGCAGTGGCTCTCTGCCGCGATCGACAGTGTGCTCGCGCAAACGCTGTCTCAATTCGAGCTTCTAGTCGTCGACGACGGATCGACCGATCGCACGCCGGAGATTCTTGCGGGCTACGCGGTAGCCGATGCGCGCGTGCGGCCGATCCGGCAGGATGCGCTGGGCCTCGTCGCCGCGCTCAATCGTGGCCTCGCGGATGCTCGCGCCGGCCTGATCGCTCGCCTCGATGCCGACGACCTGGCTCTGCCCGAGCGCCTCGCGCGCCAGGTTGCGGCAATGGACGCCAGCCCGCGCCTGAACTTGCTGGGAAGCTGGGCGGACATCGTCGATGGCGAAGGTAAAGTGACCGGCCGCCTCACTCCACCGCCCGAACCGGGAAAGCTGCGCGATACCTTGGTGCGGACCAATCCGTTCATCCATTCGTCGGTGATGTTGCGCACGGACGCGGTCCGCAGCTTGGGCGGCTATCGCGCCGCATTCGAGGCAGCGGAGGATTACGATCTGTGGCTGCGTCTCTCGGAGCACGGCGACATCGCGATCGCACCCGAGATTCTCGTGCGTTACCGCGAGCACGGCGGCAACGTCACCGTGCGCAAGGCCGCGCGGCAGATGTTCTCGTCGCGGATCGCCGTCCGTGCCGCGGTCGCGCGCGCCAGCATTGGCATCGATCCGGCGGACAAACTGACTGCGCCGCCGGACTGGCGCAGTGATGTCGGCAACAGTTTCTACGCAACGGAAGCGCGCGTGTTCCGGTTTCTGGAGCTTGCAGATCCGGAGGTCGCGCAGACGGCGAAGCTTTCGGCCGACGACCTCGATGCCGCGACCGGCGCCGATCTCAATCACCGTGAACGCAAGCTCGCGCAAATCGCGATCGTCAATCTCCTGCGCCGCCGCGATCGGCCGTCCACGTGGCCGGCGTGGAAGCTGATCTGGAAGCTGTTCCGGTTGCATCCGCCGCGTGCGCTGGGGCTGCTGCTCCGCTCGCGATAAGCACGAAGCCGTTCCGTTCCGCGCCAAAACGCGCTAATGGGGCCGCTCCGAATTCGGACTGCGACTGCAAATGCCTCCTCGTATCCTGGACTACGGCCCCGGCGATTGGCTGCGGCTCCGCCCGCTGCTCCATCGCCTCAAGACGCGGCGCTATCGCGCGCACGATCGCGCGTTCCGCGCGACGCCTGCGCGTATCGGCGATGCGGCTGCGCTGGCGCAGCGTGTCAGGAGCCGTAGGGTTCTGGTCGCAGTTGCGTTCCGGGACCCGCAGACGATCGCCTGGCAGGTGCCACTGATCAAACTTTACGTGCCCGACGCACTCCACATCGTTGCGGACAACACGCCCGACGACAAGCAGGCTGCCGCCATCGCCGAGGTCGCCGCACGCTGGTCGGTTCCATATCTGCGGTTGCCGCCGAATCCGACCGACGTGCCGAGCCGTTCGCACGGACTCGCACTCAACTGGATCTGGCACAACATCATCCGCCCCGGCGAGCCGGAGGTGTTCGGCTTTCTCGACGATGACATGTTCCCGACGGCGCCGCATGACCCATTTGCGCCGCTCGCGCATCAGGATTTCTTCGGCGTGATCCGGCCAGGTGTGTCGACGGCGACGGTCGATGCCGCGGGCCGCTGGTTCCTCTGGGCGGGGTTCAGCATGTTCCGGTTCGCCGGCGTGCGCGACAAGCCGCTCGACTTCTCGCAGGACTGGTTCCTCGGCCTCGATACCGGCGGCGGCAACTGGGATGTGCTCTATCGTCACGTCGATCGGGCGCGTATCCGCGAGCAGGAGACGGTGTTCGTGCCGTTCCGCGAAGGCTTGCAGATGACGGACGCGCCGTTCCAGTGGTGCGGGCCGTGGCTGCACGAAGTAGGGCTAATGGGACGGCTCGAATTCGCCGAGGACAAGCGCCGTGCGGTCGCCGAGTTGCTGGCGCCGCATCTTGCCAAGGCGGGCATTGTCTCAGCGTGATGTGCGGGCTGCGCGCTCGATTGCGTCCGCCGCGCGATCCAGTCCGGAATAGAGATCGTTGGCTGCGCCATAGGCCGCCGCATTGGCGCTCCAGCGTGCGCGGCGTGCGGGATCATTGGCCTGCTCCAGCGCCGATACAAACGCGCGTTGCGCGAACGGCTCGCGAATGACCACGCCTGCGTCGGCCGCTGCCACATGGGGCGCATATCCGCAAAGCGCGGTCGTGACCACCGGCAGGCCGTTGACCATCGCTTCGAGGATCACCGTCCCGGTGATGTCGAGGCGCGAGGGATGCACCAGCAAATCACCGGCGGCCATCAGCGCCGGAATATCCTCGCGGCGCCCGAGCGAGACGATCTGATGCGCGACGTCGAGATGGGCGGCCTGCTTCGCCAGGCGGCTCAGCTTCGGATCGGCGAGATCGAACCCGGCGCACAGGACTTTGACATGCGGGGATGCGGGCAGCGCCGAAATGATGCGTTCGAAGCCTTTCGTCTCCGGAAATCCGGCAACGAACAGCCACGCCAGCGTCGATGAGGCGAGGCCAAGCTTGTCGCGCATTTCCGCGCGCGCCTCGCTGCCGCGCAAGCCGGGCTGCGCGCGGTTGCGCTCGATCGTCGGCGGCATCACCGCGGCGCGCGCGTCCTTCATCGCCCAGATGCGCTGATAGTCGTCGCGCTGCGGCTCGGCGAGCAGCAGCAGTTGCGTGCTCGACTGCGGCCCGAAACAGGATGCTTCGAGCCGGTGCATGCCTCTGACGCGCGGGTTGATGCGATCGAACAGATTGCGCGGCTGCTTGGACGGCGGATCGGCACAGTACAGAACGTCGAGGCCCGGCATCTTGTTGAAGCCGGCGACGATATCGAACCGATCCTTGACGGCAGCTGACAGATGGCGCGCGAAGCGGAGGTTCCGGCCGTGATTGGTCAGTGCGATGTTCGGCAGTTCGACAATCGTCAGATCGGGGAAGTCACCTTCGCGCTTCCGGCAGAAGATCGTCACCGCGTGTCCACGCGCCATCAGGCGGCGGGCTATCGCGACGCAATCGCGTTGCAGGCCGCCGCTTGGGAACAGATTGACGATGCCGAGAGCGATGCGAATGACGGGTACCCTGAAATCGAATGATGTCAGTCTATCACTGTTTGCGGGCGAGCAGCGTGTTGAGGTGACCGGTCAGCTCAGCTCCGGCCTGCTGCCAGCTTCGTTGCCGGTAGCTTGCGCGGATGCGTGCCTCTGCCTCGGCGAGCTTCGCCGGATTTGCCGCAAGGTCGACAATCGCCGCGTGCCAGGCTGCGTCATCGTCCGGACCGAAATGCAGCGCCAGTCCCGCGCCGGCTTCCGGCAGCGAGGATGTGTTCGAGGCGAGGCAGAGCTTGCCATAGGCGAGGCTTTCCGACACCGGCAGACCCCAGCCTTCGACGTAGGACGGGTACAGCGTGTAGGCGCAGTTTTGGTAGAGCCACGTTAGCTCGGCATCGGAGGTGCGATGCAGGATGGTGAGGCGATTCTTGATCGTCGCGTCCTGCGCAATCATTGCGAGCAGATCGTCGCTGCCGAAGCCGCGCTGACCGATGATCACGAGGTGCGGGATATCGCTGCGATTTTCCTGCGCGAAGCGATGCCATAGCCGGTAGAGCAGATCGAAATTCTTGCGCGCCTGGATGGTGCTGACACTGATAACGAACGCACCGGCCTGGAGCGGCGGTTCGGTCTGCGGCGGCTGCGGATCGGCGGCGGATGCAACGTCAGAGCCGAGTTCGACGACGGCGATCTTGCCACGCATGCCGCCATAGACTTCGGCGGCCTTCGCCAATTCGTTGGCGGTCGCTTGCGAGATAGCGATCACGAGATCGGTATGCCGCGCAAGAAACTCGACGTAGCGGCGATACTGCGCCACGAATTCCCCGGTCTCGAAGAATTGCGGGTGCGTCACCGGGATCAAGTCCTGACAGACGGCCGCGATTGTCAGCCCGCGTTCGGTGCGCAAGCGCGCGAGCACGCCGAAATCCGTGCGGCCGCTCCAGTTCTCGCCCGCCAGCAGCAACACATCGCCGGGCTGCGCATCCGGGAAATGCGCGGCCGGATCGCTGCCGCGCAGGGCACCGTGCAGCCGCTGGATCGTGCCGCGCACGGACAGACGCACCGCCCGCTCGATGCGGCGGCCGAGCCGGTCGGCGCGGGCATTGCTCGCACCCGGTCCGCGATGCGCAGCAGGTGCGGATGTCTTGATGGCATCCGCGAGAGCGGAGGCATCCACACTGTCGAAGCGCTGGCGCGTCGCATCATAACGGCAGAACCGGAGCCGATCGCCGAGCAGCGGTTGCAGTTCGCGCGCAAAGCTGCGTTCGACGCGCAGCGTGCCGTTGTTCTGGCCGCCCCGCGCACGCAGGCTCGTGGTCAGGTCCATCCAGATTGCCGGGCGCGTATCCGCCATTCATACATCCATCGTTACAATGCGCCGCTGCACCGCTCGATTCGCCTGTAAAATCCTGTTAAGCAGCCGCGCATTGCCGGGGCACCATTGCCCGGCAGGACACCATATTGCAACCTCAACAAGCCGCATCACGGCGGCGGAGTGGGCGATGACCGTTCTGGTCACCGGCGGTGCCGGATACATCGGGAGCCATATGCTGCACCGGCTGGCCGACAACGGCGAGCCGGCGGTCGTCATCGACACCTTGCAGACGGGCTTTCGCGAGGCGGTGCCGCAGGGCATGCCGTTCCATCAGGGCAGCATCGCCGACCGCGCGCTGGTGACGCGCGTGCTGCGCGAGCATGCCGTCAAGACCATCGTGCATTTCGCCGCATCGACGGTCGTGCCCGAGTCGGTCCGCCAGCCGCTCGACTATTACGCCAACAACACCGTCGCCTCGCGCGCGCTGTTCGAAGTGGCTGTCGAACAGGGCGTGAAGCAGTTCGTGTTTTCCTCGACCGCCGCTGTTTACGGGCAGGTCGATAGCGAACTGGTCGATGAGAGCATGCCGACCGTTCCTGTGTCGCCCTATGGCTGGTCGAAGCTGATGACCGAGGTGATGTTGCGCGATGCCGCGGCCGCGTATGGGCTGAGCTACGTCGTGCTGCGCTACTTCAATGTCGCGGGCGCCGATCCGGCGATGCGCACCGGCCAGTCGACGGCGGCCGCAACTCATCTCATCAAGGCGGCCGTGCAGGCCGCGCTCGGCATCCGGCCGCAGCTGGAAATTTTCGGCGACGACTATCCGACGGCGGACGGCACCTGCGTGCGCGACTACATTCACGTGTCCGATGTCAGCGCCGCGCATGCGGATGCGCTGACGTATCTGCGCGGCGGCGGGCCGTCGCTGATGCTGAATTGCGGTTACGGGCACGGCTTCTCGGTCCTCGAGGTGATCGACACGGTGAAAGCAGTGTCAGCCATCGACTTTCCGGTGGTGCGCTCGCCCCGCCGCGCGGGCGATCCGGCGCGCGTGGTCGCGGACTCGCGGCTCGTGCGCGACCAGCTTGGCTGGCAGCCGAAGCATGACGATCTGCGCACGATCGTTACGCACGCGCTGGAATGGGAGCGCCGGCTGCTCGCATCGCAGGCAAGTCCCGCGCTCTGAGACGTGCTCGCCGGCGCTTATTCCGCTACGTCACGCTTGGTGCGGGTGGATCGATACCGGCAGGCTGCGGCGTATAATCTCCAGCTTGGAATTGCTATGGAAAGCCATATGTTGCGGTCGTAGAACGGCTTATCCGTTCGCCGGAGCTCTGCTGCCTTCCGATGTCCCTCGCTCTGATGATCGTTGCCATCGTCGCATTCGCGGCCTGGGTCTATCTGGTCGCATTCCACGGCGGCTTCTGGCTCGCGTTTCGCTTCGAGGATCTGCCGCCGCCTGCGGCTGACGGTCCGTGGCCGCGCATCGTCGCGGTCGTGCCGGCGCGCGACGAAGCGGGCGGCATTGCGCGCTGCGTCACCTCGATCCTCCAGCAGCCCTATCCGGGATCGCTGTCGATGATCCTGATCGACGATCAGAGTTCGGACGGCACCGCCGATCTTGCCGCGCGTGCCGCAGCGGCCATCGGCGCATCGGATCGGCTCACGGTGCTGCGCGGGCAGCCGCTGCCGTCGGGCTGGACCGGCAAGATGTGGGCCGTGAAGCAGGGGCTCGATCTCGCCGGGCAATCGAATCCCGACTGCGTGCTCCTGACGGACGCGGACATCGTCTACTCGGGCAACGCGGTGACGCAGCTCGTCACGCGCATGCGCAGTGACAATCTGGTGATGGCGTCGGTGATGGCGCAGCTCCGCTGCGAGAGCTTCGCCGAGAAATTCCTGATCCCGGCCTTCGTGTTCTTCTTCGGCATGCTCTACCCGTTCGCCTGGGTGAGGCGCGACAACCGTGCGACGGCTGCGGCTGCGGGCGGCTGCATTCTCGCGCGCTTCGATGCGCTGAAACGCGCGGGCGGAATCGAGTCCATTCGTGGAGCGCTGATCGACGATTGCGCGCTCGGTGCGCGACTGAAGAGCACAGGCCCGGTATGGCTTGGCTTCATGCACGACGTGAAGAGCATCCGCGCATCGGATGAGATCGGCGATGTCGGCCGGATGATTTCCCGCTCCGCCTATGCGCAGCTTCGCTACTCGCTGCTGCTTCTGCTCGGAATGGTCGTCGCCATGACGGTGATTTTCCTGTCGCCGGTGGGGCTGGTTTTCGCCGCTGATCCGTTGACGCGGACGCTCGCGGCCGGTAGCTGGGTGCTGATGGCGCTCGCCTTTCAGCCCACATTGCGGTACTACGACCAGTCGCCGCTCTGGGGCGTCGCCCTTCCACTCATCGCCTTGGCTTACATGGTTTTCACGCTGAATTCGGCTTACCAATATCTTCGCGGACGCGGCGGCATGTGGAAGGGCCGCGCGCAAGCGAACGTATCGGCATCGTGATGACGACGGCCGCCGCCGATCTGCGTTCAGGCAAGGGGCATCGGGACGAGAATTTCCCGGTCGCGTCGCACCTGATTCATCCGCGCCACCGCGCGCTGATTTTCGCATTCTACAACTTCGTCCGCACCGCCGACGACATCGCCGATCACGCGACGCTGAAGCCGGAGGAGAAGCTCGCGCTGCTCGATCAGCTCGATGCCGAACTGATTGGCACCGGCGATGGCCAGCCCGAGGCGCTGAATCTTCGCCGTGCGTTCGCCGAGCGCGGCATGGCGCCGCGGCATGCGCGCGATGTGCTGACCGCGTTCCGCATGGACGTGACGAAGTTGCGGTACGCCAACTGGGACGAGTTGATCCACTACTGCAACTATTCGGCGATGCCGGTCGGCCGCTTTATGCTCGATGTGCACGGTGAGGACCGCTCCACGTGGGTCGCATCGGATGCGCTCTGCGCCGCGTTACAGATCAACAATCACCTGCAGGATTGCGGCAAGGACTACCGCGACCTCAACCGCGTCTACATCCCGCAGGATGCGATGGCGGCGAAGGGTGTCACCGTCGAGATGCTGGGGGGCGATAAATCGCCGCTGGCGCTGCTGTCGCTGATCCACGAGCTCGCGCACCGCACCGAAGCGCTGCTGCACGAGAGCGACGGCTTCTCGCCGAGCATCCAGGATACGCGGCTCGCGCTCGAAGTGTCCGTGATCCAGGCGTTTGCGCTGCGCATCGTGCGCATGCTCCAGACCCGCGATCCGCTGGCCGATCGCGTGCATCTGTCGAAGGTCGAACTGATCGGGCTCAGCATTGGTGCGATGATCTCCGGGCTGCTGCGCCGTGGCGGCGCACGCCGCAGTGTCTCCAACCCATCGCGGACATAAAGATCATGACCGCGATTCCGCATCACGCCGAGGAAGCAACGCCGCAGGGTTCTGCGTCGGGCAGCTCGTTCTATGCCGCGATGCGCATCCTGCCGCAGGCGCAGCGCGATGCGATGTTCCTGATCTATCAGTTCTGCCGCCAGGTCGACGATATCGCCGATTCGACCGCCCCGCGCGCGGATCGCCTCGCCGAACTGGCGCAGTGGCGCAAGGATCTCGACGCGCTGTACGCCGGCAATCCGCCGGCGAAGCTGCGCGGTTACGTTGCGCCGATCGCACAGTTCGGCCTGCGCAAGGAGGACTTCCTTGCCGTTGTCGACGGCATGGAAATGGACGTCCCGCAGGATATCCGCGCGCCGGACTGGGCGACGCT
>JBMOOJ010000035.1:0-25126 GCA_049323835.1 Pseudomonadota bacterium | reverse complement strand
CACCCCGACCCTCTCCCCGCTTGCGAGGAGAGGGAGAAAACTCACTCCGGCACCTCGCCAAAATTCTTGCCGAGCGGCAGCGCCGCATGGCGGATCAGCCGCGAATCTTCCACCGCCGCCTGCCGGTGCTTCACCGCCTCGCGATAGACCGGATCACGGATCATCTCGACGAAGGCGCCGACACTCGGATATTCGGCGATGAAGCAATGATCCCAGCGCTCACTCTGCGGGCCGATCAGCATCAGCTCGAACCGCCCCTGCCAGATGATCTTGCCGCCAAGCCGCGCGAACACCGGACCGCTGTCCCGGCCATACGCCGCATACGCTTCCCAGCCCGTGGCCTTGCGGCCGTCCGGATAGGCAGCCTGATCGCGCAGACGGACCAGATTGAGCATCTGGATCGGACCCGGCCGGTCGTTCTCACGAAACTTTGCGAAGATGTCCTTGGTCGGGTCGATGTGTCCGGTCATGCCGCCTCCTGTAGCCCGGATGGAGCGAACCGCAATCCGGGGATATCACCAATGCGGCCTGCCCCGGGTTTCGTTACACTCCACCCGGGCTACGCCGTCCCTTGTCATCACAATCCAGCTCTAATGCCTCGTTAACCTTTGCGTAACCCCCCCTTAAACCGCGCCGCTTAAGGTCCGGCCATGGGGAGTGGCGTGGGCGTGCATGGCTTTCTAAGAAATGGCGTTTTGGCGAAAGACAACAACGCGCAAGGAACCGGGCTTCGAGCCGTCCTGGTCGCTGGCGAATCTGCGGCTGTCGCCGGGCGATCGCGTCGCCGTCGCTGAGGACGAGAAGCCGAAATCGCCCATGGCCAAGCGCAAACCAGCCGACAACGAAGACGAGCCGCAGCCCGAGCGCAAGCGGCCTAAGAAAAAGGGCAAGAGCCGCTCGCGCTTCGGCATCGGCCGCATGTTCTACTGGGGCGCAGTCCTCGGCCTCTGGGCGCTGATCGCGGTTGCCGGCGTCGCCATCTGGGTCGGCGCGCATCTGCCGCCGATTCAATCGCTGGAAATTCCGAAACGTCCGCCCGCCATCCAGATCACCGGCATCGACGGCTCGGTGCTGGCGACGCGCGGCGAACAGCCGGGTACCAACGTTCCGCTGAAAGAATTGCCGCCTTATCTGCCGAAGGCCTTTATCGCCATCGAAGACCGGCGCTTCTATTCGCACTACGGCGTCGACCCGATCGGCATCGGCCGCGCCATCGTCACCAATGTCATGCATCGCGGCGTCTCGCAGGGCGGCTCGACCCTGACGCAGCAACTCGCCAAGAACCTGTTCCTGACGCAAGAGCGCACCATGGCGCGCAAGCTCGCCGAAGTCGAACTGGCGATCTGGCTGGAGCGCAAGTATTCGAAGGACGAGATCCTCGAGCTGTATCTGAACCGCGTCTACTTCGGCTCCGGCGCCTACGGCGTCGAGGCGGCGGCGCAGAAGTATTTCGGCAAGTCCGCACGCAAGGTGACGCTCGCCGAAGCAGCGATGCTCGCCGGCCTCGTCAAGTCGCCGTCCCGGCTCGCACCAAACCGCAATCCGGAAGGCGCGGAAGCGCGCGCGCAGGTCGTGCTCTCGGCGATGGCCGACGCGAAGCTGATCACCGACCAGCAGGCGCAGGCCGCCATCGGCGCACCGTCTTACGCGGTGAAGCCGGTCGGCGCCGGCACCATCAACTACGTCGCGGACTGGATCGCCGAAGTGCTCGACGATCTCGTCGGCCAGATCGATCAGAACATCGTCGTCGAAACCACCATCGATCCGAAATTGCAGAGCGTGGCGGAAGCCGCGATCATCGACGAACTGGCTGCGAAGAGCGTGAAGTTCAACGTCACGCAGGGCGCGCTGGTGGCGATGACGCCGGACGGCAGCGTCCGCGCCATGGTCGGCGGCCGCAATTATGCGGAAAGCCAGTTCAACCGCGCGGTGACCGCGAAGCGCCAGCCGGGTTCGGCGTTCAAGCCGTTCGTCTATCTCACCGCCATCGAGGCAGGTCTGACGCCGGACACCGTGCGGCAGGACGCGCCGATCAATATCAAGGGCTGGCGGCCGGAGAACTACACCCACGAATATTTCGGCAACGTCACGCTGACGCAGGCGCTGGCGATGTCGCTGAACACGGTCGCGGTGCGGCTCGGCATCGAGGTCGGTCCGGCCAACGTGGTGCGCACCGCGCACCGGCTCGGCATTGCCTCGAAGCTCGAGCCGAACGCATCGATCGCGCTCGGCACCTCGGAAGTCTCGCTGACCGAACTGGTCGGCGCCTACGCGCCGTTCGCCAACGGCGGGCGCAGCGTCGCTCCGCATGTGGTCGAGAGAATTCGCACGCCGGCCGGCAAGACGCTCTACAAGCGCACCGCCGAGACGCCGTCGCAGGTGATCGATCCGCGTGCTGCGAGCATGATGAACGCAATGATGCAGGAGACGCTGCTGTCGGGCACCGCGCGCAAGGCGGAGATTCCGGGCTGGATGGCCGCGGGCAAGACCGGCACCAGCCAGGATTTCCGCGACGCCTGGTTCGTCGGCTACACCGCGAACCTCGTCACCGGCGTCTGGCTCGGCAACGACGACAACTCGCCGACCAAGAAGGCGACCGGCGGCGGTCTGCCGGTGGAAGTCTGGACGCGTTTCATGCGCACCGCGCATCAAGGCGTGCCGGTGGCGGCGCTGCAAACCTCGCGCGGCAGCGGCGGCCTGTTCTCGAATTTGATGCCGCAGTTCGGCGATCAGCAACAGCCGCAGGCGGCGCAGCCGCGCGGCAGCTTCCAGCCGCCGCCGATGCAGGACGCGAATCCGATGGACCCGTATGCGAACACGCCGCAAGCCCGCGCGCAGCGCCCGGCGCCGGTGAACGCGAACGTGCGTCCGGAAGCCGCTGCCGGCCTCGACGGCTGGCTGGTCGATCGACTGTTCGGACGGCGGTAAGTGGACTTCATTGTCGATCGATTTAGTTTGCGAGGTCGGGTACCTCGCCTTCATCGGCGACTTCGGCCCATTCTAGGATGACGTCGTTGTCGTCAGTGATCGTGAAGGCGACGACCAAGGGCGGTATGTAACCCTCAATCATCTTGGTTCTAGCGTAGCGAATTCTGCACCAATCGTTTTCGATCAGTGGAAAACCATAGGGATTTTGAAGTAGCGCTTCCATAATGGTTTCGAGCGCCAAGTCTACGGCTCTGTATCCACCGAGCTGTTCAACACAGCTCGCAAAGTGCTCGCCTTCGATGATTTGACGCACTTACTTGCTTTTCCAGCCGTAAGTTTCAGCGAGCTTTAAGATTCTGCTCTTCTGCCCAACTCCTAACGGTTGATCCGACAAATAAGCGAGCTCGTAGGGCATTGGATCGCCATCATCGCGAGACTTCCAAGCTGCGCCGTGTGAGATATCGCTAACTTCGCTACCCGTTTTTTCCCAATAGACCGAGATAGCTTGATCCAAGTAATCCAAATCTTGCTTGCTAAACATAGTTAAGACTGGAGACTGAAGCGCTATCGGACGCTGCTCTTCGTAGTCACCAATTTTCCGAATCCGATATGAGATCAAGCCTTCCGCTTGCAGTTCATTGAGAATAGGCAGCATCTCAACCGGGGCCGGACCTTGTCTCAGCCGCTGGTATTGCCTGCCTGTTACTGGCTGACCCCGCTGGGCAAACGACTCAAAATCTGCACGCCAAATAATTTTGTTGAGCTTCACTTTTCCAAAGTAAGGCGCCTGCTCACATTTTTGCGAAACATAAAGAACCGCTTCCCGAAGACGTTTTTGTCCCCCGGGTAAAGAAACCTTCCAAGTAAGTTTGTAGCGGGCCTCTGGAATGCTTGACATAGACCGAATCATACGACGAAACATGATTCGCGGATAGAGGCCTTCCGATCTAAGCGAACCGGCGCGCGTCCGCGTCAGATTACTCCCAGATCCCGTAGCGGTGCAGGTCGTTGCCCTGCGTATCGAGCCACTTCTTGGCGCGCTCGGTGTGCGGGCAGATGCGGCCGACGGTGCGCCAGAACTTCGCCGAGTGGTTCATCTCGACGAGATGCGACACCTCATGCGCCGCGAGATAATCCAGCACATACGGCGGCGCGAGGATCAGCCGCCACGAATACGACAGCGCACCGGCCGAGGTGCATGAACCCCAGCGGCTCGACTGGTCGCGGATCGAGATGCGCTTCACCTTCACGCCGAGCCGTTCGGCATACTCGTGCGATGCTTTCGCGAGATCCTTGCGCGCCTCGCGCTTGAGGAAATCGTGAACCCGGCGATCGATGTGGTCCTCACCGCCCGCAACGCACAAAATCTTCTCGCCGCTGTCGCGCGTCTCGGTCCACACCACGCCGCGCTCGCCGGCGCGATGCACGATCTTGTGCGGAACCCCGCGCAGCGGGACGATCGTGCCATGCGCGAACGGCGCCGCCTTCGGCAAACGCCCGAGCCTCGCCGCAATCCACGCGCCATGCCGGTTCGCGAAATCCTTCGCTTCGGCAATCGTGCCGCGCGGCGGCATCGTGAGAATGGCTTCGCGATCCATCGGATGGATGCGCAGCGTGTAACGGCGTGCGCGGCGATGCCGCCGCAGACGCACGGCAAACATCATCGATCCGCAATGGACCGCGATGGTCTTGGGTTCAGTCGGGCGGCGATAAAGGAGAGCGCGAAAGGCCATCTCGGCGGACCTGGCAGTCAGAAAACTGCCCGGAGTCTGCCATAACCGCTCCCAGTGGGATCGCTCGGCGCAGAAACAAATCATTTGCCCATGATATAGCAGGAACTTAACGGCTCCCTACCAGATCAGGGAGGCGAAGCTGGACTCAGAACTCTCTTTTTAGGTCCAGAATGGGCTATTTTTTGCGAATTCAGATTCACTCCTCTGCCATGATCGTAAATCGCAAAAATAGCACCGAAATCAATATCTTATAACTGATTCAGGAATCACGACCTGCTCGCACGAAAAACCCCGGCTTTCGCCGGGGTTTGCAAGAAAATGTCGTTTGAGGCCGCTTATTCGGCGGCGTTGGCAAGCCGCCCGGCGCCGTGCTGGGCCGACAGCATGAAGTCGGCGATGCGCGGCAGGATTTCCGAGCGGAACCGCGAGCCGTTGAAGACGCCGTAGTGGCCGACGCCCTTCTGCATGTAATGCACGCGGCGATCGCGCGGGATAGACGTGCAGAGATCGTGGGTCGCCTCGGTCTGGCCGATGCCGGAGATGTCGTCGTTCTCGCCCTCGACGGTCATCAGCGCAACGCGCGTGATCTTCGACGGATCGACCGCCTTGCCGCGATGGGTCATCGTGCCCTTCGGCAGCGCATGCTTCACGAACACGAGGTCGACGGTCTGGAGATAATACTCCGCCGGCAGATCCATGACGGCGAGATATTCGTCGTAGAACTCGCGATGCTTGTCGACGAGATCGCCGTCGCCCTTCACGAGGTTCGCGAACAGGTTCTTGTGCGCGTCCATGTGACGGTCGAGGTTCATGGTGATGAAGCCGTTGAGCTGCAGGAAGCCCGGATAGACATCGCGCATGAAGCCCGGATGCGGGAACGGCACCTTGGTGATGACGTTGTTGCGGAACCACTCGATGCCGCGCTCTTCGGCGAGATTGTTGACCGCGGTCGGATTGCGGCGCGTATCGATCGGGCCGCCCATCAAGGTCATCGACTGCGGATAGTTCGGATCCTTGTTCGCTTCCATCACCGATGCGGCGATGAGAACCGGCACGGAGGGCTGGCAGACGGCCACAAGATGCACGTTGCCGCCGAGCGCATGCATCATCTCGATCAGGTAATCGACATAATCTTCGAGGTCGAAACGGCCGGCCGAGGTCGGCACCATGCGCGCATCGGCCCAGTCGGTGATGTAGACGTCATGTCCCGGCAGAAACGCTTCGACCGTGCCGCGCAGCAGCGTCGCGTAGTGGCCCGACATCGGCGCGACGATCAGCACGCGCGGATGCGGCACGCGCAGCGGACGCGCGATCTTGCGCTTGAAGTGCAGCAGCTTGCAGAACGGCTTTTCCCACACGGTCTCGATCTCGACCGGCACGCGCATGCCGTTCACTTCGGTGTGGTGGATGCGCCATTCGGGTTTGCCGTAGCGGCGGGTGGTGCGCTCGAACAGTTCGCACGATGCAGCGACCGCCTTGCCGACCGGCGTGTGCGACCACGGATTGAGCGGATTCTGGAACAGCAGCTTCGTTGCATCGAAAACCGCGCGCGCCGGGTTCAGCGACGCCTGTCCCATTTCGTACATCCAGTACATGGGCGTGGTGAGCGCCGGGCTGCCTTCGCGCGGCAGGACCGCCGGTCCTCCACCAAACTCGCCAATTGCCATTCTGAATCCCCAGCAGTGTTTCGCAACGCAATATACTGGATGTTGCGCAACAAAACGTCAATCCGACCAATAGGCTGTAGGCAGGGTTATCAAACTCATGCAGCCCGTCTGCCGGAACCGGCCGGACTACTCGCCGGTTTGCAGCAGCGAGCCGTTTCGCCGTGCACCATTGAGAAGCATCATGAAAACGGCAAAAGAGGCCGCCAAAAGCAGCCCGTTCATGATCAGGGACTGAATCATCAGGTCGGCCCGGAACACATGGTCGGCCAGCAGCGCACGCATACCTTCAAAGACGTAGGTCGGCGGCAGGGTCCAGGCCACGGCCTGGAGCCAGCCCGGCAGCACCGACACCGGGTAGTACACGCACACCAGCGGCAGCATCAGGAACATCAGGGTCCAGGCCAGCGTCTCGGCGCCGAGCCCGTTTCGCAGCACGATGCCCGATACGATGATGCCCATCGCCCAGCTGGTGAAGATCAGGTTGCAGAAGAATGCCACCAGCGGCAACCCGAGTCCGTAGATGTTGAAATCGAAAAAGGCGATGGCGAGGAACGTCATCGGCACGACGCCGATCGCAAGGCGGATCACGCCCATCGCCATCAGCGCGATCAGGAATTCGATCGGCTTCAGCGGGCTCATGAAGAGGTTGCCGATGTTGCGCGCCCACATCTCCTCGAGAAACGAGATCGAGAAGCCGAGCTGGCCGCGGAACAGGATGTCCCACAGGATCACCGCGCCGAGCAGCGCGCCGCCGGTGCGCGCGATGATGCCGGAGTTCTCGGTGATGTATGCCTGCAAGAAGCCCCAGGTGATCAGCTGCAGCGTCGGCCAGTAGATCAGTTCGAGCAGCCGCGGCCACGACGACACCAGCAGATAGCTGTAGCGCAGGATCATCGCATAGATGCGATGCAGGGAGATGCCGGTCATGACGCTGCTGCCTCCTGATTGCGCCCACGGGCGACATCAAGAAACACCTCCTCCAGCGTCGCGCGGTTGTAGCGCGCGAGAATGCCTTCGGTAGAGTCGTCATCCTGAACCTTGCCGCGCTTCATGATGATGACGCGGTCGCACAGCCGCTCGACCTCCTGCATGTTGTGCGAGGCCAGCAGGATCGTCGCACCGCGCTCCTTGCGGTAACTGTCCAGATGCGTCCTGATCCAGTCGGCGGTATCGGGATCGAGCGACGCGGTCGGCTCGTCGAGCAACAGCAGTTCCGGCGAATTGATCAGCGCTTTCGCGAGCGCGACGCGGGTCTTCTGCCCGGCCGAGAGCTTGCCCGTATGCCGGTCGATGAATTCGGTGAGATCGAGATCGGAGGCGAGCTGCGCGATCCGCTCCTTCAGGTTCTCGACCGCATAGAGCCGGCCGAACACGTCGAGATTCTGCCGCACGGTCAGCCGCATCGGCATGTCGACATACGGGCTCTCGAAATTCATCCGGCCGAGCACCTGCGCGCTTTCGGCCGGGACGGGATGGCCGAGCACCGACACCGTGCCGGAGGTCGGCAGCACCAGTCCCATGATCATGGCGATGGTCGTGGTCTTGCCTGCGCCGTTACCGCCGAGCAGCCCGGTGATACTTCCCTGCGCGATGCGGAACGACACATCGTCGACCGCACGAACGGTCTTGTAGACCTTCACAAGCCGCTCGACCGCGATCGCCGCGCCGCCAGCCGGCGCAGGCGCGGGTAAGCGAGCGGCAATCGCAGGTGCGTCATTCATGACCACGTCATTGCGGTAAATGGCCGCGAATCGCAAGCGCTCGGCAATCAAAGCAATTTGACGCACCGGTTTGTGGTGGAGGCACGGGCAGGTTAGGTTCTGCGGGCATGAGCGACTTCGCCGCCTCAGACTTCCGGAATCCGCGCCGTTATGTGCGCCTCGACACGATCCTGCGGCTGCGCTGGCTCGCAGCGCTTGGTCAGCTCGCGGCGATCTTCGTCGTCGTGCAGGGGCTGGATTTCGACATGCCGGTGCTGGCGTGCGTGGTGGTGATCGGCTTTTCGGCACTGGTCAATATCGCGTTGCAGATCCGGTTCAGCCCGGTGCACCGGCTGGAGCCGCTCTATGCGGCAATCCTGCTGGCTTTCAACATCGCCGAACTGGCGATCCTGCTGTTCCTCACCGGCGGTTTGCAGAATCCGTTCTCCTTCCTGTTCCTTGCGCCGGTTCTGATTTCGGCGACGGCGCTGCCGATCCGCTACACTATCGCGCTCGGCGCATTCGCAACCGCATGCGCCACGGCGCTCGGCTTCATTCACCTGCCGCTGCCATGGGCCGGCGAGGATCAGCTGGCGCTGCCGCCGATCTACATGCTCGGCGTCTGGCTCTCGATCGTGCTCGCGATCGCGGTCACGAGTCTCTATGCGTTTCAGGTGGCGGAGGAATCGCGCAAGCTGTCGGATGCACTGGCGGCGACCGAACTGGTGCTCACCCGCGAGCAGCACCTGACCCAGCTCGACGGCCTCGCCGCGGCCGCCGCGCACGAACTGGGGACGCCGCTCTCGACCATCTTCCTGATCTCGCGCGAGCTGGACAAGAACGCCACCGAGGCCGGCCAGAGCAACGCCGACTTCAAGACGCTGCGCGAACAGGCGGAACGCTGCCGCGAAATTCTCGGCAAGATCGCACAGCTGTCGTCGAGCGGCGCGCCGTTCGACAACATGAAGCTGTCGACCTTGATCGAGGAAGCCGTCGCGCCGCATCGCGACTTCGGCATCGCCATCCGGGTGCGCATTGCGGTGGCCGGATCGCCCGAGCCGGTCGGCCTGCGCAACCCGGCGATCCTCTACGGCCTCGGCAACATCCTGGAGAACGCGGTCGACTTCGCACGCGAAAGCGTCGAGGTGAATGCATGGTGGAACGCCGACGTCGTCGAGATCGACATCTCCGACGACGGGCCTGGATTTCCGCCGGACATCATCAAGCGCATCGGCGAGCAGCCATATCTATCGCGCCGCAAGAGCAGCGACGACGCACGCAGCGGGCTCGGGCTTGGCGTGTTCATCGCCCGTACGCTGCTGGAGCGCTCCGGCGCGCGCGTCCGCTTTTCCAACCGCGTCTTTCCTGATCACGGCGCGATCGTTCACATCGCATGGCCGCGCGAAGCATTTGAAACCGCGACGATTTCACCAGAAATGATGCTCTAGTGTTCCGTCTGCGAACTTCGGAGTCGAAAGGACACTAGCAAGCAACCTATTGATCTAGTGTGGCTTTGGTTCAGAAGTCCGCATGACGAAGCTGCAGCAACACTGATGCGGACTGGTGAACCGCCACACCAGGCGCTGGATGGAACCCCGCTTCTGCGATGCTCTGCCGCATGCGGCGGAACGCACCCGCGTTAACCACCCTTATGCCCTTGGCAGGGGTGGATTCCGCCGCCATATCTGCTTGAATATCATCAGCAAAGAGGAAGAACCGCCGCCGTGACCGCCACCGCCGAACTCGCCAACGAAGCTGATCGCTCGCTGCTCATCGTCGAGGACGACAAACCGTTCCTCGAGCGCCTTGCGCGCGCGATGGAAACGCGCGGCTTCACTGTGACCACCTGCGACACGGTTGCCGACGGCCTCGCGCAGATCGGCCGCACGGCGCCGGCGTTCGCAGTCGTCGACCTGCGGCTCGGCGACGGCAACGGCCTCGACGTGGTGTCGGCGCTGAAACGCAAGCGGCCGGACGCACGCGCAATCGTACTCACGGGCTATGGCAACATCGCAACCGCGGTGACCGCAGTGAAGATGGGCGCGGTCGACTATCTGTCGAAGCCGGCGGATGCCGACGACGTGGTCGCGGCGCTGCTCTCCAGCGGCAGCGAGAAATCGGAGCTGCCTGCCAATCCGATGTCGGCAGACCGCGTGCGCTGGGAGCACATTCAGCGCATCTACGAGATGTGCAACCGCAACGTCTCGGAAACTGCGCGCCGCCTCAACATGCACCGCCGCACCTTGCAGCGGATCCTCGCCAAGCGCGCCCCACGCTGACCGCCCGGTCGTCCTCACGAACGCGAGGACCCATACGCCGTGCACTCTCGATAGATTACAGTGTATGGGTCCCTGCTTTCGCAGGGACGACTATCAAAATTATTCTTCGTATCCCGCATGCCCTTGCGGATCGGCGAGCCGGTTGAGCCGGCCTGCGGCCGCGATCGCAAACCGCACCAGCATCACCTTGCGCGTCGCCGCCGGCAGACGATGCTCGGGCGCATCGCAGTGCATGTGCGCGCCGTGCGCGTCGGCAACGATCAATCCGGTGTCCTGCGGAAAAATCTCGCATGGCAGATGCTGCGGAAAGGCGAAGAACAACCGGTCGCAATGCGCACGGTAGTCCCGCCACTTCTGGTCGGCGCGCAAATCCTCGACCGATGACTTGATCTCGACGATCCAGACATCGCCGCGCGGATTGAGCGCCACCAGATCGGCCCGGCGGCCGGACGGCAGCGAGACTTCGCTCACCGTCGTAAAATCGAGCGAGCGCAACAGCCGTGCCGTGCCACGCGCGACCGCCAGCGCCGTCTCCGACTGACGCAGGTCAGGTGGAGGTTCTTTAATCAACCGAATCGAACCCGGCTCGCTCATGCCGCCACTTTAGGAGGTGGGTCCGGTTTCCGGAATGGCTTAAGGCCGCCTTCCGGTACCGGGCCGCAAATATGCCGAAACCCTGCCATTTTTCCGGCCTCAGCGCGTCGCGAAGGCGGGGAACCATGGGTTCCGGGCCGGGAAAGACGATTGGGAGAGGGTTATGTCACCTCGCATCACATCGCGCGATTCTCATTTGAAGCATGATGTTGTCCGAAAACCGCGCCGCGCTTTCCGGCATCATGCTTTGGCAGCCGCGATTCTTTTTATGCCGCTCGGCGGAGCGTTCTCGCAAGCCGCCGCCAAACCCGCGGTCGAAGTTGCTTTTGTTCTCGACACCACAGGCTCGATGAGCGGCCTGCTCGAAGGAGCCAAGCGCAAAATCTGGTCGATTGCGACCACGATCGTCGACACCAATCCCGACGCCGACATCCGCATGGGCCTCGTCGCCTATCGCGACATCGGCGACGACTACGTCACCAAGACATTCGACCTCACCACCGACATCCAGGACGTCTACGCCAACCTGCTGGAGATGAAAGCGCGCGGCGGCGGCGACTGGCCGGAAAGCGTCAACGAGGCGCTCGACGTCGCCGTCAACAAGCTGAAATGGACGCAGGGCGCCGAAACCCGGCGCATCGTCTTCCTGGTCGGCGACGCGCCGCCGCACATGAACTACGCGCAGGACACGAAGTATCCCGAGACGCTGAAGGTCGCAAAGCAGAAGGACATTCTCATCAATGCGGTGCTCGCAGGCAGCGCGCGCGATACCGAGCGCGTCTGGCGCGAGATCGCGCAGGGCGGCAACGGCCGCTTCATCCCGATTCCGCAGGACGGCGGCGAGATCGTCGTGATCGAAACGCCGTTCGACGACGAGATCATCATCCTGCAAAAGGAGATCAACAGCACGGTGATCCCCTATGGTCCTCGCGCGACGCAAAAGCGCGTGGAGGATCGCACGCGCCAGCTGGCGTCGGTTGCCGCCGCCGCGCCGTCGTCCGCGACTGAAATGGCGAGTTACATCAACAAGCGGTCGGCATCTTCGGGGGAAGCGGTCACCGGCGGCGGCGATCTCACCGCCGATGTCGCGACCGGCCGCCAGAAGGTGGCCTCGCTCAAGGACGACGATCTGCCCGACGATCTGCGCAAGCTCTCCGCCGAGGAGCGGCAGAAGGCGGTCGAGAAGCAGGTCTCGACGCGCAAGCTGCTCAACGAGAAACTCGCCGCGCTGGTCGCCAAGCGCGACAAGTATGTCGCCGAGCAGAAGATGAAGGAGCAGGCGAAGTCGCCGGCCAAGCCGGTCTCGTCGTTCGATCGCGTCGTCGAAGATACGCTGAAGGCGCAGATCAAGCGGTAAGATCGGCAGCCATTCCGGACAGTCCGCAGCAGCGGACTGATCCGGAATCCCGTTGAATGTCGTGGACGTCGAGATTCCGGACCCGGTGCGATGCGCCACCCTGGAATGACTCCTTTTGGCCCTTGGCGTTCGGCAGAAAATGCGCCATGTGGTGGGTATGACAAACGAATCCGACGGTGCCGCCAAGGCCGGCGCGATCATCATTCCGGTCACCGCGTTTCAGCAGAATTGCTGCCTGTTGTGGTGCGAGAAAACCCGCAAGGCGGTGGTGATCGATCCCGGCGGCGACGTGCCGCAGATCCTGAAAGGGATCGAGGAGATGAAGGTCACGGTCGAGCAGATCTGGATCACGCACGGACATATCGATCACGTCGGCGGTGCCGCCGAGCTGCGCGACGCGCTGAAAGTGCCGATCGAAGGCCCGCATCTCGCCGACAAGTATCTCCTCGACAATGTCGTCTCGAGCGGCGTCAATTTCGGCATTACCGACGTGCGCAACTTCGCGCCCGATCGCTGGCTGAACGAGGGCGATCAGGTGACGATCGGCGAGCTGACGTTCGATGTCCTCCACTGCCCCGGCCATTCGCCCGGCAGCGTGGTGTTCGTCAACAAGGACATGCAGTTCGCGATCGTCGGCGACGTGCTGTTCGCGGGCTCGGTCGGCCGCACCGATCTGCCCGGCGGCAGCCATGCCACCCTGATCAAGTCGATCACCGAGAAGCTGCTGCCGCTCGGCGACGAGGTCGGCTTTATCTGCGGCCACGGCCCGGGCTCCAGCATCGGCCAGGAGCGCATGACCAACCCGTTCCTCCAGGAGGTCGGTGACGACGCCTGACACTCCCCTTCATGAGGCGGCTTGACGCTTCGCGCCACAGCGGTTCCGGGAGAAGCCAGGCCTGATGAGAGCCTTCTGAATATCCTGGATTGCCCTGGCCTTTTCGCCGAACAGGCCATCCCGCTCGAACCTCCCCTCCGGGCTGATGAGGTGGAGCAGCGTAACAATCCATTCGACCTCATTGCCCTTGCCGCCGAACGGCAGCGACAGACGCTCGTAATAGACGTCGCGGCCGGCGCCGTCGCTGGTTCTCGAAATGAGGTAGACGGGACATCGCCTTGCGATACACCGGTCGTAGCTCGTCAACGCCCGCATGCGGAGGGGCGGCGGCACGATCTGATCGATGTACTTTCCCGTGCCGTCGCCCCCCGAGGCCTCTCTCAAACGTGCTCCGTAGTGCATCACGCGATACTGGCGCGTTGCCCGGTTCTCAACCCGGACGATCAACACCCGGCGCGGATCGATCAGCCGCGCATCCGGCGAGAAATCGGCAAATCGCGGCAGTTGGTCACCGCCGCCGCCCATCCGATCCCAGTAGAACGCAAGCCCCCTTTGATTCGGGCATTTGACGGCATCGATACTTTGCCAGCTGTAAGGCATGCAGGCGGCGCTCTCCGGAAGCGAGCTAAACCGCGGCGACAGCCGCGACGGCATTGCTCGTCTCCTGACGTGGATTGAATGATCATTCTCATTTAACTGACGTGATCGTAACGAAGCATTAGTCCACGGAATGCATGCTTCGCTCAGCCAGCGCAGCCGGCCGGCAGCGCAAGCCATAAACGCTCAGATGCCGCATATCGTCCCCATCGACCCTCTGCACTTGCACCCATCGATCCGGACAACCGATCCGGACGAGTTTCGTGCCGCGGTCACGACGCTTTACGGAGCGCGGGATCTGCACGTCCCCAATCCTCACGGCCTGAGAACGCGCGGCAATCTTGTCAAGCTCAACGATGCTGCCATCGGTTTCAGCGCATGCGGCGCGCGGGCGATCGTGACGTTCGATGAGTGCGACTATGCCCGGCTGCAGATTCCGCTGGCAGGCCACGCAGCAACCACCAGCAACGGCACCACGACAAACCTCCACACCGGCAATACCTGCGTGACCTCTCCCGGACAATCCGCGACGCTGGACTACGGCAACGGCTTCGAGCATCTGGTGCTGCGGCTGTCCACGGGAGCGCTGACTCGCAAGCTCGGCATCTTGCTCGATGCGCGCCCGGCGCAGCCGCTCGCGTTTCACCCCACCGGCACCACCGACGACAGCGCCGATCGCGCGCTTCGGAACCTGCTGTGGTTCGTCATCCGCCAGATCGACGAAGGTGCGGAAGGGCTTCCCGCAGCCGTCATGCAGGAACTCGAGCAAGCGATGATCGTCGCCTTCCTGACGGGGCGGCAGCACGGATACAGCGAGCACCTTATGCGGAGCGTTCGCGATGCCGCACCGTGGCAGGTGCGGCGCGCGGAAGCTTACATCGAAGCCAACTGGGACCAGGCGATCACCATCGAGAAACTCGCCGAAGCGACCGGCGTCGGCATCCGGACCCTGTTTGCCTCGTTTCAGAAAAGCCGGGGCTATTCACCGATGCAGTTTGCCAAGACGGTGCGCCTCACGCGCGCGCGCAGCATGCTGATGACGCCGAAAGAACACACGACCGTTACCGGCGTGGCTCTGGCATGCGGCTTCGCCAACCAGGGGCATTTCGCGCGCGAATTCCGCGACGCCTTCGGCGAACGTCCATCCCAGACCCTGGCACGCGCGAGGGCGAGGATCTAGCCGGCATTCAGCAAGCTGCGCATCTGATCGAGCCGCACGATCTGCGCGGACAGTTCAGCAAGCCGCGCTTCGGCGTGAGCGAATTCACGCTTCAACGCACCAAGCCGCCGCGTGGACATCCCCACGGATTGGCGGCAGACCTTCTGTTCGGCGCGCAGAAGCAGAGACCTGATCCTGCCGACGAGACCGTCGCGCTCCGCAGCAGCGGATTCTCGCGCCTCGTCGATCGCCGCAATAATTGCCTTGAACCGCTGCTGATCGACATCGGCTTCCCGGTTGCGCGACCTCATCCGGAACAGCTTCAGCGACTCCAGCAACGGCGCGTCCGTTTCTGCAACATCGGCGACGCCTGAGGTGTCCGTCTTCATGCCGCTAGCCTTCCGCGACGAATGCCAGCCCCACTGAGGCATTCTTCGTCCAGATCAGCTTCGAGCGCCGCTTGACCTTTCCGTCCGCGGTCATGACCAGGAAGAATTCCTCGTCGCGTATCTTGCGGTGGATCGGACTGAAAACCCTGACCCTGGCGCCGGTCTGCGAGATGTCTTCGACCCGGCAACGCACCCGCCATGTTCCATCGACGCCAATCATCAGCGATCCGAAGTCGTGGCCGAAGACAACCCGCCTCGATACTCGCTTGTTGCCGCTTGTTTGCCTGCCCACCATGCGATTCCGGCCAGCACCGATTGAATGACAAGTCTCGTTTAACAGGCGCCCGGTAACGGTCCGTTAGTCGCCGGACTGCACGACTTCTCCAAAACTGCAACAGCCGCGACCGCTAACCGTCGCGAAACGTTGCAGGGCGCACCCGTTAACCAAGGTTTGGAGCGGCGTTCCGGATCGAACCCTATTGACGTTCCAGCCCTTAATGTCTTGCATCGCGCGAGGCCGGTCACTGGGCAATGCCATGCATTTCGTCGATCTGTTCTACTCCTTCCGCAGTCCCTACAGCTACCTCGCGCTGCCCAAGGCCCGGGCGCTAACGCGGAGCTATGATGTCGCCGTCAACCTGCGCGCGGTCTATCCGATCGCGGTGCGCATTCCCGGCTTTTTCAAGAACGCCAACCCGCAGTTCGCCCCCTACGTCGTGCGTGACAGCATGCGCGTAGCCGAACACGCCGGCATCCCGTTCCGCTGGCCACGCCCGGATCCGGTCGTGCAGGACATGACGACGCTGGAGGTGGCCGCCGAGCAGCCGCGCATCCGCCGTATCACGCGCCTTTGCGCGATGGCGCAGTTCGAAGGCCGTGCGCTCGACTTCACATCGGCAGTGGCACCTGTCCTCTGGGACGGCAGCGTCGATGGCTGGCACGAGGGCGATCATCTTGAAAAGGCCGCCGCGATGGCCGGCTTCGAACTGCCGGCAATGGATGCGGCAATTGCGGGCGACCCTGAACGCTACGAGGCAGTCATCGCAGAGAACGAGCGGGCTCACGCCAAGTCCGGCCATTGGGGCGTGCCGACCTTCGTGTTCGAAGGCGAACCGTTCTTCGGCCAGGACCGGGTCGAACTTCTGATCTGGCGCATGGAGAAACGCGGCGTGAAGCAACGCTGAAGCTCATTCCAGCCGCGGACCGTAAACGCAAAAAAGCCCCCGGCCGAAACCGGGGGCTTGCTCTTTGCAATATGCGCAACGTGTCAGGTGATGAAATCGGCAATCAATTTGCGAAATAAGAACTCGGTCACTGAAAATTCTTGAAACCTTGCCTGGAACCTCGCTCGAAACCCTACTTGGCCAACGCGAGCTGCATCGGCGCCTGAACCGAAACCGTCGCCTCGACCGGCGAACCGTTGAAGGTGAAGAGACCGGCATGCAGGCGGTTATCCGCCGAACCCGCCGCCGACACGCTGCCGATCAGGAGGCCGAGGCTGAGGATGAAACCGAGGCTGCGCATGTTGCTCTCCGTGTCCCTGTAGGGGGTCCCTGTGTCCGTTGTTGCGGCTTGGTGCCGCGTTGTTGGACGTAGTTAATAAGGCCGTCCCGTTTCCGGCGTTTTGCGCTAAAAGCGGATAATGGTTTCGTCGCATCGGAGAATTGTTTCGTTCAACCGGGTGCGACGAAACATTTGGCCGGAAAACGGCCCAAAAGCCGGGTTTTGGGGCCCGGACACAGCCTGAGAGGCATAGGGGTGGACTGAAATGGCGACAGTTCTGAATTTCGAAGCCGGAAATTACTCCTTTATCCAGGTCCCCGGCGGACCGTTCTCATCGGGGGTCATGGCCAACGCCGGATTCGCCCTGCATCGGGCCCGCTTCGAGCGGCCGGTGCCGATGGCCACGGGCTTTTCCCGCATCAAGGCGCATCTGGAGACGCTCGGCCGCCCGCTCACCGCGGTCGCCGCCTGCGAATTGCGTTCGCCGGCGCCGATGACGATGCCGGAGTTCGCAGCCTTCAACGCCGAGTATCTCAAGACGCTGCACGCCTGGGGCTGCCGCCACGGCGAGATCAATGCGCCGGCGCGCAGCAACATCGCTCCAATCACCGAGGTGCCGAAAGAAGCGATGTTCTACGCCTTCACCTACACGGTGCCGGAAGCGGGCGCGAAGGGTGACTTCCTCATCTCCGGCAAGCCGGAATTCCGTGACGGCGTCAGTGGCCCCGAGCGCACCTTCGGCGGACGCGACACGTCGCTGAAAGGGATCGACGCCAAGGCGGAGTTCGTGATGGACGCCATGCGCGAGCGCGTCACAGCGCTTGGCTGCGACTGGAAGGGCGTCACCGCCGCGCAAATCTATTCCGTGCACGACATGCGGCCGGTGCTCGAAGGTGCATTCACGCGCGCGGGCATCAGCCAGATCGGCGTGGCGTGCTTCCCCGGCTGGCCGCCGGTGACCGACGCCGACATCGAGTTCGACGTGCGGCGCGTGCGGACGGAGCTGGTGATCTAGTTGATTTCCCTCCCCCACGTAGTGTGGGGAGGGTGGCGCGAATGAGCGTAGCGAATGGAGCGACGGGTGGGGGCAGTTAGGCAGAACCCCCACCCCGGCCTTCGGCCGACCCTCCCCACAAGGGGGAGGGACAAAAAGAGCGCTAATGAATCTCCGGCTCGGCGGTCGCGTTCGTGCCCTGAAGAAAATCGAGATCGCAGCCGATATCGGCCTGGCCGATGTGCTGTGAGAACATCGCGCCGTAACCGCGCGTGAAGCGCGGCGCAGGCTTTGTCCAGGCCGCCCTGCGCTTCGCCATCTCCTCGTCACTGATGTCGAGATGGATACGCCGCGCCGGAATATCCACCTCGATCATGTCGCCGGTCTTCACCAGCGCCAGCGGCCCGCCGATGAAACTTTCCGGCGCCACGTGCAGCACGCACGCGCCGTAGCTCGTGCCGCTCATGCGCGCGTCGGAAATGCGCACCATGTCGCGCACACCCTGCTTCACCAGCTTGGTCGGGATCGGCAGCATGCCCCACTCCGGCATGCCCGGCCCGCCCTGCGGCCCCGAATTGCGCAGCACCAGAACGTGATCCGGCGTGACGTCGAGATCGTCGCGATCGACCTGTGACGCCATGTGATTGTAATCGTCGAACACCAGTGCGGGGCCGCGATGCTTCAGCAAACGCGGCTCGGCCGCCGACGGCTTCATCACGCAGCCGCCCGGCGCGAGATTGCCGCGCAGCACCGCGAGGCCGTTCGCAGACGAGACCGGCTGATCGACGACGCGAATCACGTCGTCGTTCCAGACCTTCGCCGCATCGATCGTGTCCTTCAGCGTCTTGCCGAGCACGTTCTTCTGCGTGAGGTCGAGGTGCTTGGCGATGCGCGTCATCAGCGCCGGCAAGCCGCCCGCGTAATAGAAATCCTCCATCAGATATTTGCCGGAGGGCCGCACATTGGCGATCACCGGCACCTTGGCCGACAATTCGTCGAACCGCTCGAGCCTGAGATCGATGCCGGCACGGCGCGCGACCGCGATCAGATGAATGATTGCGTTCGTGGAGCCCGCGATGGCGGCACTTGTGGTGATGGCGTTGTCGAACGCGCCCGGCGTGAGGATGTCGGTCGGGATCAAATCTTCCCACACCATCTCGACGATGCGGCGGCCACACGCCGCCGCCATGCGCGGATGATTGGCGTCAGGTGCGGGAATCGACGACGCACCGGGCAACGCCATGCCGAGCACTTCCGCCATCGCCGTCATCGTCGCAGCCGTGCCCATGGTCATGCAGACGCCGTCGGAGCGGTTGATGCCGCCTTCCATCTCGTCCCACTGCGCATCGCTGACGTTGCCGGCGCGGCGCTCGTCCCAGTATTTCCAGAGATCGCTGCCGGAGCCGAGCACCTGCCCGCGCCAGTTGCCGCGCAGCATCGGCCCCGCCGGCATGTAGATCGCAGGCAGGCCCGCGCTGATCGCGCCCATCAGCAACGCCGGCGTGGTCTTGTCGCAGCCGCCCATCAGCACCGCGCCATCGACCGGCTGCGAGCGGATGTTTTCTTCCGCCTCCATCGCCAGGAAATTGCGATACATCATGGTCGACGGCTTCACGAAGTTTTCCGGCAGCGCCATCACCGGCACTTCCACCGGGAAGCCGCCCGCCTGCAGCACGCCGCGTTTCACATCCTCGACCCGATCGCGGAAATGCGCGTGGCAATGGGCAAAGCCGCTCCAGGTGTTGACGATGGCGATGACCGGTTTGCCCTCGAACTCCTCCTGCGCGAAGCCCATCTGCTTCATGCGCGAGCGATGCCCGAACGAGCGCATGTCGTCGGGCCCAAACCAGCGATGACTACGCAGATCCTCGGGCTTTTCCGGGCGGCGGCGGGCAGGCACATTCGGCATGTCAACCTCGGTCTTCTTATGGGCGACGTCCGGCAACGCATTTGCGCCACCGCCTCCTACGCCGTAGTTTAGAGCCAATACAAAACACAAAACTTCCGGGAGCACCAATGATGGCGAAGACGCCGCGCCTGCGCTTCGGCGCTTTCCTTGCACCGCATCATCCCATCGGCGAGCACCCGATGCTGCAATACCGGCGCGACCTCGATCTGGTCGAGCAGCTGGACGCACTGGGCTACGATGAGTTCTGGTGCGGCGAGCATCATTCCTCCGGATGGGAAATGATCGCCTCGCCGGAGATGTTCCTGGCGGCGGCCGGCGAACGCACCAAGCGCATCCGGCTCGGCACCGGCGTGATCTCGCTGCCCTACCACCATCCGTTCAACGTCGCGCAGCGCATGGTGCAGCTCGACTACATGACCGGCGGCCGCGCCATCTTCGGCTCCGGCCCCGGTGCGCTCGCGTCCGACGCGCATACGCTCGGCATCGATCCGATGACCCAGCGCGACCGGCAGGACGAGGCGATCGCCGTGATCCGCCGCCTGTTCAACGGCGAGCGCGTCACCGCCAAGACCGACTGGTTCGAGATGAACGACGCGGCGCTGCAAATGCTGCCGCTGCAGGAAGAGATGCCGTTCGTCGTCGCGTCGCAGATCTCGCCCTCGGGCATGACGCTCGCCGGCAAGTACGGCATCGGCATCATCTCGCTCGGCTCGATGTCGACGCAGGGCCTGATGGCGCTGTCGACGCAGTGGGGCTTTGCCGAGGACGCCGCGAAAAAATACGGCCAGACCGTCGACCGCGCCAACTGGCGCGTGCTGCTGTCGTGGCACATCGCCGAGAGCCGCGAACAGGCGCGGCGCGAGGCCGGCCCCGGCCTGATGCGCTGGCACAACGAATATAACGTGCGCACCTTGCAGCGGCCTGGTCTGACCGCGTTCTCGTCTCCTGATGAGGCGGTGGATAAAACCGCCTTCGTCGAAGGCGCGGCGTCGACCATCGGCACGCCGGACGATCTGGTGAAGACGATCAAGAACCTGATGGAAACCAGCGGCGGCGTCGGCGCCATCATCGGCTTCGTGCACGACTGGGCCAACCCCGAGAATACACGCCGCAGCTGGGACATGGTCGCACGCTATGTCGTGCCGGAGATCAACGGCTACATCGACGAGCTGCGAAAATCACAGACATTCGTGATCGAGAACCGCGCCATCTTCGAGCGCGCGGGGCAGGCAGTGATGGCCAAGATCATGGAGAACGAAAAGGCAGCCGAAGCGCTGAAACATACGGGCCCCGGCCGCGTCGCCATTCCCCCGGTCAACGCGCCGGAGCTGACGAAGAAGGCGTAAGCGCGTTCCCTGCAATTACGTCATGGCCGGGCTTGACCCGACCATCCACGCCTTTAACTGGAGTAAGTAAGACGTGGATGCCCGCGACAAGCGCGGGCATGACGGCTATCAGGTTGATGCATGCCTCCCTCCCCTGCCTTCCGCCCATCGACATCGCACGCCACCCTCGGCGGTACGTTCTACGACGAGGTCGCGGCGGCGACTTTTCCGCAGCACATCATCCGGCATCGCAACCAGCGCTGGGCCAGGCGCGTCGGCCTCGACACACTCAGCGACGACGAATGGATCGCGCATTTCGGCAAGTTCGAGCCGTTGCCCGGCTCGCATCCGACACCGCTGGCACTGCGCTATCACGGCCATCAGTTCCGCGTGTACAACCCGGACCTCGGCGATGGCCGCGGCTTCCTGTTCGCGCAACTGCACGATCTCGGCGACAATCGCCTGCTCGATCTCGGCACCAAGGGCTCAGGGCAAACACCGTGGTCGCGGCGCGGTGACGGCCGGCTGACCTTGAAAGGCGGCGTGCGCGAAGTGCTCGCCACGGAATATCTCGAAGCGCTCGGCGTCAACACGTCGAAATCGTTCAGCCTGATCGAGACCGGCGAAGCATTGACGCGCGGCGACGAGCCCTCGCCGACGCGATCGTCCGTGCTGGTGCGGCTCAGCCATTCGCATATCCGGATCGGATCGTTCCAGCGCTTCGCGTATCTCAGCGAACCGGACAACGCGCGCCGCCTGCTCGACTACACGATCCGCACCTACATGCCGGAACTGTGGAACGGCGACCTCGCCACGCGCGCGCTGGCGTTTCTCGAAGAGGTCTGCCGCCGCGTCGCGAAGACCGGCGCATGGTCGATGGCCGGCGGCTTCGTCCACGGCGTGCTGAACACCGACAACATCAACGTCACCGGCGAAAGCTTCGATTACGGTCCGTGGCGTTTCCTGCCGGTGCTCGATCCGAACTTCACCGCCGCCTATTTCGACGAGCAGGGCCTTTACGCCTACGGCCGCCAGCCGGACCAGTGGTTCTGGTGCGTGACACGGCTCGCCGAATGCCTGCTGCCGTTCGCAGCCAAGGAACAGCTGGAAGGCGCGCTCGGCGCCTTCGGCCCGGCACTTCAGCAGGCGTTCAACGATGCGATCCTTTGGCGGCTCGGACTTCGCTCGATCGATGCTGCAACCGACGAGGAGCTGACACGCGCGGTCTGGACGTATCTCTTGCAATCGAAAGCCCCGTTCGAGCAGACGCTGTTCGACTGGTACGGCGGGCTCGCGAGCGAAGCGCGCGCGGCTGCAAGTCCGGAGCGCGAGCGCTATTCATCCGCCGACTTCCTGCCGATGCGCGCGGCGATGAAGGCATTCAAGCCGATCGATGACATGCGGCTGGATCGTCCATACTTCAAACAGGCGAAACCCTGCACGCTGTTGATCGACGAGGTCGAGGCGCTGTGGGCGCCGATTGCCGAGCGCGACGACTGGTCGCTGTTTGCGGCCAAGCTGCGCCATATCCGCGAGATGGCTGAAGCTTACGGCGCGCCGGGGCCCGCATAATCGTTACTTTATTGCCCCTTGCAAATCCGCCAGCGGACGGACACGCTCCTGTTGCATCCTCCGGCAAGGAACTTCATCCATGTCCATGCAGAGCGTCGCACCGGCTACCTATACGCCGACCACCAAGATGGACCGCAGGGCGCTGGCGCATATTCCCGGCGACGAGGGCTGGCCGATCGTCGGCCGCACGTTCAGCGTGCTTGCCGATCCGAAAGGCGAAGTCGAGCGCATGGCGCGGCGCTTCGGACCGGTCTATCGCTCGCGCGTGCTCGGCGAAACCTCGATCACCATGCTCGGCCCCGAAGCCAACGAGCTGATCCTGTTCGACCAGACCAAACTGTTTTCTTCGACCCACGGCTGGGGCACGATTCTCGACCAGCTCTTCCCGCGCGGCCTGATGCTGCTCGACTTCGAGGAGCATCGCCTGCATCGCCGTGCGCTGTCGGTTGCCTTCAAGGCCGGACCGATGAAGTCCTACCTCGCCCAGCTCGACGACGGCATCGCCCGTCGCGTCGCGCAGTGGCGCAGCAATCCGGCCGAGATGAAATTCTATCCGGCGATGAAGCAGCTGACGCTCGATCTCGCTGCGACGTCGTTCCTCGGTGCAGAGATCGGCCCCGAGGTCGACGACATCACGGCCGCGTTCGTCGATATGGTCGCCGCTTCAGTGGCCCCGATCCGCAAGCCATGGCCCGGCACGCAGATGGCGCGCGGCGTCCAGGGGCGCAAGCGCGTGGTCGCCTATTTCTCGAAGCAGATTCCGATCCGGCGCGAGAAGGGCGGCGATGACCTGTTCTCGCAGCTCTGCCGCGCCACCCACGAGGACGGCGCGCTGCTGTCGACGCAGGATATCGTCGACCACATGAGCTTCCTGGTGATGGCGGCGCACGACACGCTGACGTCGTCATTGACCTCGCTGGTCTACTTCCTCGCCCAGAATCCGCACTGGCAGGACAAGCTGCGCGCGGAAGCGAATGCGCTCGGCGTCGCGCGCGGCGAGCCGTTGCAGTTCGAGAAGCTGGAAGCAATGCCGCTGTCCGAGATGGCCTTCAAGGAAGCGTTGCGGCTGATCCCGCCGGTGCCGTCGATCCCGCGCCGGGCGACGCGCAACTTCACGTTCCGTGGCTACGAGATTCCGGCCGGAACGCTGTGCGGCTTCAACCCGCTCTACACCCACCACATGGCCGAGCACTGGCCGGAGCCGGATCGCTTCGATCCGATGCGTTTCACCGACGAGGCGACGCGCAGCCGCCACAAGTTCGCATGGGTGCCCTATAGCGGCGGCGCGCATATGTGCCTCGGCCTGCACTTCGCGGTCATGCAGGCGAAATGTTTCACGCGGCATTTGCTGCAAAATATCGAGGTCGCGCTGCCCGCAGGCTACAAGCCGGACTGGCAAATGTGGCCGATTCCGAAGCCGAAGGACGGCTTGCGGATCGCAATCAAGCCGGTCGCATAAACGACCTCATACCTTTGCATCTTCGCCGGGCCGGGGCTTGCCAAGCTCCGCTCGAATGAACACCTTTGTCTCAGCCCGTCATTTTCGAGTACGTCGCGTGACAGCCACATCCGAGCCCGTCTCATCCCAGGACCCGCGCAGCTACCCGGCGGGCGTGACGCTCGTCAAACGCTCGGCCCGCGGCGCGGCTTCCGCACCGGACAAGGTCACCATTGCCGAGATCGAGGAGTGGCTGTTGCACGGCGCCACGCTCGAAAACGACATGCTGACGCTGATGGAGTCGTTCATCTGGCGCATGATCGCCTCGGGGCTGCCGATTGACCGTGCCAGCCTTCATATCACGACGCTGCATCCGCAACTGCTCGGCTTCGCCTGGAACTGGCGGCGCGCCGACGGTTTCTGCGATGAAGTGAAGGTACTGCATTCGGCGACGGACAGCGACAGCTTCAAGCGCAACACTCTCGCGCGCGTCATCGAGACCAAAGAGTGTCTGCGCCGCAATCCGCAGCTGGCGGAAGCGCAAACCGAATTTCCGATCATGCGCGAGCTCGCCGAGCTCGGCATCCACGACTACCTCGCGATCCCCTTCGGCGGCGGCGAGTATCGTCACATCGTGACGCTTGCGACCGCGCGGTCGAGCGGATTCGCGGAGAGAGATATCGAACAGATTACTCACCTGCTGCGGCTGTTCGCGCTGCATGTGGAACGGCACATCGCCGCCCGCATCGCCGAGAACGCGCTGAACGCCTATCTCGGCACCGTCGCCGGCGTGAAGGTTCTCGCCGGATCGATCCAGCGCGGCTCCGGCGAAGCGATCCGCGCCATCATCTGGGTATCGGACCTGCGCGGCTTCACCGATCTGTCGAGCCGCCTCTCCGGCGCCGAGATGATCATGGTGCTTAACGCTTATTTCGAGACGCTCGCCGGCGCGGTGCTCTCGAACGGCGGCGAGGTGCTGAAGTTCATGGGCGACGGCCTGCTCGCGGTGTTTCCGATCGGTGCCGACGATCAGCGTGCGGCGGCCGCGAAGGCCGCGCTGATCGCCGCGCAGCAAGCCGTGCAAGGTCTCGACCGATTGAACGCGCAGTCGCCGCCACCCCTGAATCTCATCAACGGCTGGAATCCG
>JBMOOJ010000034.1:0-25547 GCA_049323835.1 Pseudomonadota bacterium | reverse complement strand
CGTGCGCCACCCTCCCCGCGCTGCGCGGGGGAGGGATTGGAAGCTAATCCACAAACGTCACGGTCTCGGCCAACCCAGCCCGGGTCGTGCGATAGCTATTCACGAGATGCTCATTGTCGGCATAGCCGAACGAAATGCCGCAGACGACGCGGCGGTCATCGGGCAGCTTGAAATGCTTGCGGATCAAGCCCGACTGCCGGGCCAATGCTGCCTGCGGAATCGTCCCGAGCCCGAGCGCCTGCGCCGCCAGCATGAAATTTCCGACATAGGCGCCGCAATCGACGGCGCCGTAGACGCCGAGCGGCTCGTCAGTATGGATGATCGCCACATGCGGCGCGCCGAAGAAATTGTAGTTCTCCAGGGCCTGCTTCGCGTACGCCATCTTGTCGCCGCGGGCGATGCCGAGCGTGTTGTAGAGCTGGAAGCCGCTCTCGCGCCGCCGCTCGAGATAGACGCCGAGGTATTCGCGCGGCGGCGGGAAATCGTGGTCATCCTTGCCGGTCATCGCCTCGGCGTAGATCTTCTTGCGGAATTCCTCCTTCGCCGCACCACTGACGATCAGCACCTGCCACGGCTGGCTGTTGCACCAGGACGCCGTGCGCTGCGATGTCTTGAGGATGCGCTCGATGATCGGGCGCGGCACCGGATCTGGCTTGAAGGCGCGGCAGGAGTAACGCTCGTTAAGCAGTTCCTCCAGCACGCCGATCCGCTCGTCGATCGAATGCTTCGGCTTGCCGCCCGTGCCCGCGCCTTCCGCCATGACTAGCGCCCCTTCGTCGGGATCTGGTTGAACGGCACGCTCTTGTCGACGCGGATGTCACCCGGCAGGCCGAGCACGCGCTCGGCGATGATGTTGCGCAGAACCTCATCGGTGCCGCCGGCGATACGGGTCGAGGGCGACGACATCAGCATCTGCTGGAACTGGCCCGCTGCTTCGGCGTCGTCCTTCATCAGCGCGCCGGCTGCGCCCTGCAAGTCCATCGCGAAGGCCGCGATGTCCTGCAGCATCGGGCCGGCGACGAGTTTGCCGATGGAGTTTTCCGGGCCCGGCCGTTCGCCGCGCGACAGCGCCGAGAGCGTGCGATAGCTCGTGTACTTCAGGCCGTTCGATTTGCAGGCCCAGTTGGCGAGCTTGGAGCGGACCTCGCGATCATCGATCGCAAGACCGTCGTCGGTCATCAGGTTCGAGCAGAACTCGAACACCTCGGAGAAACCCGTGGCCAGGCGCGCGCCAATCGAGGCACGCTCGTTCATCAGCGTGGCCAGCGACACATTCCAGCCGTCGCCGACGGCGCCGAGCCGCTGCGAATCCGGAATGCGGACGTCGGTAAAGTAGACCTCGTTGAACTCCTGCATGCCGTTCATCTGCTTGATCGGCTTCACCTCGACGCCGGGCGTCTTCATGTTGAGGAAGAACATGGTGAGGCCCTTGTGCTTCGGTACGTTCGGGTCGGTGCGCGTCACCAGCAGGCCGTAGTCCGAATACTGCGCGCCGGAGGTCCAGATCTTCTGGCCGTTGATGATCCACTCGTCGCCCTTCTTCTCGGCGCGCGTGCGCAGGCCGGCAAGGTCCGAACCGGCAGAGGGTTCGGAGAAGAGCTGGCACCAGATTTCCTCGCCCGAAGCGATCTTCGGCAGATAGCGGCGCTTGTCGGCCTCGGTGCCGTATTCCATCAGCGTCGGACCGCACATGCCCTCGCCGATCTGAAACGGATGAGTGATCTTGTGATAGATGCCCTCTTCCTGATTCCAGATGACCTGCTCGATCGGGGTCGCGCCGCGGCCACCGTACTCCTTCGGCCAGTTGAGGCAGGTCCAGCCGCCGTCCGACTTCTTCTTCTGCCACTTCTTGGCGACTTCAACGATGTCACCCTTCTTCAGCTTGATGCGGCCGAGTGGCGCGTTGGTCAGCTCTTCCTCGAGCTCCTTCGGCGCGTTGGCGGCGATGAACTTGCGCGCCTCGGCGCGAAACGCGGCTTCCTGCGGGGTATCGTCGAAATTCATGGTCGGACCCTTTATTCTTGTGCGCGGCTTATGCGCGGCCTTTGGTCGGAATCTGATTGAACGGAACATCCTTGTCGACGCGGATATCGCCCGGCAGGCCGAGCACGCGCTCGGCGATGATGTTGCGCAGGATTTCGTCGGTTCCGCCCTCGACGCGCGTCGCGGGTGAGCGCAACAGCATCGCCTGGAATTTTCCGGCAAGCTCCGCCTGCTCCGGCGACGAGACGACGCCCGCGGCACCCTGAAGATCGAGCGCGTAGGCCGCGATGTCCTGGATCATCGAACCGGCGACGAGCTTGCCGATGGAGTTCTCCGGGCCCGGCCGTTCACCGCGTGACAGCGCCGAGATCGACCGGAACGCCGTGTACTTGAGGCCGCTGTCGCGCACCGCCCAGTTGGCAAGCTTCGAGCGCACGTTGCGATCCTCGATCGCCGGACCATCGTCGAGCATCAGGCCCGAGCAGTAGTCGAACAGCTCCGAGAAACCGGTCGCGACACTGGCGCCGATGGACATGCGCTCGTTCATCAGCGTGGTCAGCGACACGTTCCAGCCGTCGCCGACCGCGCCGAGCCGCTGCGAATCCGGAATGCGGACGTTGGTGAAGTAGACCTCGTTGAAGTCGGACGCGCCGTTCGCCTGCTTGATCGGACGCACGTCAACGCCGGGGCTCTTCATGTCCAGATAGAACATGGTGAGACCCTTGTGCTTCGGCACGGTCGGATCGGTGCGGGTGATCAGGATGCCGTAGTCCGAATAGTGCGCGCCGGACGTCCAGATCTTCTGGCCGTTGACGATCCAGTCGTCGCCGTCCTTCTCCGCGCGCGTGCGCAAACCCGCGACGTCCGAACCGCCGGCAGGCTCGGAGAACAGCTGGCACCAGATCTTCTCGCCGGACGCGAGCAGCGGCAGATGCTTGCGTTTATGCTCTTCGCCGGCGAACGCCATCATCGTCGGGCCGCACATGCCGTGGCCGATGATGAACACACGGCTCAGCTTACCGTAGACGCCCTCTTCCTGCTGCCAGATCACGCGCTCGATCGGCGACGAACCGCGGCCGCCGTATTCCTTAGGCCAATGAAGGCAGGCCCATCCGGCATCGGCCTTCTTCTTTTGCCACGCCTTGGCAACGTCGAGCACGTTCGCGCCTTTCAGCGCAAAGCGGCCGAGCGATGCCTTCGCCAGCTCGGCCTCGTACTGCTTGGGCGCATTCGCCGTGATCCATTCGCGCGCCACGGCGCGGAAGGCGGCTTCCTGCGGGGTGTCGTCGAAATTCATGACGCTGTCTCGTTTAAGCCGCCGCGTTGCGCTTGCGCATGCGGTCGATCAATTCGTCTTCCCAGTACGACTGGCTGCCGAGGCTGAGCGCGAGCGCGTTCGAGCGCCGATAGTAGAGATGGCAGTCGAACTCCCAGGTGAAGCCCATGCCGCCGTGCACCTGGATGTTCTGCTTCGAGCAATGCTGGAACGCCTGCGTTGCGCTGACGCGCGCGGTCGCGGCCGCTTCCGGCAATTCACCGGCATTTGTCGAAAGCGCCCATGCGCCGTAGTAGCAGTTCGAGCGCGCCAGCGTCGCCGACACATACATGTCGGCAAGGATGTGCTTCACCGCCTGGAACGAACCGATCGGGCGGCCGAACGCAATGCGGTCGAGCGCGTAGTCGCGGCCCATCTCCAGCGCACGGTCGGCGCCGCCGACCTGTTCGAATGCCGTCAGCACGGCCGCGCGGTCGAGCACCTGCATCAAGGTCGCCCAGCCCTCACCGGCCTTGCCGAGCGGTTCGGCGGCCGCGCCATCGAACACGACCTCGGCCTGATTGCGCGACGGATCAAGCCCCTGAAGATCGCTGCGCTTTACGCCCGCGCCCTTCAGATCGACGATGAACAGCGAGATATCGGTCTCGCGGCCCGACGAGCCGGTGCGCGCGGCGACGATCGCGATGTCCGCGATCGATCCATCCGGCACCGGCTTCTTGGTGCCGCTGATCTTGTTCTGCGCGACGCTCGTCTTGATCTTGGCATGCGACGGATTGCCAGTGCCTTCGAACAGCGCCAGCGTGCCGATGGTCGTGCCCTGCGCGAGGCCCGGCAGATACTTCTGCTTCTGCTCCTTGGAGCCTGCGATCGTGATCGCCTCGGCGGCAAGGTAGATCGATGACGAGAACGGCACCGGCGCGATCGCGCGGCCCATTTCCTCGGCGATCACGCAAAGTTCGAGATGGCCGGCGCCCGCACCGCCGTATTCCTCCGGAATCGCGACGCCGAGGAAGCCCATGCCGGCGAGCCCCTTCCAGAGCTCCTTGTCATACGGCGCCTTGCCTTCGAGCACGGCGCGCACGGCCTTCGGCGAGGAATGCTCGGCGAGATAGCGGCGGGCTTCGTCACGGAGCTGCTTCTGGTCGTCGGAGAACTCGAAATTCATGTTCTGCTCTTCTTGTTTGGTGTGATGCTGCGAATGACTTCAATTCAGATGATGATGACGTCCGGGCCGGGTGGCTCGGTGTAGAGCTGCTCCACCAGCGCGGCGCGGCGCTCAAGGCCCGCGCGCTGGTTGATGTAACCCTTGTCGGTGAGTTCGTTGCCGTCGATCGACGGCGGATCGGCCATCAGCATGGCGCGCGAGATGCGCAGACTGCTCGCGCCGCCACTCGCTTTGTTGTGTGCGCGGAGACCTTCACGCAGCGTTTCGATCACTTTAGGATGTTTCACGACCTCGTCCGCGGTCGCCTGCGGATTGCCGATCAGGATGCGGCAGGCGTCGACGTTCGGCCACGCCAGCAATCCGATGAACGGACGATCCTGCCCGGTGATGAGGCCGTCATGCATGACGGGGGTCGCCGCAGCGATGGCGTCGGTGCGCAGCGAGCCGACATGCACGAAGGTGCCGGTCGTGAGCTTGAAATCCTCGACCACGCGGCCCGCGAAGATGAGGCCTTGGACCGGATCGTTCGGATCGACGAACACGCCGGCATCGCCGATGCAATAGAACCCTTCTTCGTCGAACGCCTTCGCGGTGAGATCTGGCTGACCGTAATAGCCCGGCGTGACGTTGATGCCGCGGATGCGCATCTCGTAGCGATCGCCGCACGGCACGCACTTCAGTTCGACGCCGGGGAACGGCAGGCCGATCAGGCCGACGCGCTCGGTGTCCCAATAAGTGCCGGTCGAAGTCGGCGCGGTCTCGGTCGAACCCCATCCCGTGTAGAACACGATGCGCTCGCCGGTCGCCTTCACCGCCAGCGCCTGCATGCGGTCGTAGAGATCGTCCGGAAGCCGCGCGCCGCCATAGGCGATCAGGTTCAGACTCTTGAAGAAGTTGCGGCAGAGCGCGTCGTCCTTCTCCATCACGGCCGCGAGCGCGGCGTAGCCCGCCGGCACGTTGGCGTAATAGGTCGGCGAGATTTCACGCAGGTTGCGGATCGTCTCGTCGAACATGCCGGGCACAGGGCGGCCGTCGTCGATGTAGAGCGTCGAGCCTTCGATGAGCACCGGGTTGAACAGCGCGTTGCCGCCCATGGTGTGGTTCCACGGCATCCAGTCGAGGAACGTCCCGGTCGTGTCCGGATCGCGCGGCCGCGTCTGCATCATCATCGCCGCATTCGCGCACATCATTTCCTGCGTGTTGATGACGGCCTTCGGCATGCCGGTCGAGCCGGACGTGAACAGCAGCTTGCCGACGGTCTTCGGCGTGATCTTTGCAATCGATTCCTCGACCGCTTTGGTCACCGGCGTCTTCGCCATGCCGGCGTAGGCAATGCTCTTCACGTTCGTGGGCGGGCGCGCCACGTAAACAACAACGACGTCCGTCAGATCGAGCGAGGCCAGCGCCTTCTCGAACGTCGGGCCGTCCTGCACCATGACGATGCCGGGCTTGATCAGGTTGAAGATGTATTTGAGCTTGGCGTGATCCTGGCTCATCAGCGAATACGCCGGCGACACCGGCGCTGCCGGAAGGCGCGCCTGCATCGCCGCCTGAGTCATCAATGCGTGCTCGATAGAATTGCCGCTGAGGATCGCCAGCGGCCGGTCGCCTGCGATACCCAGATCGAGGATCGCCTGCGTCAACGCATCGACCGTGCGCTTGGCTTCCGCAAACGACACCTTGCGCCATTCGCGTTTCTCGCCACCGCGCTGCGCCAGCCACGTATGATCCGGCCGCTCCTTGGCCCACTTCGCGAGCGCAGCCGGGATCGATGCCTCGTAGGCGTTCAGCGGAATGCGCGACTTGATGATGATCGTGCCATCCGGACGCCGCTCGACGGCGATGTCACGCTCCATCCAGTTGATCTTGCGGAATGGGGGCTTGTTCAAAGCCCTCGCGGCATCTGCGTTCACGCGCGTCACTCCCCGTTTGTCTTAGCGCGTTATCCTGGCGCTTTGCGACTGTTCGTTCTCTTGTTCTTTTTGTTGTGTACACTTGGGCTTATCCGCTCTGCGGAATTGGCCCGATTTGAAGCCGAGTTTTCTGAAATGGCAACCAGAGTCAGGCATTCCGGTAGTTCGGTTTTCGCTTCTCCAGGAAGGCGCGGATACCCTCCTTGAAATCCTCGGAGCGGCTGGTCAGCACCTGATTGCGATCCTCCATGGCGATCACAGCTTCGATCGACGAGGCATCGACGCTCATGTTCAGGCATTCCTTCGAGAGCCGCAGCCCAAGCGGCGATGCTGTCATCATCGCCTCGACGTAAGGCCCGGCCGCCGCCTCAAGTTCGCCCTCTTCGACCACCTCGGACACGAGGCCGACGGCGAGCGCGCGATCCGCATGAATGAAACGGCCGGTCAGGATCAGTTCGGACGCGACCGACACGCCGACAAGGCGTGGCAGGAAGTAGCTCGTACCGATATCGCAGCCACCGAGCCCGAGCTTGATGAAAGCGCAGTTCATGCGCGCGTTCTTCGCGGCGATGCGGATGTCCGACGCCAACGCCAGCGCGAAGCCGCCACCGGCGGCTGAACCCTGGATCAGAGAGATGATCGGCTGCGGACACCGCCGCATCAGCATGACGATGTCGGCGATGTGGCGCTGATGATCGAGCGACTCGGCGACCGTCGGCGGCTCGTTCGAGCGGCGGCTCATCGCTTCCTTCAGGTCGAGGCCGGCACAGAAGGCGCGGCCGGTCCCCCGCAGTACCACGACGCGCGTCTTCTTGCTGTGGGCGAGATCCTCGAAATACTGGTTGAGTGCATCGACCAGCGAAGGATCGAGCGCGTTGAGGCTATCCGGGCGATTGAGCGTCACCCAGTCAACACCCTCGCGATGATCGATCAGCAGCGGACCCGTCTTCAAGGCGACCTCCACCCGCAATCGTCGTCCCGGCCAAGTGCGCCTTGCGCACGCGAGCCGGGAACCATACGCCGTGAAGCTCTTGTGGTATCGGCACTCGCCTCTTCCAACAAACAACACGGAGGCTATGGGTCCCCGCTTTCGCGGGGACGACCATTTTCTTCTTTTAGCGCGGCGCCATGCGGATCGCGCCGTCGAGGCGGATCGTTTCGCCGTTGAGCATCGGGTTCTCGACGATCGCGACCGCAAGATTGGCGTATTCCGACGGATCGCCGAGACGGGCCGGATGCGGCACCTGCGCACCGAGGCTCTTGCGGGCTTCTTCCGACAGGCCCATCAGCAGCGGCGTGAGGAACAGGCCCGGCGCGATGGTCATGACGCGGATGTTCATCGATGCGAGGTCGCGCGCGACCGGGAGCGTCAGACCGACGATGCCGCCCTTCGACGCCGAGTACGCCGCCTGGCCGATCTGGCCGTCGAACGCCGCGACGCTCGCGGTGTTGATGCAGACGCCACGCTCTTCGCCGATGGTCGGCGCGCTCTGCATGCGCTCGGCGACGAGACGGATGCAGTTGAAGGTGCCGATCAGGTTGACGTTGATGATGCGCGAGAAGTGATCGAGCGGATATGCGCCGTTCTTGCTGACGGTCTTCACCGCACCGCCGATGCCGGCGCAGTTGACGAGCACGCGCACGACGCCGTGTGCGGCTTCCGCCTTGGCAATGGCTTCCTTCACCGGCGCCTCCTGCGCGACGTCGCCGACGCAGGCAACACCCTTGATCTCGGCGGCGACCTTCTCGGCATTGTCCTTGGCCATGTCGAGCACGGCAACCTTCGCGCCCTTCGCGGCCATGGCGCGCGCAGTCGCGGCGCCGAGACCCGACCCGCCGCCGGTAATGAGTACGGAAACGTCTTTAAGCTGCATGGGACTCCCCTTGGTTTGCAGTTTCTGTTCGCGGCGTGATTACGCCTTGGTGGATTTCACAGGTGCCGGCTTGAGCATTCCGCCGAGCACCATGGCGGTCATGTGTTCGATGTACCGGCGGCGGACGTCGTCGGTAACTTCGCCGGCTCCGGTCGCACGCGAGATGGCGTTGCGGCCATGGAACAGGTGGTCGCATGAACCGATCAGGCTCGTGTAAAACAGAACCGGGTCAACCTTGCGGAACTCGCCCGATGCAACCCCCTCCTCCAGCAAGCGGCGCTGAAAGTCGAACAGCGGCTTGATGAAGAAGCGCGAGACTTCGTTCGCCGACTTCGCATCGCTTTCGTGCAGCAGCAGATGGATCAGCCGGTTGAGATACGGAAACCGGTAATAGGCATTGATAATGCCAGCGATATGGAGCTTCAGTTTTTCTGTCGCCGAGATCGGCTGTGCCAACAGGTATTCGAGGTTGACGACCTCGGCCTCCGCGTCGCGTGCGAGCAGCGCCAGCAACAGGCCTTCCTTGTTGCCGAAGTGGTATTTCACCAGCGCCGCGTTGACGCCGGACTTCTGCGCCAGATCGCTCAGTGAAATTTCCAGCGAATTCCGCTCGATCATCAGCTCGCTGGCCGCGACCAGAAGCTTCTCCGCGGTCGGATTGCGCGCCGGAACTATCCGCCGCGACAGCCCGGAATTCGCTCGCTGGTTGGCACTTGCACGCATGAAGGGCACTCTGTGGTGGGGCTTACTAACCTCATCGACACGCCGGGCTCAAGAGTTAATTGAGTGATTGACTAAGGCGATCCCCGTCCCTTAAATCCGCAGCCAATAATGCCCAACAAACATCGGGAGAGACCTATGGCCGAAGCCTACATCGTCGCCGCTGCACGCACCGCCGGAGGCCGCAAGGGTGGCCGTCTTGCCGGTTGGCATCCGGTCGATCTCGCCGCCTCCGTGCTGGACTCGCTTGTCGATCGTTCGGGCGTCGATCCGAACCAGATCGAGGACGTCATCATGGGCTGCGTCATGCAGGCCGGCGAGCAGTCGAACAACGTCGCGCGCAACGCGGTGATGGCCTCGAAGCTGCCGGAGCATGTGCCGGGCACCTCGATCGACCGCCAGTGCGGCTCGTCGCAGCAGGCGCTGCACTTCGCGGCACAGGCGGTGATGTCGGGCACGATGGATGTTGTGATCGCGGCCGGCGTCGAGGGCATGACCCGCGTGCCGATGGGCCTCCCCGCCACGCTCGCGGCGAAGAACGGTTTCGGCACCTACAAGAGCCCGCAGCTCGAAGAAAAATATCCGAACATCCAGTTTAGCCAGTTTACCGGCGCCGAGATGATGGCGGTGAAGTACGGTCTCGATAAGGAAGCGCTCGATCGTTATTCCTACGAGAGCCATCAGCGCGCGATCGCCGCGACCCAGGCTGGCAAGTTCAAGGACGAAATCGTTCCGCTGAAGATCACGCGCGCGGACGGCTCGACCGACACGCACACCATCGACGAAGGCATCCGCTTCGACGTGACGCTTGACGGTATCCGCGGTGTCAAGCTGATCAACGAGAACGGCGGCCGCCTCACCGCAGCCAGCGCCAGCCAAATCTGCGACGGCGCCTCGGGCGTTCTGGTCGTCAACGAGAAGGGCCTGAAGCAGCTCGGCGTCAAGCCGATGGCGCGCATCCATCACATGACCATGATGGGCCACGATCCGGTGATCATGCTGGAAGCGCCGCTGCCTGCCACCGAGCGCGCGCTGAAGAAGGCCGGCATGACGATCGACGACATCGATCTGTTCGAGGTCAATGAAGCCTTCGCATCGGTGCCGACCGCATGGCTCAAGACCACCGGCGCCGATCCGGCGAAGCTGAACGTCAATGGCGGCGCGATCGCGCTCGGCCATCCGCTCGGCGGCTCGGGCACCAAGCTGATGACGACGCTTCTCTATGCGCTCAAGAACAACAACAAGCGCTACGGGCTTCAGACCATGTGCGAAGGCGGCGGCATGGCGAACGTCACCATCGTCGAGCGGCTCTGAGTTCATTGCCCCTTGCCCCGCTTGCGGGGAGAGGGTGGTGAGAATGAGCGAAGCGAATTCGAACCGGGTGAGGGGCTGAGTAACGCCGGCCCCTCACCCGTCTCGCATCTGACGATGCTCGCCGACCTCTCCCCGTAAACGGGGAGAGGTAAAAAACAAAATCGGGAGAAACGAGTCCGTGTCGCATCCGGCCCACCACGCGAAATCAACGCCGAACAAGATCGCCTATGTGATGGCGCGTTCGGGCGACAAGGTGACCTATCGCGAACTCGACGAGCGATCGAACCAGGCCGCGCAGCTGTTCCGCTCGCTCGGCTTGAAGCAGGGCGATCACATCGCGCTTCTGATGGAAAACTGTATCGACTTCATGGTCGTGTGCTGGGCCGCGCAGCGCGCCGGCCTCTACTACACGGCGATCAGCCGCTACCTCACGACCGATGAGATCGCCTACATCGTCGCCGACTGCGGCGCGCAGCTCGTCATCGGCACGCCGAAGACCGCGGAAGCACTAGGGACGCTCGCAGCAAAGGCTGATAGCAAGCCGGCCTACTACGTCACCGGCAGCGAAAAGATCGCGAACTTCAAGTCCTGGGATCAGGCGGTCGCATCGCAACCGACAACGCCGATCGCTGACGAGATCGCCGGCTACGACATGCTCTATTCATCTGGCACCACCGGCCGGCCGAAGGGCATCAAGCGCGAGTCGGAAAACAAGGCGATCGACGTACCGAATCCGTTCCTGCAACTGCTCTGCCAGAAGATGTGCGGCATGACCAGCGAGAGCATCTATCTCTCGCCAGCGCCGCTCTATCATGCGGCTCCGCTGCGCTTCAACATGATGGTCGGCACGCTCGGCGGCACCTCTGTCATCATGGAGTCGTTCGACGCGGAGGAATTCCTCAAGCTCGTCGAAACGCACAAGGTGACGCAGACACAGCTCGTGCCGACCATGTTCGTGCGCATGCTGAAGCTGCCGGACGATGTGCGTGCGAAGTACAACGTCTCGACCATCAAGGGCGCGATCCACGCCGCTGCTCCCTGCCCGGTCGATGTGAAGGCCAGGATGATCGAGTGGTGGGGTCCGATCCTGATTGAGTACTACGCGGGCTCCGAAGGCAACGGCGTCACCGTGTCGGACTCGCATCAATGGTTGAGCCACCGTGGCACGGTTGGCCGCGCGGTCGTGGGCTCGATCAAGATTCTCGATGAGGATGACAAGGAACTGCCGACGGGCGAGATCGGCACCGTCTACTTCGCCGACGCGCCGACGTTCAGCTACCACAACGATCCCGACAAGACGAAGCGCGCCTACAACGCGCGCGGCTGGTCGACGCTCGGCGATGTCGGCTATCTGGACAGCGAAGGATTCCTCTACCTCACCGACCGCAAGGCCTACATGATCATCTCCGGCGGCGTGAACATCTATCCGCAGGAGACCGAGGATGTGCTGATCGGTCATCCGAAGGTGGCGGACGTCGCCGTCTTCGGCGTTCCCAATGAGGAAATGGGCGAAGAGGTGAAGGCGGTCGTGCAGCCGCACGACATGAAGGATGCGGGCCCGGAACTCGCCGCGGAACTGATCGTCTACTGCCGCAAGGCGCTGTCACCGATCAAATGCCCGAAGAGCATCGACTTCGAGGCGGAACTGCCGCGCACGCCGACCGGAAAACTCGTGAAGCGCCACCTGCGCGACCGCTATTGGGCCAATCACAAGAAGCGGTAATGTGTGACGCAACGTCGCGCGTGCGTCGCAGCGAGACCGGGCGTCACGACAAAGGCCGCATTTCAGCGCCACATTTCGGCATGCGGTCGGCCCTCGGTCCGGCTGACTGCACTCTTGTTGCAACACTTCGAGCCGAACTGATCGTCCCAAGGCCTTCAGCGGCCGATCCCGATTTTATCGCCCGGCAAAATCGCCTATAGATTCTGCACGGGGTGTTCTCACGGGCTCAGATCGAAGGAAAATCATGCTGAAGACATTTGCATTGCTCTCCCTGGTCACCGTCGCCTCGACCAGCGCCTTTGCGCAGAACCGCGGTACGCCCGAACAGCAGAAGGCGTGCGGCAGCGACGTCTCGCGCTATTGCCGCTCGGTGATGCAGGAAGGCGACTTCGTCATTCTGGCGTGTCTCCAGCAGAACCGGCCGAAAATATCGAAGGCCTGCGACGCCATGCTCAAGAGCCACGGCCAGTAATTTCGTTCGACGAGCCGGAAAATAAAGAAAGCGGCCGCGTCATGCGGCCGTTTTCAATTGTTGCCGTCTTTTTGTCTCGGTCGTCCCTGCGAAAGCAGGGACCCATACTCCGCGCCTTATCGATCGCTCACAGCGTATGGATCCCGGGTCTCGTTTTCACTCGCCCGGGGACGACGTCCTACGCCGACTTGCGCACCGCGTTGTCCATCAGCGTCTTGCCGAGCGACCACACGGCGCCGGGTACGCGATGTGACGCGGCGATCACGTCGTCGAACGATTTCTCGATCCAGTTGCAGTCCGCGTCATCGATCATGAGCGGCGGCAGCAGCTTGATGGTATGGCTGCCGTGACCGGCCACTTGCGTCAGGATCTTGTGATCCTTGAACAGCGGAATGGTGATGAGCTGGCAGAACAGGCCCTTGCTCGCGCTCTCCAGCAAATTCCAGGAGGCCTTGAGGCCGAGGGACTTCGGCGGACCGAACTCGACGCCGATCATCAGGCCCTTGCCGCGCACCTCTTTCAGAAGCTCGTACTTCGGCAGCAGGTTGTTGAGCGCAAGGCGAATCTGGGCGCCGCGCTTCGCCGCGTTCTCGACCAGACGCTCGGACTTGAACACTTCGAGCGTGGCGATGCCGGCCGCCATCGCAAGATCGTTCTTGGAGAACGTCGAGCCGTGCACGACGGCACGATCCATACGATCGAAAATCTTGTCGAAAATGGCCTTGCGCGTCAGCACCGCGCCGACCGGCACGTGGCCGCCCGACAGGGCCTTCGCCAGCAGCACCATATCGGGCTCGACATTCCAGTGTTCGACCGCGAGAAAGCGTCCGGTGCGGCCAAGGCCGGTCTGTACTTCATCAGCCACGAACAGCGTGCCGTACTTCTTGCAGAGCGCGGCCGCGCCCGGCAGGTAGTCGTCGCCGGGAATGTTGACGCCCTTGCCCTGAATCGGTTCGACAATGAAAGCCGCGATCTGGCGTGACGCGAGCGCCTGCTCGAGCGCCGCGAGATCGTTGAACGGCACCACCGTGCAACCCGGCAGCAGCGGTTCGAAGCCGCCACGGAAATTCGAATCATCGGTCAGCGACAGCGCGCCGTAGGTGAGGCCGTGGTAGGATTTGGCACAATGGACGATACCCTGCCGGCCCGTGGCGTTGCGGGCAAACTTGATCGACGCCTCGACGGCTTCTGCGCCGGAATTGCAGAAAAAGGCTTTATCGAGATACGGCATGTGGCCGAGCAGCCGCTCCGCCAGCACACCCGCGAGCGTCGAGACGTCCATCTGCACGAGATTCGGCAGATCGCTGTCGAGGACGCTTTTCAGCGCATTGCGCAGGGTTGGATGGTTGCGGCCGATGGCAAACACCCCGAACCCGCTCAAAAGATCGAGATAACGCGCCCCGTCGCGATCATAGAGGTATTGCCCCTTGCCGCTCTGGAACCCTACATCGTAGCCGATTGTTTTGAGAACACGGACGAGTTGCTCGTTCAGGTGCCGCGCATGCATGACACTGCGCTGGGATTGCCTGTCGACAAACATCTCGGAAACGTCAAGATTCGGATATACCATCGGCTTACATACTTCGCTTCATTGGTGTGCAGTCAACCCAAAACCACCATTGCGGCGTTTTGACCTGCCAGACTCACAGCAGGCAATAATAAATGTTGCGGTGCCTAAGAGGTTTTATGCGGACACTTCTCTATACCGGATTGATTTTAACGGCGGCAACGGCCGCGGCCCATGCAGCGGACGTGAATGGCGATTGGCTCGTGGAAGACGGGGTCGCACAGGTACGGATTGTCGATTGCGGCAGCAGCAAGTGGGGCGTGATCGCCTGGGAAAAACGGGCTGGCGGCATCGATCGGCAAAATCCCGACGTCAGCAAGCGAGGCCGCCCGACGCTCGGGATGCCTACGCTTCTTAATATGAAGAGGAAAAGCGGCACCGAGGAATGGCACGGGACCGTCTACAATGCGCAGGACGGCAAGTCGTATGATTCAAGCATAAAGCTGCTGTCGGCCGACAAGCTGGAGATCAAGGGCTGCGTCCTCGGGTTCCTCTGCGGCGGACAGACATGGACGCGCGTCGTCGATCCGGCATTGCCACCCGGCGCACCGAAGGCGGGCACACCGCCCGGTGCCGGGCAAAAAATGGCGCCGGCCCCCACCACGGCGAAGACATCAGCGCCAGCCGCCAAAGCCGGCACCACCGCGGCGTCCAAAACCGGGACAACCCCCGCCGATCCCCTGGCTGACATCTGCGCCATTCCCGAAATCGCGCAAACGTTGCCCCCCGCTCCTCCGGGCGGCAAGGCAAAGTAGACCGAATCACGCCGACGCCTGAAACAGAAGGAGCCGCGGCCCTGCCGCGGCTCTTTCTGTTTTCTGCGAGATCGAAAGCCGTGCGCGGGATCGCTCGGCTACTCCTCCTCGATCTCGCGCGGCTTGCCCATCAGCGCCGGCTGGAACAGCACGGCGGCAGCGAGCGTCGTCACCAGTGACAGTGCGAGCAGCTTGCCCATACTCGACGTACCGGGATGGCTCGACAGCCAGAGGCTGCCGAACGCGGTCGCGGTCGTCAGCGCACTCCAGAAGATCGCGCGCGTCAGACTCGACTGCAATAAATCGGTCTGCCCCGCGCGCCACGCAGTCACGTAGTAGATCTTGAATGCGACGCCGATGCCGAGCAGCAGCGGCAGAGCGATGATGTTGGCGAAGTTCATCGGCAGGCCGATGAGGACGCAGATTTCCAGCGTCACGACACCCGCGAGCACGAGCGGCAACAGCGTCAGCAGCACGTCGCCGATCCGCCGCAGCACGATCCACAGCAGGATCGAGATCGACAGCAGCGCCCAGGCGCCCGCCTGGATGAACGCCTTCACGATGGTGTCGCCCGATTCAAGAATCGACACCGGCCCGCCGATCGCCGCTGGCGCAGCCGCCTTGACCGCGGCCGCAAACTTGCGCAGCGTCTCGTTGTCGTTCGGATCGCCGCTCGGCTGCGCCTCGACGCGCACGCGCCCGTCCGGCGTACGCCAGTCGCGCTGCAAGTCCTGCGGCAACGTCTTGTCGGTGACGGGCCTTGCCTGAAGCAGCGCGCCGAGTTGGCCCAGCATCGCGCGAAGCGGCAGCACGAACGCCGCCTCAGCCTTGTCGCGCAGCGGCTTCTCGGCCTTTAGTACGCCGTCGAGCGCGTTTGCGAGGCGGCGCGAGGCGGCGGCGCCGGGCGTCGTGGCACTTCCCGCGACCTTGCGCAGGTTGATCACGGTCAGGCGGACCGCTTCGAGATTCTCGGCGTCGGTCGGCGGCTTGTCGTCCGGATCCGTTTTCAGCGCTGGCACGAGTTCGCGCGCCGCAGTGCGGATCGCCCGCAGCTTCGGCTGCTGGTCTTCCGGCACGAACGAATCGAGCGACATCACCCGCGATACCTCGGGCAGCTTCGCCAGCTTCTCCATCACCTGTTTCGCTTCGGCCTGATTGGCCGTGATCACCTCGATCGCGTTGGTCGAGGTGTTCGGATCGCTGCGCAGATCGAGATAGGTCGAGATCGATTCCACCTTCGGGCTGCGCAGATTGATCGGATTGAAGTCGAAGCGCAGGTAATAGAGCAGCGGCAAGCCGGCGACAGCGATCGCCAGCGTGGAGGCGATGATCGCGACGCGGTGATCTTCGAGAAATCGATCGACTGGCGCGAGGAACTTGTAGCCGAGTGGCTCCGCTTCGCCGGCCGGGTTGAACAGCTTCAGCAGCGCCGGCAGCACGGTGATCGCCGCGATGAAGGCGATGATCATGCCCGCGCCGGCGATCTGGCCGAGTTCGGAGACACCGCGGTACGCCGTCGGCAGAAACGAGAGGAAGCCGGCCGCGGTCGCGACCGCCGCGAGCGACAGCGGAATGGCCGAATACTCAGCTGCCTTGGAAATCGCGGTGCGAAGGTCACCGAACTTGTGACGTTCGGAACGGTAGCGCACGCTGTATTGAATGCCGAAGTCGACACCGAGACCGACGAACAGCACGAAGAACGCAATCGAGATCAGGTTGAAAGCACCAACCATCAGCAGGCCAACGGCCGTCGTCAGCGCGAGGCCGACAATCAGCGTCAGGAACACGGCGACAATGATCTTCGGCGACTTCAGGGCCATCCACAGGATCAACAGGACCACCAGCACGGTCACCGTGTGATTGACCAGCGCGCCTTCCTGAAGCGTGGCAAACTCCTCGTTGGCGATCGGCACCGGGCCGGTTAGCCGAACTCTCGCCTGATACTTGCCGGCGAGATCGAGGTCCTTGACGGCCTGGCGGATGGATTCAGTTGCGGCGCCACCCGGTTCCAGCGCGTTGTAGTCCAGAACCGGCGTGATCTGGAGGAATACCCGCCTGTCAGCCGCCGTCAGCGGCTTGTCGCTCGTGAGTTCCCGCCACGAGAAAGTCGCCGGCTGCCCGGCCAAAGTCTTTTCGATGGTCTCCGAGGCCGCGTTAAACGGCTTGGCTACGTTGTCGAGCGGATAGCGGCCCCGTGTCGCGCCTTGAAGGCCAAACTCAACCGCGCCGGTGAGGCCGCGCCAGTTCGGATCCCCGGCCAAAACTTCGACCATCGGCGCAGCCTCGGCCAGCTGCCGGGCCGTCTGCTCAACCTCTTGAGTTGGCAGGAATAAAAGGCCGTTCTGCTCAAAAAAATCGCCGCCACCGGCGCGCTTGACCGCTTCAAATTCCTTATTCCGGCCCGAAAGTTTTTGTTCAAGGGCCGCGCTGGCGATACCCGCCAGTTCCGGAGTCGGCGCCTCAACCACTGCCAAAATCAGCTTGTTTCGGTCCGGAAACCACTTTTCGTAGTCGATCTCCCGCTGACGCCACTCCAGGTTGGGTGAGATCAGTTTCCCGATATCAGTCGTGATTGCGAAGTTCCGGGCTGAATAATAGCCAGCCGCGACGGTCAAAATGGCTGCAATCGCCACAGTTAATGAGGCAAAGCGTGTGCAAACATTCACAAGTGAAACAACAAGGCTCTTCAGCACTTTTATTCTTTCGATTGGGGGGACGACGTAGGAAACCGCGGGCCGCCATGGGTCCGGTTACCTATCTCTGAGGTGGCCGGCAAGCTCGGCTTCAAATGCGCTCAAAAATGGCATAAAAAGTGTCAGGGTACTGTTTTCATTCTGGATATCTGCCATAAAGCGCGGAACAAACAAGGTCCGGACGCCTGTTTCGACCATTTTTGAAAGTTGCGTTATGACATCAAAAACCCCCCTCCTCGATGCAGTTAAAACGCCGGCCGACCTCCGGACGCTGCCCGACAGTCAGTTGACGCAGTTCGCCGCCGAGCTGCGCGCGGAGACGATCAACGCTGTCGCCGTCACCGGCGGACATCTGGGCGCGGGCCTCGGCGTGGTCGAACTGACCGTCGCATTGCACCATGTCTTCAACACGCCGGACGACCGCATCATCTGGGATGTCGGACATCAGGCGTATCCGCACAAGATTCTGACCGAACGGCGCGACCGCATCCGCACCTTGCGTCAGGGCGGCGGCCTGTCCGGTTTCACCAAGCGCGCCGAAAGCCAGTACGACTGCTTTGGCGCTGCTCACTCGTCGACCTCGATCTCCGCCGGCCTCGGCATGGCGGTCGCCCGCGATCTCGCCGGCAAGAAGAACTCGGTCGTGGCCGTGATCGGCGACGGTTCGATCTCGGCGGGCATGGCCTATGAGGCGATGAACAATGCCGGCGCCATGGATTCGCGCCTGATCGTCATCCTCAACGACAACGAGATGTCGATCGCACCGCCGGTCGGCGCCATGTCGGCCTACCTCTCGCGTCTGATCTCCGGCCGCACCTACCGCTCGCTGCGCGAAACCGCCAAGCAGGTCGCGAAGAAGCTGCCGAAGTTCGTCGAGAAGGGTGCGCAGCGCGCCGAAGAATATGCGCGCGGCTTCCTCTCGGGCGGCACGCTGTTCGAGGAACTCGGCTTCTTCTACGTCGGCCCGATCGACGGCCACAACTTCGATCATCTGTTGCCGGTGCTGCGCAACGTGCGCGACTCCGAGCAGGGCCCGATCCTCGTTCATGTCGTCACGCAGAAGGGCAAGGGTTACGCCCCGGCCGAAGCGTCCGCCGACAAGTACCACGGCGTCGTCAAATTCGACGTCGCCACCGGCAAGCAGGCCAAGGCCGTCGCCAACGCTCCGTCCTACACCAAGGTGTTCGGCGAGAGCCTCGTCAAGCACGCGCAGACCGACGACAAGATCGTCGCCATCACCGCGGCCATGCCGTCCGGCACCGGCGTCGACATCTTCGGCAAGGCCTTCCCGAACCGGACCTTCGACGTGGGCATTGCCGAACAACACGGCGTGACCTTCGCGGCCGGTCTTGCGACCGAAGGAATGAAGCCGTTCACGGCGATCTATTCCACCTTCCTTCAACGCGCCTACGACCAGGTGGTTCACGACGTGGCGATCCAACGTCTGCCGGTGCGCTTCGCCATCGACCGCGCCGGTCTCGTCGGTGCGGACGGCCCGACCCACGCCGGCGCTTTCGACCTGGCCTATCTCTGCTGCCTCCCCGACTTCGTGGTGATGGCGGCCGCGGACGAGGCCGAGCTGCGCCACATGGTCGCGACCGCGGTTGCGATCGACGATCGTCCGTCCGCCTTCCGCTTCCCGCGCGGCGACGGTGTCGGCGTCGAACTGCCGGAAATCGGCACGCCGCTCGAGATCGGCAAGGGCCGCATCATCAAGGAAGGTTCGAGCGTCGCGCTGCTGTCGCTCGGCACGCGCCTCGCCGAGTGCCTCAAGGCTGCAGAGGTTCTAAAGTCACACGGCTTGACGGCCACGGTGGCCGATGCACGCTTCGCCAAGCCGCTGGATACCGATCTCGTCCTGCGACTCGCCCGCGAGCATGAAGTGCTGATCACGATCGAGGAAGGCTCGATTGGCGGATTCAGCGCCCAGGTCTTGCAGGCGCTGTCGGACAACGGCGCGCTCGACAAGGGACTGAAGGTTCGCTGCATGATGCTGCCCGATCTCTTCCAGGATCACGACAGCCCGGCCGCGATGTACGCGCAGGCCGGTCTCGACGCCAAAGGCATCGTCGTCAAGGTGTTCGAGGCGCTCGGCCGCGACGCCGACAAGCGGACGGTGCAGCTTGCTTGATCGGCGTCCGATGGAGGTCGTTCTGGCTCAGCCGCGCGGGTTCTGCGCGGGGGTCGTGCGCGCGATCGAGATCGTCGAACGCGCGCTGGAGAAGTATGGCCCGCCGGTCTACGTCCGCCACGAGATCGTCCATAACAAATACGTGGTCGAAAGCCTAAAGGCGAAAGGCGCGGTGTTTGTGGAAGACCTCCACGAGGTGCCGGCGAACGCCGTCACCGTGTTCAGCGCGCATGGCGTTGCCAGAAGCGTCGAGGAGGAAGCGGCCAAGCGCAACCTTCCCGTCCTCAATGCCACCTGCCCGCTCGTCACCAAGGTGCACAATCAGGGCAAGCGCTACGTCTCGAAGGGCCGCCGGCTGATCCTGATCGGCCACGAGGGCCATCCGGAGGTCGTCGGTACCATGGGGCAGGTCCCGGGGCCTGTGACGCTGGTGCAGAGCGTCGAGGACGTCGCCGCGCTCGAAATGCCGAGCGACACGCCGCTCGCCTACATCACCCAGACGACACTCAGTGTTGATGACACCAAGGACATTATCGCCGCGCTCGAGGAGCGCTTCCCTGATATTCAGGGCCCGGACACCCGCGATATCTGCTACGCAACCCAGAACCGCCAGTCGGCGGTGAGAGACCTTTCCAAGGTGGTCGACGTCATTCTCGTCGTCGGCGCCAAGAACTCGTCGAATTCAAACCGTCTGCGCGAGATCGGTACTGAAGTCGGGGTGCCAAGCTACCTCGTCGCCGATGGCAGCGAAGTGAAGGCGGAATGGCTGAAAGACACAAAAAAAGTCGGCATCACCGCCGGCGCATCGGCGCCGGAAGTTCTGGTCGATGACGTGATTGAATCGCTGCGGCGGCTTGGACCGGTATCCGTGTCCGTGCTTCCGGGGCGGGAGGAAAACATTGAATTCCGTCTGCCGTCTGAATTGATGGCAAGCTGACCCGTAACTCACGCCAAGCCCGAAAGTTGTCCGTACATGGCAATTCCGTTCTTCAAGGAAATCAAAATCGGCGGCTACCTGATGAAGCAGAAGCTTCTCGGCCGTAAGCGCTATCCGCTGGTCTTGATGCTCGAACCGCTGTTCCGCTGCAACCTCGCCTGCGTCGGCTGCGGCAAGATCGACTACCCGGATGCGATCCTCAATCGCCGCATGACCCCGCAGGAGTGCTGGGACGCGGCCGAGGAGTGCGGCGCGCCAATGGTGGCGATCCCGGGCGGCGAACCGCTGATCCACAAGGATATCGGCGAGATCGTGCGCGGCCTCGTCGCGCGCAAGAAGTTCGTCTCGCTCTGCACCAACGCGCTGCTGCTGGAGAAGAAGCTCGATCTGTTCGAGCCGTCGCCATACCTGTTCTTCTCGGTGCACCTCGACGGTCTGCGCGATCATCACGACAAGGCCGTGTCGCAGAAGGGCGTTTTCGACCGCGCCGTCTCCGCGATCAAGGCCGCGAAGGCGCGCGGCTTCACCGTCAACGTCAACGCGACGATCTTCGACGGCCACTCGGCGGAAGACATCGCAGCGTTCCTTGACTACACGACCGAGCTCGGCGTCGGCGTCTCGATGTCGCCCGGCTACGCCTATGAGCGCGCGCCGGATCAGGAGCACTTCCTGAACCGCACCAAGACCAAGAACCTTTTCCGCGACGTGTTCGCGCGCGGCAAGGGCAAGAAGTGGAATTTCATGCACTCGAGCATGTTCCTCGACTTCCTCGCCGGCAACCAGGAGTTCCACTGCACGCCGTGGGGCATGCCCGCGCGCAACATCTTCGGCTGGCAGAAGCCCTGCTACCTGATCGGCGAAGGCTACACCAAGACCTTCAAGGAGCTGATGGAGACCACTGACTGGGATTCCTACGGCACCGGCAAGTACGAGAAGTGCGCGAACTGCATGGCGCACTGCGGCTACGAGCCGACCGCAGCCCAGGCGGCGTTCGACAATCCGCTCAAGGCGGCATGGCTCGCGATCAAGGGTGTGCGGACGTCAGGTCCGCTGGCGCCTGAGATCAGCCTGAAGGATCAGCGTCCCGCGCAGTACATCTTCGCCGAGCAGGTCCAGAAGAAGCTATCGGAGATCCGCAGCGACGAGGCCGCCGAAAAGGCTGCCAAGCAGAAAGCCGCGACGGCCGCGTGATTTAATTCGCCGAACAAAAAGCCCTCACCGCGACTGGTGGGGGCTTTTTTGCTTTGGAGAGTCAAGAACCAGCACGATGTTATTCGTGCGAAGCGTGTGTGCTCAGGCCGCGGCTTCTGCGGTGACGAAATCACCAAACAGACCGTCGAAGAGAAACCCGCGGCAGCCGCGCAAACCTTCGAGAGCACGGTTGAAGTCTCGCGCCGTCGACATCAGCGAAGGAATGGCCGTCGGATTGCGGGCGATTCCCTTCATCACCTTCCACGGGTCGATATTGCCGCACGGCTTCAGCGCATCGACGGCGAGCGCCGGCAGCGCGCGCGAGGCGGGATCGCTGATCACGCGCAGCGCCGCGAACGGCAGGCCCTTGTCCTCGGCGTAATGAGCTGCAATGTGGCTCTCCATATCGACGGCGGCGGCGCCGGTGCGGGCGCGCAGCGCGGCCTTGCCCTTCGGGCCGACCACGACCTCTTCCACGCCGGCGAGGATGCCCCGCGCCACCTGACGGCGGCCGAGATCGGCATTGGTAACGAGATCGCCGGTGAAGCCGGTTTCCGCCCGCCAGCGCTGGTCGCCCGCGACCACCTCGGTCGCCACGACGATGTCGCCCGAGCGCAGCATCGGATCGAGCCCGCCGGCCACGCCGAACGAGATGATGCCGCGGATGCTGGAGTGGTCGAAACCGCTCAGGATCGATCGCAACTGACGCGGATTGCTGCTGCTGCAAATCACCGACATGCCCGGTCCCGCGGCGATCCGCGCCTCCTGGGCAAGCCCCGTCACGATCAGCACTGGGCGCCCTTCTCCGGCGCCCGTGGTCCCCAAAGCCCCAATGGTCACATTCCGACCCCTACCGTGCGGGAGTTACTATTATTGAGATTCCGGTACCGCGCCAATGCCCAAACCGGGAAGAACTTCGGATAGCCGTGGTAGCGCAAGTAAAATACACGTGGGAAGCCGGTCGCCGTATAGCGGGCCTCGTCCCACAGATTGTCCTTCCCCTGCGTCTTCATCAGATAAGCGATACCCTTCGCCACCGCCGGGTTTGCAACTTCTCCCGCCGCCATCAGTCCAAGCAAGGACCATGCCGTCTGTGAGGCGGTGCTGGGCGCTTTTTCCAGCCCGCGATAGTCGAGACGGTAGCTGATTCCGTCCTCGCCCCAGCCGCCATCCTCGTTCTGGATCGACACCAGCCAGGCGACCGCCTTGCGTATCATCAGATCGCTATGGGGGACGCCCACAGCGTTCAGCGCGCACAGCACCGACCAGGTTCCGTAGATGTAGTTCATGCCCCAGCGGCCGTACCACGAGCCGTCCGCGAGTTGGGTGTCGCGCAGATATTTCACGCCGGCGGCGACCGCCGGATTGGCCTGCGTCTCGCCGAGCTGCGCCAGCATCGAGATGCAGCGCGCGGTAACGTCCTCGGTCGGTGGATCGAGCAGCGCGCCATGGTCCGAGAAGGGGATGTTGTTCAGGTAATATTCGAGGTTGTCGGCATCGAACGCCGCCCAGCCGCCGTTCTTGCTCTGAAGACCCTCGATCCACTCGCGGCCGCGCGCAATTGCCGCATCGTATTCGCTCGTCCCCTTTTCGCGCTTGAGACGGTCCATCGCCATGACGACGACGGCCGTGTCGTCGAGATCGGGATAATGCGCGTTGTTGTACTGGAACGCCCAGCCGCCCGGACGCACGTTCGGGCGCTTCTCGATCCAGTCGCCCTTGACGTCGAGCACCTGAAGCGGCTTCAGCCAGTCGAGCCCCACTTTCGACTTCGCCAGCGCCTCTTCGCCGCCCGCTTCCAGCAGCGCGTGGCAGGTGAGCGCCGTGTCCCACACCGGCGAGACGCAGGGCTGGCAGTAGGCTTCGTTCTCCTTGATGACGAGCAGCTTGTCGATCGACTTGCGGGCGATCGCCGGCAGCGGATGATCGGCCGGATAGCCGAGCTCGCGATACATCATCAGGCTGTTGACCATCGCCGGGAAGATCGCCCCCAAGCCATCGATACCGTTGAGGCGCTCGGTGACGAACGCAACCGCGCGATCGACAGCGCGCTTGCGCATGCCCTTCGGGAAATACGGTTCGACGATGCGCAAGAGGCTGTCGACGCCGGCGAAGAAGTAGAACCAGCCGGCCTTCTGATGCGGCGCCTTCGGCGCCATGCCGATCGTCTCCGGCGGTTGCGTGAACAGCTCGGGAATCGAGATGCCCTTAGGATTCTTCGCGCGCGGCTTCAGCATCATGATCACGAACAGCGGCACCATCACAGTGCGCGCCCAGTACGAGACCTTGATCATGTGGAACGGAAACCAGCGCGGCAGCAGCATGATCTCCACCGGCATCACCGGCACAGCCTTCCACGTCAGCACGCCGAACAGCGCCAGCAGGATGCGCGTGAACACGTTCGAGCGCTCGGCGCCGCCGCGGGCGAGGATCGCCTCGCGCGCGCGCGTCATGTGCGGCGCGTCGACGCTGTCGCCGATCATCTTCAGCGCGAAGTACGCCTTCACGCTGGCGCTCATGTCGAAGTCGCCGTCCTGAAACAGGGCCCAGCCGCCGTGCGCGCCCTGGATGCGGCGCAGGTAGGCGGCGATCTTGCGCTCGAGCTCGGCATCGACCGGCTCGGCGAAGTAGTGGCGCATCAGCACGTATTCGGCCGGGATTGTGGCGTCGGCTTCGAGCTCGAACACCCAATGGCCATCCGCCTGCCGGTGCTTCAGCAGGGAGTTGGTCGCCGAAACAATACTCGCTTCCAGCGCGGGGCTGGAAATGGTGGTCTGCTCTGTCATGTTCTTTCGCTCGATCCGGACGGCTTAAGCCTGCCCTACGATCAGGTCCGCCGCGCGGTGCCCGGACCGGATCGATCCTTCAATCGTCGCTGGCAACCCCGTATCAGTCCAATCGCCTGCAAGAAACAGGTTTTTCATGCCGGTATGGGCCCCCGGCCGTAGCGCATGCTGCTCGGGGGTGGCCTCGAAGGTGGCCCGCCGCTCCCGGACGATCTGCCATTTGGGCAGTTCCGGCGTCCCAATTCCGGACGCCTTGCAGACATCGTCCCAAATGGCCTGCGCCAGCTCCTGACGGGGCTTGTCGACCAGCCGGTCGGCATCGCTGATGGTCACGGACAGGCGCTGAGGGAACGCGAAAAGCCACTCAACCAGCCCCCCGACGACCCCCAGAATCGGCGGCTGCCCCGGGGGCGGATCGTAGCGGAAATGGGCGTTCACGATGGCCCGGAACCTGGTCGGGCCGGTCAGCCCCGGAATCAGGGTCGCGGCCGGCTTGGCCGGAACCGCCAGCACCACCGCGTCCCCGTCGGCGAGTGCGATCTTGTCGGCCCCGAAATCGAGGGCAACAGCCCGTTCCCCGGTCCGCTCGACCGCATGAAGCTCGTGCATGAAGTGGACCCCCATGCCGCGGGCCTTCAACTGCTCGATCGCGGGCTCGACCAGCACGGCGCTCAGGCCCTTCGAGGCGATCAGCGGCCGGCACGCCTGCCCGCCCATCAGCAGCGTCTCGCGGACGATGGCGCCCGCGAGCCCGGCGGAGCCGCGCGGCGGATCGACGTTGAGCGCGGCGAGCAAGAGCGGCTGCACGAGGCGCTGATAGAGCGTGCCCTCGCACGGAATCGCGTCACCAACGAGACGGTCGGCCTTCGACCACACCAGCGGCGCGAGGCGCAGATAGTCCATCAGCGTCGTATCGGGCACGCGGCGCGCCGGATCGAACACCCATGTCGGCAAGCGGCCGTTGCCGAGACGCAACAGCCATTTTTTTCCGCTCTTGAGATCCATGAACGGAAACTCGGCTTCGGCGGGCCCCTCAAGCCCTGCCTC
>JBMOOJ010000033.1:4204-25678 GCA_049323835.1 Pseudomonadota bacterium | reverse complement strand
CAGCAGCTGATCCGTACAGAGATTGAACGAGACGATCCGGCGCGGAATATCCGCCGCCGCGCTCGCGCCCGAAAGGAGGCACACGGCGCACAGGCTCAGGCAGAGTAAGACAGTCTTCTTGATCATGACGCCCCGTTATGCCACGCCTCGCCCGGCGCGTCAGCCTGCCGCGCCGCTGCCGACCGGACCGAAGCCCGACGCAATGACCTCAGTTGCAACATCCCGCATTGTCACCGCCACGCTCGCCCTTGCGGTCGTCGTGCTGATGATCGTGTCGCTGCTGACCGGCCCTGCGCAATTCTCCCCGGCAACGGCAATCAAGGCCCTCTTTTCGGATCAAGGCGTCGTCTCCATCATCGTGCGGGATATTCGCCTGCCACGCACGCTGCTCGCCGCCTTGATCGGCGCGACATTCGGATTGGCCGGCGCATCGCTGCAAGGGCTGCTGCGCAATCCGCTCGCCGAGCCGAGTCTGTTCGGCGCACCGCAAGCCGCTGCCGCTGCCGCCGCGGCGATCATGGCGTTCGGTTTCGCGACCGCACTGTCGATCGCGGTCCCGTTGGGTGGCATCGCTGGTGCGCTGCTGTCCGTGGGCGCGCTGGTCGCGATCGCTGGCCGGCGGGCGTCACTGACTGTAACTCTGTTGGCTGGCCTCGCGCTGGCGAGCCTTGCCGGCGCCGCCATCGCCCTGATCCTCAACCTCGCGCCGAACCCGTTCATCGCGCTCGAGATCGCGTTCTGGCTGCTCGGCTCGCTCCAGGACCGCAGCATCGATCACGTCTGGCTCGCGGCGCCCTTCATGATCGCGAGCTGGATCGTGCTGGCGGCGAATGCAGGCGCGTTCCGCGCGCTGACGCTCGGCGAGGATGCGGCTGCGTCCCTCGGCATCAACGTCGAGCGCACGCGCGTCCTCGTCGTTATCGGTGTTGCGCTTGGCGTCGGAGCTGCGGTCGCGGTCGCAGGCGCGATCTCGTTCGTCGGACTCGTCGCGCCGCATCTGGTGCGGCGGTTCTACGGCTCCGATCCGGCGCGCGTGCTGCTGCCGGCTGCGCTTGCCGGTGCGGCGCTGCTGATCGCCGCCGACATCACCGTGCGGCTGATCCCGGCCGTGATCGAAATCAAGATCGGCGTCGTCACCGCGCTGATCGGCGTCCCGTTCTTCCTCGCGATGATTTTCCGCGAACGCCGCGCGCTAGAGGACTCCACATTATGACGGTATCCCTCCTCGAAGGACGCGCACTCACGGTCGTCCGCAACGGACGGCGCATCGTCGACAATGCCAGCATCTCGTTGAACCCCGGCGAGCTGACGATTCTCGCCGGCCCCAACGGCGCGGGAAAAACCACACTGGCGCGAGCGCTCGCGGGATTGATCGCAAGCGACGGCGACGTCGCGTTCAACGGCAAGCCGTTCGCATCAATGACGCTGCGCGAACGTGCCCGCGCCCTCGCCTATCTGCCGCAGGGCCACGAGTTTCACTGGCCGATGCGGGTCGATGCCATCGTCGCGCTCGGCCGCGAGCCGCATGCCGATCCGTTCTCGCGCAAGACTGACGCCGACCGCGCCGCGATCGCCCGCGCGATGGCGGCAACGTCGGTCGAGCCGTTCGCGGACCGCCTGATCACCACGCTGTCCGGCGGCGAATGCGCGCGTGTCGCGATCGCACGGGCACTCGCAACCGAAGCGCCGGTGCTGATCGCCGACGAGCCCACTGCCTCGCTTGACGAGCGCCACCGGCTGATCGTGATGGAACTGTTGCGCAACATCGCGCGGCAAGGCGCGGCGGTGATCGCCATCATTCACAATCTCGCACTGGCCATGCGCTTTGCCGACAAGGTCGTACTGATGAATGAAGGCCGCGTTGTCGTAAGCGGTGCGCCACAGGATGCGCTGACGCCCGAGCGGATCGCCGCGGTGTTCGGCGTATCGGTCAACCGCGTCGAGACGCCGGACGGGCCGATCCTCGTTCCCTCGCGCGCGCTCTGAACGCGCTCACGCCCCCGATAATTCCCGCCACGCCCGCCGCAGGCGCTGGCGGAACAGATCGCGGCGGGTCGGCGGCGGTGCATCGTCCTCATCTTCCGGCAGACGCAAGCCGATCACATGCGCGCGGTTGCCGCTGATGGCGCGAACGACAAGCACGATGCTATCGAGCGGCAGCGTCGCACCGACCGTCGGCACGCGGTCGAGATGCAGATCGAAATAGTCGGCGACCGAACGATCGGCTTCATCCGGCGGGACGGCAATTCCATAAGCCGCCGCGAGATCGTGCAGGGTGGTTTCGCCCGCGACCACGAACTCGCCGAGGAGATGCGGATCGGGCGCCGAGGTCGGCGGCATGTCGACGAAGAAACAGTCCAGCGCCTGGGCCCGCTCTGGCGGCGCCAGCAGATAGATGTAGTCACCCGGCGCGACCGGCTCGGCCTCCTGCGGGGAGAGAATCTTCTCGTCGCGGATCACCAGCGTCGGCTTCGACCAGGACGGAAAGAGCCCGCGCCGGAAGAACAGGCTCTTCGCCCGCACCGGATAACCGACGAGCTGCTGTTCGAGCTGGCCGGGAAGATCGAGCTCGATCCGGCGCGGCGTGCTGTCGGTACGCGGAAGCGCAACATGCAGCTTTCGCGCAGCGAAGCCGATGGTCCAGCCTTGCAGCAGCAGTGAAATCAGCACCACCACAAAGGCGACGTCAAAATAGACGGAGGCTTTCGGCAAGCCGACCAGCAGCGGGATCGACGCGAGGAAGATCGCGACTGCGCCGCGCAGGCCGACCCACGAGATAAAGATCTTCTCCCGCCACTGGAAGCGGAATGGCAGCAGACACAGCACGACCGCGACCGGCCGCGCGAACAGCGTCAGCGTGACCGCCACCGCGATCGCCGGAACGAGCGTGTCGAGCAGGCGTCCCGGCCAGACCAGCAGCCCGAGCAGCACGAACATGACGATCTGCGCCAGCCATGTCGCCGCATCGAGAAACGCCACCACCGAATTATGCGCGCGGGTCGGCCGGTTACCGATCACGAGGCCGGCGAGATAGACCGCGAGGAAGCCGGAGCCATGCGCAATCTGCGCGAGGCCGAAGATCACGAGCGCGGCGGTGGTCACGAACGGCGCGTGCAATCCCTGCGGCAGCGCGACCCGGTTGAGCCCGAGCACCACCAGCCGCCCGCCGAGAATACCGAACAGCGTTCCGAGCAACGCTTCGCGCAGGAACTGCCAGATCACCTGCAGCACCGTGCTCTGGCCGAGCGAGAGCAGTTCGACCAGCATCAGCGTCAGAAATACAGCGAACGGATCGTTGGTGCCGGACTCGACTTCCAGCGTCGCACCGACGCGCGGGCGCAGGCGAAGCCCCTGCGCATGAACCAGCAGGAACACCGCCGCCGCGTCGGTCGACGCTACGACGGCGCCGACGAGGAGCGCCTCCACCCATCCGACATTGAGCGCATAGTAAGCCACCGGCGCCGTCAGCAACGCCGTGACCAGCACGCCGACGGTGGCGAGCATCATCGACGGCGCAAGCACCGCCCGAATCGCCTGGAAGCGGGTCTTCAGTCCGCCGTCGAACAGGATCAGTGCCAGCGCCACCGATCCGACAAGGTACGTCGACTGGACGTCATCGAACTTGAGGCCGCCAGGCCCGTTCTCGCCGGCCAGGACGCCGACCCCGAGGAAGACCAGCAACAACGGCGCGCCGAACCGCAACGCAATCAAGCTCGACATGATGCCCGCCATCACCAGAACGGCACCGAGCAAAATGGCGATGTTGACCGAATCGACGGAACTCATTGATTCCGGAGCGTGAGAGGGATGGAATTCATGAATATCGTTGTGGCGGCAGAACGCAAAACGAAAATACTGACCGACCGCAAAACAGCCTTATTTTCTGGGGTATCCGCTCGCACGGGGGTTGCGCCGCATGGCGCCGCCGCGACGAGCCATGCAAACTGCGGCGTCGGCCCCGAATCGCACCAGTCCTGCCCGCCGCTCCTGAGAGACGCACGATGATCGACCTGAACGAAATCACCGAACTGCTGCACGCGGCGGCGCGCTCGGTCGGCGCGGAATTCACCTCGCCCTGGTTTTACCTTCAGATCGGACTGATCCTCCTTGCCGCCGGTGTCGCCTATGCGGTTTCGGCTGCCGCCCGTGCCCGAACGGACGTGTCGGCGCTGGCCATGGGCTGGCCGGGCCCGATCCGCCTCTTCATCCGCATCCTGATGCGTCACTTGACCACAGTGATCTTCATGCTGCTGGTCGGGATCACGCGCTTCATCATGGTGGCATCGACCTGGCCGAGCCGCAGCTACCTGTTGGCTGTGGCGGCCAGCCTTGCCACCGCCTGGCTCATCATCCGCTTCGCGACGAGTTTCATCCGCAACGAATTTGCAGTCCGGATGATCTCGATCTCGGCCTGGGTCGTTGCCGCCCTCAGCATTCTCGGCCTGCTGCGGCCGACGGCCGAGGCGCTGGACGCGATCGGGATCGATCTCGGCGGCGTCCGGCTGACGCCGCTCCTGATCATCAAGCTGGTGGCCCTGCTGGCGATCACGCTGTGGATCGCCAACCTCATCAGCAACTTCATCGAGACGCGGATCAACCAGTCGCACGATCTGACGCCGTCGGTGCAGGTGCTGCTGACCAAGCTCGTGCGGCTGCTGCTGATGATCGTGGCGGTGGCGCTGGTGCTTGGCGCCGTCGGCATCAATCTCGCGGCGCTCGCCGTGTTCACCGGCGCGGTCGGCGTCGGCATCGGTTTCGGCTTGCAGAAGATCGTCGCCAACTTCATCTCGGGCGTGATCCTGCTTGCCGACAAGTCGGTGAAGCCGGGCGACCTCGTGACCATCGGCGACAGCTTCGGCCGCATCAACACGATGAATACGCGCTACATCTCCGTCGCCGCGGGCGATGGCCGCGAATTCCTGATCCCCAACGAGGATCTGATCACGCAGAAGGTCGTCAACTGGACCTACACCGACAAGGATACGCTGGTGAAGGTCGCGTTCTCGACCAACTACGATGCCGATCCGCGCAAGGTCTGCGAGCTTGCCGTGCAGGTCGCGAAAGCCACGGCGCGCGTGAAGCCGGACCGGCCGCCCGGCTGTCAGATCACCGAGTTCGCCGAGTACGGCATGCGCTTCTCGCTGACGTTCTGGATCGCCGACCCCTACGCCGGCATGGATAACGTCAAGAGCGACGTGATGATGTCGCTGTGGGAGGCATTCAAGCGCGAAGGCATCCGCGTGCCGTATCCGGTGCGCGACATTCGCGTGCGCGGCGCATTGCCGATCGACGCGACGCTCGAGAATCCGCCCTCGCCCGCATGAGGTTTGCGTCACCGCTCGTTCCGGCCACGCTGGTCAAACGCTACAAGCGCTTCCTCGCCGATGTGGTGCTGAGTGATGGCCAGACCATCACCGCTCATGTCGCCAATCCCGGAGCGATGACCGGGCTGCAAACGCCCGGCGCGCGCGTATGGCTCTCGCGCTCGCCGAGCGCAACACGCAAGCTGCCGTACTCGTGGGAGCTGGTGGAGGCCGATTTCGGCAACGGCGTGGAGCTGGTCGGCGTCAACACCGGGCATCCGAACGGCATCGTGGCGGAAGCGCTCGCAGCAGACGCCATTCCCGAACTAGCGGGCTACACGTCCATCCGCCGCGAGGTGAAATACGGCACGTCCTCGCGCATCGATTTCCTGCTTGAGCATCGCGACCGGCCGCCCTGCTACGTCGAGGTCAAGAACGTGCATATGATGCGTGAGCGCGGCCGCGCCGAATTTCCGGACTCGGTGACGGCACGCGGCGCAAAGCATCTCGATGAGCTGGCTGCGATCATGGCAACAGGCGCACGCGCGGTCATGCTGTATGTGATCCAGATCGGCTCCGCCACGTCGTTCAGCCTCGCGCGTGACATCGATCCGGCCTATGGCCGCGCCTTCGATCGTGCCCGGGCCGCGGGTGTCGAAGCCATCGCGTGGACCTGCCAGATCACGACTGACGGCCTCAAACTGGCGAAACCGGTCCCCATCAAGCTCTGAGCTAGTGTGGCGGTTCAGGAGTCCGCATCATCCTTGCCGCACGCTCGCCATGCGGACTTCTGAACCTAAGCCACACTAGAATCATAACAATTGCTGGCGTCCTTCAATTCCGAAGTTCGCATAATGAGGTGCTGCAAGGGGATGCGAACTTCGGAATCGGGACGCCAGCCGATGGCAGGCATTCAGACGCACCTTCAATGACTTAGCGACAAAGGGCGCGCTTGCATGAAGGCCGACAATCCTTAGATTAGCGGCAACTCCCTCGAATCTCCCGTGCCTCAGTCCTGATGAATTACGTCGAAGCCACCGAAACCTCGCTCCGCAAGACCGGCCAGATCAAGCTGCATGGTCCTTCCGCGTTCGCCGGCATGCGCGTCGCCGGCGCGCTGGTCGCACGCTGCCTCGATGAACTCGCCGACATCGTCAAGCCGGGTGTCCCCACATCGGTGATCGACGATTTCGTCCGCGACTTCGCCTTCAGCCATGGCGCCTTTCCGGCGACGCTGATGTACCGCGGCTACCGCTACTCGACCTGCACGTCGATCAATCACGTCGTCTGCCATGGCATGCCGGGCGACCGTCCGCTGAAGGAAGGCGACATCGTCAATGTCGACGTTACCTTCATCGTCGACGGCTGGTATGGCGATTCGAGCCGGATGTATGCGGTCGGCGAAATCGCGCGCAAGGCGCAGCGGCTGATCGAAGTCACCTACGAGGCCTTGATGCGCGGCATCGCCGCGGTGAAACCCGGCGCCACCACCGGCGACATCGGTTACGCGATCCAGAGCTTCGTCGAGCCGCAGCAGATGAGCGTCGTGCGCGATTTCTGCGGCCACGGCCTCGGCCGCATGTTCCATGACGAACCGAATATCATCCACGTCGGGCGTCCAGGCGAAGGTGTTCCGCTCAAGCCCGGCATGTTCTTCACCATCGAGCCGATGATCAATCTCGGCAAGCCGCATGTGAAGATTCTCTCGGATGGCTGGACGGCAGTGACGCGCGACCGCTCGCTGTCGGCCCAGTTCGAACACTCGGTCGGCGTCACCGAGACCGGCGTCGAAATCTTCACGCTGTCGCCGGCCAAGCGCGACAAGCCGCCCTACGTCTGACATTCGTCTGACATTCGGCCGGCGCTTTCGCGGAGGTCCGATTCTCGTTCCGCAAGCACGATTTCTTGCCGTTTCCAACCCGACCGAAGGCGCGCATGCTGGCCGGCTGGAAGGTGTGCCGCGGCCAATGACGATCGAACCTGACGATGATGAGCGGCCGGCGGGCTTTTCCGAGGCCCCGCACTATCATGGCCATCGCGAACGGTTGCGCGGACGCTTCCGGGACGTCGGGCCGGATGCGCTCAGCGACTACGAACTGCTTGAAATGGTGCTGTTTCGCGCCCTGCCCCGCCGCGACGTCAAGCCGATCGCCAAGGAACTGATCCAGCGCTTCGGGTCGTTCGCCGAGGTCGTGCACGCGCCGGAAGCACGCCTGCGCGAGGTGACCGGTATCGGCGACACCGTCGTCGTCGAGATCAAGCTGATCGCCGCGACCGCAAGCCGCGTCGCGCGGGGACAACTGAAGCAGCGCACGTTGCTCTCATCCTGGGGCGCGGTCATCGATTACTGCCGCACGTCGATGGCCTTCGCCGACAAGGAGCAGTTCCGCATCCTGTTTCTCGACAAGCGCAATCAGCTGATCGCCGATGAGCTGCAACAGGTCGGCACCGTCGATCACACGCCGGTCTATCCCCGCGAGGTGGTGAAGCGGGCACTGGAGCTATCGGCGACCGCCATCATCCTCGTGCACAATCATCCGTCCGGCGATCCGACGCCGTCGACCGCCGACATCCAGATGACCAAGTCGATCGTCGATATTGCCGGTACGCTCGGCATTTCGGTTCACGATCACATCATCGTCGGCAAGAACGGCCATGCCAGCCTCAAGGGCATGAAGCTGATGTGAACGACTGCACGCTGATCGACCTGTCTACGCAACGCGATTGGTGTATCGTTCCATCCATCAGCCGGTTACCTGCACCTGCCTGAACCCAGCCGACGAGTGACTTCCATGAGCAATCGGATTCTTGTTTTTTACGGCTCCTATCGCTCCGACCGGATGGGCATCCGGCTCGCCGACTACGTGATCGCGCGGCTGCGAGCCCGGGGTGACGATGCCGAGCTGATCGACGCCAAGGCGATCAACCTTCCGATCCTCGACCGCATGTACAAGGAATACCCAAAAGGCCAGGCGCCGGCGGCGCTCGAAGAACTTGCCGGCAAGATCCGCAACGCCGACGGATTCGTCTTCGTCACCGGCGAATACAACTGGGGCGTCCAGCCCGGGCTGAAGAACCTCACCGACCATTTCCTCGAAGAATGGTTCTGGCGGCCGGCCGCAATCGTCAGCTATTCGGCGGGACGCCTCTCCGGCGCGCGTGCGGCCACCACCTGGCACGGCACGCTGTCCGAGATGGGCATGGTGGTGATCTCGAGCACCATCGGCGTCGGCCCCATCGGCCAGACATTATCGGAGAATGGCGAACCCATCGGCGACGGCGGCAAGGCGCTTGATCGCGCATTCCCGCGCTTCGCCGACGATCTCGCGTGGTGGGTGGACGCGGCAAAGGCGCAACACCAGCGCAAGAAGCCGCCTTACTGAGCGCGTCGATTACTGCCGCACCATGAGAAACGGATCGGCGCTGTCGGGCACGCGCCGCCACTGCGCGTTGTCGTCGGGCTGGAAGCGCCACGTCTCGCCGTTCGCCGCTTGCAACACCAGTTCGCCGCGATCGAGCCGCCAGACGTTCGGTGCGAATGCCGCCACCTGCGGATCGCAGCGCGGCTTCAGGAAGGCCTGAAAATTATCCGGCCCTGCTTCGGTGTTGGTCAGCGTCAGGCTACAGATCACGCGGTTGTTGCCGCGGACCATGTTCCAGTCGCCGATCATCTGATCCATCGACTTCGCGAGCGAGCGCGCGGCAACCAGATCTTGCAGGATATAGACGCCTTCGTTGGTGCGCAGACCCTCGAAGATGCCGGTCTCGACCTCAGTGAAGTCGATCACCGGCTGCCCCTTGGAGTCTTGCAGCCGCACGATGTCCAGCCCCTTCACGGCCCATGATGCAACATCCTTCGTGAACGGCAGCGCATCCGCACACCCCTTCTCGAGATCGAGCTTGAACCCCTGCGCGACCGGATCAGCCCTCAAGGTCATCGCACAGGTTTTGCCGCGCTCGGCGGTCGAGAGCTCCCACTGGCCGATCATGTCGTTGGCAAGTTTGCGATCGCCCTGCGCTTGCAAACCGCTACTCGCCAGCATCAGGACCGCCCCCGCGCAGCAAAGCTGCGCGATGCGTGTCAGGCGTCCCAATGGCCAGCGTTGCGTCACGATTTATGACCCTTGAACGGCGTTTCGGCGATCGGCGTCAGCGGCGGTTTACCGTCGAACCATGCCAAAAGATTGTCCACGACGAGCTGATCCATTGCGCTGCGTGTCGTGATCGACGCGGAGGCGATGTGCGGCAGCAGCACCACGTTTTGCATCGCGCTCAGCGCCGCGGGAACGTTCGGTTCCTGGGCGAACACGTCGAGGCCGGCGGCCATGATGGTGCCGTCCTTCAGCGCCGCGATCAGCGCTTCCTCATCGACCACCGAGCCGCGCGCCACATTGATCAGCACGCCGCGCGGGCCGAGCGCCTTCAGCACATCGGCGTTGATGATCTTCGCCGTCGAGGGACCGCCCGGCGTGATCGCGATCAGCGTGTCGACGTCCTTCGCCATCTCGAGCAGGTTCGGATAGTGCTTGTTGCTGACGCCCTTCGCGGGATTGCGCGAGTGATAGACCACCGGCACCAGCGATGCCTCAAGACGGCGCGCGATCGCCTGACCGATCCGGCCCATGCCGACCATGCCGACCGTGCGGTCGCGCAGCGAACCCTGGCTCAGCGGGAAGTTCTGCGTCATCCAGTGGCCGGCGCGCAGATACCGATCCGCCTTGATGAACTCGCGCAGGGTCGCGATCAGAAGCCCGAGCGCGACGTCGGCGACCTCCTCGGTCAGCACGTCCGGCGTGTTGGTGACCATGATGTTATGGTCGCTGGCGTAGATCGCATCGATATGGTCGTAGCCGACGCCGAAGCTCGACACGATCTCCGCCTTCGGAAACCGCGACAGCATCGCCTTGTCGGCCTGCACCAGGCCGGTGACGGCGATGCCGCGGATGCGCTTGGCGACGTCCGCGCCGAGCCGGCTGAGATCGTGCTGATTGTTGAACTTGTGCAGGATGAACTTGTCGTTGAATCCGTTATCGACGACCTTCTTCGACGGGCCATAGATCAACAGATCGACCTTATCCGCAGCCATTATCTTCCTCTCCCCAGTTTGACGGTCCGGGCGGCGGGCCGAAACCGGCGATTGCCGCTCCCGCGCAGCGAGCCCTAAGCGAACATCAGGACGGCAGCGCGCTTTCGTGCCAGCGGCGCAGCACAAGGTGCGATACCAGCGCGAGAACCATGTAGATCACAATGCCTGCGATCGACAGCAACAGCAACGCCGCAAACATGCGCGGGATGTTGAGCCGATACCCGGATTCCGCGATCCGGTAAGCCAGCCCCGATCCCGATCCGGCCGAACCGGCGGCGATTTCCGCGACAACCGCACCGATCAGCGACAAACCGCCGGCAATTCGCAAGCCGCCGAGAATATACGGCAACGCCGCCGGTAACCGCAGGTGGCAAAGCGTTTGCCATCCCGTAGCGCGGTAAAGTTTGAACAGGCCGGCGAGATTGCGATCCACCGAGTTCAGCCCGAGCATCGTGTTCGACAGAACCGGGAAGAAGGCGACGATCCAGGCGCAGGCGACCACCGCCGCCTGCTGCGGCAGGTAGATCAGCAGCAGCGGCGCGATGGCGATCACCGGGGTGACCTGAAGCACCACCGCGTAGGGAAAAAGCGAATACTCGAGCCATTTCGACCGGCTGAACAGCAGCGCAAGCGCGATCCCGCCGATCGCAGCGGCGATGAAGCCCTGCAAGGTTGTCGTCAATGTGACAAGCAGCGACTCCCACAGGATCGCCCAGTCGGCGATCAGCGTGGTGAAGACCAGAACCGGCCCCGGCAGCACATAGGCCGGCAGTTCGTTGACGCGGACGATCAACTCCCAGGCAGCGATGATCGCAGCGAACACCACCACCGGCAGCACGACCTGCAAGCGAGACAGGAGACCATCTCCCTGCGAAGCTCTGCCTTCGCCATCGCGAAAATCTCCGCTCATCGCGCCGTCCTCTCCCCGCTGGCCCTGGCCAGCGCGACGGACACATCGCGGCATTGCGCCGCGTAACCGGCGGAGGTGCGGAAGTCCTCATTGCGCGGCTGCGGCGCCGAGATGCGGAATTCAGCGCTGGCGCGCCCGGGCCGGTGGCTCATCACCACGACGCGCTGCGACAGATAAACCGACTCGAACACCGAATGCGTGACGAAGATCACCGTCTTCTTCAGCTTGCGCCAGACATCGAGCAGATCGTTGTTGAGGCGGAAGCGCGTGATCTCGTCGAGCGCCGCGAACGGTTCGTCCATCAGCAGGATATCCGGATCGGTCACCAGCGCCCGCGCCAGCGATACGCGCATCTTCATGCCGCCGGAGAGTTCGCGCGGATAGGCCGCGGCAAACTCCGCGAGATCGACCTGCGCCAGCGCGGCATCCGCCTTCGCGTCTGCCTCTGCGCGCGACGTATGCGCGAGGCGCAGCGGCAGGCTGACATTGTCGCGCACGCTTGCCCACGGCATCAGCGTCGGCTCCTGAAACACGAAGCCGATCGGCGGCCGGGCAGCATCACTCACGCGATCGGCCACACGCAGCGTGCCGGACGTTTGCACATCGAGCCCCGCGATCATGCGCAGCGCCGTCGACTTGCCGCAGCCGGACGGACCGAGCAGCGACAGGAATTCGCCGCGCTGGACATCGAGATCGAACGGACCGACCGCGGCAACGCCGGTGCTGTAAACCTTGGTAACGCCGCGCAGGCTCACCGCCAGGCCTGGCGCAATCGCACGACCGGCGACCTGATGATCGGTGTCCGTCACCACACCCGGCTCATTTTTTCGGACGCAGGTTGAGGCCGACGCCCTTGTTGATGAAGCGCAGCGTGTAGGCCTTGCGATAGTCGATGTCGCGCTTGACGACGCCGGCGCGCGCCATCTTGTCGAAAAAGCTCGCCATCCGCTCGTCGGTCATCGCGCCGATGCCGTCGCGCACCGTATCGCCGGAATCGACGATGCCGTGATCCTTCATGCGCGCGACCGAGTACGCGAGCAGCTCGTCGGTCATCTCCGGGTTCATCGTCTTGATCATGGCGTTGCCGAGGCTGTTGTCGCCATAGATGTAGTTGTACCAGCCGATGATCGAGGCATCGACGAAGCGCTGCACGAGGTCCGGCTTCCTGTCGGTTATGTCGAGGCGCGTCTCGATCAGCGTCGAGTACGTATTGAAGCCGTAGTCCGCGAGCAGCAGCACGTTCGGCTTGAAGCCGGCCTTCTTCTCGATCGCGAACGGCTCGGAGGTGACGTAGCCCTGCATCGCGCTTTTCTTGTCGGCGAGGAACGGCTGCGGGTTGAAGGTGTAGGGCTTCACCTTGGCCTCGCTGAAGCCGTACTCGGACTTCAGCCACTGGAAATAGGTCGGCATGCCTTCCTTGGAAACGAACAGGGTCAGCGGCTTCAGTTCCTCGAGCTTCGTCACTTTCGCTTCGGGATGCGTCAGGAAAACCTGCGGCTCCTTCTGGAAGATCGCCGCCACCGCCACCACCGGCACCTTGTTGGCGACCGCATCGAGCGACTGGAGATTGTTCGCGCTCATGAAGAAGTCGATCTTGCCGGAGATCAGCAGGATGCGGTTGTTCACGTTCGGCCCGCCCGGCACGATCGTCACGTCGAGGCCGTAAGTCTTGTAGGTGCCGTCGGCGACCGCCTGGAAGAAGCCGCCGTGCTCGGCCTGCGCGACCCAGTTGGTTCCGAATGACACCTTGTCGAGGGTCGCGGGCTGCGCCTGCGCGACGCCCGCGCCCAGAAGGGCAAACGCCAGCGCCGCAATTCCGATCCGGCGCCCGCAAATGGCGTTCCCCAACCTCATCCGGCTCTCCCGTCGATCATTAACGTTGCGGACCGGAAACGGTGCCGGCCACTGGCCTATTCGCGTCCGGCGTTGGATATTGGCGCGCACCGGGCCGCCAGAATTACCGCGCGCCCGCCGGAAAGGAAACCTTGGCGTCAATGACTGCCCGTATCCCCGCGCTGAACTGGACCGATATCCACTGGCCGGACATCCCTGCGAGCATGAGCCGGGACTGGATCGCGGTCCTGCCGCTGGCCGCGACCGAGCAGCACGGTCCGCATCTGCCGCTCGGCACCGACGTGATGATCGCCGAGGCATTTCTGGCGCGCGTGCGCGACCTTCTCCCCGCCAACGTACCGGCGACGTTCCTGCCGCTGCAACCTGTCGGCATCTCGACCGAGCACGTCGACTATCCCGGCACGATGACGCTTTCGCCCGACGTCGCGATCGCGCAATGGATGGCCATCGGCGACAGCGTCGCCCGCGCCGGCGTGAGCAAACTCGTGATGGTGACGAGCCACGGCGGCAACAGCGCCGCGATGACGCTCGTCGCGCAGGAATTGCGCGCGCGTCACGGCATGCTGGCGGTGACGACGAATTGGCATCGCTTTGGCGGACAAAACGGACTCTTTCCCGAAAGCGAGTTGCGCCATGGCATTCATGGCGGCGCGGTCGAAACCTCGATCATGCTGGCGAAGCATCCGCAGGCCGTGCAGATGGACAAGATCGCCAACTTCACGCCGGCGAGCATCGCAATGGAAAAGGAGTTTCGCTGGCTGAACGCACATCGTCCGGCGCCGTTCGCGTGGCAGGCGCAGGATCTGCATCCATCCGGTGCGATCGGCGACGCCACGCTCGCCTCCGCCGAGAGCGGCCACTTTCTTGTCGAGGAAGGCGCGAAGGGATTTTGTGAACTTCTTAACGATGTGGCCCATTTCGACCTCGAAAAGCTCGCGACGACACCGTCCTGAAACAAAACCCCGCCGATTCAGGCCGCGACGAAACCATATTCCCGCCGAACCCACTCGAACCGGATCGCTGGAGCCTCCGACAAATGGGCATGCGGACCAGACAGGCCGCCCTCAAACGGATGGAGTTCACCAATGTCGATCAAGACCAAGATTGCTGCTCTCGCTCTCGCTGCTCTCACTGTGACCGGTGGCATCGCTGCAAGCTCGCAGCCGGCTGAAGCTGGTCACCGCCATGGCCTCGGCCTCGGTATCGCCGCTGGCGTCCTCGGCGCCGCTGTTGTGGGCTCTGCGATCGCGGCTGGCAGCCCGGGTTACTACTACGACGGTTATCGCCGCTGCGGCTGGGTGCGCCAGTACGACGCCTGGGGCAACTACGTCGGCAAAGTGCGGACCTGCACTTACTAATTGATCGACGGTGGATGCGTCCGGCACGGGCGCCTCATCCACCCCGTGCCGAACACGGCCCGCCCGGTTGTCCCCCCGGGCGGGTCTTCTCTTTGCAGGTTGCTGCGTTCAGTAGCGAATGACCGAGCGCAAGGTGAACACCTTCGCATCCTTGATGCGGGCATTGATCGGGCTTGCCGGATCGGGAATGTTGCCGCCGGGGTGGGCGATGTACTGGAAGTTCGGCTGCAGCGTCCAGCCTGGAACCACTGTCCACGAATACATCAGCTCGACCGACAGCTCGTAATCGCGCAGCGGAAACGGCTGCTGCAGGATGAGCATCTGATCGCGATCGAGCCCGCGGATGCGATTGCTCATGTGCGAATAGAGAAACACCGCGCCCATGCTGTCGAGCGGCCGTCCCGGCACCATGCCGTTGGCAATGATTCCGCCCTCCAGATAGAAGTCGTTGATGCTGCGGTTCGATGTCGCCGCGCTGATGCGCGTGAACGCAGCAATGCCCGAATTCGCATCGCCACCGGGCGGCCGATAGAGCTGCTGATCGAAGATCGCGTAGACGCTCTGATTGCCCCGGAATTGCCGCGCGACGCCGCTGCTCAGCGGATCGGCGAGCGAAAGTCCCGTGTTGTCGAAGCGCAGATCGTCGAAGCGGCCGAAGTGATACCAGGCGCCGATGCGGATGCCGCCGGCGAGCTTTGTGGAATCGAGCGCCTGATTGTAGCGGTACTGCCATTCGCCGATCACGAGCGGCGAATCCTTCACACGGAAGTTGATGCCATGACGGTTGCGTAGTTCCGCAGGACCGGGGCCCGGCCCCGCCGGATCGCCGTTGAAGACAGCAAGCAGCATCGATGTCTCGGGCGTCGGATCGAACTTCAGGCGCACGCCGGGCGTCGAGAACGGATAGGCGGGACCACCGCTCGGCAGGTTCTGCTTGGCGATCGTCGGCCAGTCGCTGCTCAGGAATTGCGTGAAATACTGGCTGTTGAAGAACTCGCTGTCGGCCGTCAGTTGTCCCGCGCGAACGCCGAACTGTCCGTTCCAGAATTTCTGCTCAAGCCACAGTTCGGACAGGCGCGTCGACGGCAGCGCCTCGATGTTGCTGATCGTATTGAGGCTGCCGGTCAGCACGCGGCCGACGCCGCCGGTGCCGTGTGTCTGAAACATGTTCCCGAAGAACGTCAGCCCCTGCCAGCCGGCCAGCTTTTCGAAATCGATGCCGAGCAGCCCCTCGAACTTGCCATCGATCAGTCCCGCACGCCGGATGCCGCCGCCGACGTTCGCGTGCCCCTCGGTTGTCAGGACGGCGCCGAAGGTGACCCCGCGTTCGCTCAACCACTGGCGTCGGGCGTCGAACCCCCAATGGTCCGGAAGGCTGGTGCGGATCGAGGGCGACGGCTCGACCGAGAATCCCTGCGCCAGCGCCGGCCCGGCTGAAAGCCAGCAAGCCGGCATCAGAAGACAGCTCAGAAACACCCACCGGGCTTTCCGCCCGCCATCATTACGCCTGGTCACGCTCAGTTCTCGCCACCCCTGGAACCATTCAGACACCTGTATTGCAACTGAGAACCACTCGCAACAAGAATTTGCGAATGATTTGCATCTGGCGGCGCTGGCGTCCCTTGGCCGGCTAGATCATTTCAAGTTTCATCTGGAATCGGATGCATCGCACTGAACCTCCCCCTGAAAGGGGAGGGAGAAGTGACACCTGCTTCCATCACATGATGAAGCGCTCTAACACCCGTGGTTATTGGATTCTTGAGCAGGCGATGAGGGCAGCGATCGAGGACAGATCGTCGATCGCGATCCGCGCCAGATCGCTGATGTGCGAGTGGACGCGGCCGCCGAAGCTGTCGGCGGTCGCCCTGTTTTTCGGCTTATGACAAAGTCGCCGGAGCGAAGCTATTGGCCTGCGCCAGCGCCCACGCATCCTTGAAGCGCGGATCGTCGGTGCCGGTCAGCAGTTCGCCGGACTTGAGCTGCGGGTAGAGCCGCGAGAACGGCACCACTTCCTTCGCCGACAGGCGTTGCGAGAAATGGATCAACCGCAGTTCGTTCGGATGATCGAGACCGGCGGCGGCAACGAGCTCGGCCAGCGCGTGCAAGGTCGAGCGATGATAGTTGTACACCCGGTCGATCTTGTGCGGCACGACCAGCGCGCGGCCGCGGCTCGGATCCTGCGTCGCAACGCCGGTCGGACAGCGATCGGTATGACAGCTCAGCGACTGGATGCAGCCGAGCGAGAACATGAAGCCGCGCGCCGAGTTGCACCAGTCGGCGCCGAGCGCCATGGCGCGGGCGATATCGAATGCGGTGGCGATCTTGCCGGCGGCGCCGATCTTGATGCGGTCGCGTGCGCCGATGCCGATCAGCGCGTTATGCACGAAGTTGACGCCTTCGCGCATCGGCATGCCGAGGTGGTCCATGAATTCGAGCGGCGCGGCGCCGGTGCCGCCTTCGGTGCCGTCGACGACGATGAAATCCGGATAGATGCCGGTCTCCAGCATTGCCTTGCAGATGGCGAGAAACTCCCAGGGATGGCCAATGCATAGCTTGAAGCCCGCCGGCTTGCCTCCCGAGAGCCGGCGCATCTCGCCGATGAACGTCATCATCTCGGCCGGCGTCGAGAATGCGCGATGCTTGGCCGGCGAGATGCAATCCTCGCCCTCAGGGACGCCGCGGATCGTGGCGATTTCGCCAGATACCTTCGCCGCCGGCAGCACGCCGCCGTGGCCGGGCTTCGCGCCCTGGCTGACCTTCAGCTCCACCATCTTGATCTGGTCGTCGGATGCGACCTTGGCAAACAGCTCCGGGTTGAACGAGCCGTCGCGGTTGCGGCAGCCGAAATAGCCCGAGCCGATCTCCCAGATCAGGTCGCCGCCCTTCTCGCGATGATACGGGCTGACGCCGCCCTCCCCCGTGTCGTGCGCGAAGCCGCCCTTCTTTGCCCCGGCATTCAAAGCGCGAATCGCATTGCTCGACAGCGCACCGAAGCTCATCGCCGAGATGTTGAAGATCGAGGCCGAGTACGGCTTCGTGCAATCCGGTCCGCCGATCGGCACGCGCGGCAGCTCTTGCGCGAGCGGGCGCGGCGCCATCGAATGATGAATCCATTCGTAGCCGTCGCCGTAGACGCTCTCCTGCGTACCGAACGGCCGCTTGTCGAGCACCATCTTCGCACGCTGATACACAACCGCGCGGGTATCGCGGCTGAACGGCATGCCGTCCTTCTCGCTCTCGAAGAAGTACTGCCGCATTTCCGGGCGGATTTCCTCGAGCAGAAAGCGGATGTGGGCCGAGATCGGATAGTTGCGCAGCACCGCGTGGCTCTCCTGAAGGAGATCGCGGATGCCGAGCGCGGTGAGTCCGCCGAAAATCAGGAACGGGATCACGATCCACTCGATCGCATCCCGATCGCTGATGCCAACCCAGATCAGCAAAAGGGTAATGACCGCGCAGATCGTGAGGACGATGTAGCGCGGCGTAAATGGCAGCATCAACGTTTCCATAAAATCCCCAATCAGGATCAAGGCAATGCAGAACGACGCACAACTGTGCACATGGTACATCCGGCTCATGAAGCTGCAATGCTGGCAACCGTGACACCCAAACACGCCGCGGCCGTTTTGCGGAGCAACATTCCGCTATAGATACGATTGATGTCCGGCATCGTTCTGCGGCCGAGCGACCCGGACGCAAAGATGCTTCGGCCGGCGCTTGGCTTTCACCGGAGGACACCTATCTCTGAACCGAGGCGGTTGATGATGGATTGTCACAGGATTGCCGTAACAAATCCTGCGTCGCAGACCGCTGCCTCCGGGGCGTCAAACTGTCCGCCAGGCCGCCTTGGTAGGAACGTTTTCAGGGTTCAGGAATCGTGTTACTGGCGTTGAACCTCAGATCAGGTCCGAACACTAAACCCTTGAAGCGACTAGGCGTATTTGGCCGCCGCGTTTGGACGTCCAGGGCAATTTATCTCAAGGATTCAATATGAAGGGGCTTGGTTCAATCATGAAGAGACGGATGGTTTTGTCACTTGGCGCGCTGGCGATGCTGGCGATGTCAGCCACGGCGAGCCACGCGCAGTCCGGCCCGTTCTCCAGTTTTGCCGGCACATGGACCGGCACCGGCACCGTCTCGCTCTCGGACGGCTCCAACGAGCGTATCCGCTGTCGCGCAACCTACAATGTGGGCGGGGACGGTTCGGGCCTGCAACAGCAGCTTCGGTGCGCCAGTGACAGTTACAGGTTCGAGCTGGCGAGCGATGTCGTCGCCCGCGGCAGCAGCATCTCCGGCAACTGGAGCGAGACGAGCCGCAACGTCAACGGCACATTGCAGGGCAAGGTCAGCCCCGGCCAGATCGACGTGTTCGTCGAGGCTGCCGGCTTCGCCGCAAACCTGACGCTGCGCACCGCCGGCAACAAGCAAACGGTTTCGATCAGCTCGAAGGGCGAGATCAAGGGTGTGTCGATCACACTGACCCGCAGCTGAGCAAACCCGCTCAACTCCCAAAAAAAGAAGCCCTTCTCGGCGAGAAGGGCTTCTTTTTTGCCTTGGGATCGTGGAAGCGCCGCTTATTCAGCGGGCTTCGCGGCCGAGCCTCCGCCGCGCCAGCGATCCGCCACGCTGATCAGATACATTGCCGTCGGCCGCAGGATGAAGAGGTCGGCGACAAGGGCTGCGATCATCGAGAAGGCGCTGAGCCATCCGAACAGCCGCAGCGACGGCAGATCGGAGAACACGGTCACGATCAGACCGCACGCCAGCACGACCGTCGTGAGAATCAGGGCCGGTCCGACCAGCACTGTCGCACGCTCTACCGCAGCACCGGGATCGAGACCCGGCGCCTGCTCGATGCGCAAGCGGTTGAGGAAGTGAATCGTCGCACTCAGCCCAAGGCCGAACGACACCGTCAGCGCCACGACGCTCGCAAACTGCAAGCCTTCGCCGAGGAGCCACAACAACGTCCCCGACATCACCACCGGGAAGATGCCCGGCAGGATCGACACCAGCATCACCACCACTGAGCGGAAGGCCAGACCGATGAAGACGGCGACGAGGATGAACTCGATGGTGAGACCGGCATTGAGCTTGCCGATCATGCTGGCGCTGTTGCGCGCGGCGATCGCAGAGAGGCCGGTGACCGCGATCTCGTAGCCGGGATTGGCCTTGCGGACCGAATCCATGGCGCTGTCCATCCTCTCGACGACCGGCAGGATCTGGCTGGAATCGAGATCGGGCACGCGCCCGGATACGACGACCGCGTCTTCCTCGGCGGAGATAAAGCGGCGCACGATCTGCTTCGGCAGAAGGTCGACATACTCCTTCAGCACCTTCACGTCGGTGGTGCCGGCCTTCTCCGCCAGCCAGCGGCGCAGCGTTTCCAGCGACCAGACGTTGCCGACGCCGGCCTGCTTCTCGATCAACGCATGAACGTCGGCGATCGCCTTGATCGTTTCGGGCGCATAAAGCGACTTGCCTTTGGGAAATTCGATCAGCACGTCGATCGGATTGGCGCCGGTAAGCTTGGCATCGAGGCGGCTCGAGGCCGCCACCGCCTGACGCTTGTCCGGCACCTGATCCGCGAGACGATAGCGCGGCTCGAGACTCGCATAGACCAGGCCAAGGCCGCCGACGAGCGCGAGCGCGACGAGGCTGTAGAGGCCCGGCCGCTTCACCATCCGCGCGGCAATCCAGGCGCAGAAGGCGCGCAACGCCGCAACGCCGGCATCGGCACCGCGGAATTTCGCGGCGAACGCTTCTTCCTTGCGGACAAGAAGCACACCGAACACCGGGACCAGCGACAGCACGGCCAGCAGCGCGATGACGGTTGCGGCAAGCCCCGCCTCGCCGAAGGTGCGGATCAGGTCCGAGTCCGAGAATTGCAGTGCGAGGAACGAAATGCCCGCGGTCGCATGTGTCAGCACGCAGGCGGGACCGACCACCAGCACGGCATTGCGGAACGCCGTATGCTTGTCCTCACCCGCGATGAGACGGTCGCGCGCCGCGAAGGTCAGCTGCATCGAGTCCGAGAAGCTGATCACCATGATGAGCGGCGTCATCACGTTGAGGAACATGTTCAGGCTGAAACCCGCCCACCCGAGCGCGCCGAGCGACAGCAGGATCGCGATCAGCGGCGGGAACGCGGCGATGATCATGAACGAGATCTTGCGGAAGAACAGAATCGCGATGATGCAGCCCGCGAGCACGCCGGCGATGTTGTAGATGAAGCCGTCGCGCTCGACCGCATTGCGGATTTCGAGCTGCATCACCGGCACGCCGGAGAGCTGATAGACGAGGCCGGTGCCGGCCAGATCTTCCGCCATCACCTTGCGGATTTCGCCGACGGTCTTGCCCAGTCCCTTACTGCTGACGACCTTCGGATCGAGCGAGACGACGATCAGCGCCAAGGTGCCGTCTTCCGACAGCAGCTTGCCGCGGATGATTTCGTTCGCCTTCACCGTCTCGATGAATGCCTTGTACGCCTCGCCTTGCGGAAGCTCGTTCGGGAAGAGCGCGGCGGGCAGCCTGCCGGGCTCCGGCTGCTGACGCGCCGAGAACAGCGAGATCAGTCCGGTGGTGCCCTCGATCAGTTGAACGTCGGTGACGAGGTCGCGCACCTTTTCGAGCGAGTCGCGCTCCAGCAGCGTCTTGCCCTCGACGACCATCAGCACGTCGTATTCGCTCGACGGGAAGCGCTTGATGACCTCTTCGTACTGACGATATTCGCGTGTCTCCGAGCGGAAGAGCTGGCTCAGCGAATCGTCGATCTTGATCCGCTCGAGGCCGAAGGCGGCTCCGATGCAGAGCAGGGCCAGCACAATGCACGACAGAATCGGCGCCTTCAACGCGATGAGGCCGATCCGCTCCACTCCGAAGGCGATGCTCGGCGGGCGCTGCGCATCGGCGTCGCCCCTCGTCAGATTCTGATCGAGCATTTCGTCTCCGGTCTCATCGGCCGAG
>JBMOOJ010000033.1:0-4194 GCA_049323835.1 Pseudomonadota bacterium | reverse complement strand
GTCGGCAAATCGCGAGCGCCGCTCGGGGATCAATTTCAGGAACATGCTATAAATCAATAGCTTAGGCGAGCCGACCGCATCCAGAGCCAGACTCGCCCGCCCCGTCTAGCAAATTCTTGCTGGCCTCGCGAGCCATGCGGCGTGACGCGGCCGGTTTGTGCGGAGGGTTCCAGCGCGGCACAGTGGCGATCCCGGGAAGACTCGAACTTCCGACCTGCGGTTTAGGAAACCGCCGCTCTATCCGGCTGAGCTACGGGACCGTCGCTCGCGCAAGGCTAGCGCCCGGTTGCATAGCAAAGCATCGGCAACATCGCCAGCCGCACCGCGGCCTACAGGCCGTGCCTCTCGAACACCTTGCGGCAGGACGAGCCAAGCTTGCTGCGATTCTGCATCAGACATTGCTGGACGGCACCGTCACCGTCGGTGATCTGCTGACGGCAAAGCCTGTTCGCATCGCGCGCGCACGATTGCCGGTCATCCGGCGTACCACCTTGCGCAAACGCGCCCATGCCGGACGTGACAATGACTGCAACTGCTAATATCGATCTGAGCATCATTCTGACCTTGTGTGAGACGGCGGAAAGATCGGGGCAAAGCCGCGCCGGTATCCGGAACCGGCTTCGAAGAACAGTGTGGTCAATACAAGGCAGGACGGCCCGTCCAGTTAACGGGATGCGCGCGATTTTGCCGCTGCGCGCGGCCGCGCACCCGACGCCTGACTCGCGCGTGGGGCGGGTTTGCTTTGCGGACGGGACGGCGCCTTGAACTGGGGCCAGACGCCGCCCAGCGCGCGCGTCAGTTCGATAGCCGCAGTCCGCAGCAGCGCTTCCATGGTTTCAATCTCGGCCGGCCCGAATCGCTCCCGCGGGCCCGACAGGGACAGAATTCCGATCAGTTGCCGCGCGGGGCCGAACACCGGCGCGGCGACCGCAGCGCAGCTCGGATCGCGCTCGCCGAGCGAACAGGCCCAGCCCTCGGCGCGGATCGCATCGTAACGCGGCCCCTGCTCATCAGCGAAGGCAAGCAGAATGTGCCCGCCAGCACCCGCCCGCAGCGGATACGACCCGCCGGCTTCGACCCGATCGAGCGTCGCATGACCCGAATTGACGCGGAACAGGCACAGACGCGCGTCATGCCCTTGCCGGACATGAAACGATGCGCTCTCGGTGCCCTGCGCAACCAGGCGGCGCAGCATCGGCAACACATAGTGCCGCAGCGTGTTCTTCCGTTCGAAGGCCGTGCCGAGCCGAAATGCCGTCAGCCCGAGATCATAACGGCCATCGCCAAGACGCACGACATAACCCGTTCCCTCCAACGAGCCGAGCAAGCGGAGGATCGTACTCTTGTAGAACCCGGTCTTGCGCGCGAGGTCGGCGAGCGTGATCGGGCTGTCCGCGGTTTCGACCGCGGCAACGATGGCGAGCGCACGCTCGACCGCGGCGACGCCGCTTTCCCTGGGCTGTGACGGAGAGCGAAGCATTGGTCTCTCGTAGCGTGAGAGTTCTATCTAGCAGAATTTATGTTCTGTTTCTATGTGCGCGCCGATGGAGTTCCGACACCGTCGTTTCGGCCTTGCGGCGCGCGATCTCTACCGGCCTGCCAAGACACGCCGAGGGAAGCGCCTGACGCCGTCATGCCTGAAACGAGGCTTTCTGACCAAATTTGCGCCAGAACACCCGCATTGCACAAAGTCACATCATTTTGATCGCTGGCAGAGCCTTTGAAAACGGGCCGCTCTGGACAATCGCCGCTCTGGCATTTGGCATAAAGGTTGCTGTTGAGACGCCTGCACCTGCGGCGAATTCCCTGCCGCGTCCCCTCCACTATTCCTGTCAGGAGCATCTCATGAACCGGAGAGAACTCGTTACTTCAGCCGCAGTTGCCGCGATCGCCGCCCCCAGCATTGCATCAGCCCAAGGCAAGACGTTCACATGGAAAATGACCAACGCCTACGGGCCGGGTTCGCCGTTCTACGTCCAGGGGCCGGGCAGCCCCACTGATTTCATCCGCATGGTCGACACCATGTCCAGCGGCCGGCTGAAGATTCAGCACTTTGCAGCGGGCGAACTGATCCCCGCGCTCGAAGGTTTCGATGCGGTCTCGAAGGGGACCGTCGAGATGAACTGCGCCAACAGCTACTTCTGGGCCGGCAAGACGTTCGCCGCGCAGTACTTCACCGCCGTTCCGTTCGGCCTGAACTTCCAGGGCATGAACGCCTGGCTCTATCACGGCGGCGGGCTCAAGCTGTGGGAGGAGGTATACGCCCCCTTCAACCTTGTGCCGATGCCGATGGGCAATACCGGCGTGCAGATGACCGGCTGGTTCCGCAAGCCGATCGAGAAGGTCGACGACTTCAAGGGCCTGAAGATGCGCATCCCGGGCCTCGCGGGAAAGGTCTATGCGGGACTCGGCGTCGACGTGAAGCTGCTGCCGGGCGGAGAAATCTTCCCGGCGCTCGAGCGCGGCGTGATCGATGCCGCCGAGTTCGTGGGCCCGTTCCAGGATCGCCGCCTCGGCCTGCACAAGGCAGCCAAGTTCTATCACACCACCGGCTGGCATGAGACCTCGACCGTCACCGAACTGATCGTCAACAAGGCCGCGTGGGATTCGCTGCCCAAGGATCTCCAGGAGATCGTGCGAACGGCTGCGGCCGCCTGCAACGTCATCAGCCAGACCTGGTGCGAGCAGACGAATGCCGAAGCGCTCGAGGACCTCGTCAACAATCAGGGGGTCAAGGCGTCGCCGCTGCCGGCCGACGTGATCGCAAAGCTGAAGGAGGTCACGGTCCAGACGCTGAACGACGCCGCATCCAAGGATCCGCTGGTCAAGAAGGTGCACGACAGCTTCTTCGCCTTCAAGAAAACCGCCGACAAGTGGGCGGGAATTTCCGAGGCCGTCTATCACAGCCAGATTCGCGGCCAGATCTGATTTCGTTTCCGGTATCGGGCGGCGGCGCACCGCGCGCCGCCGCCGATCTTGCAGGATGCTCCCATGTTCGCTTCACGTCTTCTGGTGATCGCCGACCTGTGCGACCGCTTCATCGATCGCGTCGGCCGGATCACCGGCTGGGCTGCATTCGCACTGGTCTGCGTGATGGCCTTCAACGTGCTGCTGCGTTACCTGTTCCGCACCGGCTCGGTGGCGATGCAGGAAATGGAATGGCATCTGATGGCGCCGATCTGCCTGCTCGGCCTCTCCTACGCCATCCGCCATGACGGACACGTGCAGGTCGATATCTTCTTCGGCCGTTTCCCGGAGCTGATGCGCCGCGTCATCAACGTGCTGTCGATGCTCAGCGTCGTGATCGTCGTCGCCATTCTGCTGAAACTGTCGATCCCCTACGTCATGCAGTCCTACAACATCGGCGAGAAATCCCCGGACCCCGGCGGGCTGCCGCACCGCTGGATTCTGAAATCGCTGCTGCCGATCGGCTTCTCGCTGCTGCTGATCCAGAGCATCGGCGCCCTGCTGCGTGCGCTCGCACCGCTGATCGATCCGGCCATCAAGGCCGATTCTCCGACGACGGCGGTCTGATCATGCCCGCCAACGAGATTCTGGCGATCCTCTGCATCGTCTCGTTCTTCGTATTGCTCGCGTTCGGCATGCCGGTGGCACTGACGCTGGCGGTCAGCGGCCTGTTCTTCGGCTACCTCGGATTCGGCGCCGGACTGTTCGACCTGCTGCCGGCGCGCATTTTCGGCGTCACCGCGAACTACACGCTGATCGCGATCCCGCTGTTCGTGTTCATGGGCGTGATGCTGGAGAAATCCCGTATCGCCGACGAACTGATGGATGTGATCGGCCATCTCGCCGGCAGCCTGCGCGGCGGCATGGGCATCGGCATCATCGCCGTCGGCGTCCTGATGGGCGCGACGACCGGCATCGTCGGCGCGACCATCGTCACGCTCGGCCTGCTGACCCTCCCGGCACTGATGCGGCGCAACTATCATCTGCCGACCGCATGCGGCACGATCTGCGCGTCCGGCACGCTGGGGCAGATCATCCCGCCGAGCACGATCCTGATCCTGCTCGCCGACATCCTCGGACAATCGGTCGGGACGCTGTTTGCCGCCGCGCTGATTCCCGGGCTGGTGCTGTCGGGCATCTTCTGCGTCTACCTGCTGCTGCTCGGCATCATCAGGCCGGAGATGGTGCCGCCCGTAGCGCTGGAAGAGCGGCAGGCGATGAGCCGCC
>JBMOOJ010000032.1:0-26603 GCA_049323835.1 Pseudomonadota bacterium | reverse complement strand
AAAGAGGCCGATGACAAGCGAGATCGATGCAACGGATGCGCCGACGATCAGCGAAATCCGCGATCCGTAGGCGATGCGGCTCCAGAGATCGCGGCCGGAGGCGTCGGTGCCGAGCCAGAAGCCCTCGAACGGTGGACGCAGCCGCATGCGCGGACGGATCAAGGTCGGATCGACCGTGCCGAGCCACGGCGCGGCGACGGCAAGCACGATCATCGCAACGATCACAGCCAGCCCGAACACGAGTCCGGGATGACGCCGCATCGCGCCGATGGCGTTACGCCAGGTGGAGGAACTGGCCGTCGTCAATAGGTGATCCTCGGATCGAAAATGGCGTAGGTGATGTCGATCGCGAGATTGATCAGCACGTAGACGCCGCTGAAGAGAATGACGATGCCCTGGACCACCGGATAGTCGCGGGCGATGACGGCCTCGACGGTGAGACGGCCAAGGCCGGGCAGGTTGAACACGCTCTCGGTGACGACCACGCCGCCGAGCAGAATGGCGATGCCGATACCGACGATCGACAGGATCGGCACAGCAGAATTTCCGAGCGCGTGTCGAAACAGCACGATCCGCTCGGGCAGGCCCTTGGCGCGCGCGGTCCGCACGAAATCTTCGCCGAGGATTTCCAGCAGGCTCGCGCGTGTCACCCGCATGATCAGCGCGATGTAGACGGTGCTGAGTGTCAATGTCGGCAGGATCAGGTGGCGCAGGAAGGGCCAGAAGCCTTCCGAGAGCGGCGTGAAGCCCTGCACCGGCAGCCATTGCAGTTTGAGCGAGAACAGGAAGACGAGCAGATAGCCCGTCACGAACGCGGGCGAGGCGAAGCCGATCACGGCGCCGCCGCTGGCAAGCGTGTCGAGCCAGGTGCCGCGCCGCCACGCTGCCAGCACGCCGAGCGGGATTGCGATGACGATCGAGAACAGGATCGTTGCCGCCGCGAGCGTCAGCGTCGGCTGCAGGCGCGAGACGACGAGCGTCAGCACGGGCTGGTTCGAGGTGATCGACCGGCCGAGGTCGCCGCGCGCGATCTGAAGCGCCCAGTGCAGAAACTGTTCGGGAATCGAGCGGTCGAGGCCGAGATGCGCGCGCAGCGCCGCGATCATTTCCGGCGTGGCGCTGTCACCGGCGAGAATGGCAGCCGGATCGCCGGGGCCGAGCCGCAGGGCGAGGAAGACGATGATCGCGACAACGAGGAGAACGGGTACGACCGAGAGCAGCCGTCGGACAAGAAAACGTGCCATGGATTTGTCTCTGGCTCTCTCTCCGCTCTCGCGATCTTGCTATCGCGCAAGCTTGCGAGCGATCGCATCGTAGCCGCGCAGCCACATGTGATCGAGCGGCAGGTCCATCGGATCGGGTTGCGAGGAGAAGCGCGTGATCACGGTTTCGGCGCGCTCGTCGATGTAGACCCACTGGCCGTGGATGCCGACGCCGAGGAACACTGCGCCATCGTTTCCGCCGGGGTTGTACCACTTGCTGCGATAGCGCGCGGTCGGGAAAACCTCGGTGAGCGAACCGCGCTCCCAGGCGTCGCGGCTGCCGTTGTTGCGGATGTCGTCGACCCACCATCCCGGGACGACCTGCCGGCCGTTGGCGAGACCGCGCCTGCGCATCATGTCGCCGAACCGTGCAAGGTCGCGCAGCGTCGCCGAGATGCCGCCGCCGGCGCGCGCCATGCCAAGCGGATCGAGCGTCATGTTGGCTTCGCTCTCCGCGCCCATCGGCGCCCACAGCAGTTCGCCGAGGAGCCGCGAGTAGGGCATGCCGCTCGCGCGCTCGAACAGCCAGCCGAGCGTGTCGGTATTCGGCGTCACGTAGTTGAACGTCGCGCCGTGCGCATCCCCGCCGGACGGAACGGTCGTCAGAAACAGCCGCAAGTTGGCCGGCGGCATTCCAGGCTGCGGCGGGTCCCATCCGTTGGCGGCGCGATAGCGCAGAAGATCAGGGGAGGGCACGGTGAACTGTTCGTCGTAGCTCGTGCCGACCGTCATATCGAGAAGATGGCGGATGGTTGCGGTCTCGTAGGCGCTGCCTTTCATCTCCGGCAGATACCTGATCACGCGATCGTCCGGATCGATGATCCCGCGATCGGCGAGCACGCCGGCCAGCGTGCCGAGGATCGACTTGCTCACCGAAAAGCACAGGTGCGGCGTGAATGCATCAAGGCCGTTGTGATACCACTCGCTGACGATGCGCCCGCCGCGCAGCACCAGCATGCCGTCGGTGTGGCTGGCGAGCCGTGCCGCGCGCACGGTCGTTTCCTTGCCGTCGAGTCCTTCGAACGCGATTGCATCGATGTCGCGCAAGTCTTCAGTAAGCGGCTGCGGCGAGCGGCTCGGTCGGATCGGCGCCGTCGGCAAAATCTGGCGCACGTTGCGGAAAGCCCACTGGCTGAACGGCGATTTGCGCCAGTTGGCGAGGGTGACTTGCTGATCGGGCGGCGGCGGAAACGCGGACATGAGGCTTGGCATGAACGAGATTGCCTTCTTGCTTCAGAATTTTGATTGCGCGGCAGGATCGGCATGCCTGAAGCACCAGCGCCATCGGCGCTGATGCTTCAGGGTAAGCCTGCGCGGATCCTCGCGATGCTCACGCCTTCTCGACGTTCCAGAACACCGGCACGAGCGCAGGCAGCAACCCCGTCAACCCGGGGCGATGCAGCGCCGGCTGCTTGAACACGCCAGTCGGGACATGGGTCACGACCTCGTAGGCGCGCTTTTGGATCGTCTCAGCGATTGCCTTTTGTTTGGCCGGATCGGTTTCGTCGATGAATGACTGCCGCAGATCGACCAGCGGCTTGTCGTCCACCCAGCCGAACGTTCCGCTCTTGCCGACGGCGATCAGGTGCTGATTGATGATCGGGTTGAACACGTCGACGGCGGCCTGCGTCGCGTGCATCAGGTCCCAGCCGCCTTGCTCGCCGGACTCCTGCTTGGCCCGACGCGCCAGCACCGACAGCCAATCCATCGCGGCGAGCTTCACGTTCATGCCGGCCTGCCGCATCGCCTGCGCGGTGACGTCGACCAGCGGCGAGATGATCGGCGCATCGGAGACTTGCAGCAGCGTGATCGGCTCGCCCTTGTAACCGGCCTTTGCCAGCAGCGTCTTGGTCGCGGCGGGATCGGCCTTGGTGCTCCAGCCAGCCTCGCTGGCGTAGGTCATGCCGGGCATGAACATCGCCGCCGACACCTTGTAATATTTCGGATCGCCGACCTGCGCGTCGAGCCAGTCCTGCTGATTGACGGCATGGAAGATCGCCTGGCGGATTTCCTGCTTGGCCATCAGCGGCGAGAGCCAGTTCGCGCGGCAATAGCCGGTGAAGCCCGCCGGATTGTAGTCGAACATTTTCAGCCCCGCCTTTTCGGCGTTCGGCAGCATATCGTGCGTCGGGTTTTCGAAGTAGTCGATCTCGTTGTTGACGAGCGCGTTGAACGACGTCTGAAAGTCGGGAATGGTGATCCATTCGTAACGGTCGACCTTGACAACCTTGCCGCCGGCGAGGCCATCGGCCGCTTCCTGCCGCGGCACGTAGTCTGCGTTGCGCTCATAGACCGCTTTCACGCCGGGCTTGAATTCGCCGGGCACGAAGCGGAACGGGCCGGAGCCGACGAATTCGGTGATTTGTTGCGTCGGCGGTGTCGCGGCGATCCGCGCCGGCATGATGAAGGGGACAGCCGAGGAGGGCTTGCCGAGCGCCGCCAGCACGTGACCGAACGGACGCTTCAGCACGAGACGGAACGTCTGCGCATCGACGGCGATCAGTTCGCCGGTCGCCGCCAGCAGCGAGATGCCCATCGGATCGCGTGAACCCCAGCGCTTCAGCGATGCGATTACGTCTTCGGAGGTGACGGGTGCACTGTCGTGGAACTTTAGCCCCGAGCGCAGGCGGAAGGTGTAGGTGAGGCCGTCGCCGGAGACCTCGAAGCTGTCGACCATCTGCGGCTTGTAGTTCAGCTTGCTGTCCATCGAGAACAGCGTGTCGTAGATGTTGTAGCCGTGGTTGCGCGTGGTCCAGGCCGGCACGACCAGCGGGTCGGTCACCCGCAGCGAGGTGTGCATCACCGCGCGGATGACGCGGCTCTTGCTCTGGGCAAAGGAAAGCCGGGGCGCGGAGTGGGCGAGCGCCGTCGCTGCACCGAGCTTCAGCAGGTTGCGGCGGCTGACGTTGCTTAAGCTCACGGTGCTTGATCTGACATTGGCAGACATGACGTTTCCCCGATGTTGGTTGCCACGATCGTCGCTGCCGATGATCTAATCGCTAATTTATTTCATTGTCAACGAATGTAGATGGGCAGAAGCTGCCGCAATTCGGGGCACGGCTTAGGCTGCGCGCGCTGCTGCTGCGAGCCCGGCATCGAGGGCACGCGCGATCGTCGCGACATCGCTATCGGTGATGATCAGCGGCGGCGACAGGATGATGTTGTTGCCGGATACGCGGATCATGACGCCGGCTTCGTAGGCCGCCTCGGCGACCACCGTCATCAGCTTCTTGTCGAGCGGCTTCTTGCTGTCGCGATCCTCGACGAGCTCGAGCGCCGCCATCAGCCCCTTGCCGCGGACGTCGCCGACAAGCGCATGCCTGTGCTTGAGCTTGCCCAAGGCATCGAGCAGCGCGACGCCGCGCGTTGCGGCATTTTCGTTCAGTTTCAGCCGCTTCGTCTCCGCCAGCGCAGCGATGCCGGCGGCGCAGCCGACCGGGTGACCGGAGTAGGTGTATCCGTGTCCGATCGATCCTGTTCCTGAGGTGTCCGATTCAAATGTTTCTGCGACTTTTCCGCCGATCAATGTCGCGCCCATCGGGAAGTAGCCGGAGGTGACGGCCTTGGCCATGGTCATCATGTCGGGCTGCACGCCCCACAGGCGCGCGCCCGACCATTCGCCGGCGCGACCGAAGCCCGTCACCACTTCGTCGGAAATCATCAGGATGCCGTGGCGTGTGCAGATATCGCGCACGCGCTTCATGAAGCTCTCATGCGGCACGATGACGCCGCCGGCGCCGAGCACCGGCTCCATAATGAAAGCGGCGATCGTATCGGCACCCTGGAAGGCGATTTCGTCTTCGAGTGCTGCGGCGCAGAGCTGCGCCAGCCGCGCCGGATCGGTTTCGCCAAACGGATTGCGATAGATCCAGGGCGCGGGAATATGAAAAACGCCGGGCAGCAACGGCTCGTAGTTGCGGCGGAAGTTGGCATTTCCGTTCACCGATGCCGCGCCGAAGTGCGTGCCGTGATAGCCCTTCTTGAGTGCGATGAACTTGGTGCGGTCACTCGCGCCCTTGATCTTCCAGTACTGCCGCGCCAGCCGCAGCGCCGTCTCGACGGAATCCGAACCGCCCGAGGTCAGGAACGCGCGCACCATGCCCTCCGGCTTGAACCATTCGGTCAGCTCGAATGCGAGTTCGATCGAAGGGCCGGTCGATGTGCCGCGAAAGCCGGAATAGAAGGGCAGGTCGTCGAGCTGGCGCGCGATCGCCTGCTTGATGGGATCGCAGCTGTAACCGAGGTTGACGTTCCACAAGCCCGCGACCGCATCAAGCACCTGGCGTCCGCCGATGTCGGTCACATGCACGCCCTTGCCCTTCATAATGATTTTCGGCGGCTGTGCCCGCAGTTCCGCCGGGTGCGCCATCGGATGCCAGATTGCCTTGGCGTTGGTTTCCATCAGGAAGTTGGTGTCGCGCATGTGGTTGTCTTTCTTGCTGCGTCGATCTGAGAATCCAGGTGATGCGTCTTCAATCACGCGCTCTTCGCGCGGCCGACCGCAGGTGGCGTGCCGAAGAGTTGCGTCGAGATGACGCGGGCGGCATTGCGCACGGCTTGCGCATGCCGGTCCGAGAGCTGCTTCGTGTTACGTGAGAGCGGCATGGCGATCGCGACCGCACCGATCGCGTAGCCGTCCAGCCCCAGAATGGGCGCCGCAACGCTGTACACGCCGTCTTCAAAGCCTTGTTCACCGCGCGAATAGCCAAGTCCGGCGGCGGAGTCGATTGCGGCCTGAACGCGCGCCGGCTGAACCATGGTGTGGCGCGTGAACGATGCAAGCGGTTTGCGCATGTGCGACTTGACGAACTCCGGAGGGGAAAATGCGAGGAACGCGATGCCGGACGCGGTTGCGTGCAGCGGCAGGATCTGGCCGATGGTGACGCTGACACGATTGGCCTTGCTCGATTCCTCGACGTGAACAGTGGCAAGCCCGCGCGCCGCGAACTCCGACAGGTGCACCGTCTCGTCGGTTTTCGAAGCGAGATCCTGGATGACCGGCACGGCGACTTGCAGCAGCGGAAAGTGGCTTTCGCGCACGCGCGCGAGCCGCAGCAGGCCCGCGCCGAGCCGGTAGCGCCGCGTCTGCGCGTGTTGTTCGACGAGACCGGTGTTCGACAGGGACACGAGCAGACGCCGCGTCGTCGCCTTGTCGAAGCCCGACCGCCGCGCGATGTCCGACAATCCCCACTCCGGCATGTCTTCCGTGAACAGATGCAGCAGCGATATCGCTTTCTCGACGGTGCTCATGCCCGCGGGCCCTCCACAGCCGCAACCTTGACACCGAGTGGTCATCGGGACAAGTCTATATATGAAATATTGGTTTAAATAATGAACCGACGAGATGAAGGCAGATCGCCCTTCGGGCCATGATGCCGCGCTTGCGAGAAGGCCATAACGTGTCCGGCGTGCTTCAAGACGATATCAACCGGCTGCGGCGCGCTGGCGTCGCGCCGCAGGGCTTGTTCATTGGCGGGCGTGTTATGCCGGCGGCGAGCGGCGCAACACTGGAAACAATCTCGCCGATCGACGGGCGCGTCCTGACGACGCTTGCGGATGGCGGCGCGGCCGACATCGATCGCGCGGTCGTCGCAGCACGGCAGGCATTTGACAGTGGCGTGTGGTCGCGTACCGCGCCAGCGCATCGCAAAAAGGTTCTGCTGCGGTTTGCCGAGCTGATCGAGAAGCATGCGCTTGCGCTTGCGGTTCTCGGCGTACGCGACAACGGCACCGAGTTCGCGATGGCGCATAGGGCCGAGCCGCTCTCGGCGGCGGCAACCATCCGCTACTACGCCGAAGCGATCGATAAGGTCTATGGCGAGGTTGCGCCGACCCGCCCGCAGACGCTGGCGCTGGTGCTGCGCGAGCCGCTCGGCGTCATCGGCGTGATCGTGCCGTGGAATTTCCCGCTCATGATCGGCGCGTGGAAAATCGGCCCGGCGCTTGCGACCGGAAACTCGGTGGTGATCAAGCCGCCGGAGATTGCCTCACTGACCTTGCTGCGTCTGGCGGAGCTTGCAAGCGAGGCGGGCTTGCCCGACGGCGTTCTCAATGTCGTAACGGGTCGCGGTGCGACTGCCGGCGAAGCGCTCGGTCTGCACATGGATGTCGATGCGATCGCCTTTACCGGATCGGGCGCCGTCGGACGACGCCTGCTGGAGTACGCCGGCCGCTCCAATCTCAAGCGCGTGTATCTCGAACTCGGCGGCAAGTCGCCGAACGTCGTCTTTGCCGACGCGCCGGACCTGAAGCAAGCCGCGAAGGTGTCCGCGCAAGGCATTTTCCGCAACTCCGGTCAGGTCTGTGTCGCCGGCTCGCGGCTGATTGTGCAAGCCTCGATCTACGACCGGTTTCTCGAGGAGCTGGCGGCCGTCACCGAGCGGCTGAAGGTCGGCGATCCGCTCGACGTCACCACCGATATCGGCGCGATTTCGAGCGAGACGCAGCTGCGCAAGAATCTCGATTTCGTTGCCTTGGCCGAGCGCGAGGGCGGACAGCGCCTGCGTGGTGGCGAGCGTCTGCATGCAGACACCGGCGGCTATTACATGTCACCGACGATCTTCACCGGCGTCACACCCGAGATGACGCTGGCGCGGGAAGAAGTGTTCGGCCCGGTGCTCGCGGTGATGCGCTTCGAGACAGAAGAAGAAGCTGTGCGCCTGGCTAACGCAACGCCGTTCGGACTGGCGGCGGCGGTGTGGACGTCGAACCTGTCGACGGCGCATCGCATGGTCGGTGCGATCCGCGCCGGCGTGGTGCATGTCAACACCTACGGCGGCGCCGACATCACCGTTCCGCTCGGCGGTTTCAAGCAATCCGGCTTCGGACGCGACAAGTCGCTGCACGCGCTTGCCGAGTACACCGACCTCAAGACCGCATGGATCGAGCTATGACGACGATGCTGAAAACCAGAAGCGATGCGACGATCGAGACGCTGCTCGATGCTCAACAGGCACGTTTCCTGAAAACGCATCCGCGCTCGGCGGAAGCCTGGCGCAAGGGACAGGAGCATTTCCTGTTCGGCGGACCGTCGCACTGGATGCGGCGGTGGGCGGGCGGCTTCCCGGTCTACGCCGAGGAGGCGCACGGGGCGCATATTCGCGACATCGACGGCCGCCGCTATGTCGATTTCTGTCTCGGCGACACGGGCGCCATGTGCGGTCACACGCCGGAGCCCGTGTTGCGGGCGGCCGAGCGTCAGCTCAAACGCGGAACCACCATGATGCTGCCGACCGAGGACAGCCTCTGGGTCGGCGAGGAACTGACGCGCCGTTTCGGTTTGCCGTACTGGACGCTGACGACGTCCGCGACCGATGCCAATCGCGGCGCGATCCGCATCGCACGGATGATCACCGGCCGCAACAAGGTGCTGGTGTTCTCCGGCTGTTATCACGGCGGCGTCGAGGAAGCGCATGTCGAAATCCGCGACGGCAAGGTCGGCCTGCGCAACATGATCCACCCCAACGGGGTCAATCACGGCAGCGTCTCGTCCGTCGTCGAGTTCAACGACGTGGCGGGCCTCGAAGCGGCACTCGCCGGCGGCGAGGTGGCGTGCGTCCTGGCCGAACCGATCATGACCAACTTCGGCATGATTCCGCCGGCGGAGGGATTCCATGCGGCGCTCCGCGAACTGACGCGGCGCACCGGCACGGTGCTTGTGCTCGACGAAACGCATACGCTCTCGTCGGGGCCGGGCGGTTACTCGGCGCTGCACGGGTTAGAGCCGGATATCCTTGTCGCCGGCAAGGCCATCGCGGGCGGAATTCCGGCAGGCATCTTCGGTGTGTCGCAGGAGATCGCCGAGCGTGTGTGGGCGAAGGTGCCGAAGGTCAATCCGCGCGTTCGCCAATCGGCGCACTTCGGCATCGGCGGTACGCTCGCCGGCAACGCGCTGACGGTGGCCACCATGCGCGCGGTGCTGGAAGACGTGCTGACGCCCGCAAACTACACGCACATGATCGGGCTTGCCTCGCGGCTTGCCGAGAATGCGCGCGCCATCATTCGCGCCAACGATCTGCCCTGGCACGTCACGCAGGTCGGCGCACGGGCGGAGATCATGTTCATGCCGCATGCGCCGAAGAACGGCGCGGAGGTCATCGCCGCGCGGCGCGGCGGGCTGGAGACGCTCCTGCACGCCTTCTACATGAACGAAGGCATTCTGGTGACGCCGTTCCACACCATGTTTCTGATGTGTCCGGCGACCGCAGAAGCCGATGTGGTCTGCCATGCCGGTGTGTTCGCGCAGTTCGTCGCCTTGCTCAAGGATGCGAAGGTGATCTGATGATGGCGCGGCCTTTCGACCTCACTGGAAAAGTGGCGTTCGTGACCGGCGGCGGCCGGGGCATTGGGGCTGCGATCGTCACGCGGTTTGCGGAAGCCGGCGCCAGCGTGATCATCGCCAATCGCACGCCTGATGTAGCGGAATCGCTCGCCGCATCGCTCGCCGCGCGCGGACTGAATGTCGGCACTGCGCCGTTCGATCGGCTCGATCGCGAGGGTATCCGTACTCTTGTCAATGACGTGGCCGGCCGTCACGGCCGGCTCGATATCGCCGTCCACAACGCCGGCGGCTGTCCGTGGGCCTCGATCGAGGAGCTGGACGAGGACAAGCTCGACGCGGTGCTGGCCCTGAACCTCAACGCCGCGATCTGGCTGTCGCAGGCGGCGATCCCTTACATGCGCCGTGCTGGCTCCGGCCGCATCCTGATGACGTCGTCGATCTCCGCTCGCGTGGCGATGGGCGGCGGCGCGCATTATTCGGCGGCGAAGGCGGGCGTGAATGCGTTCATCCGTGGCGCCGCATTCGAACTCGCGCGCGACGGCATCACCGTCAATGGCGTCGAGGCCGGGTTTATTGCCAAGCCAGGCCGCGGCACGATGAGCATGCCCGAGAATATGCAGAAGCTCGGCCGTTTCATTCCGGTCGGACAGATGGGTGAGGCGGACGATGTCGCATTCGCCATGCTGTATCTGGCGTCATCTGAAGCGAAGTACATCACCGGCCAGACCATCGTCGTCGATGGCGGTGCCACCTTGCCGGAGACGGGCTTTGCGGTCGAGCGTCAGTGGGGCACGGCGTGACGCGGCGTCTCGAAGGCAAGCGCGCACTCGTCACCGGGGCGGCAACCGGCATCGGCCGCGCGGTGGTCGAACTGTTTGCGAGCCATGGTGCACAGGTTGCTGCATTCGGACTCGGCGGGTCGCTTCTCGATGACGTGGGACGTGCGACTGGAGCACGCGCGGTGCATGGCGATGTGACCCGGGAAGCTGATATCGGCGCGGCCATTGCGGCATGCGGCGGCGCGCTGGATATCGTCGTCAACGCGGCCGGCATCATCGTGCCGGACCGTCCCGAGACAGTGACGGACGGTATCTGGGCTCAAACCTTTGCGGTCAACGTGACGGGCACGATGATGGTGTGCCGCGCGGCGCTGCCGCTGCTCCAGCGCGAGGGCGGATCGATCGTCAACGTGGCATCGGTCGCTGCATTCAATGCCAGCGCCGACAGCACCAGCTATGCGGCGAGCAAGGCGGCGCTGGTGTCGTACACGCGCTCGCTAGCCTACGCCGGCGGACCGCATGGCGTGCGGGCCAACGCCGTCGCACCGGGCTGGGTGCGCACAGCTATGAGCGAGTACGAGATGCGCCTGCTTGCGGACAAGAACGGCTCGACTGCCGAGATCGAGTTCGCGGCCACGGCACAGCGTATCGCATTGGGACGGATGGCGCAGCCGCATGAGATCGCGGCCTGTTGCCTGTTCCTCGCATCCGATGAAGCCTCGTTCGTGACCGGAGCGGTGCTGGTCGCCGATGGCGGCGGCCGCGCGCCGGTGCACAATCGCGCTGTCTAAGGTCTTCGACATCATCGCCGGGTTCGTGCGGCAGGGAATCGCGCTGCTGCTGGTCGAGCAGAACGTGCACATGTGGCGATCGAAACCTGCTCGCGCTTCTACATGCTGGGCAAAGGGCGCATGGAGTTGAGCGGCACGATCGCGCGGGGCGCACTGGTCTCCGACGAGGGGCGCGTGCTCGCCGAACAGGATCTGGAAGTAGCTTATCTGCGAGGGTGAGATGAAAGTAGCAAAGCAGGGCGCTGAAGGCGCAGCTGCGCGATCCCTGCCGGCAGGGGAGATCGCGCAAGGTGTAGCCAGAACCGGATCGCAGTTCCCGATCCTCTGATATTTGCCAGTGGGCGGCGGTCAGAAAGTTTTCCGCGCGGCACGTTCCGTTGCTACAGAGGTGATGCCGGACTGAAAGGAAGCCCGATGGCGCGAACGACGAAGCGGCCCGCTCGCAAGACCTCCTCCTCAAGCAAGACCTCCTCGAAGAAGGCCGTTCCGCCTGCCGGCAGCAACGGGTCCGGCGAAATCAAGATCGGGCTGCGGCTGAAGCACGCCCGGTTAGCCAAGAACCTGAAGCTGCGCGAGCTTGCCAAGACCCTCGGCTGCTCCGAAAGCTTCCTGTCCAAGGTCGAGAACGACAAGGTCCGGCCGTCGCTTGCGATGCTGCATCAGGTCGTCGGCGCGCTGGACACCAACATCGCCGCCCTGTTCGCCGATCCGCTGAGCGACGCGCCGGTGCTGATCATGAAGCCGGAAAACCGGCCGGTAATCCGGACCGATCCGCTGCTTCAGGGGCCGGGCATCGCGCTGGAGCGCCTGATCGCGACGGCTAAGGGGGCGCTGATCGAGGCCAACATTCATTGCGTCTCGCCGGGCGGGCACACCGACGGTGAGATCACCCATGTCGGCGAGGAGATCGGATACATCCTGACCGGCAAGCTCGAACTGAGAGTCGATGGTCAGGTCTACAATCTCTCCGAGGGCGATTGCTTCTTCTTCAAGTCCGATCTACGGCACGGCTACCGCAACCCCGGCAAGACCATGACGCGCGTGCTGTGGGTCTGTACGCCGCCGACGTTCTGAGCGCCGGATATTTCTGAGAAGCTGTGGCGTATGAATTGTATCGGTGATTGGGCTTTGCGCCAGCGCTGATGGTGCGTCTGCTTCCGACAGCCGGGCAGGGCCGCCGGCTGGCTATGGCCGCTGCAGTTTGACGAAACGCACCAGTTCGCTCTTCACGTGCGCGATATGCTGCTTCAGTTCCATCGCGGCGCGCGCGATGCGTCCCTTCTCGCAGTGCTCGACGATTTCGGCGTGCTCGGCCTCGGCGCGCTTGAGGCCCTTCATCATCAGCAGTTGCAGCCGCGTGTAGCGGTCGGATGCATGCAGCAGCCGCGCGACAATGGCTTCCGTCTGTGGCCGTTCCGCACGCGCGTAGAGCGTCGTGTGCAGGATGGTGTTCAGTTCGCCCCAACGCGCCACGTTCCGGGTGCGCAGTTCCGCCGAATATTCCTTCAGGATCGCCTTGAGTTTCATAAAATCCTCGCCGGTCAGGCGAGGAGCCGACGCTTTCAGCAGGGCCGGTTCAAGCAGCTCGCGCAGTTCGAACGTCTCTCGGATTTCCTCGAGCGAGAGGCCGGTGACGACGGCGCCCTTGTGCGGCACGCTGCGGACGAGGCCCTCGGTTTCGAGTTGAACCAGCGCTTCGCGGATCGGCGTGCGGCTGATGCCGAGGCGCGCCGCCAGAAAATCCTGGCGGATTGGCTGACCATCCTTCAGCTCTCCGTCGAAGATCAGCTTTCTGATTTCCTCGGCCGCGCTCGCGGCGATGGTGCGATGCAGGAGCGGTTTTGGGCGGGGGCCTGTCATTGGCTCTTGCAATCTCTTGGACGATGGGATTGGATATTTTATCCAATCTTGCCGCATGCCCGTCAACGTCAAAGTCCGGGCAGAAACAATAAAATGGGAGACGCGACGATGGGCCGGACGATGTGGGAAGGAATTTTTCCGGCGGTCACGACCAAATTCAAGGAAGACGGCAGCCTCGATCACGCCGAGATGGCGCGCTGCTACAAGCTCAATGTCGATGCGGGCGTCGACGGCATCATCGTCTGCGGATCGCTCGGCGAAGCCTCGACGCTGTCGCAGGACGAAAAGCTCGAGGTGCTGAAAGTCGCGTGCTCCGTTGCCGAAGGGCGGCCGGTGCTGCTGACGATCTGCGATGGCGCCACGCGCGATGCGCAGCGTCTCGCCGAACGCGGCGCAGCCGCGGGTGCCGCCGGATTCATGGTGCTGCCGGGATTGCCCTACAAGTCCGATCCGCGCGAGACGATGGCGCACTACACGGCGGTTGCGCGCGCCGGCGGCAAGCCGGTGATGATCTACAACAACCCCGTTGCCTATGGCGTCGACATCACGCCGGCGATGCTGGCGGAGATGGCCTCCGAGCCGCTGTTTGCCGCAGTGAAGGAATCGTCGGACGACATCCGGCGCGTCACCGAGATCATCAATCTGCTCGGCGACCGCTATCGCATTTTCGCCGGCGTCGACAATCTCGCGCTGGAAAGCTTCGCCATGGGCGCGGTCGGCTGGGTCGCCGGTGTCGGCCTCGCGTTCCCGCAGGAAAATGCGGCCATCTGGCGGCTTTACAAGGCTGGCCGCTTCGATGAAGCTCGGGCCATCTACCGTTGGATGCGGCCGATGCTGGACATCGATGTCTCGACCAAGCTGGTTCAGAATATCAAGCTGGCCGAGGCAATCGCCATCGGTTCGAACGACCGCTGCCGCGCGCCGCGGTTGCCGCTTGCGGGCGCTGAGCGTGAACGTATCGCCCGCATCGTCGAAGAAGGAATTCGCCGCCGTCCGCAACTGCCGGCGATGCCGAGCAAGGCTGCGTGATGCGGCTTTCCCTGTAGCGATGTCTGGAGGAACAAGCACATTGACATTTCGGAACCGCGATTGGTGATTGGAAGCACGGATCGCGTGGGAACTGACAAGAGAACCAACGAGCGTCGAAGACGCATACTTGCTGGGAGAGCGCCAAGATGAAGAAGACGTCTGTGTTCCTTGCCGCCGTTTCGTTGCTGGCGGCAGCCGTTGCAGGTCCGGCCCTCGCGCAGGACAAGCCGAAAGAGATCAAGATCGGCATCACCACCTTCCTGTCCGGGCCAGCCGCCGTGTTCGGCGAGCCCGGCAAGGCCGCGGCTGAGATGATCGCCGAGAGCATCAACAAGAAGGGCGGTATCGGCGGTGTGCCGGTCGCGCTGTCTTTCATCGACGAGGGCGCCGGCGGCGAAGCGCTGGTGTCGAACTATCGGCGTCTGGTGCAGGATGAAAAGGTCGATGCGACTTTTGCGTCGATCTCCTCGGGCTCGTGCAACCAGCTCGTGCCGCTCGCGGAAGATCTGAAGATCATGAACTTCATGTGGGATTGCGGCGCAGCCTCGATCCTCGAAGCGAAGAAGTATCGCTACAGCTTCCGCACCCAGGCCAACGCGACGCCGGAAATGCTCGCGGTGTTGATCTATCTGCTCAAGACCAAGCCGAACTTCAAGACCATCGCTGTCGTCAACCAGGACTACGCCTGGGGCCGCGAGAGCTGGGAAATCTTCTCGACTGCGCTGAAGCAGATGAAGCCGGACGTGCAGGTGGTCGCTGAATTGTTTCCGAAGTTCGGCGCGCCGGACTACTCGACCGAGGTCTCGCGGCTGATGGCGCTGCGTCCGGACGTCGTGTTCACGACGTCATGGGGCGGCGACCTCGACACGCTGGTCCGACAGGCCGGTCAGCGCGGTCTGCTTCAGCAATCCACCTTCATCCTCGCCATCGGCGAGTCGTCGATCCAGCGTCTCGGCAAGGATCTGCCGGAAGGGCTGATCATCGGTGCGCGCGGCGACCATTGGTTCCTGCATCCCGAGATGAAGGGCAATGCGGAGTTCAAGGCGTTCAACGAGGCCTTTAAAGCCAAGACCGGCCGCTGGCCGATCTATCCGGTCTATCACATGATGCAGGCGTTCTCGGCGCTGCAGGGCGCCTATGACAAGGCGATCAAGGCGAACGGCGGCAAGTGGCCGACGCGCGAGCAGGTGATCGATGCCGCCGGCAACCTCGAGTTCAAGGGCTACGGCCGCCCGATCAAGCTGCGTGCGGAGGACAATCAGGGCCTCGAAGCGCAGCTCGTCGGCGTCAGCAAGAAGGCTGACGGCTTTGATCACATGGTGCTCGACAACATGATGATCTTCGACGCGGCGAAGATCACGACGCCGGCGGGCCAGAAGTCGGTCGACTGGCTCAAGACCCTGAAGCCCGACTTCGCCAAGATGGATGTGCCGGTGTTCCAGCACGGCAAGTAATCCGCACAAGCAAGAGGGCAGGCCGTTTGCGGCCTGCCCTTGTCGTTCCCCATCGCCGAGTCCGTCATGAACTCAACTCTTGTCGTCCTCGCCAGTCTCGACGGGCTTGCCTATGCTGCGCTCGTCTTTCTTGTTTCCGTCGGACTGAGCCTGATCTTCGGCGTGTTGCGCGTCGTCAACGTTGCGCATGGCAGCCTCTATGCCTTCGGCGCCTACCTTGCGGCGACCCTCGGCCTGATGATCGCGCCGGTATCGCCGTGGCTGACCTATCCGGCGCTGATCGTCGCCTCCGTCATCATCGGCGTCGTGGCCGGCGGCGCGATCGAGCGTCTCCTGCTCAGCCGCGTCTATGGACGCGAAGAGGTGCTTCAGCTGCTGATCACCTTCGCCGTGTTCATGGTGATGGACAACCTCCAGCGGCTGATCTGGGGCGTGCAGCCGATCTACGCGGCCGAGCCGCTGAAGCTGTTGCCGAATGTTTCTGTGTTCGGCGTCAGCTACACGGCGTATCAGGTGATCGTGCTTCCGCTGACGGCGGTCGTGGCGCTGATCGGTCTTCGCTACTTCTTGCGCAAGACATTGTCCGGTGCGGTCATCCTCGCCGTGACGGAGGATCGCGAAGCCGCCACCGCGATCGGCATCAACGCGCAGCGCGTTTACTTCATGACCTTCGTCATCGGCGCGACGCTGGCGGCGCTGGGCGGCGCGCTTGCGTCACCCACGACATCGCTGGTGCCGGGCATGGGTACCGAGATGATCGTGCTGTCCTTCGCGGTTGCGGCCACGGCCGGCCTCGGCCAGATCGAGGGCACGGCGATCACCGCGCTGGCGATCGGTATGGCGCGCGCGTTTGTCATCTATTTGCAGCCCGAGTTCGAGGTGCTGGTCCCGTATCTGATCATGGTGGCGGTGCTGCTGATCCGTCCGGAGGGGCTGTTCGGCGCCACCAAGATGAGGAAAATCTAGATGGCGCGCTCCGGCTATCTGTACTGGGCCCTGGCCGCGATCGTCGTGCTCGCCGGCGGCGTGCCGCTGCTCATTCCGAGCATGGCCACGCTCGTGGTGCTCATTCTCGCCAAGGGCATTGTCGTGCTTGGCATCATCATTCTGTTGCAGGCCGGTCAGGTCTCGTTCGGCCATGCGATGTTCTTTGCGGTCGGTGCGTACACCGCCGGCTTCTGGGGGCGCTATCTCGGCGGCGGCGATCTCCTCGCGTATCTCGTCGCCGGCACGGTGCTGGCGACGCTTGCGGGATTGCTCGTCGGCCTGTTCGTCGTGCGCTACCGCGAAATTTTCTTCGGCATGCTGAACCTCGCATTCTCGATGGTGCTATGGTCGCTGCTGGAGAAGATGTTCCACATCACCAATGGCGCCGACGGTATCCGCGTGCCGCGGCCGCCGATCGCCGGCATGACGTTCTCGCCGGAGACGTTCCAGTTCGCGCTGCTGTACCTGACGCTGGCGCTCGCTGTGATCACGACCATCGTGGTCCAGCGCTTTCTCGACAGCCCGACTGGCAACATGCTGCGCGCGATCAAGTCCAACGAGACGCGGCTCGAATACCTCGGCGTCTCCGCGCGCCGCGTGCTGCTGATCGGTTACGTGATCTCGGCGGGACTCGGCGGCATCGGCGGCGTGCTCGTGGCGGTGGCGCAGCAGATCGCGACGCCGGAGTTCGCTTACTGGACCAAATCGGGCGAGTTCGTCTTCATCGCCATTCTCGGCGGCGTCGGCAATGCGCTCGGCGCCTTTGCCGGGTCCGCCGTATTCGAATTCGTCCGCTTCTATGCCTCGGCCAAGCTCGCCAACTCGTGGCAGCTGATCCTGGGGCTCGTGCTGATCGCGATCATCCTGTTCGCACCGAACGGGCTGATCGGGATGTGGCGGCGGCGTGCCGCGAAGGAGGCGTGATGACGCGCCCGGCATTGCTTGAAGCGCGGGGACTGGCGATCCGCTTCGGCGGCGTGGTGGCGGCCGACGGCATCGACCTCGACGTGTTCGAGGGCGAGAAGCTCGCCATCATCGGCCCGAACGGCGCCGGCAAGACCACCTTCCTCAATATCGCCACCGGCTATCTCCGGCCGCAGGCCGGCACCGTGAAGTTTCTCGACAAGGAAATCACCGCCCGGCCGCCGCGCGAGATCACCCGCATGGGCATCGCCCGCGCATTCCAGATCCCGCAGCTGTTTCTTGATCACACGGTAATCGAGAATCTGCTGATCGCCGCCGCCGCGCAGAGCGGGCATCCAGGATTGCTCAATGCGTTGCACGATCTGCCGCAGCGGGCCGAGATGGAAGCGCTGCTCGATCTTGTCAGCATCCGCGACGTCGCCGATCGCAAGGCCAGCGAATTGCCCGAGGGCAAGCGCAAGCTGGTGGACATCGCGGTCGCGCTAGCGCTCAAGCCGCGGCTGCTGCTGATGGACGAGCCGACATCGGGCGTCGCGTCGTCGGAGAAGCTGGCGATCATGGACATTCTTGTTGCCGCCCTGGCGACGCAGGGCGTGACGTCGGTGTTCGTCGAGCACGATATGGATATGGTCTCGCGCTACGCGGATCGCGTCGCCGTCTGGAGTTCGGGCAAAATTCAACTGGCGGGTCCGCCGGCCGTGGTGCTCGCGGATCAGACGGTTCGCGAACAGGTGATCGGGATCTAACATGCTCAGCTTCGATCGCGTCAACGTCTGGATTGCCGGAGCGCATGTGCTCCGCGACGTGACCTTCAACCTCGCCGCCGGCGCGACTGCGGCGCTGGTCGGCCGCAATGGCGCCGGCAAGACCACGATCGCGCGCACGACCATGGGCTTCACCGAATCCGTCGGCGACGTCGCGCTCGCGGGCGCCGACCTGAGCAAGGTTGCCGCGCACGATCGTCCCGGCCTCGGCATCGGCTATGCGCCCGAGGACCGGCGGTTGTTCTCGGCCTTCACGGTCGAGGAAAACATTCTGCTGCCCGCGCGCGTGGCGAAACTCGATGCGGCGGAGACGAAGCGCCGGCTGGAACGTGCCTATGCGGTGTTGCCTGAACTGGTGACGCTGAAAGACCGTCCGGCCGGATCGGTTTCGGGCGGGCAGGGCAAGATGGTGGCGCTCGGCCGCGCGCTGATGCTCGGCACCAAGCTCGTCATTCTCGACGAACCGTTCCAGGGGCTCGCGCCGGTGCTGGCCCAGCGCTATTCGGAGGCGCTGCGGCGATTGCGCGCGCAGGACCCCGACATCACGCTTCTGATCACCGAGTCCAATCCGAAACTGCTGGAAACGTTCGCCGACGTGACGTTGACGATCGAGCGTGGCGAGATCGCGCGGGAGTTCGCCCACTGATCCGCGCGGCCGCTCTAAAGCGCGGCAATCGCCTCGATCTCGATCATCCAGTCCGGATGCGCAAGCGCGGTGACGGCAATGAGCGTCGATGCCGGTGACTTCGCGAAGAACTCCTGGCGGACAGGCGCGAGGTCGGCGCGATAGCGGATATCCGTCATGTAGATGTTCAGCTTGACGATGTTGTCTATCGTTCCGCCGGCGTCCTCGACTAGCGCCTTGAGCGCGCGGAACGCTTCGCGGGTCTGTCCCTTGAAATCGCCGCGATGGGAGGCATCGCCGTTCTTGTCGTAGGCAACCTGACCCGAGAGGAACAACAAGGTCTGCGCGCCGGTAACGCGCATTCCCTGCGTATAGGCGGCGGGATTGTAGACGCTCGGCGGACAATAGCCTTCGATCTTGACCATGCTGATTTCTCCCTGACGCGCGGGTGTGCTGAGCGAGTGGAGGCGGCCGGCTTTGCCGCCGCAGACGGATTTGCAGCGTCGTGCGGCTGCCGTTGCGAGAAATGTTAGTCGCTCGCGCTGACCGATGCAATTTTCGCTCGCCTTGTGTGATGCTACAGCCGTGTGCAGTCGTCTTACTCGGTCATCTTGCGCCGAAGAGTTGCGCTGGTATGGTCGATGGAAATCAGTTGGCGGAGAATGCAAGTGGCAGCCGGACAGTTTCAGTGTCTGATCAACGTCGTGAATCCGAACACGACCCAGTCGATGACGGACATCATCGCCGACGCCGCTCGTGCGTGCGCCAGTCCGTCGACGAAAGTTGTCGGCCGGACATCGTCGTTCGGCCCAGCCTCGATCGAAGGCCACTATGACGAGGCGCTGGCGACCATCGGCTTGCTGAAAGCGGTCGAGGCCGGCGACAAGGAGGGCTGCCACGCCCATATCGTCGCCTGCTTCGGCGATCCGGGCCTGCTCGCCGCGCGGGAGGTGACACGGGCGCCCGTGCTCGGCATCGCGGAAGCGGCGATGCGTGCGGCGACGTTCGTCGCGATCAACTTCAGCGTGGTTACGACGCTCGCGCGCACGCGCATCATTGCCGAGCATCTGGTGCGCAATTACGGCATGGAGCACGCCTGCCGCAACGTCCGCGCGGTCGACGTCGCGGTGCTCGATCTCGACAAGCCGGAATCGAACGTGCGCGGGCTGCTGCTGGACGAATGCCACGCTGCGCTGAAACATGATGGCTGCGGCGCGATCGTGCTCGGCTGTGCCGGCATGGCCGATCTGGCGAAAGACCTATCGGATGAACTCGGCGTCCCGGTGATCGACGGCGTCGCGGCGGCGGTGAAGTTCGCGGAGGCGCTGGTCGGCCTCGGCTTGCAGACGTCGAAGCACGGCGACCTGGCGTTTCCGCTGCCGAAGCAGCGGACGCCGTTCTAGACGGCGCTGCTTTCGGCAAGCACACAGCGAACGACGCGCTCCGGTCCCATCTGCACGGCGGGCGGCAGCTTCTCCACGCATCGCGGCTGGGCGTTGCTGCACCGGGGCGCGAACGAGCAGCTGTCAGGCGCGGTGCTGAGCGACGGTGGCGAGCCCGGAATGGTGCCGAGCCGCGATCCGCGTTCGGCGCCATGCACCGTCGATGCGAGCAAGCCCTTGGGATAGGGATGCACCGGCGCACGCACGATCTCGCGCATGGTCCCGGTTTCGACGATCTGGCCCGCATACATCACCGCGACCCGGTCGCAGATTTCGATGGCAACGCCGATATCGTGCGTGACGAAGATCACCGACATGCCGAATTCGCGCTGCAGCTCGCGCAGCAGCAGCAATATCTGGATCTGCACCGTTGCATCGAGCGCCGTGGTGGGCTCGTCGGCGAGCAGCACTTTCGGCTCGCAGGCAAGTGCGAGTGCGATCATCGCGCGCTGGCGCATGCCGCCCGACATCTCGTGCGGATAGGATTCGAGACGGCGTTTGGCGGAGGGAATCCGCACCACGTCGAGCATCTGCAATGCGCGCGCCATGGCGTCCGCCTTGCTGACGCCCTTGTGGCGCATCACCGATTCCGCGATCTGATGGCCGATGGTGTAGACCGGGTCGAGCGCCAGTCCCGGCTCCTGAAAGATCATCGAGACGGTCTGGCCGCGGAACGCGGACAGTTCCTCGTCGCCCATGGCAAGGACGTCGCTGCCGGCGACCTTGATCGATCCGGTGATCGTCGTCTTGTGCTTCGGCAGAAGGCGCATCAGGGCGCGCAAGGTCACGCTCTTGCCGGACCCGGACTCGCCGAGCAGGCCGAGGACTTCGCCTTGAGCGACGCTGAGACTCACATCGTTGACGGCATGAACGATGCGGTCGCCGCCGAAGCGAACATTGAGGTTCCTGATCTCGACGACGCTCATGACAACCCCGGCGCTCGCGTGTGGAAGTCGGTCGCGCGCTGGAAGGCCGCGCCGATGCGCAGAACCATCGCTTCGTCGAACGGCCGCCCGACCAGTTGCAGGCCGATCGGCAGCCCGGACGTGCTGAAGCCGGCGGGGATCGCCAGCGACGGCAGCCCGAGATAGTTGATCGGGCGCGTGAAGCGGGTGAGATTCTGGATCACGGCTTCCGCACCGGGCTGATTGCCGACGTCGCTGTCCTTGATCGTCGGCGCGGGCACCGGCGCGACGGGCGCCAGCACCGCATCGACGCCGCTGACTGCGTCGAGATGTGCCGCAAGCGCCGGGCCGCGCCAGCGCAAGGTCTCGACGTAGGTGAGGGCGGGAACGGCAAGCGCGTTCTGCAAGCGCATCAGCACCTGCGGACCGTAGTCGCCCGGGCGCTCGACCATCCATTTTTTGTGGAACGCAGCCGCTTCGACAGCGAGCAGAAGCTGGCAGGCGGCCGACAGTTGCCTTTGATCGGGCAGCGCCACGCGCACGATCGACGCGCCTTCGCTGGTGAGAGTCTTGGCGGCTTCGTCGAGAACGCGGGCGACATTGCCGTCGAGATCGTCGACGTAGAATGCGCTCGGAATGCCGATGCGCAGGCCCTTGATGCTGTCCTTTGCCGGCGAGATGAGATCGGGGGCCGGTGCGTTCCTCGTCGTCGGATCGGCGTCGTCGCCGCCGGCCATCAGTTGCGTCAGCAAGGCGCAATCGATCGCAGCGCGCGCCAGCGGGCCGACCGTGTCGAGCGATTGCGACAGTGGCATCGCGCCGGCGCGGCTGACGAGGCCGACCGTGGTTTTCAGTCCGGTAACGCCGCAGAAGTGCGCCGGCATGCGGATCGATCCGCCGGTGTCGGAGCCGAGCGCCGCGAAGGTCAGCCGCGCGGCAACCGCCGATCCCGAGCCGGAGGAGGAACCGCCGGTGACGTGATCGACGTTCCAGGGATTATGCACAGCGCCGTAATGCGCGTTATGCCCGGTCGGGCCGTAGGCGAACTCGGACATCTGCAAGGTGCCGAGCCGGATCGAGCCAGCCGCTTGCAGGCGTGCCACGGCGGTCGAGGTCGTCGAGGCGACGAAGTCCTTGCGAATTTTCGATCCGCAGGTCGAGACCTTGCCGGCCTCGTAATACATGTCCTTGTGCGCCATCGGCACGCCGTGCAGCGGGCCGCGCGTTTTTCCTTGCGCCAGCTCTTTGTCGGCGGCGTCAGCCGCGGCGAGCGCCGTGTCCGGTTCGATCGCCATGTAGGCATTCAGGCGCGGCTGGAAACGCGCGATGCGGTCGAGGCACGATTGCGTCGCTTCGCGTGAGGACATTGTCTTTGATGCGATCGCGGCGGCGACCTCGGTCACCGATAGCAGGGCCGGTTCTGTTGCTGTCATTTCGCAGTCTTGTTCTGAACGGACACGAAGGTTGCAGGTTCGAGATCGAACGGAAGCGTTCCCAGGATCGGGGCAAAGCCAACGAACGCCGGGCCGATCGACGCGGCAATGCGTTGTGCGACCTCACCCGACACCGGAACCCCGGCGATGCTGGCTATACTTGCGATGTCGTCGGCGGCGGGAGCTTTGGCAGTGTCACTCATGCGGCACTCCGTGGCGCGCGGGTGTGGCCGGAGCCGGGGATGGCCATATGGCAAGCCGCCTGATGGCCGTCGGCGCCGATCTGGGTCAGCAGCGGCGCGACGGTGCCGCATAAGGGCTCGGCGAACGGGCAGCGGGTGTGGAAGCGGCAGGCCTGCGGCGGATCAATCGGGTTCGGCGGATCGCCGGTGATCGGCGCCTTCTGGGTGCGATTGTCCGGATCGGAGGTCGGCATCGCCGCCAGCAGTGCGCGCGTGTAGGGATGCGCCGGGTTGCCCCAGACGCTGTCGATCGGCCCGAGTTCGACCACCTGACCGAGATACATCACCAGCACGCGATCGGAGATGTAGCGCACGACGTTGAGGTCGTGGCTGATGAAGATGTAAGTGAGGCCGAATTCGCGTTTGAGGTCGACGAGCAGGTTGAGCACCTGCGCCTCGACGGACTTGTCCAGCGCCGAGACGGCCTCATCGAGAATGACCAGCTTCGGCGACAGCGCCAGCGCGCGCGCGATGTTGACGCGCTGCCGCTGGCCGCCGGAAATCTCGTGCGGATAGCGGTTGGCGAACGTTTCCGGGCGGAGGCCGACCTTGCCGAGCAGGTCGCGGGCGAGCGCCAGCGCCTCGGGCGCGGCCATGCCGTGCACCTTCGGTCCGAAAGCGATCGAGTCCTCGATCGTCAGGCGGGGGTTGAGCGAGGCGTAGCTGTCCTGGAACACCATCTGCATGCCGCGGCGCAGGTCGCGCAGCGACAACTCGGCGCCGACCTTGCGCCCGTCGTAGATGATGTCGCCGCTGTCATGATCCATCAGATGCATCAGCAGGCGCGCGGTCGTCGACTTGCCGCATCCGGACTCGCCGACGATGCCGACGGTTTCGCCTTTCGCCACCTGGAACGACACGTCGTCGACGGCGTGCACGGTCTTGCGCTTGCTGAACAGCTCGCCACCGCGGACGGGGAAATGCTTGGTCAGATTATTGACCGTCAGCAGCGGCTGGGCGTCGCCGCCGAGATCGTCGAGAGGTGCGAGCGCAACGGTCTCTGTCATCGGTCAGTTCCGGATGTCCATGGCGCTGCGCAGGCCGTCGCTCAGGAGGTTGAAGCAGATCGAGACGGCGAAGATCATCACGCCGGGCAGGGCGGCGACCGCGGGATTGGCGTAGATCGCGGTGCGCAGCGTGTTCAGCATCAGCCCCCATTCCGGCTCCGGCGGCTTGGTGCCGAGGCCGAGGAACGACAGGCCCGAGGCCAGGATCATCGATACCGAGATCAGCCCCGTTGCGTAGACGAAGATCGGCCCCAGCACGTTGCCGAGCATGTGGACGCGCATGATCGTCAGCGTGCTCGCGCCGGACGCGCGCGCCGCTTCGACGAAATCGCGATTGCGAACGCCGGTCGTGACGCTTTCGGCAACGCGGGTGATCTGCGGGATAAACACGATCGTCAGCGACACCACGGAGTTGAGAATGCCCGCGCCGAGCGCGCCGGAGATGGCGATCGCCAGCAGCACCGAGGGAAACGCGAAGAACACGTCCACGGTGCGCATGATGATCGTGTTGATGCGGCCGCCGACGTAACCCGCGACAATCCCGAGCGCGGTGCCGGCGATGAACGCCAGGAACACCGGCAGGATGCCCGTGAGCAGCGACAGTCTCCCCCCGTAGACGAGACGCGCCAGCATGTCGCGGCCGAGTTCGTCCGTTCCGAGCGGATAGTTCGGCGTGCCGACCGGCCGCAACCGGCGGATCATCGAGCCCTGATAAGGATCGGCGAGGCCGAGCCAGGGCGCGAACAGCGCCGCCAGCAGGATCATGAGCAGGATCGCGGCACAAAGCATGCTGATCTTGTCGCGGAGCAGCCGCCGGCCCACGGTCGCCCAGTAGCCGCTTGATTTTGCGGTGGCGGCCGGTGCGATGGCGCTATCGGTAATGGCACTCATGCGGCGGGCATTCTCTCAGCTGCGTTTGATGCGCGGATCGATGGTTGCTTGCGCAATATCGACCATGAGGTTGAGGAACACGAAGAACAGCGCGAGGACAAGGATCGTCCCTTGCAGCAGCGGCAGGTCGCGCTGAAAGATCGCGGAGTTCAGCAGCAGGCCGGTGCCCGGCCACGAGAACACCGTCTCGATCAGGATCGAGCCGCCGAGCATGTAACCGAGCTGCAACCCCATCACCGCCATGGCGGTCGGGGCGGCGTTCTTGATCACGTGGCGGAACACGCCGCGCTCATTCAGTCCCTTGGCGCGCAACGCCTCGACGAAATCCTGCGACAGGATATCGCCGGTCAGCGCACGTACCGTGCGGGTGATGATGCCCATCGGAATCGCGGCCGAGGTCAGCGCCGGCAGGATCAGGTACTGGATGTGCGCCCAGTCCCATGCCCAGGTGCTCGATCCGCCGGGGCCCGCGCCGACGGCGGGCAGCCAGTTCAACTGCACGGAGAAGATGATCACCAGCACGAGGCCGAGCCAGTAATGCGGCACCGAGACGCCCATCACCGCGACCGAGGTGGCGACCTTGTCGATCCACGTGTCGCGATAGTAACCGGCGATTAGGCCGAGCGAGATGCCGAGAAAAAATCCGATCAGCGCCGCAGCAAGCGCCAGCATGATGGTGTTGCCGACCGCATTCATGACTTCCGACAGCACCGGCCGGCCGCTGGCGATGGAGGTGCCGAGGTCGCCGTTCAACGCCTTCCACACCCATAGACCGAATTGCACCGGGAGCGGGCGGTCGAAGCCGTAGGCCTTGCGCAGCTGCGCCTCGAGTTCCTGCGACGCGTCAGCAGGAAGCACGGCGACCAGCGGATCGCCGGGCGCAAGATGCACGAGAAGGAAACAGATCAGCGCAACGCCGACCACGATCGGGATCACATAGACGATGCGCCGGATGGTGTAGGCGAGCACGCGCAAACCCTTCGATTGCAGAAAATGAAAATCCCGGCTGCGCGATGCAGCCGGGATTTTTGGTACGTCAGTTCATCGTCATCGTGGAGAAATCGACGAACCAGCTTTTCGGCTGCACGAAGTTCTTGATCTTCGGGCTCATGGCGCGCGGACCGACGTCGTGCGCCACATAGAGGAACGCCGCATCATCCACAGAGGCGGCGTGCAGTTCGGCCAGCGCCTTGTCGCGGGCATCCGCGTCGAAGGTCTGGCGCGCCTTGGTCACCAGCTCGTCGAACTTCGGATTGTTGATGAAGCCCCAGTTGTTCGACACCGGCGGCGCCATGCTCGATTGCAGGAAGCGCACCAGCGCGAAGAACGGGTCCATCGCCGCGTAGGTGACGTTGGTGGCGTGCGCGCCGTTCGCGGTCGGGTCCTTCGCGCCGCGCCGCCAGTTGGTGAACAGCGTGTTCCATTCGATGACGTCGAGCTTGACGTCGAAGTAGCATTCCGCCAGCGCCTGCTGGAGGTACTCGTTCATCGGCAGCGGAAGCATCTGGCCGGAGCCCGACGCGGAGGTCTGCGTCTTCACCGCCAGCTTCTTGTTCGGTCCGTAACCTGCTTCTTTCATCAGATCCTGGGCTGCCTTCAGATCGTATTTGATCTGGAACGACGGGCTGCCGCGCCACGGATGTCCCGGCTCGAAGGTTCCGGTCGCCGGCACCATCAATCCGCTGAGCAGGCCGGTTTTCATGCCTTCGCGATCGATGCAGAGGTTGGCCGCCTTGCGGACGCGGATGTCGTTCCACGGCGAGCCTTCGATGCGCGAGAATTGCCATGGCCAGACGTGCGGCTGCTCGTTGGCGGTGATGACGAAGCCGCGCTGCTTGATCTGTGCGACCGCATCAGGTGCGGGTGCTTCGATCCAGTCGACCTGCCCGGCGAGCAGCGCCGCGGTGCGGGCGTTCGGTTCGGGCAC
>JBMOOJ010000031.1:0-26623 GCA_049323835.1 Pseudomonadota bacterium | reverse complement strand
GCAGGAAGCGGACATCGTCGGTTATTCGTTCGTGCGCACGGCGGATGACATCAGCCAGCTCATGGCCGAGCTGGATCAGCGCGGGGCGGGCGACATCCCGGTCGTGGCCAAGATCGAAACCGCCCAAGCCGTACGCAATCTGCCCGAGATCCTGCTCACGGCGCTGCCCCGTCGGCCGCTCGGGGTCATGGTGGCGCGCGGCGATCTGGCCGTCGAGATCGGCCCCGAGCGATGTCGTGGTGGTAAGGAAGGTGACATCCGGATTATCGAACGGACGCGACAGGAAGCCCCACAGCGTCACGGTCGGGATGCTTCCTTGCTGCTCGATCACGTCGGCGGAGAGTCCGATGCGCCAGTTATCCGGACGAAACGAGGTCCATGGCGCCGGTCCTGACTGGAAGCTCGATCCGGATATGCTCACATACATCGAGAAACGATCGTTGAAATCGACCGTCAGCGGAGCGTCGACGAACACGCTCTTGCTTGCGCCCCCGCTCAGGGTGAGTGAGGCAAGGCCCGGCCCGCCAAGGAACAGCGCGGGTCCAGCCGACGATGTGTAGAACGTGGTGAGATCGACATAGGCGAGCGGCTTGGCTTGGCCCTCCACTTCATCGTCGTCACCCTCATCGTCTTCACTGGCGGGCGCGGGCGCTGCCTTTGCGCCCCGTGTATCGTTGGCTGCGTATGCCTCCTGCACGGGAAGCAGAAGGCATGGCACAGCGACAACCAGTGCCACCGCAGCCCGCAACGTGAAGACAACAGGCCAACGCAACGCTCAGCCCCCTTTACGGTCATGAGATTGCGTCGCGAAACGCACGCTGGCAAGGCTCAGGGGCGCCGCGACCACGCCAGCGCGAGCGGGCCTGTGGCGATACCTGCGGCAAGAACGCAGAACGCCGCGAGCCATCCCGATGGCGCCAGCGGCCCGCCTGCGGCATCGAGCGCGACGCCGACGCCCCATGATCCCAGCGCGGAGATGCCGAAGCCGACGGTCGAGTGCAGCGCCATGGTGGCGCCGCGGTTGTCGGGATTCGCCGCCATCGCCATGCCGGACGTCAGAGCCCCCGAATCCGCAGGCACCGTCACGGCGTAGATCGCGATCAGCGGCAGCAGCACCCAGGGCGAGCGGCCGGCACATAATCCGATCAGGACAGCGACAATCGCCGACGCAATCATGATGACGGTGAGCGCGCGATGCCGCCCGACGCGCAGCGCCAGCTCGTTGCCAAGGATGCTCGACGGCATCGCAAGGAATGTGAACAGAACGCTGACCGCGATCGGCGTCAGCACCGAATTCCCGGCGTTTTGTGCGGCAACAAAGGTCCAGAATGCAACGATCCAGGTGCGGATGCCGTACAGCTCGAAGCAGTGCGATCCGTAGCCGAGCACGTAACCCATCGCCGGCTTGTTACGAATCACCGGACGGAAATCGAGCAGGCGGCCCTGCGCCGGTTTCGGCGTCACCGGCCGCAACAGCAGGCACACGGCAACCATGATCAGCGGTCCGGCAGCCGTGGCGAGGAATGCCGCACGCCAGCCAACGTACTCAGCCACGAGTTGGGAGATCAGAAACGAAAGGCCGACGCCGATCGAGTAGCTCGACGTATAGAGCGTCACCGCGCGCGACAGGTCACCCGGCGCCAGGCGATCCGTCAGCGCTTTCAGACCCGGCATGTAAGCCCCGGCAAACCCGATGCCGGCGAGCGACCACAGCGCCATGCCGGAATAGAGCCCCTGCGCGAACAGTCCGAAAGCGAACGTCGCCGCCGCGCTCAGGAGCGAACCGGCGAGCAGGATCCGCCGCGCATCGATGCGGTCGGTGAGCGTCGCCAGCACCGGCACGGCGAGCATGTAGCCGGCCATGAACGAGCCCGCGAGCAGGCCCGCCTGTGCGCCCGACAGCTTCCATTCCGGGATCAGAAACTGCGCAAGGATCGACGGGACCACAACATGCGGCAAAAGACTGCCAAGCTGCGCCACACACATACCGACGATAACTTGCCGCCCGACCAGCATCAGTTGCCAATTGCTTCTGCGTTGGGGCGACATCCGGCCCCTGTTTTTGAACTCTATTAACGATTAATCCAGCGAGCGCATCAAGCCGGAACGAACCTGGTTTATGGCTATATCCAAAAGAACAGCACCCTTGCAGGAGCATCGCGTGTCGGCCATGACCCGATCCATCATCCAGTATGACCGCTCGACCGGAACGCTCACCGGCGCGACGCTTTGGGAGCGGCTGGTAGCTGTAGCCCTGATCGCAGGCTCCAAGGTCTCGTCGCTCTTCTATCATCGCGGCTACAACAGCTGCGCCAACCTGCTGCGCAAAACGGTTCCGAGCCGCGACATCGCGCTGACGCTCAATCGCGATACTGTCTTCACCTTTCCGTTCAGCGACGGCTACTGGAGCAAGTTTCTCAACCGCTCGTTCGATTACGAAGCGGAGTTCGATCTGCTGCTCAAGGACAATGCCCAGGCCGGCTACACGCTGCTCGATTGCGGCGCCAACTACGGCTACTGGTCCGTTCTCGTCTCCGGCGAGACCTACGGCTCGCACCGCGCCATTGCGATCGAGCCGTCCTCCCAGAACCTGCGCATCCTGAGCAACAACGCGAAAGCAAACGGCGGCCGCTTCCAGGTGATCCATGCCGCGATCGGCAGGGCGCGCGGCAAGGCCCGGTTGTCAGGCACGAAGCACGAGGCCTTCAGCATTGCCGGTTCGCAGGACGCCTCGGGTGAAGAGGTGACGGTGCTCGCGCTCGACAACCTGATCGACGACGGCATTATCGCCGCGGACGGCAGATACGTCGTGAAACTGGATGTTGAGGGCGTCGAAACGGAGGCACTGAATGGCGCCGCCCGCCTCGCCCGGACCGATGCGATCTTCTATTGCGAGGAGCATGGAAACGATCCGCATCACACCGTCTCGCGCTTCATTCTGGACAAGACGCCGCTGACGCTCGTCGTGCACGATCCGGCAATCAATCAGTTCGTCACCCTCAATGATCTCAAGCTGCTCGACCGCATCAAGACCGCGGCGAATGTCGGCTATAACGTGTTCGCGACCGCAAGCCCGTTCTGGCTCGAGCGCATCGCGGCGCTGAACGCCCGGCTTTCGCGCTGAACCTCCCCTCTCCCCGTGGCGACAAACCGGATCATCGCTCCGGATTTGCCGCCGTCGGTCCGCCTGACCAAGCCGCCCGCCCGGCATCGAACAGCAGTCGCGTCGCCGACGGGGAGGACAGTATGCGCGTCTTGGGCGGAATTCTCGTCGCTTGCGGCATTCTCTGGCTGATCGCCTGCTTCCTCGGAACCGCAATGATGTCGCGAAGCGTCGATTGGTTCACGGAAGCTGTGCTACCGGGAGCACTTGGGCTCCTCGTATCCTTGCTCGGCGTCTGGTTGTTGTCGCGGAAAAAGACCTAATTAACGGACACCACGCCGTTATAGCGGTACCGCGCTCGGCGGCGTCGCACTCCCGATCATTGGCTTAGTGAGCCGAGAACGCAATCTGTTATCTCTATTTTTGTTCATGCGAAAACGGCTAGGGCAGCCTTTTCGCGATTGCGCAGCCAATCGCCACCAAGATTCCTCAGCCGAAATCTTATTTTCTTAATCCGAACCAACCTGCTTGATCTTCGGCTTTTGGTTGTATAATCGGGTTGTACTCGCCAATATATTCTACCAACCCCTTGCGTTTTTGCTTTTTGCGCTTCCACGAGCCTATGAACCTCTCGTCCGCCGCCGCACTGATGCTTGGGATCATTGGATTCCAGGGCCATTTGGCGTCGTTTTTCTCGCCATGGCTCACACAGCAGTATGCATGGCGCTTTTTCTACTATGGGTACTGGATTGCGGTACTGGGACTGACTCTCGCCACGCTAGCACTAGACTGGAATCTTTTCAGAAGGAGTTCGCGCCTTCTCCTGATCTGCGGCTTGTCTTCGGCTCTGGTCGCGCTGCATCCCTCGGACTGGGTTGCCAAGAATTATCTCGTGGCTCTCGGCTTGTGCGCGTCCACGGCCGTTCTGGCTACAGCGGCCGGACACCAGCGCATTCTGGCTTGGTCGGCAGTTGTCACTGCTCTGAACGCCGGCATCTGTATCGTTGCCGCCCTGTTGCCGAACCCGGTTACGAATCCCAGCGGGCGTGTTTCCGGACTGGCAGAAAATCCGAACATTGCTGCCGCGGAATTGCTTCTGGGGATTGTCATTGCTTGGCGGGCCATTCCTTCCCGCGCTCAAATTCCCTTCCTGCTGTTGGTGACCGCAGGAATTGTTGCCACGTTATCTCGCTCAACGCTCTTGGTCGCTGCCGTCATACTCATCGGCGTCGCAGCTCCGCACCTTCGCCAAATCAGGCTCAAGACGCGAGACATCGCGCTCGCGGCAATCCTGATCGTATCTTGGCTAACAACGGCGATCTTCATCAACCCCGACTTCTGGTATGGAAAAAACTCGGTCTTCTATCGGATCGGCCAAATTCCAGCTTCTACCAAAACTTTTGTCGACGCGATTTTCGCGCCGGCGGCTTCGCCCGGTAGACAGGATCGCGCTGGTGGTTCACCGGGCGGAGCCCCCCCGTTTGACGATGCCAAGGACGGATCTGCTGAAGCGCGCGCGGCTTTCCTCCGGGAATCTTGGCTAGCTTACCAATCAGCGCCCGCAACCGGATGGGGTCTAGGCAGAGCTTACGCGCTTGCCCCGCACAACTCCTACCTTTTGTTCGCTGTCGCCTTCGGTGCGATCGGATGGCTCGTGCCGATTGCATTCATCGCGCTGATGTTCACGTATTCAAGGCGAGATTGGCCGCTGCCCATGACTGTAGCCGGACTGATGCTGTTTTCGCACGACACGTTGCTACTTCCGGCATCCACGATGTTGCTGGGACTGGGATTTAGTCAACTCATCGCAATATCGAGCCCACTCATTTCCGATCAAGTGGCGGTGTAGACGGGCGATGTCGGCACTTGCGATCGCAACTCCACGATTCAGGTCTGAGAGTTTGGGCCGCATCCAAGCTTCAACGACCATTCTGAATCGTGCGAAAAAGTTTGAGGTTGTGAAGTGCTGCCCGCAACCCTAGGAGTAACGCTGAATGCGATTGCCGCCCAGCTCTTTGGATTTCTTCGCACAGCACTTATCGCTGCCTTCCTCGGGGCTACGATTGAGGTAGACGCCTATTACATTAGCGCCCTTATCCCCAGTTTTATCTCGACAATCGTTTTGAGTTGGCTGCAAGCCGGATTCGTTGGCCACTATGCCGGGCTCGTTGCGTTAGGCAATGAAAGTGCCGCCAAGGCTTATCGGAGCCGAATGTTGTTTCTAGTGCTGTTCGTCAGCCTAACCATGTCAGCGATTTGTATCTGGTTGCCGGACTGGATAGTTGCAGTTCTCGTTCCCACGGGACCGCTTTCAGAAACGACCGTCAAAGCGCTTGGCACATGCAGCATTATTCTGGCGCCGGTCATCGTCAGCGACTTTATCGGCCTCATCCTTAACAGCCACGGCCGCTTTTACGTGGCGGCAGCAGCTCCCGTAGTGAATGCGCTCGTTTCAGTCTTGGGCTTGTTGCTGTGGCCCACGATTGATCTGCCAGCGTTGCTGTGGACGCTCATCTTGGGCTGCGTGGCTCAGTTCGCGATCGTCGTCTGCTATCTGATCTCAATGCGATTGGGTTTCGAATGGAATAACGACTTTTCTACGAACGGCGACGTCCGGTCGACTGCGATGATAGCGATGCCATTGCTTCCCGCCATTATGATCACCAACTCCGCAATAGCACTGATGCAAATCAGAAGCACCGGAATGGGTGAGGGCGCAGTCGCCGTCATGAGCTATGCACAACGGCTGAACGGTGCAGTTACACAGGTTCTGGTCATGGGTCTTGGCACCGTCCTGCTGCCACACATGGCGTCCTTGCTGGCTCGAAACGAGAGAGCGCAGATCATTGATCTGCTTCGACGCTTGGTTCGGCTGAGCATCCTTGTTTGTGGCTATATCGGCTGTGCGATCTACATACTCGGCACCCCGTTTGTTGAGTTGTTGTTCGCGCGAGGCTCATTTAACTCCGAGTTGGCCTCGAAGGTTGCGGATGTCTGGACGATTCTCACACTCTCGCTTTTCCCTTTCGCGATAGGCACTTTCGTCGCAAAGGTCAGTCAAGCGATGCGGCGGCCGCGGGCGACCTTGCTCAGCAGCATTGTTCTTTTCGCGGCGCTCTGGTCTATGTCGTTATGGGGGAGCAAGATTTCAAGCATCGAGATCGTTGCTCTGTCTGCGGCGGCGGCATTCTCCGCGACCGCGATATTTTGGCTTATCTGGCTGTCCCGTTCGGTCGGCGCCCATCTGATCTGGACCGATATTGTTTCAGGCTCGCTTCGAATGATCGGCGTGCTTCTGCCCGCGACCTTATTCGATCGAGTCGTCAGGAGCGCGGTTGATCATTTGCCGGCCATCATGAATTTCGGATTACGCGGCATGCTCTACACATTTATCGTGATGGGGGCGGTCTACCTATTCGGATACTGGAGATGGTTTCTGCCAAACGTTTATCGTGATCCATTGACAGTGTCGCAGCGTTGAATATCCGCCTGTGGACGAACAGCGGGTAACTACCGGGAATGCGGAGCGGCGTGCTGAGCGTGAGCTGAGCCAATCGCTTCGGCCAAGGAACCGGCGAACGGACACCACGCCGTCATAGCGGGACCGCGCTCGGCATCTTCACATCATAAAAGGCCCTTCAGAGGGCAGCACTCTGTTCACAAAGTTGTTGATCAACCTGCCGCTCTCGTTACTTCCCTCAACTGGCAATCAATCGCGGACCTGCTAGTTTCGGCACGCATCGTGCCCGATGCGTTTTCCGTCGACCGGGCATCTGCGGACTTTTCGGGAGGAACGTCACATGAGTAACGTCATGCTCAACCGCCGCGGTCTCCTCGCTGCCGGTGGTTCCATGATCATCGCAACCGGCGCCTCCACGTTCCTGTTGCCCGCCAGTGCGCAGGGCCTCGCACCGACCCAATCGATGCCGGGCGGCGCCAACAACTACGCCGCCAACAAGGGCGCACCGATCGTGGAACGGATCGGCAAGGGCGGCTTCTGGATGAGCGGCACCGTCCGTCGCGCGGGCGACGGAGCACCGCTCGCCGGGCAACGCATCCAGATCTGGGCGCACACGGTCGAGGGACGCGAGGGAGACCAGCGCAGCCATGGCGCCACGCTCACCGACAAGAACGGCGTATTCCGCCTCGAGATGCCGCAGATCGTACCGATCTTCGGTCAGCCGCATGGTCACCTCGCCTACGACAGCGGCGAGTTCAAAACCGTCTTCTTGCGGCCCGTAATGAAGAGCGCGAAGGACACCAGCCTCGAGGGGCACTTCGTTCTCGAACCGGTCTGAGCAAAGCGTCTTCAAGCGGCGTGGGCGCCGGTCGCGTGAAGAAAACGCATCAAAACATAAAGCAAAATTCGGGACGGTGAGGATGAGACTGGCGAAGGTGACCCTGATCTGGGCCGCCCTTGCAGCCGTAATCTGCGTGCCGCTCGCGTTGGCAGCAACGAGCCCGCAGCTGGCGTGGCGCGATGCGATCTACATCATCGGCGGCTTCGCCGGGATCATCGCGCTTGGCCTCCTGCTCATTCAACCATTGCTGATCGGCGGATATCTGCCGGGGCTGACACCGCTTCGCACGCGGCGCGTCCATCGCTGGATCGGCGGCGTGCTGATCGCGGCGATCGTGATTCACGTCGGTGGGCTCTGGATCACCAGTCCACCGGACATGGCCGACGCGCTTCTCTTCCGATCGCCGACGCCGTTCTCGCCTTTCGGCGTCATCGCCATGTGGGCGATCTTCGCCGTCGCGCTGCTGGCCGCACTGCGCCGGCGGCTGGGACTGCGGACGTGGCGCATCGCGCATCTGTCCCTTGCCGTGGTGATCGTCGTCACGAGCGTAGTGCATGGCCTGCTGATCGAAGGCACGATGGAGACGATGTCGAAGGCGGCGCTGTGCGCGCTGGTTGTTGCGGCGACGATCAAGGTCGTTATTGACTTGGGGTTGCGGAGAAAGCGAGCGGCGGCATCAGGCCCGCAAAGGCAAGGCGCGGCAACCGGGCTTGGGGACGCTCGAAAGCCGAACTGAGGCGGGCGCTAAGCAGAATGGTGCCCGGGGGCGGGATCGAACCACCGACACTGCGATTTTCAGTCGCATGCTCTACCAACTGAGCTACCCGGGCATCCGGTCACCGGGATAACGTCAGACGTTTCCGGGACAAGGCGCCGGTTTATAGGGGGCGAAATCCGCCCTGTCCAGCCGCAAGAGCGGATCGCCCGCCTGCCCTCAAGATATTGGGCAAACGGGCGAATCCGACCGCTTCCATGAGGCATGATCCGATCCGAAAACCGGTGCCCGTTTTTCGGGATGCCCTAGTTCTCGATCCGGATCTTGGCGTCGGTGATGACCGGACCCCATTTGTCCATCTCGGCCTTGAGATGGGCAGCCAGCGCCGCAGGCGTGCCGCCGGACGGCTCGGCACCGAGTTCCAGCAGACGGTTCTTGACCGAGGGATACTCCAGCGCCGCGCGAGTGTCCGCATTCACCTTGGCGATGATCTCCGGCGGCGTCTTCGCCTGATAGAAAAAGCCGAACCATGAAGATACATCGAAGCCGGGCACGCCGGATTCGGCGATGGTCGGCATGTCGGGCAGCACCGAGACACGCTTCGCCGTTGTCACCGCCAGCGCGCGGACACTGCCCGCCTTGACGTGCGGCAGGATCGAGGGCGCGTTGTCGAAAATCACGTCGACACGGCCGGGGATCAGGTCGTTCAGCGCCGGTGCGGCACCACGATAGGGAATGTGGTTCATCTCGACCTTGGCGAGACGCTTGAACAGTTCAGCGCCGAGATGCAGCGAGGTGCCGTTGCCGGACGAGGCGTAGCTGACCTTGCCCTTGTTGGCGTTGCAGTGGTCGATGAACCCCTTCACCGACTTGGACGTCGAGGTGTTCGGCACGCACATGATGTTCGGTTGCAGGATCAACAGCGATACCGGCGCGAAGTCCGCGACCGGATCGTAGGTCAGCGATGGATAAAGAAACTTGTTGGTCGCTTGCCCCGGCCCGACGATGAACAGCGTGTAGCCGTCGGGCTCGGCCTTTGCCGCAGCATCGGCCGCGATGTTGCCGCCGGCGCCGCCCTTGTTCTCGATCACCACGGTCTGGCCCCAGACCTCCTGCAAGCGCGCACCGACAATGCGGGCGGTCACGTCGGTCGATCCGCCCGGAGGAAACGGAACGATGATGCGGACTGGCTTCTGCGGCCAGGCCTGCGCGAAAGCAGACGATGAGACGATCGACGGCGCGGCAAGCGAAGCCGCGGTCAGACTGATAAAGCGACGGCGATTGAGCATGGACGTTTCCCTCGAACAGATGATGTCGGCCGTCTGATGGATCAGATCTTGAACCGGCTTCGTTCTTGGGAGCGGAGTGTGCAGGCCGGTCGCCGCGCGCGCAATGGCACAATTCGGTGAAAGCCGAACTGTCGCAGCTTCAGGAACGATCCGACGAACTGCCGTCCTCGTCCTCGTCGTCCCGCACCGGGATCGCGTAGGAGCCGGACAGCCAGCGGTTGAGATCGATATCGCGGCAACGTTCGGAGCAGAACGGCTTCGAGGCCGCGGTTTGCGGCTTGCCGCAGATCGGGCAAAGCTTTTCCTTAGCGGGCATGATCTCGGTCCGAAAACCGGCTTCCACCTAGCGCTAATGCGGCCCTTCGGGTCGGGATCATGCGCTGGATACCTTCGCCGTTCGCGTGGTTTCGTCAGACAGCATTGAGCCAGCCGAAGCGGATCGGAAAACCTTCGCCGCCGAGCAGCGATACCGACTCATGCAGCGGCAGCCCGACGATGTTGGTGTAGGAGCCGACGATCTTCTGCACGAACGATCCGGCGATGCCCTGCACGGCATAGCCGCCGGCCTTGCCGCGCCACTCGCCGGAACCGATGTAAGCCTGGATGTCGTCCTCATTCAGGCGGCGGAAGCGCACGCGCGTTTCGATCAGCCGCTGCCGGCACGACTCCTTCGGCGTGACCAGACAGATCCCCGTGTAGACGCGATGGTTGCGGCCCGAGAGCAGCCGCAGGCACTGCGACGCTTCATCGACCAGTTCCGCTTTCGGCAGGATGCGGCGGCCGACCGCGACGACGGTATCCGCGGCAAGGATGAAGGCGCCGCGCAACTCGTCGTCGAGGCGCACGGATTTCAGCGCGGCATCGGCCTTGGCGCGTGCGAGACGATTGGCGCAGGCGCGCGGCAACTCGCCCTTCTTCGGCGTCTCGTCGACATCCGCTGGCCGCAATGCGTCGGGCTCGATTCCGGCCTGATTGAGCAGCGCCAGACGCCGTGGTGAACCGGATGCGAGAACGAGCTTGGGACGGCCGAGCATGCAGGCTTTTCGATCGTGCGGAGCGCAAATGCGCCGGGATTACCGCGGCTTGCGGTGGTGGCGGAACCTATCCGAACGCCCGCACGGCGACAACCGCTTCGGATGCGGTATCAGCCGCCCTCTTCAGCCCTGACCGCCCTTCGGCGTATTCCCGAAACGCTGGCGGATACGCCGCTTCAGGCCATCGAACACGGCGCGATAGGCATCGAGGCGCTGCTCGCGGGTATCGCCCATGTCGACCGGATCTGGCGTCGGCCAGTATTCGACATCGGCGGCGTTGGTCCGGGTCAGTTCCAGCGCCTGGTGGTGCGCTTCCGGCGAGAGCGTCACGATCAGGTCGAAGTTGAGGCCCTCCCAATCGTCCAGCTCCTCGAAAGTCATCGGCTTGTGCTTCGAGATGTCCTGGCCGATTTCGTCCATCACCACGCTGACGGCAAACGGATCGAGCTCGCCTTTGCGCACGCCGGCGGAGCGCACGTACATGCCGTTCGGAATCATCTGCTGAAGCAAGGCTGCCGCCATCGGCGAGCGGACGCTGTTCATTCCGCACGCAAACAACACGGCTTGCGGATTGCGTTTTTTGCCTGCCTCAGTCATTGCGAGGAGACGCTAGTGTCCCGATTCCGAAGTTCGCATCACCATGCAGCACCTCATTTGCGAACTTCGGAATCGAAAGGACACTAGGAAATGTTAATATTCTAGTGTGGCTTAGGTTCAGAAGTCCGCATGGGCGAGTACCCGGCAAGGATGATGCCGACTTCTGAACCGCCACACTAGCCGACGAAGCAATCCAATTCCGAATGCTGCGCTGGATTGCTTCGCTTCGCTCGCAATGACGGATTGACCGGGCTTCCAGCCGCGCCGCCATTTATTTTTCGCCCTTCCAGTGAAGGACCGAGATCAGCGTGAACAGCCGGCGGGCGGTTTCGAAATCGATCCGCACCTTGCCGTCGAGCCGCTCCATCAGCGTGCGCGAGCCTTCGTCATGGATGCCGCGGCGGCCCATGTCGATCGCCTCGATCTTGTCGGGCGTCGCAGTGCGGATCGCGTGGTAGTAGCTGTCGCAGATCATGAAATAATCCTTCACGATCCGGCGGAACGGGGTCAGCGACAGGAGATGCGCGACGACCGGCGTGCCATCCTCGCGGCGAATATCGAACATCAGCCGGTTACCCGTGATGCCGAGATGCAGGGTATAGGGCCCCGGCTCGGCGCTCTCCGGCGCAAACAGATTCTCCTCGATCAGATCGTAGATGGCGACCGCGCGTTCGTGCTCGATGTCGGGACCGGAACGGCCGATCGACTCCTCATCGAGCGTCACCGCCACAATGCGATTGTGCTTGTCGTCGCTGGGAGGCGTATTGCTCATCTGATATTGAGGCGCATTCCGACCGAGCGCGCGTGGGCTTCGAGACCTTCGGCATCGCCGAGGGTCATCGCCGCCGGACCGAGCGCGCGCAACTGGTCCGGGCCGCATTTCAGGATCGACGTTCGCTTCATGAAGTCAAGTACGCCGAGGCCCGAGGAGAACCGCGCCGAGCGCGCCGTCGGCAGCACGTGGTTCGACCCGCCGACATAGTCGCCGATCGCTTCCGGCGTGTGCGGTCCGATGAAGATCGCGCCGGCGTTGCGGATACGCCCGGCGAGCCCCTCCGGATCGGCGGTCATGATTTCAAGATGCTCGGCGGCAATGGTATCTGCCAGTCCGGCCGCTTCATCCAGCTTCCCGACCAGAATGACCGCGCCGAAATCCCGCCACGAGGCACCGGCGATCGCACCGCGCGGCAGCGTCTTGAGCTGACCCTCGACCGCACGTTCGACGTCGTTTGCGAGCTCTTCGCTGTCGGTGATCAGGATCGACTGCGAGTCTTCGCCGTGCTCGGCCTGCGCCAGCAGATCGGCGGCGATCCACTCGGCGTTGCCGGTCTTGTCGGCGATCACCAGCACTTCCGACGGGCCCGCGATCATGTCGATGCCAACCTTGCCGAACACAAGCCGCTTGGCGGCCGCGACATAGGCATTGCCCGGCCCGACGATCTTCGCCACCGGCGCGATCGAGGCGGTGCCATAGGCGAGCGCGGCGACGGCCTGTGCACCGCCGATACGATAGATTTCCTTGACGCCGGAGAGATGCGCGGCAGCGAGCACCAGCGGGTTGAGAATCTTCCCGTCGGGCGTCGGCACGACCATCACCACGCGCGGCACACCCGCGACAATCGCCGGCACGACATTCATCAGCACGGACGACGGATAGGCAGCGGTGCCGCCCGGAACGTAAAGACCCACCGCCTCGACCGCGCTCCAGCGCCAGCCGAGTTCGACGCCCTTGGCATCGGTAAAGCGCTCGTCCTTCGGCATCTGGCGCCTGTGGAAGGCCTCGATACGGTCGCGCGCGAAGGCGAGCGCGTCCAGAGTCTTCCGGTCACACGCCTTGACCGCGGACTCGATTTCCGCCGGCGTAAAGCGCAATCCCCCAGCATCGACGGAAAAGCGATCGAACTTCTGCGTCGCCTCGATCACCGCGGCGTCGCCACGGCCGCGCACGTCATCGATGATCGCGCGGACGGCGTTCTCGACATCGGCCGACGCCTCGCGCTTGGCGTCGAGAAACGCCTGGAATCGCGGCTTGAAATCGGCGCTCCGGTTGTCGAGGCGGATGGGCATCGGGAATCCTGTGAAGGCTGGCGAAAAGCGCCCGCCTGCCCTGCTCAATGGCGCGCGGCCCCACCGCCGTCAACCCTGACTGAACGTTCCATCTTGTGAACTGGTCGTCCCTGCGAAAGCAGGGACCCATACGTCGTGCCGTCTCTTGAACACGGAGGGTATGGGTCCCGGGTCTCGTTTCACTCGCCCGGGACGACACCTATAAGGGTTAGCCGCTGATCCGCTCGATCCGTGCGCCGCAGGCGGAAAGCTTCTCTTCCAGCCGCTCGAAACCCCGGTCGAGGTGGTAGATGCGGTTGACCATGGTCTCGCCCTCGGCCGCCAGCGCGGCGATGACGAGCGACACCGAGGCGCGCAGGTCCGTCGCCATCACCGGCGCGCCGCGCAGTTTCTCGATGCCGTCGATAGTCGCGGTTTCGCCGTCGAGCGCGATGCGCGCCCCGAACCGCGCCAGCTCCTGCACATGCATGAAGCGGTTCTCGAAAATCGTCTCGGTGATTTCCGACGCGCCCTCGGCGCGGGTCATCAGCGCCATCAGCTGCGCCTGAAGGTCGGTCGGGAAGCCCGGGAACGGCGCAGTCGTGACCTTCACCGGCGAAAGCCCCGCGCCGTTGCGCGAGATACGGATGCCTTCGTTGTTCGGCGTCACCGTCGCGCCCGCCTCCACCAGCACGTCGAGCGCCGATTGCAACAACTCCGGCCGCGCGCCGGCAAGCTGCACGTCGCCGCCGGTCATCGCGACCGCCATCGCATAGGTGCCGGTCTCGATGCGGTCCGGCAACACGCGATGGCGCGCGCCGTGTAGCTTGGCAACGCCCTCGATGACGATCGTGGTCGTGCCGGCGCCCTTGACCTTCGCGCCCATCTTGTTGAGGCAATCGGCAACGTCGGTGATTTCCGGCTCGCAGGCCGCGTTCTTGATCGTGGTGGTACCCTTGGCGAGCGAAGCCGCCATCAACGCGACGTGCGTGCCGCTGACCGTCACCTTCGGGAATTCGATGGTCGCGCCAGTGAGACCATTCGGCGCTTTCGCGATCACATAGCCGCCGTCGATCGTCATCTCGGCGCCGAGCTTTTCCAGCGCCATGATCAGAAGATCGACCGGGCGCGTGCCGATGGCGCAGCCGCCGGGCAGCGACACTTTCGCCTCGCCCATGCGCGCGATCAGCGGCGCGATCACCCAGAAACTCGCGCGCATCTTCGACACGAGCTCATACGGCGCGGTGGTGTCGATGATGTTGGCGGCCGAGATGTGCAGGGTCTGGCCCTGATACTCCTGATCGCCGGGGCGCTTGCCGGCGGCCATGATGTCCACGCCGTGGTTGCCGAGAATGCGCTGAAGCTGCGCGACGTCGGCGAGGCGCGGCACGTTTTCGAGGATCAGCGTCTCGTCGGTGAGGAGGCCCGCGATCATCAGCGGCAGGGCGGCGTTCTTCGCGCCCGAAATCGGAATGGTGCCGTTGAGCTTGTTGCCGCCGACGATACGGATGCGGTCCATGGGGCCCCCGGAGAAGGATCAATTGGGTCAGGCTTAAGCGCCGGCCGGGCGCTTGCAAAGCCCCGGATAGCGAAACGGGAGGATCAGGGAAAGTCCCTGCGGAACCATGAAAGTTCCCGGCCAATGCGGCAAAAGTCGGGTCCGGCCGCCCCCTTACGAGCGCTCTTCGCCGGCGGGCTGCTTGTTGTCCGCCCGTTCAGGGCTGGCTTCCCTGACGCCTTCCTTGGCGCGCTCCCGCGCCTGCTCCTTGCGGCGCTTGAGGTTTGCCCGCAGAGCCGCTCCGAGGCGCTGCTGGCGTCCGGAAGCGGGTTTTGGGCCGGATTTGTCGGTCATGGCAGGTAATCTGGCAGGAAATCGGCGGACGCGGCAGCCCTCGCCATCCCCGTTAGCTTCATCGGGACGAAGGCCAAACCGCAGAGACCGAGCGAATTCAGCACGTTGCGCGCCCTCCCCGCCGTGCTTGCGCCTGCGGGATCGATATGGCAAGGATCGCCGCGTCCAGCGGGCGTTTTTTCTATGATTCCCGCGACCCGGCCCGCTGCCGTAGCTCAGTGGTAGAGCACTTCATTGGTAATGAAGAGGTCGACAGTTCAATCCTGTCCGGCAGCACCAGTTTTTTCCCGCATGATACCGAACGGCATGACGCGCGAAACGCTTCGCGATCCGCGCGCCATTGATGATGCCGATTGAACGGAAGACGCCGTTACGCCGCCTTCCATTGACTGGTGACGTCGTTCGCTGCCCTGTTGAGATGGACCTTCTGGTCAACGTGATCGACCCAGGCCATCGGAATCAGATGATGCTTGCCGTCCGGCGCATCCTTCTTGGTGAGCTTGATGTCGCTCGCTCCTTCCATGTGATCGACCGCACCGACTTTCTTCCCGTCGGACGAGATCACTTCCATATGTTGCTTGATCTGTGACGACTGCACAGCCGATGCCATGGCATTTCCTCCAGTGATAGGTTGATGCCACGACAACGCCGCCTCGCTGGAATGGTTCAGCTGACGGGTACCGGCGGTGCAATGTTCCTTCGCGGAACAGGACGCGAGGTTCCAGCATCGCTGAAATCGCTCCAGGGGTTCCGCTGTGCGGAAAAGCGCGGCGGCACAGCGATTAAACTCCGTCGCGATGGCCCAATCGGTCAAAATTTCCAAATTTTGTTAACCAGGTACATCGATACTGCACGCGCTCTGATTGCAGAAAAACCGTTGGCGCGGGGGACTCACATGGCGGCGCGATTCTCGTTCGGTAAACTCATGCCGAAACTTCCGAAATTGCAGCTTGGCCTGAGGGGCAGCCTGTTCGTCGCCTTCGCCATCATCGCCGGCATGGCGATCGCCATCAGCGCCGGCGCGGGCGCGCTGCTCAATCAGCTCGGCCACACCATGACCGGACTGAACGACAAGGACATTCCCCGCCTCACGGCGAGCCTTCAGCTGTCAACGCTGAGCGAATCGCTCGCCGCCAAGGGGCCGTTGCTGCTGAACGCCTCGAACGAACTGATTCGGCAGGATCAGACCAAGGCGTTGCAGGAAACCCAGGCGGCGCTGCTCGCCAAGCTGAAAGAGGTTGCCGATCTCGGCGCCGACAAGACCGTCGTCGCCCAGCTGTCGGAAACCGCGAAAGGCATCGACGACATGATCCAGAGCCTTGGCTCGGCCGCCAAGGAGCGCCTCGAAGCGGCAAGCCAGCGCGAAAGACTCTATGAAGCCCTGACCGCGGAACATGCCGCCTTCACCTGGACCACCGACCTCGCCATGGAGGGAGCGCGCGCCACGGTGACGGCGCTGCTGTCCTCGGCAGAAACCAACGACACCCAGATCGCTCTCGCCAACAAGGAAGCGGAGCAACTCGGCTACCTGATCGCCGACTCCAACCTGATGGTCGTCAACATGGCGGCGGCGCTTTCGGCCAGCAAGGCCGAATCCCTTGAGACGCTGCAGGAAGCCTTCAAGAAGAGCCGCGACAACCTGAAAACCAACATGCAGGTTCCCACCAAGGAACAGGCGGTCGAGGGTGTGCGCAGCGCCATCGTCAAGCTGATCGGTTTCGGCGAAGGCAAGACCAGCGTCTTCAAGCTGCGGCAGAAGGAGCTCGACGCCATCGACTACGGCAACCTCATTCTGGACGAGACCCGTAAACTCAACCGCGGGCTTGACGTCAGCGTCAAGCAGCTCGTCGAAGCCGTACAAAACGCGACGACCGCCACGACGAACGACGCCCGCAACACGATTTCTCTCGCCACTATGATCATGCTGGGCCTCGGCGCTCTGACGCTGATCGGCTCGGCGCTGTTCGTCTGGCTCTACGTCGGCCGCAACATTCTGCGCCGCATCGGCAACCTCCAGAACGCGATGCAGCGGCTCTCCAGCGGCGACCTCGACGCCGAAATCGCGCGCAGCCGCCAGAACGACGAGATCGCTGCGATGGCGAAGACGCTCGAAGTCTTCCGCGACAGCATGATTCAAAGCCGCGCGCTCAGCTCCGAACAGGAGCGTGACCGGGTTGCGAAAGCGGAGCGCGCCGCGCGCATGGAGCAGCAGATCGCCGCATTCGAGAGCACTGTGCGCACCGCGCTTGACGGCCTGATGACGTCGGCAAATTCGATGCAGCTTACTGCGGAGGGCATGACCGCCAGCGCCGAGCGTTCGAGCGCGCTCGCCAACGCCGTCGCGTCGGCCGCCGAGGAAACCTCCGTCAACGTCCAGACCGTATCGGCAGGCACCGAAGAGCTGTCGTCGTCGATCAACGAGATCAGCCGCCAGGTCGCAAGCTCGGCCGAAGTCGCCAACAAGGCGGTCGCGGAAGCCGGTCAGACCGACACCACCATGCAGGGACTTTCAGGCGATGCGGATCGCATCAGCGTCGTCATCGACCTGATCCAGAGCATCGCCTCGCAGACCAATCTGCTGGCGCTCAACGCCACCATCGAAGCGGCGCGCGCGGGCGAGGCCGGTCGCGGCTTCGCCGTCGTCGCATCGGAGGTGAAGAGCCTCGCCGATCAGACAGCGAAAGCGACGGACGAAATCCGCACGCAGATCGCCAACATGCAGCAGTCGACCCGCTCGGCGGTCGGCGCCATCCGCAACATCGGCCTGACCATCAGCCAGATGAACGAAGTGACCTCCGCGATCGCGGCAGCGGTGGAGGAACAAGGGGCGGCGACGCGCGAGATCGCCCGCAACATTCAGCACGCGGCCGGCGGCACCAGCGAAGTGTCGAGCAACATCGTCGGTGTCAGCGAGGCATCGTCGGAGGCGGGCTCCGCCGCAAACGAGGTGCTGACCGCGTCGGGCAGCCTGCGCCGCGAGGCGGATTTGCTGCGCACCGAGATCGACAACTTCCTGTCGGGCATCCGCGCCGCCTGACCACGGCTTTCCCGGCCTGGGAAACGCCCCCTCCGTGTGCGGGGCGTTTTCTTTTGCCTGATACACAAGCAAACCGCATCGTCCGCGATCAATCTCCGTTATCGGGACGGCCAGCCGCGAACTTTTTGCGTTCAACGCATGGCGTCCGTGCGCGCCAGTCTCTATGGTCCGCCCCGCTCCGGGTGACACCAAGGGACCGCGCCATGAACGATACGTCCGCCTCCACGCCAAACGCCTCTCTCCGTCATGACTGGTCGCGCAGCGAGGCACAGCGGCTCTACGATCAGCCATTCGCCGATCTGCTTTTCCAGGCGCAAGGCATCCATCGGCAGAACTTCGATCCAAATCATGTCGAAACCGCGAGCCTGCTGAGCATCAAGACCGGCGGCTGTCCCGAGGATTGCGGCTACTGCTCGCAGAGCGCCAGCTACGACACCGGCGTCAAGGCGACGCGGTTGATGGATCGCAACACCGTCGTCGAGACTGCACGGCGCGCCCGCGACGGCGGCGCAAGCCGTTTCTGCATGGCAGCCGCCTGGCGCAACCCGAAGGATCGCGACCTCGATCAGGTTTGCGAGATGGTCAGCGCGGTGAAAGAGCTCGGCATGGAAACCTGCGCGACGCTCGGGATGCTGACGCCCGATCAGGCTTCGCGGCTGCGCGATGCCGGCCTCGACTTCTACAATCACAACGTCGACACCTCGCCCGAGTTCTACGGCAAAATCATCACCACGCGCACGATGCAGGACCGCATCGACACGCTGGCGCACGCGCGCGATGCCGGACTGAAGGTCTGCTGCGGCGGCATCATCGGCATGGGCGAGCAGGTCGAGGACCGGCTTGGAATGATCGTGCTGTTGGCAAATCTGCCGAGCCATCCCGAAAGCGTGCCGATCAACCTCTGGAACGAAGTGAAGGGCGTGCCGGTCAACGAGACGGCATCGCAGCCGGACCCCATTGCGCTGGTGCGCATGATCGCGGTCGCACGCATCATGATGCCGAAGAGCGTGGTACGCCTCTCCGCCGGGCGCCAGTACATGACGGACGAATTGCAGGCGCTGTGTTTCGTTGCCGGCGCAAATTCGATCTTCGTCGGCGACGTGCTGCTGACCACGAAAAATCCGCAGCGCGATCGCGACGCCGCCTTGCTGTCGCGCCTGGGAATCCGTTCCCCACTCGATGCAGCGAGCGCGCAGGCTTCTGCCCCGGCCACGGCCTGATACAATCGCGCTGCTCGCGAGACGCCCCGCCGATGCGGGGTGTTTCTTTTTGGCGAACCGCGATCCGCCCTGCGGAATTCACCCCTGGTGTACGATCCGCGATCACGTCAGCCAACATGACGCATCATTGCGTTGAGCGCGGTCGCGCATGGCAGGCGTGTGAGATTCGGCTGGCGTTGCCACTGCCGGACCGTTAAGCCGGATGCAGGACGGACACAATGATGCATTCGAAGACCGACGCTTCACACCTTGCGGGCGAACTGCGTTATCCGTGGGAGACGCCGCCCGGGCCTGGCGAGGTGATCGAGATCGCCAAGGGTGTGCTGTGGGTGCGCCTGCGGCTGCCGTTCCGTCTCAACCATGTGAACATCTATCTGCTTGCGGACGGCGACGGCTGGACCATCGTCGATGCGGGCTTCGGCAACGACGAAACGATCGCGGCGTGGGAGACGCTGTTTGCCGGACCGCTCAAGGGCTTCCAGATCAATCGCCTGATCGTCACGCACTCGCATCCCGATCACGTCGGCCTCGCGGGATGGCTGGTCGAGCGCTTCGGCTGCGCGTTCTACATGACGCAGGTCGAGTATCTGCAATCGGTCTATCACCAGAACCGCGGCACCGAGGAGCGGCGAGAGAACAGCCGCCGCTTCTTCCTGCGCCACGGCATGGGCGACGACCTCACCAAGGCGCTGATGGGCCGCGGCCAGGACTACCTGAAGCGCACCGCCGAACTGCCGCCCGCGTACAAGCGGCTCTCCGACCAACAGACGATCAGGATCGGCGCGCGCGACTTCATCGTGCTCACCGGCGGCGGCCACGCCCCGGAACAGTTGATGCTCTACTGCGCCGCCGACAAGCTGTTTCTCTCCGCCGACCAGGTGTTGAGCAAGATCTCGCCGAATGTGAGCGTGTGGGCGCACGAGCCGGACGCGAACGCGCTCGGCATGTATCTGGCATCACTGAAGCGGCTGTCGGACTTCATGCCCGACGATGCGCTGGTGCTGCCGGGACACGGCGTTCCGTTCTACGGCGTCAAGACGCGCATCAAGCAACTGGCCGATCATCACGAGGAGCGCTGCGAGATGATCGCGGACGCATGCCGCGAGATGCCGAAAACATCGGCCGAACTCGTTCCCGTGGTCTTTCACAAGCACAAGCTCGACGCGCACCAGACCGGTTTCGCCGCCGGAGAACTGATTGCGCATGTGAATCACATGCTGGCCGAGGGGCGGTTGACCGTTGCACCGGCGACAGACGGAATCCTGCGTTTCCGCACCGTCTGACGGCACCGCTGTCCGGTGCCGACGGATCGGCACGGTCCCGGTTTAGACGTTAATCAAGAACCATCAATTCCGCAGAAGTACCTAAGCAACGGTCCTGCAAAACGCATGGCTGAACGGGATTCATCTCGACAGTAAAGCTGGAAACGCTCTAAAAAGAGCCGATCAGGGACGGCCGCCAAAATGGCCTTTCTGCGCAGGGCCTTGCGATGGACTACAGCCGCTATTTCACCGATGCGATCGACCGTCTCCACAGCGAGCGGCGCTATCGCGTGTTCGCCGATCTCGAGCGCATCGCCGGACGCTTCCCGCACGCGATCTGGCATTCGCCCGATGGCGCGAAGCCTGTCGTGATGTGGTGCTCGAACGATTACCTCGGCATGGGCCAGCACCCGAAAGTGGTCGGCGCCATGGTCGAGACGGCGACCCGCGTCGGAACCGGCGCGGGCGGCACGCGCAACATCGCCGGCACCACCCATGCGCTTTGCAAACTCGAGGATGAACTCGCCGACCTGCATGGCAAGGAAGCCGCGCTGGTGTTCACCTCCGGCTACATCTCGAACCACGCCGGTATTTCGACACTCGCCAAGCTGATGCCCGATTGCCTGATCCTGTCGGACGCGCTGAACCACAATTCGATGATCGAGGGCATTCGCGAATCGCGCTGCGAGCGCCAGGTATTCCGCCACAACGATATGGCGCACCTTGAGGAGCTGTTGCGCGCCGCCGATCCGGCGCGGCCGAAGCTGATCGTCTGCGAGAGCCTCTACTCGATGGACGGCGACACCGCGCCGCTGGCGCGGATCTGCGATCTCGCCGAGCGCTATGGCGCGATGACGTATGTGGATGAAGTGCATGCCGTCGGCATGTACGGCCCGCGCGGCGGCGGCATTGCCGAGCGCGATGACGTCATGCACCGCATCGACATTCTCGAAGGCACGCTGGCGAAAGCCTTCGGCTGTCTCGGCGGCTACATCGCCGGCAAGGCAGCCGTTATCGATGCCGTGCGCTCCTACGCGCCGGGCTTCATCTTCACGACCGCGCTGCCGCCGGCCGTCTGCGCCGCAGCAACCGCGGCAATCCAGCATTTGAAATCATCGCAATGGGAACGTGAGCGGCACCAGGACCGCGCAGCACGGGTCAAGGCGATCCTCGGCGCAGCCGGACTGCCGGTGATGTCGAGCGACACGCATATCGTGCCGGTGTTCGTCGGCGACGCGGAACGCTGCAAACAGGCGAGCGATCTGCTGCTTCAGGAGTACGGCATCTACATCCAGCCCATCAACTATCCGACTGTCGCCAAGGGCACGGAGCGGCTGCGCATCACGCCCTCGCCCTGGCACGATGACAGCCTGATCGACGCGCTGGCCGAAGCGCTGGTCCAGGTGTGGGGCCGGCTCGGCCTGCCGCTCGGGCCGCGTTCACTCGCCGCCGAGTAGTCCCGATCGTTCCGATCAGTCGCGCGAGGCAGCCACTGCACGCGCACCGTTGGCGGACTCTGACAGCACGATCCGCATCATGTCGGCAGAGTTGCGCGCACCGAGCTTCTCCATGATCCGCGCCCGGTGCACCTCGATGGTGCGCGGGCTGATGCCGAGCCGCCGCCCGGCTTCCTTGTTCGACGCGCCGTAAGCCAGCAGCCCCAGAACATCCCGCTCGCGCCCGGTCAGGCGATGGCACCCGGCAAAATTCGCAAGGCCCTCGATCGCGGCATCGGATGCCTTGCGATGCACCGCGACCGCCTCCCGGATGCGATCGGTCATCGCCGACGCGGCGAAAGGCTTCTCAAGAAAATCGAGCGCGCCGTTTTTCATCGCCTCGACCGCGAGCGCGATGTCGGACTGGCCTGACATCATGATCACCGGCGCGGTCACCTTCAGCGATGCCAGCGACCGCAGCACCTGGAGCCCGGACATATCCGGCAGATGGAGATCGAGGACGATACAGGCTGGAGTGAGGCCCCGGACCGCCTCGATGAAGGTCGCCGCCTCACCGAAGCCGTGCGGCGTAAACCCCTCCATCCGCAGCAGGAGCGAGAGTGCATCACGAACGGTCGCGTCGTCGTCGACCACAACGACTGGAAGACTTGCCGGAACAAGAACGGGCTGCCACCGCATCGGTTGAATCTCCCCGTATTGCTACTTATACGTGTATTCTGATTCGGCGGTTGTGACAAGGCTGCAGCCGTTAACGATGCACCTCCCCGGCTCCGGGATGGCCAAAGGCCGCCTTTGGCATCATTGTCGAGCGGTCCATCTCAGGCCAGCCTGAGCCGGAACGAGTTTGCGAGCCGCCGGAGTTCTTTTCATGCTGCACAACTGGAGCGTGATCGCAGCCGCCTTCGGCTACATCGGGCTTCTGTTCCTGATTGCGAGCTACGGCGACCGGCTGTCGGGCTCGCAGCGCGGCCGCCTGTCCGGCCTGATCTATCCGCTCTCGCTCGCGATCTACTGCACGTCGTGGACCTTCTTCGGATCGGTCGGTCTTGCGACGCGCACCGGGATCGAATTCCTCGCGATCTATGTCGGCCCGGTGCTGATGATCGGACTGTGTACGCCGGTGCTCCGGCGCGTCGTGCATCTGGCGAAATCGCAGAACATCACATCGATCGCCGACTTCATTTCGTCCCGTTACGGCAAGAGCCAGGCCGTGGCGGCCACCGCCGCCATCATCGCGATCATCGGCTCCGTGCCCTACATCGCGCTCCAGCTGAAGGCGATCGCGTCCTCGCTTGAAACCATTCTCGGACAGGAGCCCGATCTCTCGCAGGTTCCGATCGTCGGCGACATCGCGCTGGTGATCGCGCTGGCGCTTGCGGCCTTTGCGGTGCTGTTCGGAACGCGCCAGACCGACGCGACCGAACATCAGCACGGACTGATCCTTGCAGTCGCAACCGAATCGCTCGTGAAGCTGATCGCCTTCATCGCCGCCGGCGTGTTCGTCACGTTCTGGATGATCGGCCCGGTCAACCTGACGGAGCAGGTCGCGAAGTCGCCGGAAGCGACGCGGATGATCAACTATACGCCGTCGATCGGCAACTTCCTGACGATGACGCTGCTGTCGTTCTTCGCCATCATGCTGCTGCCGCGGCAATTCCACGTCAGCGTGGTCGAGAACTCCAGCGACGCGGAGATCGGCCGCGCCCGCTGGTTGTTCCCGCTCTACCTGATCGCGATCAATCTGTTCGTCGTGCCGATCGCGCTCGCCGGCCTCGTCACGTTCCCGTTCGGCAAGGCGGATGTCGACATGTACGTGCTGGCGCTGCCGATCTCGGGCAACGCGCCGCTGCTCAGCATGATGGTGTTCATCGGCGGCCTGTCGGCGGCGACCGCGATGGTGATCGTCGAATGCGTCGCGCTGGCGATCATGGTGTCGAACGATATCGTCATCCCGGCCGTGCTGCACCGGACCTCGGCCGCGCGAACCCAGAAGGAGAACTTCGGCCGCTTCGTGCTGGTGGTTCGCCGTGCGGCGATCTTCGCGGTGATGGTGCTGGCGTATCTCTACTATCGCGCACTCGGCGATGCGCAACTTGCCGCCATCGGCCTGCTGTCGTTTGCGGCGATCGCGCAGCTCGCGCCCGCCTTCTTCGGCGGCCTGATCTGGCGGCGGGCCACCGCGCGCGGCGCCATGGGCGGCATGCTCGTCGGCTTCGCGGTCTGGGGCTACACGCTGTTCCTGCCGAGCTTCACCGACATCACGCCATTGATCAGCACCATCCTCGAACACGGACCGCTCGGCATCGAAGCGCTGCGGCCGCGCGCGCTGCTCGGCACCGATCTGCCGCCGCTGATGCACGGCGTGATCTGGAGCCTGTCGCTCAACCTGCTCGCCTATGTGGCGTTGTCACTGACAAGCGCTCCGGCGGCGATCGAGCGGCTGCAAGCCGATCTCTTCGCTCCAAGCACGCTGACGCCGATCGCGCCGAGCTTCCGCCGCTGGCGCTCGGCCATCACCGTGCAGGACATCCTCTCGACCGTTGCACAGTTCCTCGGGCCCGAGCGGGCGCTGCGCTCGTTCGAAACCTTTGCCACCGAGCACCGCATCGACCTCGACCGCTCCGCGCCCGCCGACTTCAGGCTGCTGCGCCATGCCGAGCACCTGATCGCATCCTCGATCGGCGCCGCGTCCTCGCGCCTCGTGCTGTCGCTGCTGCTGCGCAAGCGCACCGTCTCCGCGAAAGCCGCGCTGAAGCTGCTCGACGACGCCAACGCGGCGCTGCATTTCAATCGCGAGATGATGCAGACGGCGCTCGATCACGTGCGCCAGGGCATCGCCGTGTTCAATACCGACCTGCAACTGATCTGCTCGAACAGGCAGTTCGGCGAGCTGCTCGAACTGCCCTCGCACATCGTACAGATCGGCGCGCCGCTACAGGAAATCCTCGCCTACCTGAAAACCAAAGATGCGCCATCGTACGAGGACGCTGATGCGGTCGCCGAGCGCAGACTTGCGGCCTACACCACCGTCGGCGAACCGTATCTCGAGCGGCTGGTCGACCGGCAGATGGTGCTGGAAGTACGCGCCAACCGCATGCCCGGCGGTGAGCTCGTGATTACCTTCTCCGACGTGACGCCGAGCTTCGAGGCGGCGGAAGCGCTGGAGCGCGCCAATGCGTCGCTGGAAAAGCGTGTGCGGGATCGCACGGAGGAACTGACCCGGCTGAATTCGGAGCTCGCGCAGGCCAAGAGCGTCGCCGAAGAAGCCAACATCTCGAAGACGCGCTTCCTCGCCGCTGCGAGCCACGACATTCTCCAGCCGCTCAACGCCGCCCGGCTCTACGCGACGAGTCTCGTCGAGCGCCAGTCGGGCGGCGAGGACACCCGCCTTGTCGAGAACATCGACGACTCGCTGGAAGCGATCGAGGAAATCCTCGGCGCGCTTCTCGACATCTCCCGCCTCGACGCCGGCGCGGTCACCCCGTCGATATCGAGCTTCCGGATCGGCGACCTGATGCGCTCGCTCGAGATCGAGTTCGCGCCGATCGCGCGGGCGAAGGGCCTCGACCTGCGCTTCGTCACCTGTGCGCTGCCGGTGAAATCCGACCGCGTGATGCTGCGCCGTCTGATGCAGAACCTGATCTCCAACGCCATCAAATACACGCCTGCAGGCCGCGTACTGATCGGCTGCCGCCGCCGCGGCACGTCGCTCCAGATCTGCATCTACGATACCGGCGTCGGCATTCCGCCATCAAAACGCGGCGAGATTTTCAAGGAATTCCATCGCCTCGATCAGGGCGCGCGCATCGCGCGCGGCCTCGGACTCGGTCTTTCGATCGTCGAGCGTCTGGCGCGCGTGCTCAACCATGGCATCGCCATCGGCTCGAACGCCAATGGCGGCTCGCACTTCTCGGTGATGCTGCCGACCGCCAAGGCGGTGACGCTCACCGCGGCGGTGACCAGCGCAACACCGCTGTCGCTGACGCCGCTCTCCGGCACGCAGATCGTCTGCATCGAGAACGATCCCGCGATTCTCGACGGCATGAAGACCTTGCTGACCGGCTGGGATGCAAGGGTCATCGCGGCGCTCGAACCGTCGGCCGCCATCGCCGAGATCGAGCGATGCCAGCAGCCGATCACGGGATTGCTCGTCGACTATCACCTCGATCGCGGCAACGGCATCGCCGCCATCCGCGATATCCGCCGTCAGTTCGGCCAGGCGATTCCCGCGATCCTGATCACCGCCGACCGCAGTCCGCAGGTCCGCGCGGCCGCGCGGGACGAAGGCATCGTGGTGCTGAACAAGCCGGTGAAGCCATCGGCGCTGCGCGCGCTGCTCGGCCAGTGGCGCACGCAGCAGATGGTCGCGGCGGAATAGGTACATGAAATCGTCATCATCGCGATGACGCGGATCATGTCGTCCCATGAACGCGGGGACCATACGCTCTACCATGTGACGACGGACGGGCAAAATTTAACTCGTCATGGCCCGGCTTGACCCAGCCATCCCACGCCTTGCTTTTCGGATACGCTGTTAAGACGTGGATCATCGGTCATAGGCGAGCGAAGCGACGCCGTTCTTCGAACGCCTATGCCCGGCCATGACGAATGTGTGATCCGTCATCGCTGAGGTGGGAGTGCTCCCTCTCCCCGTAAACGGGGAGAGGTCCAGAAAGTGCGTAGCCCGGATGCAGCGCGGAGCGCGCAATC
>JBMOOJ010000030.1:0-26667 GCA_049323835.1 Pseudomonadota bacterium | reverse complement strand
AAGCCGACATGGATGCGCGCCTGATCGGGTGCATGCGCGACGCCGAAACGGCCGGTCGGCGTCATCACGTCGAGTTCGTCACCGGATTTCAGGTCTTCCAGCGCCCAGGTCGAGAACGCGCCGCCGTCGACCTTCTTCACCGCGATACGCAGCTCATGATCGTCCGGGCTCGAACAGATCGAATACGAGCGGCGAACCTCCTCGCCGTCCATCGTCGTTCGCAACGTCAGGTACTGTCCCGGCGCGAAGTCGTAATCCTCCGACAGCTCCCGGGGAATGGCGAAGGTCATCGACACCGCGTCGTCCGTCTCGCGGCGCAAATCGTCGATAGCGAGGCGATGGAATTTCGGTGTTTGCGCTGACATAATGATCGGCCTCAATGGCACTTGAAATAGTCGAACGGCTCGCGGCACGCACGGCAGCGCCACAGCGCCTTGCACGAGGTCGAGCCGAATTCCGACAACACCTCGGTCTCGGTCGAACCACACTGGGGGCACGCAACCTCCTGCTCGCCGAACAGTGCACGGCGGCCGCTGCCGGCGATCGGCGGCGCGATGCCGTAGTCCTTCAGCTTGCGGCGGCCATCCTCGGTCATCCAGTCCGTGGTCCAGGCCGGCGAGAGCACGGTCTTCACCTTCGGATTGCGAATGCCCTGCCGCGTCAGCGCCAGTTCGATCTCCAGCGCAATCATGTTCATTGCCGGGCACCCGGAATAGGTCGGCGTAATCGACACCTCGACGCCGTCACCGGTAACGGTCACGTCGCGCAGGACGCCGAGGTCGGCGATGGTGAGTACCGGAATTTCCGGATCGACCACTTGCGCGGCCGCATCCCATGCGGCCTGCTGCAGGTCGCGTACCTCGTGACTCGTCACCATGTCGCGCCCGGGAATGTCCGCTGCATCGATTGCAGCTCGCTCAGGAGGTGGCCGAGATGCTCGGTGTGACGGCCGCTGCGGCCGCCCTTCTGCATCCAGTCGTTCGACGGCTTCTTCAGCAGCGCCTGATGGAGCACGGCCTCGACCGTATCCGCCCAGCGCCCACGCAGCGTTTCCGGATCGATAATCGCGCCGGACGCAATCAGCGCGGCGTCGCTGTCGTCCTTGTGGAACAGCTCGCCCGTGAACGCCCAGAGATCGTCGACCGCCGCCTGCGCGCGGCGCGCGCTTTCCACTGTGCCGTCGCCGAGACGGATCATCCACTCGGCGGTGTGGCGAAGATGATAGGCGCTTTCCTTCTCGGACTTCGCGGCGATTGCCGCCAGCGTCGCGTCGGTTGAACCCATCATCGCGCGCCAGTACGGATCGGCGAACGCTGAGTAGAAAAACTGCCGCACGATGGTCTTGGCGAAGTCACCGTTCGGCTGCTCGACCAGCAATAGGTTGCGGTACTGAAGCACGTCGCGCAGATACGCGAGCTTGTCCTCGTCGTGGCCCGCGCCTTCGACCTTCCCCGCATACGTGTAAAGTTCGCGCGCCTGCCCGATCAGGTCGAGGCCCATGTTGGCGAGCGCCATGTCCTCTTCGAGCATCGGCCCGTGGCCGCACCACTCCGACAGGCGATGGCCGAGAATCAGCGCATCGTCGGCCCGGCGCAGCGCGTACAGCACCAGCGGGCTTTCGGTCACGAAAATCGAACCTGCCGCCATGATCGTATGTTCCTGATATCATCGAGGCCGCGCGACGCGACCGTGCAGTCACAAGCCGGCTTCGGCGCTCACATGTGGCCGACTTCGTCGGGCACATCGTAGAACGTCGGGTGCCGGTAGATCTTCGACATCGCCGGCTCGAACATCATGCCCTTCTCAGACGGATCGGAAGCAACAATGGCGTTCGACGGCACGACCCAGATCGACAATCCCTCGCCGCGGCGGGTGTAGATGTCGCGCGCGGCCTGCAGCGCCAGTGTCGCGTCGGCCGCGTGCAGCGAGCCGCAATGCTTGTGCGCGAGACCGTTGCGGCTGCGGATGAAGACTTCCCAGAGCTGGGTGTTCGGTGTGGTCATGGTGTCCTCCGTCAGGCAGCTGCCGCTGCGCGGCGCGCCTTCTGCTTCTCGGCGTAAGCGGCGGCGGCTTCGCGTACCCATTCACCCTCGGCGTGAGCCTTCCGGCGCGCGGCCATGCGATCGCGGTTACACGGGCCGTTGCCGGCGAGCACCTGCTTGAATTCGTCCCAGTCGATCGTGCCGTAGTCCCAGTGCTTCGTTTCCTCGTTCCATTTCAGATCCGCATCGGGGATCGTCAGCCCGAGATACTGCGCCTGCGGCACCGTCGCATCGACGAATTTCTGACGCAGGTCGTCGTTGGAGAAGCGCTTGATCTTCCAGTTCATGGACTGATCGCTGTGTTGGCTGCTTGTGTCCGGCGGGCCGAACATCATCAGGCACGGCCACCACCAGCGGTTCAGTGCGTCCTGCGCCATCGCCTTCTGCTCGGGCGTGCCACGCGACAGCGTCACCATGATTTCGTAACCCTGACGCTGATGGAACGACTCTTCCTTGCAGACGCGGATCATCGCGCGCGCATAAGGACCATACGAACAGCGGCACAGCGGAATCTGATTCATGATCGCCGCGCCATCGACGAGCCAGCCGATCGCGCCGATGTCAGCCCACGTCGGCGTCGGATAGTTGAAGATCGAGGAATACTTCGCCTTACCGCTCAGCATCGCATCGACGAGCTCTTCGCGCGACGTGCCCAGCGTTTCCGCCGCCGCGTAAAGATAGAGGCCATGACCGCACTCGTCCTGAACCTTGGCAAGTAGCGCGGCCTTGCGGCGCAAGGTCGGCGCGCGCGTGATCCAGTTGCCTTCCGGCAGCATGCCGACGATTTCAGAATGCGCATGCTGGGAGATCTGGCGCGTCAGCGTCCGGCGATAGGCCGCCGGCATCCAGTCGTTCGCCTCGATGCGATCGTCCGCGTCGATGCGCGCCTGAAAACGTGACGCCTGCGCGGCGTCCTCGATATTGGCAACGTCTGTGTCGACTGCGTTGAGCGCCTGAGTGTACATCGCCGTTTCCTCCTCACGACACGTCCGAATATATAACAGAAAATGCGGCGATCAACTTATTTTTGTAACATATTGACAGGGACGTCCGAGAACCTCCGGCGCAGTTCCGCGCCCGGCGGCGGCAGGGCGCCCTGCTGATTTTCCCCATATTTTCCAAGCCATTGCTCGGAGGCCGGAAGCAGCGCGCGGTAGAGCGCGGCGCAGAGCCGGCGCGCCTCGACGGCCGGCCACTCGGCCGGAAGCGACGCGCCCGGTAGCAACGGATCGCGCAGCACGACCCGCCGGTAGTGGTGGATCAGGAGGACGCGGGACAGGATCGCCTCGTCGGACGCGACATCGCCTCCTCCGAGCCCATCCGCCAGCGGCTCGAACGTCCTGATGAAATTGCGATAGCCCTCCGCGATCCGCTCCAGCGACCAACTCGCCGCGACGAGCCGCCGCCCCATCTCGCCTTCAGCGGAGGCATGCAGCCGGATCGCACCGGCGGCGACGGACGGCATCACGGCATTGGGCGGCGCCACCCACACGCCGGGAAACGGATTGCCGAAGCCTGCTTCCGTCAGCGCCGGGCGGGCGCGCTCGCGATCGGCCGCATTCTCGATCAGCAACAATTCGAACTGGCCGACTTCATCGGAGGAATGCGGATTGTAGACGTGCTCGACCGCCGCCTCGAAACGCTCGCGGCCGCGCGGCGCCAGCGCGTAGTAGCTCTTGCGTCCGATCTTCTCGCGCTCGAGCCACCCGTCTGCCGCGAGCCGCGACACGGCGGTGCGCACCACGCCGCCGTCGGTGCCGAGCAGCTCGAGAAACCGCAGCAGGCTCCCCAGCCACACCGATCCGCCGCGCGGCACGATGGCGTCCCCGTGGAAGGTGATGATCAGCGAGCCGGTGCGCGACGGCTCGCGCTTGAACTGCCTGATGATGCGGGAGAGAGGATGGCGACTCATAGCTTTCATGCAAGTGGCTGCCGGCGCACCCAGCACTATCCTGGCCATGATGTGAAGCCTGCAGGCGCAACAAACGTAAGCGCCGAGGAAGAATCCGCACAATCGCAGGCGAGCGTTTGTCAGAATCAATCCGGACCAACAGCCGGGCGGTCCTTCCCGGCATCGAGAGTCTTAGTTTCTTATGAGTTCTTTCAACGTCTTAGCTCGCAGGCGTGATCCGCGCCCGGGCGACGCCCGTGCGCTCGAGATGGCGGGCCACACGCACCGCCAGATCCTCGCGCCACGGAGCCGCGATCACCTGAACCCCAAGCGGAAGCCCCTCGTCGAGCGAGATCGGAACCGCCGCCACCGGCAGACCGGCGAACGAAATCGGCTGGGTGTAAACGCCGATGTTCGGGCGCAACGGCAGTTCCGCGCCGCCGAAAGCCAGCGTCGTCTGCCCAATCCGCGGGGCACGGCACGGGGTCGACGGCGCAAGAATGATGTCGACGCGCGTGAAGAGCTGTGCGAGTTGCGAACAATACCAGCGGCGGAACCGGTGCGCACGATGCACCCATGCTTCCGGCATCATGGCGCCGGCGATGAGCCGATCGCGCACCTCCGGATCGAAGTCGGCGGCGCGTGTCTTGATACGGCCGAGATGCAGACTGGCACTCTCGCTTGCGGTAATCAGATAGGCTGCCGCACGGGCACGGGCGGCCTCCGGAATTTCGACCGTGTCAGTAGCGCCAAGCGCGGCCGCGACCACCCCGACGGCCTCGAATACGTCGGCGCCCGCCCCGGTCGCGAAGTATCCGCCGGCGGTCGCGACGCGCAGTCCGCCGATGCCGGCGTCTATCAACGGCAGCACCGGCTCGCTGACGCGCTGCGCGCATGCCGGATCGTCGTCGTCCGGCCCCTGCATCGCGTCATATGCCGCCGCCATGAGCGTGACCGACGACGCCATCGGGCCGACATGATCGAGGCTGCCGACGAACGGAAAACTTCCCGCACGCGACAGACGCCCGAAGGTCGGCTTCAGGCCGAAGATGCCGCAGAAGGCCGAAGGCACGCGGATCGATCCGTTGGTATCGGTGCCGAGCGCCAGCGGGATCATTCCTGCAGCCACAGCAGCGCCCGAGCCGCCGGACGAGCCACCGGCCATGTGCGCGACATCGTGCGGATTGCGCGACGGACCATCGTGCGCGTTCATGCCCGTGAAATCATAGGCGTACTCGCCCATGTTCAGACCGCCGACCAGGATTGCGCCTTGCTTTTCGAGACGGCGGATGATTGCCGCATCACGCTCCGCCGGCGGGCGATCGCGATTGATCAGCGCCCCGGCGCGCGTCGGCAGTCCCGCGATATCGAACAGGTTCTTGGCCGCAAACGGAACGCCGGCGAGCGGCCCGCGTGTTTGCTCGCGATCGAGCTGCCGGGCCTTCGCACGCGCGCGATCGGCCGTGATATCGGTGAACGCATTGATCGCGGGATCGCGCCCGCTGATGGTCTCCAGCGTCCGCTCGATGGCTTGCTCCGTCGCACCGGCGATACCGGAGAGTTTCTGGTTCGCGGTGGTCACGGGCGGAAAACCATCGCTGACTCAGCTTCATCGTCGAGTGCATGATCCAGCAATAGCTCCGCCGCCGCGGAATTGGCGCGCAGGTTGCGGACAACGGCCGGCATCCACTCCGGCGCAATCGCAATTCCAAGCATGCGCGCGGCGCTTTCGGCCAGTTGCCGGGCGGCCTCGTCGTCGAATGCGTCAGCCTGTACGGCCATTACTACCTCACACATGAACGGGCGGATGCGGAATCGCGGCGATCAATTCCTGGGTGTACGCATGCTTGGGCGCATCGATGACGTCGGCCGCTGTTCCCTGCTCGACGATCCGGCCCGAGCGCATGACGATAACACGATCGCACAGTAGCCTGACAACATGCAGATCATGGCTGACGAACAGATAGCTCATGCCGAGTTTGGCTTTGAGGTCAGCCAGCAGGTTCAGAACGATAGCCTGCACCGACACGTCGAGCGCGGCTGTCGGCTCGTCGAGAATGACCAGCGCGGGATCGAGCGCAATGGCGCGTGCGATACCGACCCGCGCCTTCTGCCCGCCGGAAAGCTGATGCGGAAAACGGTCGAGCAGCTCGGCCGGCAGGCCGACCAGCCGCGCAAGCTGCTCGCATTTCGCACGCAGTTCGTCACGGCCCCTGATCGGTGAAAAGCGCAGCAGCGGATCGGCGATGGCGCGCACCGCGGTATAGCGCGGATTGAGGCTGTCGGTCGGGTCCTGAAACACCATCTGAATCTTCGGGCGCAGCGGATGCCGGGCGAACTCCGCGGCAGGCACGGCGCCGATATCCTCCCCCTGGAAGGTGATCTTGCCGGATGTTGCATCCAGCAGCCGCATGACCATCGTCGATGTCGTCGACTTGCCGCATCCGGATTCACCAACGAGCCCGAGGCTCTCGCCGCGTTTGACCGAGAAGGAGAGGCCATCGACCGCCCGGAACGGCTTCTCGGGCTCACCCTTGCGGAAGAAGCGCACAAGCGTGCCGGTGGCTCCCTGGCGCGGATACTCCTTCACGAGATTCTCCACCGATAGCAGCGTTTCGCCTACGATCGCGGGCGCAGACGAAACCGGTGGCACCTCGTCCTCAGGCAACAGATCGCGCAACGTAATGCCGGGACGCGGCGTGGCGCGCATCAGCTTGCGGGTATAGGCGTGCGCCGGCGCGGTGAAGATGGTTTGCGAAGCAGCTGTCTCGACCACGCAGCCTTTCTCCATCACAACCACACGATCGCAGTAGGCGGCCGCCAACCCGAGATCGTGCGTGATGAGAATGGTCGACATCCCCCGCGCCCTGGTAAGTTCGACGACGAGGTCCATCACTGCCTTCTGGGTGGTGACATCGAGACCGGTCGTCGGCTCGTCGGCGATCAGGAGCTGTGGCCGGCAGGCGAGCGCCAGCGCAATCACGACGCGCTGGCACATGCCGCCGGACAGCTCGAACGGATAGGCATTATAGCGCTCTTCCGGACGCGCGATCCGCACCTGGGTCAGTGCGTCGATCGCCTTCTCGCGCAGCTCGTGCGAACCCGCCTGCGCATGCTGACGCAGTACGTCTTCGATCTGCTTGCCGATCGTGCGAATAGGATTGAGAGCTGCGCGCGGGTTCTGGAAGATCATCGAGATTTCGCGGCCACGCAGGTCGCGCATCTCCGGCTCGGAGACCGACCGGAGATCCAGTCCGGTGAATGATACGCTTCCAGCAGCGATGTGCCCGGCGCGATCCAGAATCCGCATCACCGCATACGATGTCACCGACTTGCCGGAGCCGGATTCGCCGACAATCCCGACCGTCTCTCCTTTGGCGATCGTAAGATCGACCTTTTTGACAGCCTGGACGTTGCCGCGCCGCGTAGCGAATTCGACGGTCAGATCACGGACATCCAGCAAGGGCAATGCGGTCATGGCTCAGGTCCGCCGCTGGGGATCGACGATATCGCGCAGACCGTCGCCAATGAGATTGAAGCAGAACACGGCGAGCATCAGAGCAAGCCCCGGAAACAGCGCGATCCACCATTCGCCGGAGACGATGAAACTCGCACCTTCGGCCACCATGATGCCCCACTCGGGTGTCGGAGGCCGCACGCCGAGACCGATGAAGGACAGTCCGGCGGCGTTGAGGATTGCGTATCCCATGGTCAGCGACATCTGCACGACCATGATCGGCATGATGTTCGGGAAGATCGTCGTCAGTACGATCCGCAGATCGCTGTTGCCCGTCAAGCGCGCCGCCAGGACGTAGCCGGCCTCGCGCCGCACGTTGGCTTCCGCACGTGCGATGCGGACGTACAGCGGGAAATTGATGATCGCCGTCGCCAGCACGATGTTGGTGACCGTGTTTCCGAGGGCGGCAACAATGCCCATGGCGAGTACGAACAGCGGAAACGCCATGATCGTATCGACGATGCGGCCGATGATGCGGTCGGTCCAGCCGCCGAAGAAGCCGGCCATCACACCGGCAAGGCCGCCGAACGCGAACACCAGTCCGACCGAGAAGACCGCAATTGCAAGATCGAGCCTCGCCGCGACGACGACGCGGCTGAAGATATCGCGGCCAAGCTGGTCGGTGCCGAACCAGTGCTTGGCCGACGGCGGCGCCAGTTTGGCCGCGGTGTCGCTGGCCAGCGGATCGTGCGGGACGATGTACGGGCCGAAGATCGCGCAGATTACCAGCACAAGCAGAAGCGCAAACGACAGGCCGGTGACCGGATTCTCGCCGATCACATGCCGCGCATGGGCAAACGTCTCGGCGAACCGGCTCTTTCGCACAACCGGAGGGGCCGCGACATCGGAGGGCTTGATCATGACCGTCATGCCGCCATCCTCACCCGCGGATCGATGATGCCGTAAGCGATATCGATCAGCAGGTTGAGCAAAACGTACAGGATCGCCATCGCCAGCACGAAGCCCTGCACCGGCGCGAAGTCGGACGCGATCAGCGCCTCGACCGCATAGGAGCCGATGCCTGGCCAGGCGAACACCTTCTCCACCAGCACGTTGGCGCCGAGCAGGAAGGAAAACACCATACCGAGCGTGGTCACGACCGGCAGCAGCGCGTTGCGCAAGGCGTAAGTCACAATCACGGTGCGCGGCGATAGCCCCGAAGCGCGCGCCGTTCGCACGAACTCCGACGACAGCACTGCCAGCATCGATGCGCGCGTCATCCGCGCGATCGGCGCAAGCGCGAAGATCGCGAGCGTGATCCCGGGAACGGCAAGCTGCGCTACCGTTGCGCGAAAGGCGTCCCAGTCTTTCGCGATCAGGCTGTCGATGAGATAGAAGCCGGTGACCGTCGGCGGCGGGCTCGCAAAGACGTCGATGCGGCCGAGCGGCGCCGGCGCGATCTGCAGCAGAAAATAGAGCACATAAACCAGCAGCAGGCCGGTGAAGAACACCGGGAGGGAGACGCCCGCGGTTGCGATGATCCGGCAGGCATGATCGATGAACGAGCCTTGCTTCACCGCCGCTGCGATGCCGAGCGGAATCGCGATCGATAGCGACAGGATCAGCCCGACCAGCGTGAGTTCGGCCGAGGCTGGCAGCCGCGCGGCAATGTCCCTGACCACCGGTTGCCCGGTCGTCAGCGACTGGCCGAGATCGCCGCGCGACAGTTCCGACACGTAGCGCACGAACTGCTCGGGCAGCGGCCGGTCGAGGCCGAGCTTCTTGCGCACCTCCTCGATTGCCTGCGGCGTCGCCGCCGGGCCCGCGAAATAGGCAGCCGTGTCGCCCGGCAGAACCCGCGTCAGCAAGAAGCTGATGACCACGACGCCGATCAGCGTCGGAATGGTCGTCAGCAGCCGGCCACCAATGGTTTTCAGCATGTCATCCTCGCGTGGTTCAAGGCCGTTCCCGCTACCTCAAGGTCTGACAAGCACGATGCGGGCCAACTCCACCTCGGATGAAGCTCCTATCCCTTGACCAGCGCGCGATAATCGAGCCGGCGGTGGAACCAGTACTGATAGCCGGAAACGTTTTTCTGCATCGCCACGTTGACATAGGGCTGGAACAGCGGCACCCGCGGCACATCGCTGAACGCGAGATCGACAAAGCCCTTCACATCCTGATCGTAAGCGGCCTTGTTGCCGCTCGCCGCAGCGCTACGCGCGCCGGCAATGAACTTGTCCATCTCCGCGCTCTTGTAGCTCATGGTGTTGAACACCGAGTTCTGGCCGTCGTAACACCAGAAGAAGAAGTACTCGGGATAGTCGAGCCAGCCCGAGAACACGTTGGTGTAGAGCGGCAGTTCCTTCTTGTTCAGCTCGGTGCGCCAGTTCGCGCCGGGAATCTTGTTGATCGTCGTCTTGATGCCGATCTGCTGCAGGCTTTCCTGCACCAGTACGCAGAGCGGCTCGTTGACGCCGGCGAAGCCGAGATCGAACGATAGCGTCGTTTCGAAGCCGTTTGGATAGCCGGCTTCGGCAAGGAGCTGTTTCGCCTTGGCGATGTCGGTGTTGAACTTGTGCGGCTGCGGCCATGCCACCTGCGTGGCATTCGACGCCGACGCGCCGAACATCGGCTGGCCGAGGCCGAACAGGACGGCGTCCATGATCTTCTGGTAGGGCAGCGCGTAGGCGACAGCCTGGCGTACCTTGGGATTATCGAACGGCGGCTTGGTGACGTTCATGCCGATGTATTGAATGCCATTCGAGTAAGGCGTCGAGATGATCGAGAGCTTGCCGCTGTCCTTCAGTTCGGCGAAGTCCTTATTCGGCAAGTCATACGAGATATCGGCGTCGCCGCGTTCGAGCAGCGCCCGGCGGTTGCCGGCAGCCGGCACCATACGCCAGATCACCCGCTTCACCTTCGGAAGCGCCCCGCCTTTCCATGTTTCGTTGCGCTCGAAGATGACTTCGGTGCCCGGCGCCCACTTCGCGACCTTGTACGCACCCGAGCCGGCCGTGTTCTGCTTTGTATATTCCAATCCCCATGGATCGTTGTGGGTAGCGTTCTTCTTGACCAGCTCCGAGTTCACAACGCACGGAACGATCACCGCGAGATCGGGGATCGTCAGTTTGTCCTTGCGGAGGAAATCGACCCGGATCGTGTTGTTGTCGACGACGACGAACTGCTCGGTCTTCTCGAGCGAGCCGGCCTTCATCTGGAAGGTCGGGAAACCGCCAACACTGACAGCGCGGTCGAGCGACCACTTGACGTCCTTCGCCGTTACCGGCGTTCCGTCATGGAACGTCGCGTCCTTGCGCAACTTGAACGTAACCGACATGTCGCCTGCATTCATGTCCTCGGCGAGCTCGGGCTTGAATTTGTCGCGGTCGTAGTAGGGCTGGCCGCTCGGTCCGGCTTTCATCTCGTGGCTGATCAACCGGTCGTAGCAATTCCACGATGCCTCGTAGCCCGGCACGTTGGTGCCGACGCCGTGAATATCGAGATTGTTCGGACCGCTTTCCGAAACGATCAGAAGCGTTTCCGCGCGCGACTGCGCCTTGGCAGGATTGAAGATTGCCGGAGCGTTGACGCCAGCGAAGCCCAGTGCGGCGGTCGCGGCGGAGGATTTGAGGAAACGGCGCCTGTCCACGATTGTCTCTCCATCTCAACCCGGCGCCGGGAACTATGCATACAACTTGCTCAATCTGTATGCACAAAGATTGGTTCTGCATGCTCAAATTTCCTCCACGTTTCGCCTGCGTTTTGAGCAGCGCGTTTGCAGTAATCCGCTACAACCAGAAGCGGGAAAGCCATGACTGAATCGACCTCACAGACGCGGGCGGAATGGCTGGCCGACCAGATCGCATCGGCGATCATGACCGGCGAACTGCCGTTGGGCATGCGGCTGAACGAGCACGGGCTCGCCGAACGATATGGCGTATCGCGCACGCCTGTGCGCGAAGCCCTGCGCCACCTCGCCGTCACCGGCCTTATCGAGGCGCGCGCACGGCGCGGCGCCGCCGTGGCCAAGGTCAGCTCGGAGCAGTTGGAGGAACTGTTCGTCGCGATGGGCGAGATGGAAGCGACCTGCGCACGTCTTGCTGCGATGAGCATGACACCGATCGAGCGCCGCCGCCTCGTCGATCTGCACCGCCAGATGGACGATCTCGTCACCAGAAAGAACGAGAACGGCTATTCCGAAGCCAACGTGCGCTTCCATGTGATGATCTATCACGGCGCGCACAATCCCACCCTTGCCGACATCGCCACCGGCCTGCGCACACGCCTCGCGCCTTTCCGGCGCGCGCAGTTTCAGACGCCTGGACGTTTGCGCAGCTCCCACGCCGAGCATGGGCTGGTGGTCGACGCGATCCTGCGCGGTGATGCACTGACGGCCCACAGCGCCATGCTCAATCATGTCAATCTGGTCGAGGATGCGTTTGAGAAGATCGCTGCTGGCGCTGTCGATCGCGCTACGCCGAAGCTGACTGTCCGCAAGACGAAGCGGACCGCAAAAACCGGCAAGCGATAGGCGAACGTCGCACCCAGTTCACCTCTCGTCCGCAACAGGATCGAGCGGGCAGTCTTGCAAGCGCGTCATTCAGGGCCGGGTGATCGATCCTGCGCGCCGGGCATGAAAGAACAGTTCCACGAGGCGCGTCTTCCTGTTGGCGAGCGAAAACACATACTCAGGCGTCTCGACGTTCAATTCCGACACCGCCACCTTGGCGATGCCGTCGGCGCGGCTTGAACCCTGCTCCCACATGAATCCGATGCCGAGCTGATTGGCGACGGCTTCCAGCATCCCTTCGCGTGTGTTGACGATGATGGCGGGTTCGGGCGCAAGTCCGGCGGAGCGGAACGCGCGATCGACAGCCCGCTGCGTCGAGGAGTCGCGCGTGCGAAAGATCAGTGGATATCTCGCAAGGTCCGCGACCGGAACATGCGTCTGCCGATTGAGCGGATGCTCCGGATGGCAGATCGCCACCACGCGCTGGTTGAGACAGATTTCGCGGCGGAAGCGGCGATCGTCCGGCACATCCGGCAGCACGGCAACATCGACTCGCTGGTCGACCACCGCGCTGACGATTGCCGACCAGCTTCCGATCTCGATGCTGACCTGAACCCTGGGATAGAGCACCTTGAAGCCTGCAACGAGCGTCATGCCCGGCATCGAATTGCCGAGGCCGATGCGCAGCTCGCCGCCGCCAAGCTCCTCTCGCTGCTGAAGAATCGCAAGCGCTTCGCCCTCGATCGCCTGGATGCGGTTGGTCGCGGCATAAAGCTGCCGGCACAACGGCGTCGCCACCAGGCCCTGGCCGTGCCGGTCGAACAGGCTGACGTCAAACTCCGTTTCGACTTCGCGCACAAGTTGGGCCACCGCCGGCTGCGACACGCCGAGCCGCCGCGCCGCCGCCGCAAATGTGCCGGCCTCGAACACCGCGTTGACCGCGCGCAGGCGCGACGAGGTCAGAGCCACATCACCAACTTCAGGTTGAAGGTCACGTCCGGGAACTTTCGCCACGCACCCACAGGAAAACTTTGATTCATCATAAGCGGAGCTTTTTGCCGTTATGTGACCGTCAAACCCCGTCCCTAACCATGATCGCACACGCGAAGACAGGCTGGGGGACATGGCGAAAATCGAACTCAAGGCAATTCGCAAATCCTTCGACACGACCGAGGTTCTGAAGGGCGTCGATCTGACGATCTCCGACGGCGAGTTCATTTCGCTGGTCGGCCCGTCGGGTTGCGGCAAATCCACCCTGCTGCGGATCATTGCCGGGCTGGAACCCCAGACCTCGGGCGAAGTCCTGATCGGCGGCGACAGCGTCGATGGCGTCAGGCCAAGCGCTCGCAATCTCTCGATGGTGTTCCAGTCCTACGCGCTCTATCCGCACCTCAGCGTGTTCGACAACATCGCCGTGCCGCTGCGGATGAAGCGCCTCTCGGCGCTGGAACGCATGCCGCTCGCCGGTCGCCTGCTGCCGCGCCGCTACCGCATCGAGCGCGGCATTCGCGACGATGTCGAGAAAGTCGCGGCGCAGCTTGAAATCTCGCAGCTGCTGTCGCGCAAACCGGGCCAGCTCTCCGGCGGTCAGCGCCAGCGCGTCGCGGTCGGCCGCGCCATCGTCCGGCAGCCGGTCGCATTCCTGTTCGACGAACCGTTGTCGAACCTCGACGCCAAGCTGCGCGTGCACATGCGCGCCGAGCTCGCACAATTGCACCGCCGCCTCGGCACGACATTCGTCTACGTCACCCACGATCAGGCCGAAGCGATGACCATGTCCGATCGCATCGCCGTGATGATCGGTGGCGACCTGGTGCAGGTCGGCGCCCCGTCCGACGTCTACGACAATCCGCGCGACATCCGCGTGGCGGAGTTCGTCGGCAGCCCGAAAATCAACGCCCTGCCCGCCCGCATCCGGCCGGACGGCCGGATCGAGGTGCTCGGCCGGTTTGCCGGCGCGACGGCAACCACAGCCGCCGGCAATTGCACCGTATGCGTCCGTCCCGAGCGCATCGAACTTGGAAACGCGGCCGATGGCTTCTCCGGCAAGGTCGTGCATGTCGAGAACATGGGCGCGGATGCGTTCGTCCATCTCGGCACCGATGGACTGGAAACGCCGGTGATCGCGCGTATCAACGATCCGCGTCATTTGCCCGACATCGGCAATCAGATGGACTACGGCTTTGCGCCCGACGCGATACGGGCTTTTGGCATAAATGGCAAACGCCTCGAAACAAATCCTGCAAAGCGGCTGGAGCGGCCGCGGGAGATGGCCGTTGTCTGAAGCCGTCGCCACCCTCGACCAGCAGGAAACGCAGGCCGCACCTGCCGAGAAGCCCGTGACGCAAGCGCGCGCGCGCATTGCCTACCTTCTCTCCGCGCCAGCCTTCGTCCTGATGCTGCTGATGCTGCTCGGCCCGCTCGCTGGCATCATCGCGCTCTCCTTCACTGACTACCAGCTCGGCGCGCCATCGTTCTCCTGGATCGGTCTCACGAATTATCAGGAGATGTTCGCCGACAAGGTATTCTGGACGTCGCTGCGCAACACCCTCACCTACGTTGCGATCGTCGTACCCGGCGCTGTCGGGCTTGGGCTCGGCATCGCGCTCCTGATCCAGAGCGGCACCGGGCTGCGCAGCCTCTACCGCACCATCTACTTCCTGCCGGTGATGGCGACGCTGATCGCGATGGCGATCGTATGGGAATTCATGCTGCATCCGCAGTTCGGCCTCATCAACGGCCTCCTGAAGATGGCCGGCTTCTCAGGCCATAGCTGGCTTCAGGACCGCGGCACCGCGCTCTATTCCTTGTGCGCCATCGGCATCTGGCAGGCCGCCGGTTTCAACATGGTGCTTTTTCTTGCCGGCCTCGTGTCGATCCCGAAGCATCTCTATGACGCCGCCGAGATGGACGGCGCCGGCGGCGCTTGGGCGCGCTTCCGCCTCGTGACCTGGCCGATGCTCGGGCCGGTCACCGTTTTCGTCGTCGTCATCAGCGGCATCCGCTCCTTTCAGGTCTTCGACACCGTCCATGTTCTGACCAAGGGCGGCCCCTCGAAATCGTCCGAGGTGCTGATCCACTCGATGTACATGGAAGGATTCGAGTTCTTCCGCTCCGGCTACGGCGCCGCGCTCACTGTCGTTTTCCTCGTCTTCGTGCTGCTGTTGACGCTGATCAAGTCGCGTCTTACCGACCGGGTGCACTACGCATGAGCGCGGCCGCACCATCCCGGATCTGGCCGATCCTGCGGCACGTGCTCCTGATCGCGGGCGCGATCGCGATGCTAACGCCGTTCATCTGGCTCATCTCCACTGCGTCAAAGCCCGCGACGGAGATCTACACCAGCGAGATTCACCTGATCCCCCATCAATTCATGCTGTGGGAGAATCTCAAGGTCGCGTTCGCGAAGGCGGAGCTCTGGCGCTTCCTGCTCAACGGCGTCATCGTCACCGTCTCGATCTTCGCCCTGCAGGTGCTGGTCGCACTCCCCGCAGCCTATGCGCTGGCCAAGCTGCGCTTTCTCGGCCGCGACACGCTGTTCGCGCTGGTGCTGTTCGGCATCCTGATTCCGCCGCAGGCAACCGCAATCCCGGTGTTCCTGCTGCTGCACAAGGCTGGATCGCTCGACTCCTATGCCGCGCTCGTCGTGCCGTTCACGATCTCGGTGTTCGGCATCTTCTTGATGCGGCAGTTCTTCAAGACCGTGTCGGACGACCTGATCGACGCTGCACGCATGGACGGCATCTCCGAGTTCGGCATCGTCTGGCGCGTGATGCTGCCGACCGCGATCCCGGCGGTGACGGCGTTCGGCATCTTCTCGGTGGTCGCGCACTGGAACGACTACTTCTGGCCGCTGATCGTGCTGAACAGCGAGCATCTGCGCACGCCGCCGCTCGCGGTCGCGCATTTCCGCAACGCCGAGGCAGGCACCAACTACGGGCCGCTGATGGCGGCCGCCATCGTCATCATCGCTCCGCTCGTCATCGCTTTTCTGCTCGCCCAGCGCCGCTTCATCGAAGGCATCACGCTGACCGGGATCAAGTAACCGCGTTCCTCACACCAGGGAGACCAAAAATGTTCAGGACGTTGATCGCAGCCACCGCCATCTCGCTTGTCGCGGGACTGGCGCAAGCACAGACCCAGACCGAGGTCGTCGTGCAGTATCCCTATCCGGAGTTGTTCGCCGAGACGCACAAGAAAATCATCGACGAGTTCGCCAAGGTGCGCCCCGACATCAAGGTCACGCTGCGTGCGCCGTATGAGTCTTACGAGGAAGGCACCCAGAAGGTGTTGCGCGAAGCCGTCACCAGCCAGCTGCCGGACGTGACCTTCCAGGGCCTCAATCGCATCCGCGTGATGGTCGACAAGAACATCCCGGCGGAGCTCGACGGCTACATCGCCGCCGAGAAGGACTTCGACAAGCAGGGCTTTCATCAGGCGATGTACGACATCGGCACCGCTAGCGGCAAAGTCTACGCGCTGCCGTTCGCGATTTCACTGCCGATCGTCTACGTCAACCTCGATCTCGTGAAGAAGGCCGGCGGCGATCCGGCGAACCTGCCAACCACCTGGGATGGCCTGATCGGCCTCGCCAAGAAGATCAAGGCGCTGGGTCCGGATATCAACGGCATCACCTACGCCTGGGACATCACCGGCAACTGGCTGTGGCAGGCCCCGGTGTTCTCGCGCGGCGGCACCATGCTCAACGCGGACGAAACCAAGGTCGCCTTCAACGGCCCCGAAGGCAAGTTTGCCATCACCACCCTCGCCCGCCTTGTCAGCGAAGCCGGCATGCCGAACCTCGATCAGCCGGCGATGCGCGCGACGTTCGCCGCGGGCAAGACCGGCATCCATATCACCTCGACCTCCGATCTGAACAAAACCACGCAGATGATCGGCGGCAAGTTCGAGCTCAAGACCCACACCTTCCCGGATGTCGTCGCGACAACCGGCCGTCTGCCGGCGGGCGGCAATGTCGTGCTGATCACCGCCAAGGACAAGGCCAAGCGTGACGCTTCATGGGAAGTGGTGAAGTTCTGGACCGGCCCGAAGGGCGCGGCGATCATGGCGGAAACCACCGGTTACATGCCGCCGAACAAGCTCGCCAACGACGTCTACCTGAAGGACTTCTACGTCAAGAACCCGAACAACTACACCGCCGTCAGCCAGCTCGCGCTGCTGACCAAGTGGTATGCGTTCCCGGGCGACAACGGCCTCAAGATCACCGACGTGATCAAGGATCACCTCAACTCGATCGTCACCGGCGCGCGGACCAAGGAACCGGAGACCGTGCTCGCCGACATGACCGCAGACGTGCAGAAGCTGCTGCCGAAGAGCGTCGCCACCGCACGATAACCGTGAGCCTTGATGCGGAGCGCTACAGCGCTCCGCATCCCGTTTGCGAGATCATCATGAAACTCATCCATATCAGCGATATCCACCTGACCACGCCGGGCCACACCATCGGCGGCCGCGATCCGCGCGCGAATTTCGAGAAGGCGCTGGCGCATATCCTCAAGGATCATCACGACGCCGAACTGATGGTGATCACCGGCGATCTTTCTGACTGGGGCGACCGCAGCGATTACGAATGGCTGAAGCAGCGCCTCAACGCATTTCCGATCCCGACGCATTTGTGCATCGGCAATCACGATAGCCGCGACAACTTCCTCGGCGTATTTCCCGAGTTGCGCGCGGCCGACGGCTTTGCCCATCACAGCCATGACATCGCCGCGGGCCGTTGCCTGTTCCTCGATACCGCCGAGCCGCAAACCCATGCCGGCCGCTATTGTGACGCACGCCAGCGCTGGCTCGATGCGCGGCTCGGCGAGCAGGAGGGACCGTTCCTCCTCTTCATGCATCACAACCCCATGCCGACCCATCTCGGTCCGATGGATCAGATCCGCTTGCTCGACGACGTGGCGTTCCGCGCCATCGTACGCAAGCACCGCGACCGCATCCGTCACATCTTCTTCGGTCACTGCCACCTGCCGCTCGCGGGATCCGTCGCCGGCGTTCCGGTGTCGTCGCTGCGCGGCACCAATCACGCCAGTTTTCCGCTGTTCTCCGAACGCGCGTTGCTGAGTTCATCCGATCTGCCGGAAGCCTATGGCGTCACCTTCTTCGGCGACGACTATACGACCGTGCACATGGTCGAGTTCGGCTATACGGGTCCGATCCGCGTCGAAGGCTCGCCCGACTATACTGCCTGGAACCGGGAGACGATGGTGCGATGAATTTTGCTATCCTGACCGACACTCATTTCGTCGCACGCGGCCGCCGCATCTACGGGCTCGATCCCGCCGAACGTCTCGCCGCGGCAATCGCTTGCATCAACCGGGATCACCGCGACCTTGCCTTCGTCATCGTCACCGGTGATCTCGCGCACTGGGGTGAGGACGCAGCCTACGAGAACCTTGCTTCCGTTCTGGGCAAACTCAACGCGCCAACGATCCTGCTGATGGGCAATCACGACAAGCGCGATGCGTTCGCCCGGTACTTTCCGGGCGTGACACGCGATGCCAGCGGTTTCGTGCAAACCATGCAGGTGTTCGACGCCGCAACCGTGCTCACGCTCGATACGCTGAACGAAGCCGCGCCGGACCACTCGGGACTGCTATGCGAAGCGCGGCTCGCATTCCTGGAGACATCGCTGCGCAGCGCACCCGCAGACCGGCCGTTGCTGCTGTTTCAGCACCATCCGCCGTTCGATACCGGATTGCGCTATATGGACACGATCCGGCTCGCCAATCCGGAGGCCGAATGGGATGTGATCACGCGCTCGCGAAAGCCCGACTATCTCTTTATGGGGCATCTGCATCGGCCGATCGGCGGGCTGTGGCGCGGCATTCCGTTCCACATCCAGCGCGCGCTGGCGCATCAGGTCGCCTTCGATCTCGAGACCGAGGGCCACATTCCGGGCTCGCATGAAGCGCCGGACTACGCATACGCCACCGTCGACGGCGATCGCATCATCATCCACCAGTGCTCGTTCCTGTACGATGGTCCGCGCTTCTCGCTGCACGACAAGACCGCGCTGGAGCGGGCAGAGTTCTGACCGCAGCGCTAGCGCCTTCCAGTCGGGCCGTGAATGGAGTTCTTCGCATCCCCCGCAAACCCGAGGGGACGCTGGTTACAAACGCCGCGAGAAACGGCGGCGTTCCGGGCCTTCACCAGTCTAAGCGTTTGATTAGATTGGTGGGCGCACCAGGGCTCGAACCTGGGACCCGCTGATTAAGAGTCAGCTGCTCTACCAACTGAGCTATGCGCCCGAAACCATTCGGGAAATCCCCGTCAGGGACGGGGTCGTTTAGCAAAGCGAATCCCGGATGTCCAGCAAGACCAAGCCGGTTTTCCACGCGATCGGCTCCGGCGCACTGCGGCAAGCGGCAGGCCAAAACCAGCGGTTTTCAGGCCTATTCTCATCCCCGGAGGGTCGGGCAGCCTGCTACCCGACGGCCTTTCCGAAAATCAGATTTGGCAGCCACAGTGACAGCTCCGGCACGTAGGTCACGACAACCAGGAAGCCGAGCAGGATCATCAGCCAGCGCCACGATGCCGCGACCACATTCACAAGCGGCATTCCGGTGATGCCCGACGCAACGAAAAGGTTGAGGCCCACCGGCGGCGTCACCATTCCGATCTCCATGTTCACCACGAAAATGATCCCGAGGTGGATGGGATCGATGCCGAGCTGGACCGCCGTGGGGAACACGATCGGCGCCACGATCAGGATGATCGCCGACGGCTCCATGAAGTTGCCCGCGACCAGCAGGATGATGTTGACGATGATCAGGAACTGCCAGGGTTGCAGGTTGGCCTCGATAATCGCGCGCGCGATATCCTGCGGGATCTGTGCGGTCGTCAGCACATGTCCGAACAGGAACGCATTTGCGATGATGAACATCAGCATGACGGTGACGCGCGAGGAATCCGTCAGGACCTTCGGCACGTCGGTCAGCCCCAGATCCCGGTAAATGAACACTGCGGCAATGAAGGCATAGACCGCCGCCACCGCCGCCGCTTCGGTCGGCGTGAAGATGCCGCCATAGATGCCGCCCATGACGATGAAGATCAGCAGCAGACCCCAGATCGCATCGCGGAACGTGCTGAATCGCTCACGCCAGCTGGCGCGCGGCTGGCGCGGCAGATTCTTGATCCGCGCAACGATGTAGATTGCGATCATGAGCAACAGCCCGAGCACGATGCCGGGTATCACGCCTGCCATGAACAGCCGGCCGACAGACGTTTCCGTCGTGGCCGCGTAAACGACCATCACGATCGACGGCGGAATCAGAATGCCGAGCGTGCCGGCATTGACGATCACGCCGGTCGCGAACGCCTGCGTGTAGCCGACCCGCACCATCCCGGCGATCACGATCGACCCGATGGCGACAACGGTGGCCGGCGACGATCCCGAAACCGCCGCGAAGAACATGCAGGCCAGCACGGAGGCGATCGCCAGTCCGCCCGGCAGATGGCCGACGACGGAGACCGCGAAGGCGATCATCCGCTTGGCCACGCCCCCGGTGGTCAGGAAATTACCAGCCAGAATGAAGAAAGGGATGGCCAGCAGTGTCGTCTGCTCCATGGTCTGAAAAAATTTCAGGACCAGCGATGCGATGCTGTCGGGCTGGAACAACAGAATAACCGTCAGCGATGACAGGCCGAGCGCAATTGCAATCGGCATGCCGAGGAACAGCAGCACGAACAGGAGTATGAACAGAACAATGGTGGTCATCGGGAAACCGCAGTGGCGTCGGGATTGGAATCGCCGCCCACATCGCGGATGGCATCGTGCGCTTCGTCGGCCAGCTCGTAGCCGATCGACTGACCTGACAGGATTCGCCAGCCCATTCCGAGCAGCCGGTACAGCAGCAGTGCAAATCCGATCACGAGGCAGCTGCTCAGAATCCAGCGCTCCACGGGAATATCCTCGGCCTCGACGCCCATCAGACGCAGGCGCGAAATGTAGACCCACGAGCCGTAGAGCATCAGGCAGGTGTATGTGATCGCCAGCGCCGTCACCAGAAGGCCGACGGCGCGGCGCATCGGGACCGGCAGCAGCCGTACAAGCGCATCGACGCCGATATGGGCGCGCGTCCGCACGCCGTACGAGATGCCCAGCAGAACCAGCCAGCCGAACAGGTAGAAGTTGGCTTCAAGCGCCCACAGGATTCCCGAATTGAAACCATAGCGCAAAACGACCTGCACGAACGAGAGCAAGGTCATCGCGCAGAGCAGCGCCGCGAGCAGCCACTCCTCGAGCCGATAGAGTATCGTTCGCAGCGTCACGGCGCCCTCCCCCAGACAGAAAGGCAGGGCGCGCGAACGCGCCCCGCCTGTCACGTCAGCTCTTGCCGCCGCTGTTCGCCTTCAGCGCCGCCTGAATCAGGTCCTTGCCGATTCCGGCTTCGAACTTCGCCCAGACCGGCTCCATCGCCTTCTTCCACTCCGCGCGCTGAGCCGGGGTGAGTTCATGAATCGTCGCGGTGCCCGATGCCGCAATCTTCTTCTTGGCATCCTGATTGAGCTGATCCGCGATGTCGTTATTGGTCTTGGTGGCGGTTTTCATCGCCTTCTGCAGACCTTCCTTTACGTCCTTGGGCAGAGCGTTCCACCAGCTCGCGTTCGTGACCACCATGTAGTCGACGACGCCGTGCTCCGTCTCCGTAAAGTGCTTCTGCACTTCCTGGTACTTCTGCGAGAAGCAGTTCGACCAGGTGTTTTCCTGCGCATCGACCGTGCCGAGCTGCAACGCCTGATAGACTTCAGCGAACGCAAGCTTCTGGGGGTTGGCGCCGAGCTGGAGGAACTGGGCGGCAAGAACGTCCGACGGCTGCACCCGGAACTTGAGGCCCTTGGCATCGCCCGGCACCAGCAGCGGCTTGTTGGCCGACATCTGTTTCATGCCGTTGTGCCAGTAGTCGAGACCGATGAAGCCTTTCGAAGCCATTGACGTCAGAAGCTTCTGGCCTTCCGGCCCCTGCTGGAATCGATCGATCGCTCCGATATTGTCAAACAGGAAGGGCAAGTCGAAGACCTGAAGCTGCTTCGTGTAGCGGTCAAACTTCGACAGGGAGGGCGCGATGAACTGAACGTCTCCCAAGGCAAGAGCCTCCATTTCCTTCGCATCGCCGAAGAGCTGGGAGCTCGGATAGACTTCGACCTTGACTTTGCCGGGCAGCAGTTTCTCGGCCTCCTCCTTGAACTTCAGCGCAGCCTGCCCCTTGGGCGTCTTTTCCGCCACAACGTGACTGAACTTGATGACGATCGGTTGCTGCGCCGACGCAGGTCCGATCAGTGCGAGGGCCGCAATCGATGCGGCGGCGATAAACAGCTTGCGCATGGAACCTCCCTTTACGCTCGTGTCGTGGCCGGCCGTTCGCCGGCACGCGCTCACCCGGAGGCACAATTGCAGAGGATGGAACGCATTGCCATCGCCCGTTCGCAGGGGAGGGAGATTTTGTTTACCGCAACGCAAAACGCGACCCGTCTAAGGCGGATCGCGTTCCTTGGAAATGGCCCTGGAACCGGAATCAGCCCGCCGCGGCCGATGGTGCGTTGCGCTGCTTCTTTTTCACGATTTTGTTGAGTGCCCCAAGATAGGCCTTCGCGGACGCGACCAGCGTGTCCGGATCGGACGCGCGCGAGGTCACCGAGCGGCCATCCTGCGAGAGCCGGACCGACACTTCCGCCTGCGCATCGGTTCCCGCCGTCACAGCATGCACCTGATAGAGCTCGAGCTTGGCGTCGTGCGGTACCAGCGCCTTGACGCAATTGAATACCGCGTCGACCGGGCCGTTGCCTTCCTCTTCCGCGATCTTCGAGACGCCTTCGACGTCAAGCTTCATGGTTGCGCGCTGCGGTCCGCGCGTACCGGCGACGACCGACAACGAGACGAGGCGGATGTGATCGTGCGAGGTCGCCATTTCTTGATCGACCAGCGCCTCGATATCCTCGTCGTAGATTTCCTTCTTTCGGTCCGCGAGCGCCTTGAACTGCACGAACACGTCGTCGACCTGGTTCTTCGACAGCTTGTAGCCCAGCTCTTCGAGCTTGTGGATCAAGCCGGCGCGGCCCGAGTGCTTGCCCATGACCAGCGAAGTGGCTTTCAAACCGACCGCTTCCGGCAACATGATCTCGTAGGTCGAGGCATTCTTGATCATGCCGTCCTGATGGATGCCGCTCTCGTGCGCGAATGCATTACGGCCGACGATCGCCTTGTTGTACTGCACCGGGAACGAGGTCGCCGCCGACACCACTTTTGAGGCGTGGGTAAGCGAGGTGCTCTCAATGTTGTTCCAGTACGGCACCTTGTCGTTGCGCACGCGCATCGCCATCACGACTTCCTCGAGCGCGGCGTTGCCCGCGCGCTCGCCAATGCCGTTGATGGTGCACTCGATCTGCCGTGCGCCGCCGGCGACACCGGCCAGCGAGTTGGCGACCGCCATGCCGAGATCGTTGTGGCAGTGAACCGAGAAAATCGCCTTGTCGGAGTTCGGCACCGACGCACGAATACGCTTGAACATGTCCATGTATTCTTCCGGCACCGCGTAGCCGACAGTGTCCGGGAGATTGATCGTGGTCGCACCCGCCTTGATCGCCGCTTCGACGCAACGGCAGAGGAAATCGAAATCGGTGCGCGTGGCGTCTTCTGCCGACCACTCGACGTCGTCGATATGGTTGCGGGCGCGGGTCACCGACGAGACGACCATCTCGTAGACCTGCGACGCTTCCATCTGCAGCTTGTACTTCATGTGCACCGGCGAGGTGGACAGGAAGGTGTGGATACGGCCGCGCTTGGCGACGCGAACGGCCTCACCGCAACGATCGATGTCCTTGTGCGCCGCGCGCGACAGGCCACAGACCACGGCGTTCTCGGTGCGCTTGGCGATCTCGTGCACCGCCTCGAAGTCGCCGTCGGAGGCGAACGGATAACCGGCCTCAATGATGTCGACGCCCATGGTGTCGAGCAGCTTAGCGACCGAGAGCTTCTCCTCGAAGGTCATGGTGGCGCCGGGGCATTGCTCGCCGTCGCGCAAGGTAGTGTCGAAAATGAAGACGCGGTCCTGGTTGGACTGGGTAGTGGCGGTCATCGGAGAAATCCTCTGGTCAATTGCGCCGGTGTTCTAGGCGCTAGGGGTTCGGATCGGCTTCGTCCCCTGAGTGCCCAGGCGCGCACGCCCAGACGGCCCTCAGGGGCTGATAAGCAGAAGGAGCCCGCCAAGAAGGGACGCGGACGGCGCAGCCGAGGTCGCGGGAACGCTGGCCATGGCGGCCACCCCGTCGAAACCATCGATATCGCTGCGAATCATCATTCCGTGCGTCCTGAAGGACCGCATCCTTGGCGAAAACCGTTGACGGTTCGTTGCCTCGGGCGCATCCGGCAGCCGTTCTAGACGAAATTCGGCAACCGGAGCAACGTCAAAAAAGGGGAAGCAGCCCTGCCCTATTTGCCGAAAGCGGATCAGCCTTTTCCGGCCTTGGGCTCTTTGTCTTTCGCCTCGCTGGCCTTCAACGCCGCGCGGATTTGCGCAAACTCACGCTGCGCCTCCTTGCCGACCTTCGGGTAGCTCAGTTCGAGCCCCTCCAGTGCCGTGACGATGGCGGAGCCGATCACCACGCGGGCAAACCATTTATGGTCCGCCGGAACGACATGCCATGGCGCGTGCTTGGCCGAGGTATGGCGGATGACGTCCTGATAGGCGGCCTGATAGCGGTCCCAGAGCGCCCGTTCGGCGATATCGCCGACGGAGAACTTCCAGTTCTTCGATTTGTCCTCGAGGCGTTCGAGAAACCGCTGCCGCTGCTCGTCCTTCGAGACATTGAGAAAGAATTTCAGAATCACCGTGCCGTTGCGCGCGAGATAGCGCTCGAACGCGGAGATATCCTCGAATCGCTCGCGCCAGATGTTCTTGGTGACGAGCTTCTCGGGAATCCGCTGCTTCGCCAGAATTTCCGGATGCACGCGGACGATCAAACACTCTTCGTAGTACGAGCGATTGAAGATGCCGATGCGGCCGCGCTCCGGCAGGCAGATCGTGCTGCGCCACATGAAATCGTGGTCGAGATCTTTCGACGACGGCGACTTGAACGAGTAGACTTCGCAGCCTTGCGGATTGACGCCCTGAAACACGTTCTCGATCGCGCTGTCCTTGCCTGCCGCATCCATGCCTTGGAAAATCAGCAGCATCGACCAGCGGTCGTTGGCGTAGAGCCGTTCCTGAAGATCGCGCAGCCGGTCGCGGTTGGCCTCGATGATCTCTTTGGCGCGCTCCTTGTCGAGATCGCCGATTTCGTCCGGGTTGTGCGACTTCAGGTGGAACTCGCGCGAACCGTCGATCCGGAATGGCGTTACGTAGGATTGCAGCCGCTTGACCGGCGGCGAGGATTTACCGTTGCTCATCTCATCAAACCCTCGCCGCTGAACCCGCTCATCAGATCTTCCCGGCCGCTTTCTTGACGAAGCGGTCGTCGAATGTCTTGCCGAGATCGATCTTGGCGCCCTTCAGTTCCGGATCGAACTCGACCAGCATCTTGAGCGCATTCTGCATGCCTTCCGGCGGAATGATCGCCGTCTTCGAGTACATCGGCGCCGAGGCCTTGACGGCCGCGACATAGAGCGCGCGGTCGCCGATGAAGTATTCCTCCGGTACCACCTTGGCGACATCTTCAGGCGTCGCTTTCGCCAGCCACAACGTCGTCTTGTAGAACGCATTGACGAGCCGCTGCGTCGTTTCCGGATTCTTCGTCACGAAATCGCGCTTGAGATAGACCACCGCGGCCGGATTGTTGCCGCCGAACAGCTTCATGTTGTCCGCTTCGGTGCGCGAGTCGGCGAGAATGACGATATCGCCATCCTGCGCGAGCTTGGTCATCACCGGATCGAGGTTCGAGATCGCGTCAATATCACCCTTCTTCATCGCGGCAACCGCACTGAGCCCCGTGCCGACGCCGATGATCGACACGTCCTCGGGCTTCAGCCCCTCGCGCGCAATCAGCGCATTGACGAAGAAGTTGGTCGACGAGCCCGGCGCGGTGACACCGATCTTCATGCCCTTCAGATCCTTGAACGACTTGACCTGCGCCGCCTTATCCTTGCGCACCGCGAGTACGATGCCGGGGAAGCGGCCGATTTCGAGCACCGCGACGATGTCCTGTCCCTTCGCCTGCATGCGGATGGTGTGCTCATAAGCGCCGGTCACCACGTCGGCCGAGCCGCCGATCAGCGACTGCAGGGACTTCGCGCCGCCGCCGAAATCGGTGATGGTGACGTTCAGCCTCTGCTCCTTGAAGTAGCCGAGGCGCTCCGTGAGCGTGAGCGGCAGATAATAGAGCAGCCCCTTGCCGCCAACCCCGAGCGTGATGTCCTTCTTTTCTTGCGCCTGCGCAGGAGCAGCGAATGCCGCAACGGCGGCAAAAGCGAGGGCGGCAATCGTCAGGCGTTTCATGAGCGTCCATCCCGGTTGGTTGTTGAATTCATGTTAGCGTTGCGTCCTTCGGGCGTACAGACACCTCGGTATCACGTCCGTTCGCTGGCTGCCGCGGGCCGCCAGACGAGAAGCCGTTTCTCCACCTGCGTCACCAGCGCGTCGATCACGACCACGAAAGCCGCAAGCACGATCATGCCTGCGAACACTCCGGCGACATCGAACACGCCTTCCGCCTGCTGGATCAGATAGCCGAGCCCGGCGGCAGAACCGAGGTATTCGCCGACGACCGCGCCGACGACCGCGAAGCCGACCGACGTGTGCAGCGACGA
>JBMOOJ010000029.1:0-26779 GCA_049323835.1 Pseudomonadota bacterium | reverse complement strand
ACAGCTCCACCATGGTCCCCTCGTTCAGCGTACTCTTCAACTCCATCTTTCCTCCCAGCTGTTCGACCATTCCGTGCACCATCGACAGGCCCAGTCCCGTGCCCTTGCCGACGCCCTTGGTCGTGAAGAACGGCTCCATCGCCCGCATCAGCGTCGCCTGATCCATGCCCGCGCCGTTGTCCTTGATCGACATGCAGACGTAGCGGCCCTGCCGTGGACCCTCGGCGATCTGTTCGTTATGCGCCTCGATGACGATATGCCCGCCTTTCGTCATCGCATCGCGCGCATTGACCGCAAGGTTGAGAATGGCGAGTTCGAGTTGGTTCGGATCGGCATGAACTTTTGACAGGTTCGACGGGAAGCGCGTGTCGACGCGGATGGTCGGCCCGAGCGAAGAGTGCAGCAGCCCCATCATGCCTTCGACCAGCGCCGCGACGTTCACGGCCACCGGGTTGAGATCCTGCCGCCGCGCGAACGCGAGCATGCGCTGCGTCAGCACCGCGCCGCGCTGCGCGCCTTCGATCGCGTTGTCGAGGAAGCGGGAGATCGACGGATTCGGCGGCATCCGCTTGCGCACCATCTCAAGGCTGCCCAGAACCGCCATCAGCAGATTGTTGAAATCGTGTGCGATGCCGCCGGTCAGCTGTCCCACCGCTTCCATCTTCTGCGACTGGAACAGCGCCTCGCGCGCGGCCTCCAGCTCGCGCTCGGCCATCTTGCGCTGGGTGACGTCGCGGGTGATCTTGGCAAAGCCGAGGATCGAGCCGTCGCGCGCGCGGATCGGATCGATCACGACGTGGGCCCAGAATCGCGAACCGTCTTTGCGTATCCGCTGTGCTTCTCTCTCGTATCGTCCCTCGCGGACGGCGGTTTCGAGCGCCCGCGCCGGTTCGCCGGCATTCAGGTCTTCGGGCGCGTAGAACGTCGAGAAGTGCCGGCCGATGATTTCGTCGGGCGCGTAACCCTTGATCCGTTCCGCGCCGGCGTTCCAGCTCGCGACATTGCCTTGAGGGTCGAGCATGTAGATCGCGTAGTCGGTGACGCCCTGCACGAGCAGGCGAAACTGCTCCTCGCTCATGCGCAACGCTTCTTCGGCCTTCATGCGCTCGGTGAGATCGCGCGTGATCTTGGCATAGCCGACGAGATTGCCGGCCGGATCGCGGATCGGATCGATCACCACATGCGCCCAGAAGCGTCCACCGTCCTTGCGCACGCGCCAGCCTTCGCCTTCGAACTTGTTCTCGCGCGCGGCGATGTCGAGGCCGCGCTGCGGCAGCCCGCGGGCGCGGTCTTCCTCGGGATAGAACTGCGAAAAGTGCTTGCCGACGATTTCGGAAGCTTCGTACCCCTTGAAGCGGCGGGCGCCCGCGTTCCAGCTGGTGACGATGCCGTTCGGATCGAGCATGTAAATCGCATAGTCGGTGACGGCTTCGACCAGAAGCCTGTAGCGCCCGTCTTCCGATAGTGAAGCGCCGAAGCGCTCGCTACGATCCATATCCAACGTGTGTCTCCGCCGCCGCGCGATCAACCTCCTTTAATCCATGACGGGTCAAGAGGTTCCATGGGCCGGGGGGCGATCACTTCAAGGACGCCGATATGCAATTTAGGAAACAATTCGTTTCTAAAGTTTCTATTTTTGAACGACGCAACCGAACCTAGCCTCTCCTCATCGAACAACGCCGCGCCGTTCGAGCGCGTGATCCCGAAAAGTGGATACCGGTTTTCGGATCAGATCACGCGCCACTCAAACGGCCTCCGGCAGGATGCAGGAGAAGAACCATGACCAAGACCCTCACCGGAAAAGTCGCCCTCGTCACCGGCGGTTCGCGCGGCATCGGCGCCGCCACCGCCAAAGCCCTCGCCGACGAAGGCGCGAACGTCGCCATCAGCTACACGGCCTCGCCGGACAAGGCGGACGCCGTGGTGCGCGATCTGACCGCCAAGGGCGTGAAGGCGAAAGCCTACAAGGCCGATCAGGCCAGCACGAACGAGGTCGAGAAACTCGTCGCCGACGTGGCGAAGGACTTCGGCGGCCTCGACATTCTCGTCAACAACGCGGCTGTTGCCGTGATGGGCCCGGTCGACGACAAGGCCAGCGCGGCCGCATTCGATCGCCAGTACGCGATCAACGTCGGCGGCGTCATCACCGCGATCCGCGAAGCCGCCAAGGTGATCAGCGACCAGGGGCGCATCATCACCATCGGCTCCAGCATCGCGACCCGCGCCAGCTTTCCCGGCATGGCCGACTACGCCGCGACCAAGGCTGCGATCGTCGGCTACAGCAAGGGCGCCGCGCGCGACCTCGGCCCGCGCGGCATCACCGTGAACGTGCTGCAACCCGGTTCGATCAACACCGACATGAATCCGGAGAACGGCGATTTCGCCGAAGCCCAGCGCACCATGCACGCGCTTCAGCGTTTCGGCCGCCCGGAAGAGATCGCCGCCGGCGTCGTCTTCCTCGCCAGCCCCAGCGCATCATTCGTCACCGGCACGGTGCTGAATGTCGACGGTGGGTTTGGGGCTTAAATCCCTCCCCCGCATAGCGTGGGGAGGGTCGGCGAGCTTTTTAGCGAGCCGGGGTGGGGCGAATGCAAACCTCCACCCGGCGCTTGTTCGCCTCAGCTCACGCGCGCCACCCTCCCCGCAAGGGGGAGGGAGAAGAGACGCTCGCAGTGGCGATTACTCCACCTTGCCGATCTTCTTCACCGCCGCGATCAGCCGCGCGCTGTCCGTCTCGACGAACTTCGCGAACTCCGGCGCATCCTGATAGGCGACCGGGCTTCCCGCGGTCTCGAACGTCTTCGTCACCTCGGGCGCCTTCACGGCTTCGGCGACCGCCTTGCGCAGCTGCGCCATGATCGGCTCGGGCAGCGCCTTCTGTGCGAATAGCCCCGCCCAGATGTAGAACTCGACGTCATTGTAACCGAGTTCCTTGAACGTCGGCAGATCGGGGAATGATGGCACCCGCTCAGCCCCCCAGCCGGCGAGCACACGCATCTTCCCGTCGGCGACCTGCTGGCGCAGCGTGCCCGGCGCTGACGCCACCGCCTGCACCGTGCCGCCGAGCAGCGCGGTGAGTGCGGGTCCGGCGCCGCGGAACGGCACGTGCAGCAGCTTGATGCCGGCACTCGCCGCGAACATCTCCATCGCGACATGCAAGGTGCCGTAGGGTCCGGACGAGCCATACGGGATTTGTCCAGGCCGCGCTTTCGCGTCGTCGACGAAATCCTTCAGCGTCTTCCACGGCGCGTTGGCCGGCACCGCCAGCAGCGTCGGATCGGCGAGCACGCGCGCGACCGGCGCGAACTGTGAGACTTCATACGCGACGGGCCGTCCAAACAGGCGATCGGCTTCCGGCAACACCGCGAGCGAGGACAGCGTCATCAGCAGCGTATAGCCATCGGCCTCGGCGCGCGCCGCGGCCGCGTTGCCGACCGATCCACCGCCGCCGCCGGCGCGGTTGTCGACCACCACCGGCTTGCCGAGGATGCGCTCCATGGCCAGCGCGACCGGCCGCGCGGCAAGATCCGCCTGGCCGCCGGCAGGAAACGGCACGATCATGGTGATCTGGCGCTGCGGCCAGGCTTGCGCACGTGCTTGCGTCGAGATCAGCGGCAATCCGCTCGCAGCGAGCGGCATGCTGGCTACAGCTTTCAACAGATCGCGGCGATCCATCGGCATTCCTCCCAATGATTATCGTTGTTGGGAGGAGTGTAGCGCGGGTGAAGCGCCACGCAACGTTAGTACTCAGTCGTCATGCCCGGCCTTGTGCCGGGCATCCACGTCTTGCGGTGTTTCAGGATTGAAGACGTGGATGGCCGGGACAAGCCCGGCCATGACCAACTTTAGCTTTACAGCCCCAACGCCACGCCGTCCTTGCGGTGCTCGGTTGCTCCCAGCAGCACGCCGCGCGCGTGATCGATCCAGATCGCCTGGCAGCCGCCGAGCGGCATCTCCGCCCAGCCGACCTTGTGGCCGCGCCGGGTCAGTTCATCCGCATCCGCGCGCGAATTCGTCGGCTCCAGCGACAGCACGCCGTCGTAGCAGAAGCTGCGTGGCCGCTCGGACGCCGCCTGAATGTTCAAGCCCATGTCGAACACATTCGACAGGAAGTCGGCGTGGCCGGTCGCCTGATAGTGCCCGCCCATGACGCCGAACGGCATCACGGTCTTGCCGTCCTTCATCACCATGCCCGGAATGATGGTGTGCATCGGCCGCTTGTTCGGCGCATACGAGTTCGGATGGCCTGCGAACGTGCGGAAGCCCCAGCCGCGGTTGTGCAGCAGCACGCCGGACTTCGGCGCGTAGATGCCGCTGCCGAACGCGTTGTAGAGCGAGTTGATGAACGACACCGCGTTGTGATCGCGGTCGACCACCGTGAGATACACCGTGTCGCGATGCGCAGGCTCGTCCCAGAGCTCGATCGGCGAGGCTTTCCCCATGTCGATCTTGCCGCGCACCTTCTGCGTATAGGCGTCGGAGAGAAACTTCTCGCTCGCTTCCATGCCGTGCGCGGGATCGCAGAAGTAAGCGTCGCGCGCGCGATAGGCCGCCTTGGTCGCTTCCGCGAGCAGATGCAGGCGATCGGCCGGCGACATCTTGCCGACGTCGAAGCCCTCCATCGTGCGCAGGATCATCAGCGCTGCGAGGCCCTGCCCGTTCGGCGGACACTCGTAGACATCGTAGCCGCGATACTTCGCCGAGATCGGCGTCACGTACTCGCCGCGATGCGCCGCGAAGTCCGCCGCCTCGTGGCAGCCGCCGAGCTTTTGCAGTTCGCTCGCGATCTCGTCCGCGACCGCGCCGACATAGAACGCATCGCGGCCTTCCTTCGCGATCCGCCGCAACGTCGCTCCGAGCGCCGGCTGCGAGCGGCGATCGCCCGCCACAGGCGGTTCGCCGCCCGGATAGTACTGCGCCTTCGCCGCCGCGTTACTCTCCGGCCGCGCGCGGAATTTCAGGAAGTCGAAGGCGACGCGCGGTGTGATACGGAAACCGTTCTCGGCGGCATCGATCGCGGCCGCGAAAATCCGCTCCAGCGGCAGCGAGCCGTGATCCTTGTTCAGGGTGCACCACGCATCGATCGCGCCGGGAACAGTGACGGCATCGGCCGAGTTCGGCGCGACGAGTGCGCCCTTCAAATCCTTGTACCGGGTGATGTCGGTCTTGCCGGGCGTGCGGCCAGAACCGTTGAACGCGATCGGCGCGCCGGCTTTCGGCGAATACAGCACGAAGCAATCGCCACCGATGCCGGTCATGGCCGGTTCGACGACGCACTGCACCGCAACCGCCGCCAGCGCCGCGTCCATCGCATTGCCGCCAGCCTTCAGGATGTCGAGCGCGGCCAGCGTTGCCTGCGGATGAGAGGTCGCGGCCATGCCGCGTTCGCCGATCGCAACCGACCGGGAGGGAGCCATAAAATCACGCATGCGTCTGTCTTTCTCGCGCGGCCGCACTTTGTTTGTTGCGGGAAGGATGAACTGTGGGAGGAGGATTCGCGGGCAGCCGCTTATCCAGGACGAATTCTAGGACGCGCAAATTCACAATTGGCAATCCTGTTGGCAACACAATTTCGCGTTTTCCGCGCATCGTCCTTGCCGGGGCAGCCATGACATCGCGGGTGAAACCTTTCGCAGAGACACGTTTTCCGATGGCTGTACACCGTGAAAGGTCAACTGTGTTTGCTTGTCGCGGTGACAGGGGCCCGGACCGCCGATACCTTCGCGGAAAAGCACAAGAGAAAGCACGAGCCCAGGAGGAGAAACCATGTCCCGGATCATCAACCGCCGTCACGCGATCGCAGCAGGCGCAGCAGCGCTGGCAACGCCGTTTCTCTCGCGCCTCGCCTCCGGACAAGCGGCGTGGCCCTCCCGCACGATCCGGATGGTGGTCAGCTATCCGGCCGGCGGACAGACCGATCTGCTGGCGCGCGCATTCGGCGACTACATCTCGAAGCAGGTCGGGCAGACCGTCGTCATCGAGAACAAGGCCGGCGCATCGGGGTCGATCGGCACCGCGGAAGTCGCGCGCGCGGAGCCGGACGGGCACACGATCATCTGCTCGATCTCGACGACCTACGTCATGAACCGCGTCATGATGAAAAACCCCGGCTACGACATGGACAAGGATCTGACGCTGATCAGCGTGATCCCCGGCTCCGGGCTCCTGATCGTCGCCAACCCGAAGACCGGCATCAAGACGTATGACGACTTCATCGCTTTCGCGAAGAAGAGCGGCAAGGTGAACTTCGGCACCTACAGCGCCGGCTCCGCGCCGCACATGACGATCAACGAGCTCAACAAGCAGTACGGGCTGAAGATCGAGCCGATCCATTATCGCGGCGAGGCGCCGATGTGGACCGGACTGATCGAGGGCACGCTCGACGTCGCGATGGGCAGCTACACGGCCGCGCAGGCCGCACTTCAGAGCAACAACGGCGTGCTGATCGCGGTTCACTCGAAAAAGGTCCCGGCGATTCCCAACGTCAAGACGCTGCCCGAGCTCGGCGCGACGTCGAAGTTCTTCACCGTCAGCGGCTTCACGGGCTGGGCCGTGCCGAAGGCGACGCCGCAGGCGATCGTCGACCGGCTCTCGCAGCTGATCGTGGCGGCGAACAGCGATCCGAAAGTCAAGGAAGTGCTCAATACCTTCGCGCTTGAGCCGGCGCTCGGCTTCAAGGACACCAACGCGCTCTACCAGCGCGAGCTGCCGGTCTGGATCGAAAGCGCCAAGGCGCTGGGACTTGAACCCGTCTAGAACAGAAAGAAGCACGGCCTGATCCAAGCGAGCAGCATCAAAAACGGTCGGCCTGATCTCACGGCCGATCACCGCTGACGTCACATGGCCGAGTGACAATGGAACCCGATCGCAAACGCCATCCCGCATGGCGTCTGCAGGTCGTCCCATTGCAAACACAATTCGCGGATGTTCTCACTCCCATTTCGGTGAAACTGAAGAATTCCGCGATGAAACATTTTGCATTGGTGCTGGGGCTGATGCTTGCGCCCGCACTGGCCGAGGCGGCAGACATCACCGGCACGCCGCTGATCCTCGACGGCGATACCGTGCAGTTCGGCAGCCAGCGGCTGCGGCTCGGCGCGCTGGACGCACCGGAAACCGATCAGCAATGCCTCGACAGCAAGGGCCAGAAATGGACCTGCGGCATCGCCGCGCGCGACGCGCTGAAAGCCTACGCGGCAGACAAGCCGTGGACATGCCGCCAGATCGGCGCGACCCAGCACGGACGCCTCCTCGGCCGCTGCACCGCCGGCGGCGAGGACATCGAGAAGTGGATGGTGCGGAACGGCTGGGCGCTCGCCTCCGCGCGCGAAGCCAAGGGCTACGGCGCCGACGAAGCGGAAGCGCGCAGGAGCAAGGCGGGCCTGTGGGCCGGCGCCTTCGTCGCGCCGCGCGACTGGCGCAACCGCAAAGCCGGCGCGACCGTGCTCGGCGCCGTTCGCGTGCCTTCCGCCAGCAAGGCGCTGCTGCTGCGATCGGCGCATGGCGCAAAGCCACCGTCATCCGATTGCGCGATCAAGGCGAACGTCAATCGCAGCGGCGTGTGCATCTTCCACAAGCCGGGCGGCCGCTGGTACGCGAAGATCAAGATGGACAACCCCGAGAAGGGCAATCGCTGGTTCTGCTCGGTCACCGAGGCGAAAGCATCCGGCTGCCGCGAGACGCGGCGGTAAGGCTCAGACATCCTTATGTATCTACCCCAAGATGCAATGCCGGGAAATCTCGCCTAAAGATTGATCTGCATCAAGGTACCTGCCCGGCTGCCTGCTAGCGTGCCGGCATCGGGAGGTTCACCGTGACGCACTTCATCGACAAGGTGGCGAAGCTTTCACATGACTGCACGCGCCTGGCGGATCGGTGCGAGGATCGGCGCCTTGCCGCCGAGATCGCCGCCCTCGCCCGCAAGCTGCTCGAAGCGGCCAGCGACGAGGCCGCACTCGAGCCGGTGACAGCCGTCCCCTTGCCAGAACCCACGATGTTCCCGGACGCGAGCTGACATGACCAACGACACGCCCGACATTTCACGAGCCCTCGCCTTCAATCGCATCGACGGAGCCACGCGCGACAGCATCGCGAAGCTCTGGCCCATCATTGCGCCGAAACTGCCGGACTTCCTCCGGACATTCTATGCGCATGTGAAAACCCGGCCCGAACTGCATGCGCTGTTTTCCAGCGAAGCAGCCATCAGCAAGGCATCGCAGGCGCAGCAGACCCACTGGGAGCGGCTGTTCTCCGGGCGGTTCGATTCAGCGTACGTCGAGTCGGTGAGCCGGATCGGCAAGGTGCATAACCGCATCGGCTTGCAGCCCGAGCCCTACATCGCCGCCTACCTGATGATCATCGAGGAACTGCATGCGCTCGTGGTCGGCCATCACCTGCGCGCCTTCAAGCCGGCTGAGAGCCGGCGGCTGATCGTCGAGGCGCTACACGCGATCGACCGCGCGGTGATGTTCGACATCCAGCTCGTGGTGGGCACTTATCTGCGCGAGGGCGAACTCGGCTTCACCGAGCGGCTCGGCGAACTGGCCGACCAGTTCGACAGCAGCATTTCCGGCTTCGTCGGCGAGGTATCGGACGCGGCCGCGTCGATGCAGACGAACGCCAAGGGCCTGCTTTCCGGCGCCGAGCAGACGGCGAGCGAAGCAACGCAGGCGGCGACCAGCGCCGATGCATCGTCCGCCAACCTGCAATCGGTCGCTTCGGCAACGGAGGAGATGAACGCCTCGATCGCCGAGATCAACCGGCAGGTCGCGCAGGCGATGACGACGGCGCGCGAGGCGGTCGCAACCGTCGAGAAGACGGAACAGATCGTCACCACGCTCAACGAGGCCGCCGACCGGATCGGCCAGGTGATGCAGCTGATCCAGAACATCGCCAGCCAGACCAACCTGCTCGCGCTCAACGCCACCATCGAGGCGGCGCGCGCCGGCGAAGCGGGCCGCGGGTTCACCGTGGTGGCGAGCGAGGTGAAGAGCCTGTCGCAACAGACCGCAAAAGCCACCGAAGACATCGCGCAGGAGGTGTCGCAGATCCAGTCCGTCGCGCAGGACGTCGCATCCTCGATGCAGGACGTGGCCCGCACCGTCGGGCAGATCAACGAGACCGCCGCGGCGATTTCCTCGGCGGTGGAGGAGCAGAGCGCCGTCACCACCGAGATCGCGCGCACCGTCTCGGAGGCGGCGGCAGGTTCGACGGTCGTGTCGAGCTCGGTTCAGGAGGTGAGGACCATCTCCGGACGCACGCTCACCGACGCCTCTTCGGTCACCGACGCTGCGGCGACGCTGTCCGAACGCGCCGCGCGGCTGAAGGCGATCTCGGCGGACTTCATCGAACGCATCCGCTCGGCCAACCGCCGCAAGCCGGCGGCATGAGCTGCGGCCGGTCGCGCCGACGCATTCTTGTCACTGGCAAGAGCGCTTACTTCGATACCTGACGATGCATGCGAAGGCATGCTAGATACCCCGTGCATTCAGACAGCTATCGCTCTTCGAACGGAGCTTCATCCGCATGTCCGACGCAGCGATGAAATGGATCATGATTCTCGGCGGCGTGCTGACGCTGACCATGCTCTATGCGGCGTTCCTGCCGATCGCGGCGTCGCAGTCGATGTTCGGCGAAACGCCGCAAGGCGCGATGGCCTCGATCGTCGTCCCGAACTGGGGCGTGCTGAGCGGATTGATGGGCGGGCTGTTGCTCTATGGCGCATTTCACCTCCCGTCGCGGCGGCTGGCGCTGGTGGTCGCAGGCTTCAGCAAGATCGCATTCATCGCGTTGGTATTGATGCAGGGCGGGCGTTATCTGGGAGGCCTCGGCATCGCCATCGCGGTCGACAGCATCATGGTCGTTCTGTTCGCGCTCTACCTGTTCACCGCCAGACGCAGCTGATGGCCGCGCAGCGGCGCACAGGCGCCCGCCATCGGACGGACGGGTGCTGGATTTCGCGTGTGCTGGATTTTTCGGATGGGAATGGTGGGCGCGACAGGGATCGAACCTGTGACCCCTACCATGTCAAGGTAGTGCTCTCCCGCTGAGCTACGCGCCCGAAATCAGTCGTCTTGGAAGGGGTGCCGTCCCTATATCGGCTCAAACCCGGCAGGGCAAGGCGAACCAGCCCTGCTTGAACGTGTAGCCCGGGTGGAGCGCAGCGCAACCCGGGGTGCTTGACCCGGATTTCGCTTCGCTTCATCCGGGCTACATCCTACGCCGCCAGCATCTTGTTCACTTCGTTGACCAATTCGCGCAAGTGCACCGGCTTGGACAGCACCTTGGCGTTCTTCGGCGCCTCCGAATCGGAATTCAGGGCGACGGCGGCGAAGCCGGTGATGAACATGATCTTGATGTCCGGATCGAGCTCGGAGGCACGGCGCGCCAGCTCGATTCCGTCCATTTCCGGCATGACGATGTCGGTCAGGAGCATCTCGAACGGCTCCTCGCGCAGCCGCTGATAGGCCGACATGCCGTTGTCGTAGGACGAGACCTGAAATCCCGCGTTCTCCAGCGCCTTCACGAGAAAGCGGCGCATATCGTTGTCGTCTTCGGCGAGCAGGATCTTGTGCATGGCGGCAGGCGTCTTCCGGAACTGAAAAGGCGATGGACTCACTAAGCCTGACGGCTGGTAAATTTCGGGTGAAAGGCCCGCTGCGCAGACCTGCCGGAACAAGAAAATCTCCAATCCCTCACACAATTGGCAGCGCCTTTCGGGCCAAAATATGCTGTCATTGCCCCCATATTGAACAAACGCGCGTGCGAGGACGAACTGCTGCAATGACGGACTTTGCCGACGAACTGTCGCCACCCTTCGAGATTGTCGCGCCTGCGGAGTGGCGCGCGCCGGTGGTGTTCAACTCGCCGCACTCGGGTTCGGTCTATCCGGCGGAATTTCTTGCGGCATCGCGAATCGATCTGGCGGCGCTGCGGCGCTCGGAAGATTCGTTCATGGACGAGATGATCGGGAACCTCGGCGCGCGCGGCTTCGGCACCGTGCGGGTGAATTTCCCGCGCTCCTATGTCGACGTGAACCGCGAGCCCTACGAGCTCGATCCCCGCATGTTCGCCGGGCGTTTGCCGAGCTTCGCCAACACCCGTTCGATGCGGGTCGCCGGCGGCCTCGGCACCATTCCGCGCGTGGTCGGCGACGGGCAGGACATCTATCGCGAGCGCATCGGCGTCGACGACGCGCTGAAGCGGATCGAACTGCTCTACAAGCCCTACCACCGCGCGCTGCGGCGGCTGATCAACGACGTCCATCGCACGTTCGGCGCCACGATCCTCGTCGATTGCCACTCCATGCCGTCGGTCGGCGTGTCGCGCGACGAGCCGCCCCGGCCGGACGTCGTCATCGGCGACCGCTACGGCACGAGTTGCTCGCCGGTGCTCACCGACGCGGTCGAGGAGACGCTGCGCCAGCTCGGCTATACGACCGGGCGCAACAAACCTTACGCCGGCGGTTTCATCACCGAGCATTACGGCAATCCGGCGAGCGGACTGCATACGATCCAGATCGAATTGAACCGGGCGATCTATATGGACGAGCGGCGGCGCGAGCGCGGACCGCGCTTTGCGCAGGTGGCTGCCGACTTCGCGGCGCTGGCGGACGCGATCGCCACGATCCCGCTCAGCCATCTTGGGCCGTTCCAGGCGGCGGCCGAGTAGCTGCGCTCGCAAGCGAGCACCGATGACGGACGATCTGAAGCCGTACCGCTTTCACGTTCACAAGCATCTCGACGCATGGCGGCTCGTGATCCGGGCCGATCGCGGCTTTCCACCCGAAACGTCCGAAGATCAATGGACCTTCACGCGCGCCCGCGCGGCGTCCGACACCAATCCGGACATCCGCAGCGATTGCGATTCAAAGGGTTATTGCCTGTTCAAGATCCGCGGAGAGTTTGCACAACTCGATGCGGAGATGGCGGCAAGAAAAAAGGGCCGCTTGCAATGAGCAAGCGGCCCAAGTCTAGGGAGGAAACGCCCAAGGAGGGCAGCGATAACGCGAGGCGTTACCGCACCGCAATAATATGCGGCCGCAGCGCACAAAGTTCAAGAGTTATTAAAGGATTTTCCATGCATTGAGCGCATGGCTGAATTGCGACTACTCAATTTGAGAAAGTTGATTTTATCAATTTATTTCAATGAGATAGGCAATTCATGGGGCGTGGCGTTACATCATTGGAACCGAATCTGTGTCCGAAAGAGTGAATTTATATGTCATTTTTTGTAATGGGCTCTGGTTCTGTCGAATCAAAAAATCGGCCGGATGCGCGGCCTTGATCTGCGCGCGGGTGGCGGCCGCCACTCCCGATGACGGCCCAAGGTGATTGCTCGCGGCTGCGGACTCTTATACGGCCTTGAGCGGGACGGATGCGCCTCGTCCGGGCGGCTGTTGAGTGGAGAGATGCAGTGACCGTTGTTGATTTCACCGCCTTCACCAGCCGCCTCGCCACCGCATCCGGCGAACTGATCCTTCCGTTCTTCCGCACCTCGCTCTCGATCGACAACAAGAAGCAGAACGGCGAGTTCGATCCCGTCACCGAGGCCGACCGCGCGGCCGAGGCGGTGATGCGGCGGATGATCAAGGCGAGCTTCCCGAAGCACGGCATCATCGGCGAGGAATTCGGCGAGGAGAATGCGGACGCCGACTATGTCTGGGTGCTCGATCCGATCGACGGCACCAAGTCGTTCATCTCCGGCCTGCCGATCTGGGGAACGCTGATTGCGCTGATGCACAGGGGCGCGCCGGTGTTCGGCATGATGCACCAGCCTTATATCGGGGAACGCTTCACCGGCGACAACGGCTCGGCGCGCTATGCGGGCCCCTCCGGCGAGCGCAAGCTGATGGTCCGCCGCTGCAAGACACTCGGCGAGGCGACGCTGTTCACCACCAGCCCCCGACTGATGAGCGACGCCGATCGCGCGATCTTCGATCGCGTGCAGAGCGAGGTGCGCCTCTCGCGCTACGGCGGCGATTGCTACGCCTACTGCATGCTGGCGAGCGGCAACCTCGACCTCGTGATCGAGACCGAGCTGAAATCCTACGACGTGGCGGCGCTGGTGCCGATCGTCACCGGCGCGGGCGGCGTCATCACCACCTGGGACGGCAAGCCGGCGCACAACGGCGGCCGCATCGTCGCCGCCGGCGACAAGCGCGTGCACGAAGCGGCGTTGAAGCTGCTCAATAGCTGACGGCGCTCTTGGCGCATTGAAAAGTTGTCATGGCCGGGCATAGCCGTTCGAAGAACGGCGTCGCTTCGCTCGCCTATGTCCCGGCCATCCACGTCTTACTTACAGACAATGCTGCCAAGACGTGGATGCCCGCGACAAGCGCGGGCATGACGATCCTTATGGACGCTCCTGCCACATTTCGGCCTGCACCGAACTATCCTCGGCTGACCTCTCACCGCAGCCGCGATAGGTTCGTCCCATGACCAACATCGCCTCCGGCAACACACTGGCCGCGGTCGCCTCGCTGATCGGCGACGTGGCGCGCGCCAACATCCTCTCCGCATTGATGGACGGCCGCGCGCTGACCGCGGGCGAACTCGCCTGGCACGCCGGCGTCAGCGCCCAGACCACCAGCGGGCATCTCGCCAAGCTCACCGACGCGAGCCTGATCGCGGTCGAGAAGCAGGGCCGCCACCGTTACTTCCGCCTCGCGACACCGGATGTCGCACAGGCGATGGAAGCACTGATGACGGTGGCCGCAAGCGGACCGAAGCGCCATCGCCCAACCGGGCCAAAGGACACAGCGATGCGGACCGCCCGCACCTGTTACGATCACCTCGCCGGCAAACTCGGCATTGCGATTGCGGACGCGCTCACCAGCAAGGGTCACGTGGTGATTTCCGACGGTGCCGGCGCGGTCACCCGCAAGGGTAGCGCATTCCTGCGCGAGTTCGGCATCGATCTCGCGAACGACATGAAGGGCAATCGCCCGCTCTGCCGCACCTGCCTCGACTGGAGCGAGCGGCGCGCGCATCTGGCCGGTCAGCTCGGCGCGGCGCTCTGCACACGCTGCTTCGATCTCGGCTGGATCAAGCGCACGAAAGACAGCCGCGCCGTCGCCATCACGCGCAGCGGGCAGAGCGGCTTTGCAAAAACGTTTGGCATTTCCCTCTCCTGATCGCTTGTCCCGCGCGAGAAATTCATGAAGCGTGCCGCGCCCGCCCGCCATTTGCAGTCCCGCATATGACCGACCAGACCGCCCTCCTCATCATGATTGCCGTTGCGCTGACGACCGCGGGTTTCGTCAAGGGCGTGATCGGCCTCGGACTGCCGACGGTTTCGATCGGTCTGCTGGCGACGCAGATGCCGCCCGCGCAGGCGCTGGCCATCGTCATCGTGCCGGCGATCGTCACCAACATCTGGCAGACGTTTGTCGGCCCGTATCTGAAGGACATCGTGCGGCGGCTGTGGCCGCTGATGATCGGCACCGTCATCGGCATCTTCGCCTGCGCCGGCATGATGACCGGGCCTTACGCGCGAATCTCCACCGTCATCCTCGGCATCCTGCTCGTGATCTACGCCGCCATCAGCCTCGGCAAGGTGCGCTTCTCGGTCGAAGAGAAGGATCAGAAATGGATCGGCGGCATCGTCGGCCTGATCACCGGCGCCATCTCCGGCACCACCGGCGTTCAGGTCATTCCGTCGATGCCGTTCATGCAGGCGATCGGCATGGAGAAGGACGAGCTGGTGCAGGCGCTCGGCGTGTTCTTCACCACCGCGACGATTGCGCTGTCATTCAATCTGACGGCGGCGGGATTGCTCACAGCGGCAACCGCGCTCCCCGGTGGGATCGCGCTCGTCTGCGCGTTCGGCGGCATGTTCATCGGCCAGGCCGTGCGGGCGCGAATGGATCAGGATGCGTTCCGCAAATGGTTCCTGATCGCGATGATGCTGCTCGGGACGTACCTCGCACTCAGCACTTTACTTCGAGCCTAACGCGCCTCCGCGAACGCCAGCCGCACGCCGAGCGCGACGAACAGGCCGCCGAGCGTGCGGTCGATCCACTTCAGCGCGTTTTGCGAACGCTTGAGCAGCCCGCCGACCCTCGCCGCGAACGCCGCGACGCCGATGCAATAGAGTGTGCCGTTGATCACGAAGATCAGGCCCAGCGTCAGAAACGCCAGCGGCTTCGAAGGTGCATCGCTGGCGACGAACTGCGGCAGGAAGGCGAGGAAGAACAGCGCCACCTTCGGATTGAGGATGTTGGTCAGCGCGCCCTGCCAGAATACCTCGCGCAGCGACACGATCTTGTCCTGCGTCTCGATGTTCAGCGAGCCGCCGCGCGACATCAGCATCTTGACGCCGATGTAGACGAGGTAGGCCGCGCCGACGAGTTTGACGACAGTGAACGCCATCGACGACGTGGCGATGATCGCCGAGAGACCGACCGCTGCGCCGAAAACATGCACGAGGCAGCCGGAGCCGATGCCGGTCGCCGCCGCGAGACCGCCGCGCCAGCCGAGCTGCACGCTGCGGCCGATGATGTAGGCGGTGTCAGGTCCCGGTGTGATGATGAGAATCCAGCCGGCGACGATGAACAACGCGAGGTCCTGAATTCCGAACATGGCTCCTCCGTGATTCCGGAGCGCGAGCATAGCGAGCGAGTCCGGAATCCATAACCCCTGTATTTGCTGTTCAGCGCTGCAGGAATGGGACAAACAGCACTGTTCTTCGCCACACGTCTGCTGGGGCCTATGGATTCCGGGCCCGCGCGTAAGAACGCGCGTCCCGGAATGACGATCCGTTTGGTCGAGCGCTATCCGAACAGCGGCGTGCCGGGCACGTAGGCATCGAATGCCGCCCAGAACTGCTGGCGATAGCGATCCTGTTCCTGCAGGATTTCGTGCTTCGAACCGGCGATGACGAGATGCGAGCCGGCGCGGGTGTGATAGGCGAATTCCTCGATCGCCGCGGTCGACACGATGCTGTCGTTGCCGGCGGCGACCATCAGCACCGGCTGGCGAATGCGCGAGGGATAGTCCACCTCCCTGAACGCACGCATGGCGCGAAATGCGGAATCGGCCCAGGCGATCGTCGGCGCGGCGATGCCGAGGGTCGGCTCCTCTTCGTAGATCGCGGAGTTGCGAGCATAGCGCACCGGATCGCTGGTCAGCGGATTGTTGACGAAGGTGGTGGTGCCGATCAGTTCGTCGCTGCCGCCCGGCACGTATTGTCCGCCCAAACCCATGTAGCGCAACGTGCGCACCAGCGCCCGCACCGGCAGCGAGGTGGTGCGTCCCGGCAGATCGATCATCGGCGCGGAGAGCACGATGCGGTCGAACCAGCGCTTGCCGGCATGGGCGATGCGCAGCATCACCGCGCCGCCCATCGAATGCGCCAGCGCGAAATACGGCGGCGGACAATCCGGCATCACCACCTGCTGCACGAAGGTTTCGACGTCGATCTCGAAGTCGGCGAAGTCGCGCACATAGCCTTTGCGCGAGTCCTTTAGCCGCCGCGACGAGTGCCCCTGCCCGCGCCAGTCGATCATCGCCACCGCGAAGCCGCGCTCGCGCAGATCGCGCACCGTCTCGAAGTATTTCTCGATGCATTCGGCGCGGCCGGTGAACACGCAGACCGTGCCCTTGCGTTTGGCTGGCGGCGCCCAGCGCGCGAAGCGCAGATCGGCTCCGTCAGGCGTGCGGATCGTGCCGGTGACGACGTCCTCGGGAACCGGATTCGCAGGAATGGACAACAGGGTCATGCAGCCGCCGGAATGACAAAACTGTAAGAAAAAGAAGGAGTTCGGAACCAGAAAATTTCCGCGTCGGAGCGCTTTTCGGTCCTCTTGAAGGTGCAACAGCCTCACCCATATCAGCTTCGTGCAGGCTTCTAAAGCTGCACGGAACCAAGGCCCGGCCCGATGGCGGGCGGGTATCGCAACAGTCGCTCAATGGAGGACTACCTATGCGTACGTTTGATCTTGCTCCTTTCTATCGTTCCACCGTCGGTTTCGACCGTCTCTTCTCGCTGCTCGACCAGGCCGCCGATACCTCGACCGGCTATCCGCCCTACAACATCGAGCGCACCGGTGAGAACGACTACCGGATTTCCGTCGCCGTCTCCGGCTTCTCTCCCGCTGAAATCTCCATCGTCGCGAAAGAGAACACGCTCAGCATCAAGGGCGAGAAATCGGCCAGCGAGAACGGCAAGGACGGCAACGAGGTGCTTTACCGTGGCATCGCCTCGCGCGCCTTCGAGCGCCAGTTCCAGCTTGCCGATTACGTGCAGGTGAAGAGCGCTTCGCTCGAGAACGGCCTCCTCCACGTCGATCTCGTCCGCGAGATCCCGGAAGCCAAGAAGCCGCGCGTGATTCCGATTTCGTCTTCGGCTGCGAAGACCGTGATCGAGAACCAGGCCGCCGCCGCCTGATCGGCTGAAGCTCAAAGCCTCCAAACGAAACGCCCCGGATGCCTCCGGGGCGTTTTTTGATTGAATGTCATTCCGGGATGCGCCGTCATCCTCAACTCGTCATGCCCGGCCTTGAGCCGGGCATCCATCTTCTTCCTTATCGTGCGACAAAGATGGATTGCCGGGTCAAGCCCGGCAATGACGAAGCGAGAGCAAGGTGCTCCCGTTCGCGCTTACTCCAGCCCCAGCACCGCGGGCATCTCCTGCGTCGGCAGGATCACCACCGGCGGTTTTGCTTCAGCGGGCCTGGTCGCAACGCCCTGCGTTTGCGGCGCCGGAGCGGGAGCCGCCGCGGTCACAGGCGCCGGCGCGGGCGATGTCTGCGCAGGCTTCGTTTCCGCAGGCTTGATCTCCGGCAGCTTCGGCGCCGCCTGTTTCGTTTTCGATCGCGCCGGACCGGTGGTCGTTGCGGGCGGCAGGCTCGCAGCTTTCGGCTTCGCGGCCGGTTTGCGCGGTGCTGCCGCTGGCGGCGGGCTCGGCGGATTGTAGGCGAGATCGATGTCCTCGTCGGTGCGCGGCGTCAGCGCATAGCCCGGCACGAAGCGCACGAGACGGCCGTCGCGAATGTCCATGTAGATGCGCCCGTCATCGCCGCGCGGCGTGATCACCGCGATCGAGTAGAGAACGAGACCGGCGGGACGCGGGCGGCTCAGAACCGTGTAACCGGTCGAGCGCAGCATCCGGATCGCTTCGCGCGGTGGCACGATTGCATCGTCAAAATCGGACACCGCCGATGCATAGGCGCCGCCGCTCCGGGCTGCTCCCGGCGGGGGCGATTGCGCCAACGCCGGCGAGGCCGCCATCAGCACCGCAATCGGGGCCAGCCGCCCCAGACTCATCCACTGTCTCGACATCGACCCTGCTCCCGGTCACATCCCCGTCGTCCCAGCTTGGCACCCTCGAGCCGGAATTCGGCAGTCCTTTGGCCGGATCGCGGCCTTGCGCGGCCAAATCTGGGCGCTGTTTCGGTCCGATACCGCGCGACCCGGGGACTCACATCCGCTTGTGTGGTAGATAAAAATTTGGCATGGTCGATAGTTAGGACAGCCATGCTGTCCAATTTGTGGGTAACTCACACTCGTATCTGAGTAACCCGGCACGGCGATTGCTTCGATTTTGTCGATTTGCGACGCTGCAACATGCGCCTTCCGCGAAAGCGGGGCGGGCCTTTAGCCCGCCGGCGTGAACGACTGGAAGACGGGCCGGCAGATCACCAGGACAGGTGAGATGTCATGCCTGAACGGATTTCAAAAATGGCTCGCCGGGCGCGAGTGGTGGCCCCAGTTTCCCGCCTGCAAAAGGGAAAATCGGGGGTGCCGCGACCGCCCAAGGTGCGTCAGGGCATGATCCCGAAACGGGGCCGGTTTTCGGATCGGATCATGCAGGAAGAGGCAAGGTTCTCAGCCGGCCCGATCGATGTTCGATCGGGTCCGAGAGGTGATCGTAAGGGGTCGATATGGACGGGTCAAAGTTTGAGCGCGACGAGATCGTGACGCAGCCACTTTCGGCAGGCCCGGCCGATAAATCGACGACTCATACCCCTGTCGAACGCCACACGTACCGTCCCCCGGCGGAAGGTCTCTATGATCTGTCGCGCGAGAAGGATTCCTGCGGCGTCGGCTTCATCGCCAACATCAAGGGCGTGAAGTCGCATCAGATCGTTGCCGATGCGCTGTCGGTTCTTTGCAATCTCGAACACCGCGGCGCCGTCGGCGCCGATCCGCGCTTCGGCGACGGCGCCGGCATTCTCGTGCAGATCCCGCACACGTTCCTGTCGCGCAAGGCGAAGGAAAATGGCTTCACACTGCCGAAGCCCGGCGAGTACGCCGTCGGCGCGCTGTTCATGCCGCGCGATACGTCGTGGCGGAAGGTGATCCAGAGCATCATCAAGGATCAGGTGAAGGCCGAGGGCCTCAAGCTGCTCGGCTGGCGCGAGGTGCCGACCGACAACTCATCGCTCGGCGAAACCGTGAAGCCGACCGAACCGTTCAACATGCAGGTGTTCATCGGCAAGAACGGCGCCGTGAAGACCGAGGACGAGTTCGAGCGCCGCCTCTACATCCTGCGCAAGTCGATTTCGAACGCCATCTATCAGCGCCGCGAGCGCGGGCTCTCGGGATACTACCCGGTCTCGCTGTCGTGCCGCACGCTCGTCTACAAGGGCATGTTCCTCGCCGACCAGCTCGGCAAGTATTACGCCGACCTGCACGAGCCGGATTTCGAATCCGCGATCGCGCTGGTGCACCAGCGCTTCTCGACCAACACGTTCCCGACCTGGTCGCTGGCACATCCGTACCGGATGATCGCGCACAACGGCGAGATCAACACGCTGCGCGGCAACGTCAACTGGATGGCCGCGCGTCAGGCGTCGGTGCAGTCCGAACTGTTCGGCAAGGACATCAGCCGCCTCTGGCCGATCTCCTACGAAGGCCAGTCGGACACCGCCTGCTTCGACAACGCGCTCGAATTCCTCGTGCAGGGCGGCTACTCGCTCTCGCACGCGGTAATGATGATGATTCCGGAGGCGTGGGCCGGCAACCCGCTGATGGATGAAGAGCGCCGCGCGTTCTACGAATATCACGCCGCACTGATGGAGCCGTGGGACGGCCCGGCCGCGATCGCCTTCACCGACGGCCGCCAGATCGGCGCGACGCTGGACCGCAACGGACTGCGGCCGGCGCGCTACCTCGTCACCAAGGATGATCGCATCCTGATGGCGTCGGAAATGGGCGTGCTGAAGATTCCGGAAGAGCAGATCGTCACCAAGTGGCGTCTCCAGCCCGGCAAGATGCTGCTCGTCGACCTCGAACAGGGCCGCCTCATTCCGGACGACGAGATCAAGGCGTCGCTCGCCAAGAGCCATCCCTACAAGCAGTGGCTCGACGGCACGCAGATCGTGCTCGAAGAGTTGCAGGACGCGCCGTCGAAGGGCGCGCGTTCCAACCTGCCGCTGCTCGATCGCCAGCAGGCGTTCGGTTACACCCAGGAAGACATCAACATCCTGATCACGCCGATGGCGTCGACCGGCGAGGAAGCCACCGGCTCGATGGGCACCGACACGCCGCTGTCGGCGCTCTCGGACAAGCCGAAGCTGCTCTACACCTACTTCAAGCAGAACTTCGCGCAGGTGACCAACCCGCCGATCGATCCGATCCGCGAAGAGCTCGTGATGAGCCTCGTCTCGATCATCGGTCCGCGGCCGAACCTGTTCGATATCGAGGGTCTGTCGAAGACCAAGCGCCTCGAAGTGCGCCAGCCGATCCTGACCGACGCGGATCTGGAGAAGATCCGCTCGATCTCGGAGATTGCAGAATCCCACTTCATGTCGCGCACGCTCGACACCACCTTCCACGCCGGCCTCGGCGCCTCGGGCATGGAGCAGGTGCTCGACGAACTCTGTGCGCGCGCGGAAGCCGCCGTGCGCGAGGGCGTCAACATCATCATCCTGTCGGACCGCATGGCCGGCTCCGACCGCATTCCGATTCCGGCGCTGCTCGCCTGCGCCGCCGTGCATCATCACCTGATCCGCGTCGGCCTGCGCACCTCGGTCGGCATCGTCGTCGAGTCGGGCGAGCCGCGCGAAGTGCATCACTTCGCCTGCCTCGCCGGCTACGGCGCGGAAGCGATCAACCCCTACCTCGCCTTCGAGACCATCATCGCGATGAAGGACCGCCTGCCGGTCAAGCTCGAGGACAAGGAACTGGTCAAGCGCTACATCAAGTCGATCGGCAAGGGCCTGCTCAAGGTCATGTCGAAGATGGGCATCTCGACCTACCAGTCGTACTGCGGCGCGCAGATCTTCGACGCGGTCGGCCTCAAGGCCGATTTCGTCGCCAAGTATTTCGCCGGCACGCACACGCAGATCGAAGGCGTCGGCCTCGCCGAGATCGCGGAAGAAACCACGCGCCGTCACACCGAAGCGTTCGGCGACGTGCCGGCGCTGAAGAACGCGCTCGACGTCGGCGGCGAGTACGCCTTCCGCCAGCGCGGCGAGGATCACGCCTGGACCGCCGAATCCGTGTCGCTGCTCCAGCATGCCGCCCGCGGCAATTCGCAGGAGCGCTACCGCGCGTTCGCCAAGATTCTCAACGAGCAGTCCGAGCGTCTGCTGACCCTGCGCGGCCTGTTCAAGCTGCGCACGGCGGAAGACGAGAAGCGCAAGCCCGTGCCGCTCGACGAAGTCGAACCGGCGAAGAACATCGTCAAGCGCTTCGCTACCGGCGCGATGTCGTTCGGCTCCATCTCGCGCGAGGCGCACACCACGCTCGCGATCGCGATGAACCGCATCGGCGGCAAGTCGAACACCGGCGAAGGCGGCGAAGAGGCCGATCGCTTCAAGCCGATGCCGAACGGCGACTCGATGCGCTCGGCAATCAAGCAGGTCGCCTCCGGCCGCTTCGGCGTCACCACGGAGTATCTCGTCAACTCCGACATGATGCAGATCAAGATGGCGCAGGGCGCGAAGCCCGGCGAGGGCGGCCAGCTGCCCGGCCACAAGGTCGACGCGACGATCGCCAAGGTGCGTCACTCGACGCCCGGCGTCGGCCTCATCTCGCCGCCGCCGCATCACGACATCTATTCGATCGAAGACCTCGCGCAGCTGATCTACGACCTCAAGAACGTCAACCCCGACGGCGCGGTCTCGGTGAAGCTCGTCTCGGAAATCGGCGTCGGCACGGTCGCCGCCGGCGTCGCCAAGGCGCGTGCGGATCACGTCACCATCGCCGGCTTCGAGGGCGGCACGGGCGCGAGCCCCCTCACCTCGATCAAGCACGCCGGAAGCCCGTGGGAAATCGGCCTCGCCGAAACCCACCAGACGCTGGTGCGCGAGCGGCTGCGCAGCCGCATCGTCGTCCAGGTCGACGGCGGTTTCCGCACCGGCCGCGACGTCGTCATCGGCGCGCTGCTCGGCGCCGACGAGTTCGGCTTCGCCACTGCGCCGCTGATCGCGGCCGGCTGCATCATGATGCGCAAGTGTCATCTCAACACCTGCCCGGTCGGCGTCGCGACGCAGGACCCGGTGCTGCGCAAGCGCTTCACCGGCCAGCCCGAGCACGTGATCAACTACTTCTTCTTCGTCGCCGAGGAAGTGCGCGAGATCATGGCCTCGCTCGGCTATCGCACATTCAACGAGATGATCGGCCAGACCCAGATGCTCGACCAGCAGGCGCTCGTCGCCCACTGGAAGGCCAAGGGCCTCGATTTCTCGAAGCTGTTCCACAAGCAGAAGGCTGCGCCCGGCGTCGGCATCTTCCAGTCGGAAGCGCAGAACCATCACCTCGACGCCGTGCTCGACCGCAAGCTGATCGCGCAGGCGCAGGCCGCGCTCGATCGCGGCGCGCCGGTGAAGATCGACGCCGAGATCAACAACACCGACCGCTCGGCCGGTGCGATGCTCTCGGGCGCGGTCGCCAAGGTCTATGGCCATGCCGGTCTGCCGGACGACACGATCCACGTGAATCTGAAGGGCACCGCGGGTCAGGCGTTCGGCGCGTGGCTCGCCAAGGGCGTCACCTTCGAGCTCGAAGGCGAAGGCAACGACTACGTCGGCAAGGGCCTCTCGGGCGGCCGCATCATCGTCAAGCCGCCGAAGGTGTCCGGCATCGTTCCGGAGCAGTCGATCATCGTCGGCAACACCGTGATGTACGGCGCCATCCAGGGTGAATCCTACTTCCGTGGCGTCGCCGGCGAACGCTTCGCCGTACGCAACTCCGGCGCGGTCGCCGTGGTCGAAGGCGCGGGCGATCACTGCTGCGAATACATGACCGGCGGCATCGTCGTCGTGCTCGGCAAGACCGGGCGCAACTTCGCCGCCGGCATGTCGGGCGGCATCGCCTACGTGCTCGACGAGGACGGCCAGTTCGAGAAGCTCTGCAACATGGCGATGGTCGAGCTCGAACCGCTGCTGTCGGAAGAGCTGATCAACGCCAGCGCCTTCCATCAGTCCGGCGATCTCGATGCGCATGGCCGCGTCGACGTGATGGCGAACCTGCTGGAGGCCGATGTCGAGCGTCTGCATGTCCTGATCACGCGCCACGCCAAATATACGGACTCGGCGCGCGCCAAGGCGATTCTGGCCGACTGGAAGAATTACGTCGGCAAGTTCCGCAAGGTCATGCCGGTCGAGTACCGCCGCGCGCTGAAGGACATGGCAGCGCGTGCGGCGGACGAACCCGCGATCGCGATCGGCGCGTGAGGAAGGGTCAAATACTGGTGACGGCGATCGTCGCCGTCATCCCAGCCTATCTGCTCGGCAGCGATTTCTTCTTCCGTTCGCAGGTGGCTACGAATTCAGCCCGCTCTGAGGCATCGGACCGCGTGCTGGCGCTGGCCAGCGCAGGCTTCATGCGCGAGCGGCGGTCGCTCTCGCTGGTCTGCTCGGCGAAGGGGGAGGCGAAACTGGTCTTGAAGGCGAAGATTCCTGAAAAGGGCTTCCTCAAGATCGGCGAGACGGCGCCGGAGACGGTGGCGTTCCGCGCAGGCGGCGAAACGATTGCGAGCGTCGAGGCCCAGGGGACGGTGGTCGCCAACGGCTTCGTCGAAACGGTCGCGACACCGGCGCTCACTACCGCTCAGCTGACGCAGGTCAGCCGCGGTGTGGCGAAGGCGGCGGAGGTTCAGGTCACGGCCATCGGCCGCGGCCTCACCCTTGGTCTCGATGCGGCAGCGCGCGAGACGGAGGACTTCATCGCCGGGTGCGGCAGCACCCGGAAAACAAGTCCGTAGCCCGGACGGAGCGAAGCGAAGTCCGGGTTGACGAATCCCGGGTTTCGCTACGCTCCACCCGGGCTACGATCACAATTTTGGATTTTCACGCAGCCGCTGCGTGATATGAGAAACGATCTAAACTGACCCGCCCAGTCGTGGGCGGCTTGAGGTTAAAGAGACGGGACGATGGGTAAGGTAACAGGCTTTCTCGAGATCGAGCGCAGCGACCGCGTATACGCGCCGGTCGCCGAACGCATCAAGGACTACAAGGAGTTCGTGGTCCCGCTGAGCGAGAAAGACCTGCGCGATCAGGCCGCGCGCTGCATGAACTGCGGCATCCCCTATTGCCACGGCACCGGCTCGCTGCAGCCCGGCACGCCCGGCTGCCCGGTCAACAACCAGATCCCGGACTGGAACGATCTCGTCTACACCGGCAACTGGGAAGAGGCCGCGCGCAACCTGCACTCGACCAACAACTTCCCCGAGTTCACCGGCCGCATTTGCCCTGCGCCGTGCGAAGCCTCGTGCACGCTCAACATCGACGACAACCCGGTCACCATCAAGACGATCGAATGCGCGATCGTCGACAAGGCGTGGGATTCCGGCTGGCTGAAGCCGGAGATCGCGACCGAAAAGACCGGCAAGAAGGTCGCCATCATCGGCTCGGGGCCGGCTGGCCTCGCTTGTGCACAGCAGCTTGCGCGCGCAGGTCATGAAGTCCACGTCTACGAGAAGTTCGCCAAGGCCGGCGGCTTGCTTCGCTACGGCATCCCCGACTTCAAGATGGAGAAGGGCATCATCGATCGCCGCGTGGCGCAGATGGAAGCCGAGGGCGTGACCTTCCACTACAACGCGCACGTCGGCGCGCAAGGAACCGGTCACGGTTCGGTCGATCCGCAGGCGCTGCTGAAAGAGTACGACGCGATCGCGCTGACCGGCGGCGCCGAAGCGCCGCGCGACCTGCCGATCCCGGGCCGCGACCTCGACGGCATCCACTATGCGATGGATTTCCTGCCGCAGCAGAACCGCCGCGTCTCCAACGAGCCGCTGGGCGGCGTGAAGGACATTCTCGCCACCGGCAAGCACGTGGTCGTCATCGGCGGCGGCGACACCGGCTCGGACTGCATCGGCACCTCGGTGCGCCACGGCGCGAAGTCGGTGACGCAGCTGGAAATCATGCCGGCCCCGCCGGAGAAGGAAAACAAGGCGCTGACCTGGCCGAACTGGCCGCTGAAAATGCGCACCTCCTCGTCGCATCAGGAAGGCGCCAAGCGCGAATTCGCGGTGCTGACGCAGAAATTCACGGGCGCTGACGGCAAGGTGAAGAAGCTGCACGGCATTCAGGTCGACGCCAAGTTCCAGCCGGTGCCCAGCACCGAGTTCGAGCTCGAAGCCGATCTCGTGCTGCTCGCCATGGGCTTCGTGCATCCGGTGCACGAGGGCCTCTTGAAAACGCTCGGCGTCGATCTCGACCAGCGCGGCAACGTGCGCGCCAACCTCACCGACTATCAGACGTCGGTGCCGAAGGTGTTCTCGGCGGGCGACATGCGCCGCGGCCAGTCGCTCGTCGTCTGGGCGATCCGCGAGGGCCGCGTCTGCGCTCGCGCCATCGACCAGTACCTGATGGGCTCGAGCACGCTGCCGGGCTGATTTTGGCAGGCGCTTGCTGTCTTCCCTCCCCCGCGAAGCGTGGGGAGGGAATTCATTGACTTTCGACATCTCCGAAGAAAAGCGGCCCGAAGCTAATAGCTCCGGGCCGCTGTGCGGTCCGTTTAGCCGACAGTCGCTACGCGACCGGGGGAGACGGCTGACAGACCGATGGCTCTCCAAGCACGCTCCCGATCCGAATAGTGGATACCGGTTTTCGAATCAGACCATGCTCAGGCAGGCGCCGCCTTACTTCGTCGACGGCGACGAGCTTGCCGCCGACTGCGAATACTTGAACTGCGGCATCGCCTTCAGCTGCTCCTTCGTCGCGTTGAACACCGCGTGGTCCGGATACATGCGCGGCTCGGCCGTCGTGGTGGTCGAGGCGCCGACCGTGGACGACTGCGGGCGCGGGTTCATCGCGTTGCCCGACGAACCGGCCGGGGCATTGGACGCCGCCGTCTTGCGCGCGATCGGCTCATTGACGAACTTCAGCTGATCGAACTTCACGGCTACTTCCGACTGGCCGAGACCCAGGAAGCCGCCGACGCCGATGACAACGGTGTCGATCTTGCCGCTCGAGTCGGTGATCAGTTCGCTGATGTCGCCGATCTTCTCGTCATTGTTGTTATACACGTCGACGCCGATCAGCTTCGACGTCCGCCACTGGCCCGCAGCAGGCGCGGTGATCACAGCACCCGACGCAGCCGGCGACGCGGGCGTCGCAGCCGCAGGCGCCTTGGTGTCCTGAGCGAGTGCAGGCGCGGCGACGAGTGCGAGCACGAGCGCCGACGAGGCAAGGAATGTCTTGGTCATGGGTGAACCTCCATCGATGAATTCGATGCAGGACCAACCCAGGAACCGGGACGCTGTTCCGCGGAACCTGCGCAGAATGTTCGAATAAAGATTCGATGACACGCTTGCGCCAACACTTTCGCAGTGAGGCCACAAACGTTGATGGATGGGTCGCGGGTGCTGACTCGAGTTTTCTCCCTCT
>JBMOOJ010000028.1:0-27232 GCA_049323835.1 Pseudomonadota bacterium | reverse complement strand
CCCTCACCCGCCACGCCTTCGCTCTGCGAGCTACGGCGGGCGACCTCTCCCCGTAAACGGGGAGAGGTGAAAATCAGAACGCCTCGGCCGGTAACTCCATGAGCGTCGCGGCGCCGCTCTGGATTCGCGCCAGCCGCACCGACGTTTCCGGCAGCATGCGCTCCATGAAGAACTGGCCGGTGACGAGCTTGGTCTTGAAGTAGTCGCTCTTGTCGCCGGCGGCGATCTTCTCGTTCGCGACCTTGGCCATCTTCGCCCACATGTAGCCGAGCACGACGAGGCCGAAGAGATGCATGTAGTCGGTCGACGCCGCGCCGGCGTTGTCGGGCTTGGCGAGCGCGTTCTGCATCAGCCAGCCGGTCGCCTGCTGGAGGTGACCGAGTGCGGTCGACAGCGGCGGGACAAATGCCTTCATGTCGTCGCCGGCGTTTTCCTTGGCGAAGCCGGCCACCTCGGCAAAGAACGCCATCGCCGCGCGGCCGCCGTCCTTTGGCAGCTTGCGGCCGACGAGGTCGAGCGCCTGAATGCCGTTGGCGCCTTCGTAGATCATGGCGATGCGCGAGTCGCGCACGAACTGCTCCATGCCCCATTCGGCGATGTAGCCGTGGCCGCCGAGCACCTGCTGCGCGGTGTTGGTGTTGGCGAAACCAATGTCGGTCAGCACGCCTTTGATCACCGGCGTCAGCAGACCCATGTGATCGTCGGCGGCCTGACGTTCCTTCGCGTCGTCCGAGCGGTGCGCCACGTCGCTCTTCAGCGCGGTCCACAGCACCAGCGCGCGCGCCGCCTCGTTGAACGCGCGGATCGACAGCAGCGAGCGGCGGATGTCGGGATGCACGATGATCGGATCGGCCGGCTTGTCGGGCGCCTTCGCGCCGGTGAGCGCGCGGCCCTGAAGGCGATCCTTCGCGTAGGCCGCCGCGTTCTGATACGCGACTTCCGACTGCGCAAGGCCCTGCAAGCCGACGCCGAGCCGCGCCTCGTTCATCATCACGAACATGGCGTTCATGCCCTTGTTCTCTTCGCCGATCAGCCAGCCGGTGGCGTTGTCGTAGTTGAGAACGCAGGTCGAATTGCCGTGGATACCCATCTTGTGCTCGATCGAGCCGCAGGTGACGCCGTTCGGCGCGCCAAGCGTGCCATCGGCGTTGACGCTGATCTTCGGCACGACGAACAGCGACACGCCCTTGATGCCGGCCGGTGCGCCCTCGATGCGGGCGAGCACGAGATGGATGATGTTCTCGGCGACGTCGTGCTCGCCGGCCGAAATGAAGATCTTGGTGCCGCTGATCTTGTATGAGCCGTCCGCCTGCGGCACTGCCTTGGTGCGCAGCAGGCCGAGGTCGGTGCCGCAATGCGGCTCGGTGAGATTCATGGTGCCGGTCCACTTGCCCGTCATCATGTTCGGCACAAACTTCTTCTTCTGGTCCGGCGAGCCGTGCACGAGCAGGGCTGCGACTGCGCCCTGGGTCAGGCCCGAATACATCGAGAAGGCCATGTTGGCCGAGATCAGAAACTCCGACACCGTCTGCGACAGCGTGATCGGCAAGCCCTGCCCGCCATATTCCGTGGGGCCGGAAAGGCCGAGCCAGCCGCCCTCACCGAGCTGCTTGAACGCTTCCTTGAAGCCCTTCGGCGTCGTCACGCGGCCATCGTCGTGACGCTTGCAGCCTTCGAGATCGCCGATGCGGTTGAGCGGCTGGATCACTTCTTCCGCGAACTTCGCGGCTTCGCCGAGAATGGCGTCGCGCACGTCGGCGGTCGCATCGGCGAAACCGGGGAGATTGTTGTAACGATCGAAATGGAAAACATCGTTGAGCAGGAATTTGACGTCTTCGACCGGGGCCTTGTAGCTCGGCATCGTGATTGTCTCCGCTGATAACCGTCTCGATTTATGGGATGTTCTTCGGACGCAGCAGTCGAACCATTGCTGGGACGGACCTTAGCCCCTTCCAGAACCGCACGACAGCCGCCGCCGCAACAATCTTCGTGGCCGATCGCCTCACTGGCTGGCGAGCTGCGCGCCCATCAACTGGTGCAGCAGGTTGATCGCCTTGAGCGGGCGGACCATCACCTTGAAATTGATGATCCGGCCATCGTCCGCGAACGTGATGATGTCGACGCCGTTGATCTTGATACCACCGACCTCGGTTTCGAATTCGAGCACGGCGCCGGTCTCGTTGGTCCACTGGCCGCGATAGACGAAGTTCGGGCCACCCAAAACTTTCTCGGCGCTCGTCAGATACTTGAAGGTGATGTCGCGGCCGCGCTGGGGTGTGTGCACCACGGGGCTCTCGAACACCGCATCGGGATGCAAGGCTTCGTGCAGCACGGCCGCATCTTGCGACCTGACGAAGCGGTACCACTTATCGAGTCCGGTCATGGTCATCGGACATTTCCCCTTGTCCATTGCGCAATTGCCGGCAAACTCTGGCGCGAACAGCGAGCGCGCCGTGAGATGTTGCAGTCGGATCGCGCGATCGCCAGTCGGCCGCGCCATCTTATGCACATTGACGCATATGTGTCTTTGTGCATAATGTCAATCATGCGCGTCCCCGAAATGGAGAGTCCGCGTTTGGCCTTGGGTGACGCCATTCTGGCATGCCTCACGGAAAGTCCGATGACGGGCTACGAGCTCGCCAAGACGTTCGATGCGTCCATCGGCTTCTTCTGGAAAGCGGACCATCAGCAAATTTATCGCGAGCTGACCAAGCTGCGGGACCGCGGCCATGTTCAGAGCCGCGAGGTCGTCCAGACCGGCAAGCCCAACAAGCTCGTCTATACGCTGACGGAAGAGGGCAAGGCCGCCCTGCGGCACTGGGCAGCGCGGCCAAGCCGGCCGGCCTCGGTCAAGGATGACCTGCTGGTCCGGATGTTCGCGCTCGACGTGGTCGACATGGAGCCGCTGCGCACTGACGTCATGGCCCGCCTCGAGCATCACCGCGACCGGCTCGCGCGCTACGAGCGGATTCTCAGCAAGCGCTTTCCGGACGGCACCGCGCCGCTGACCGACCTCGGCAAACTGCTGAACCTGCGCCTCGGCGTGCGCCATGAGCGGGCGGTGGTTGAATGGTGCGAGGAGGCGCTCGAGGTTCTGCCGCCGCGAACCGGCGGTAACCTGACGCCGATCGAGGACGCGAGGCGCGACGCCAAGGGCTGACCGGCCTGACCGGGGCTTGAGTTCCCGCGATTTTCCGGTGACGCCGGATAACTTTACGGCAAGCGTTCTGCATTCCTTAACCCGGTGTTTACCGTAACGCTGAAAAGTCGGTGCGAGAGGCGCGCCGTCCGTGTCGAATTCGCTTTGTCGATCAAGCGGGGACGGGGGCGGCGGAGAGGCGCGATGGGAGCGCCGTCGGCGGACACCGGACCACAGCATGAATTCGCGCGTATCGTGGAGTGTTGACGGCATCGATCCTTCAGTCCGTGAACGGGCGGAAGCAGCGGCACGCCGTGCCGGGATGTCGCTGAACGACTGGCTCAATTCCAGCCTCCCGAGCGCCGCACCGGCAGCGTCTCCCGCGGCGCGCGAAGCGCACGACGTCACCGACATTCACCAGCGTCTCGATTCGATCACCCGCCAGATCGAGCGGCTCGCCCCCTCGGCACAGCCGCGCAACGACGGCGTCGCGCGTCAGCTCAACGACGCGATCTCGCGGCTCGACGCGCGGCTGAACCGCGTCACTGAGCCTGCCCCGGCGCACGCGCAGCCGTCATATCAGCCGTCGCCCTCGATCTCTCCGATCTCGCTCGACGACGCCATCGCGCAGATTGCCGCGCGCCAGAGCCAGCTCGATGGCCGGGCCCCTGCTCCGCAGCACCCTGCTCCGACAATGCCGGCCATGCCGGCGATGGCTCCGGTAATGGCTCCCCCTATCGCACCGCCGATGCCGGATTTCTCCGGCCTCGAACGGCAGCTCTTTAACATCACCAATCAGATCGACGCGCTGCGCCGCCCCGACAACGTCGAGGAATCGCTCGCCGCGTTCCGCGCCGAGCTCGCCGAAATCCGCAAGACCATCACCGAGGCGATGCCGCGCCAGGCGATCGAATCGCTGGAAGGCGAGATCCGCAGCCTCGCTCGCCGCATTGAAGACGGCCGTCAGAGCGGCGTCGACGGTCAGGCGCTCGCCGGCATCGAACGCGCGCTCGGCGAAATCTACGAAGCACTGCGCACGCTGACGCCGGCCGAGCAGCTCGCGGGATTCGACGATGCGATCCGCAGCCTCGGCGGCAAGATCGACACGATCGCACATGCGAGCGGCGATCCGCGCGCGATGCAGCAGCTCGAAGGCATGATCGACGCGCTGCGCAACGTCGTCACCAACGTCGCGTCGAACGATGCGCTGGTGCAGCTTGCGGACGATGTGCGCTCGCTGTCGGCCAACGTCGACCAGCTGGCGCGCCAGCACGATTACTCCGGCTCGCTGAACGCGCTCGAACAGCGCATTGCGATGCTGACCAACGCGCTGGAGAACCGCGAACCGGTGCCGGCCGGCAGCGGCCCCGACAGCAGCCATCTCGAAAATGCGATGCGCTCGCTCTCTGACCGCATCGAGCACCTGCAGGTCGGCGGTCACGACAGCAGCCACCTCGAAAGCGCAGTGCGCTCGCTTTCCGACCGGATCGACCATCTTCAGGTCGGCGGCGGCGACAGCTCGTCCGTCATCCATCATCTCGAACAGCGCATCGCCCACCTGATGGAGCGGATGGACGGCGCCGGTTCGCAGAACAACAACCTGGCCCGCGTCGAGGACGCGCTTGCCGACATCCTGCGCCATCTGGCCGATCAGCGCGACAACGCCGCGCGTCAGCCGGCCATGGGCGCGACGGCGATGGATAGCGGCCTGGTCGACGCGATCAAGCGCGAACTGTCCGACATGCGCTTCAGCCAGTCGGAGATCGATCGCCGCACGCAGGACTCGCTCGAAACCGTTCACAACGCGCTCGGCCATGTCGCCGATCGCCTCGGCGTCATCGAAGGCGATCTGCGCAAGGTGCAGTCGGCGCCTGCGCAGCACGAACAGCGGATGCCCCAAGGCGCACCAATGGCCGCACCAATGCCGCGCCCCGAATTGCCGAACCCGGCGATGATGCAGCCCGCGCAGCCGCAGCGCTCGCCGATGGCGAATGTCGTCATCGAGACCGCGCCCACGCCACCTCAGGCGCCCGCCGTCCGTCCCGATGCCGCATCGCCACGCATGCCGATCGATGCCAGCCTGCCGCCAGACCATCCGCTCGAGCCCGGCTCGCGCAGCGGCGGCCGCATGGCATCGCCATCGGAGCGGATCGCCGCGTCCGAGGATGCGCTGAGCGACATTCCGGGTACGCAGGCCGAAACCGGCAACGCCTCGACGTTCATTGCCGCCGCGCGCCGCGCCGCGCAGGCTGCCGCGGCGAGCACTCCTGCTGCCGGTGCCGCCAAGACCGGCCGTATCACCGTTCTCAGCAATGCCGCAAAGCCCGCGAACCCGCAACCCGTAACCGGGGAGCCGTCCAGCAAGGCGTCGAAGATCCGCTCGCTCCTCGTTGGCGTCAGCGTCGTCGTGATCGTGCTCAGCGGCTTCCGCCTCGCCATGAACATGTTCGATGGCGGCGAACCGCAAGCAACGGTTCCCACCGAGAAGTCGAGTGAACTGATGCCGCCCCCGGCGAAGCTCGCGCCTGATCCGCAGCCGCGCACGGAAGCACCGGCCGGACCGTCGATGATCTCGCCGCAGCCGATCAACCGGCAGAGCCTGCTGACGCCCGCACCCGATTTCAACAAGCCACCCGCATCCGGGCCGCAGATCATCACGGTGCCACCCGCGCAGCCTGCCACCCCGGCCGCGGCACCGGCGCCCGCGCAAACGTCAGCACTGCCCCCAGCCGCGCAGGTTGCGGCGGCTGACGCGGCGGACGTCACCGGCTCGGTCACGTCGAAGACCGGCAGGACCGCTGCCGCACCGGCCGCGCCTGCGGCTCCGGTCTGGACGCCGGATACGACCGCATCGCTCGCACCCATCTCCGACAAACTGCCCGATGCGATCGGCAGCGACCGGCTGCGCGCGGCCGCGCTGAAGGGCGATCCCGCCGCGGCCTACGAAATCGGCCTGCGATACGCGGAAGGCAAGGGTGTTGCCGTCAATCTCGACGAAGCCGCCAAATGGTATGAACGCGCGGCGCTCGGCGGCGTCACGCCGGCGATGTTCCGCCTCGGCACCTTCTACGAGAAGGGCCTGAGCGTGAAGAAGAACCCGGACACCGCACGCCGCTACTACATTCAGGCGGCCGAGCGCGGCAACGCCAAGGCGATGCACAACCTCGCCGTGCTCGACGCCGACGGCGGCGGCCAGGGCCCGAACTACAAGAGCGCCGTGCAGTGGTTCCGCAAGGCGGCCGACCACGGCGTCGCTGACAGCCAGTTCAACCTCGGCATCCTTTACGCCCGCGGCATCGGCGTGGAGCAGAATCTCGCCGAATCCTACAAGTGGTTCAGCCTCGCCGCCGCCCAGGGCGATGCCGACTCCGGCCGCAAGCGCGACGACGTGGCGAAGCGCCTCGACGCCCAGTCGCTCGCCGCCGCCAAGCTCGCGATCCAGACCTTTACGCCGGAAGCCCAGCCCGAAGGCGCGGTCACGGCGGCAGCGCCCGCCGGCGGATGGGACGGGACGGCTCCGGCCGCGAAGCCCGCCAAGGGCACTGCGCCCAAGGCTTCGTCGAGCAAGGCTTCGTCGAGCAAGCGCGCCGAGCGTTAATCACGAATCTTCACCAGCCTGACAGATCGTCCGCTATCGCCGGGATAAAACCTGGCGATCAACGGATTCTTTAGTGCCTTGCGCGCGTAATTTCGGTTAAGCAGAAACGCGGCGCGCGCCCGCGTCGCGGCAACGTCACCGACGCCGTGAGCAGCATCGACGCGAGGCTCAGGCACAGACCCTGAAGCGATCCGCGCGTGCAGCTCTTCCTCCCCATCGCCGACATTCCGGTTAACATGTTCCTCATCCTCGCGATGGGCATGGCGGTGGGCTTCGTCTCCGGCATGTTCGGCATCGGCGGCGGGTTCCTGCTGACACCGCTGCTTATTTTCGTCGGGATCTCGCCGGCGGTCGCGGTCGCCTCGGTCTCGAGCCATATCGCCGCATCGTCGTTCTCCGGCGCGCTTTCCTACTGGCGGCGGCGTGCCATCGATCCGGCGCTTGCCGTCGTCCTCCTCGCCGGCGGCATCCTAGGAACGGCGTTCGGCGTCTGGCTGTTCACGCTGCTGCGCTCGCTCGGCCAGCTCGATCTGATCATCGCCCTCTCCTACGTCGTGCTGCTCTCGACCGTCGGCGGACTGATGTTCTGGGAAGGCCTGCGCGCGATCCATCGCTCGCGGCAGGGGGAGAACCTCCCGATCCGCCGTCCCGGCACCCACAACTGGATTCACGGCCTGCCGCTGAAGATGCGCTTCAAGCGCTCGAAGATCTATCTCTCGGTGATCCCGCTGATCGCCACCGGCCTGATGATCGGCTTCGTCGGCGCGATCATGGGCATCGGCGGCGCGTTCATGCTGATCCCGATCCTGATTTACGTGATGCGCGTGCCGACCAGCACGGTGATCGGCACCGCCATGGCGCTGACGCTGGTCACCATGATTCTGGCGACGATCCTGCACGCGGTGACCAATCATCTGGTCGACGCGGTGCTGGCGCTGATCCTGATGGTCGGCGGCGTCATCGGCGCGCAGTTCGGCGCCCGCGCCGGCCAGCGTATTCGCGGCGAACACCTGCGGCTCCTGCTTGGCCTCCTGATCCTTTCGGTCGGCATCCGCTTCGCCGTCGAGCTCGTGATCAAGCCGGAGGATGTCTACACGATCCGCCAGATCGGAGACGGCACATGAGCGTGCGCCTCCTGTGCCTGGCTGTCGCGCTCCTGTCCGGCGCAACGTTCGCTCCCGGCGGCGCCCGGGCCGAAAAGCTGATCGTCTCGGTGTCGAACCACCGCGTCACGGTGACGCCGAACTACACCGGCGAAGAGCTCGTGCTGTTCGGCTCGGTCGAGCGCGACGACAAGACGCCGCCGACCCGGCCGGCCGCCTACGACCTCGTCGTCACCATCAAGGGCCCGGGCGCCGACATGGTGACCCGGCGCAAGGAACGGAAGTTCGGCATCTGGGTCAACGTCGACTCGCGGCAGTTCCTGAAGGTGCCGGCCTATCTCGCCGTCTTCTCCAACCGTCCGATCAGCGAGATCGCGCCACCCGACGTGCAGCGGCGGCTCCAGCTCGGCCTCAACAACGTCATCCTGACCCAGCGGGTCGGAACGGACTACGCCGACGTGGTCGCGACCGATCCGTTCCGCTCGGCCTTCGTCAGGCTTCGCTCCGAGCACGGCCTCTATCGCGAGGCAAGCAACGCGGTGACGTTTCTGACGCCGACGCTGTTCCGCACGGGCATCCCGCTGCCGGCGGAAGTGCCGATCGGCAACTACGATATCGAGATCGAACTGCTCGCAGGCGGCGCGCTGATCACCAAGACCGAAACCGCCTTCGAGATCGTCAAGGTCGGCTTCGAGCAGTTCGTCGCCACATCGGCGCAGCAGAACGGCCTGCTCTACGGCCTGTTCACCGCGGCGATGGCGCTGATGACCGGCTGGCTGGCATCGGTTGTGTTCCGACGGGATTAGCGCACTCTCCGCAAACAAGGGTCAGCGGTTGTCCGGGGCGCCGGCACTGCGTTGCGGTGCGCGCGTTCCCGTGAAGGCGAGATCGTGCAAAATAACCAGCAGCTCGTCCGCGCCGAACGCCTTGGACGCAGCGCACGACCCGCTGCGAAGGCGCTGGATCAATGCGGACGAATCATACCATTCCGGAATGTGGGAATCGCGCCCGTCCGGCCAGTACCCGCCGATCGACGACCAGCTTCCTTCGAATCCTTTTCTGGTCACCTTTTGCATCGCCGGATCAGCAGGCGTCGCCGGCGATTCGGCAGGTTCGGAATATGGGGAGAAGACGTCGTACGAACCGTAGTCGTGATAACTGATCGGGCGCCAGAACGCGACTGCCCGCGCGACATTCGGCAGGTCGCAGGCCTCGTTGGTGATGATTTGCGAGAAGGCCTGGCGATAGGCATCGTCCTTCGAGTCGCGCGAGAGACCCTTCTGCCAGTCAGCCCAGGTTTCGTTCATGGACAGCGTTTCACTCGAAATCTCTTCGCTGAACAGATCCTGCAACCGGGAATGCACCGGCCCCCGCTGATCATCGGGCAGCCTGGTGATGTCCGCCCTGAGGGCGTCATTGTCGAAAGATGTCATCTTTTCGATTCTGGACTCCGCCAGATCGATCCACGACGCCCGCTCTTTCACGGGCAACTTGGTTGCCCACGCCCTGGCGCGAAAGCGCGCCGCGGTCAGAAGAGCGCCGCCAAAATCAGCTCCTCGCAGATCGGCGCTCGAAAGGTCGGCGCCGACAAGACGCGCCTCGGAGAACGAAGCTCCCTGAAAGTAACCGCTGGCGAGACTAGCAAACCGAAGCTCGCTGGTATGGAAGAGCGCGCCGGCAAATTTGCCATATCTCAGATTGGCGCCAACGAGTTGTGCCCCGCTCAAATTCGTGCCGATAGCGCTGGCGCCGCTCATGGTCGCGAGCGTGAAATCCATGTTCGATAGATCGAGCCCGTCAATGTTTGCGCCGTTCAGCAGAGCGCGCGCCAGCGACGGCTTCTGGTGACTCGCCATGAGCCGATAGCGATCCCCCAGAAATTTCGCCTGACGCAAGTCAGCCGAGCTCAGACTGATGTTGGCCATCGTCAGGCAGGGCAGCGTCACATTGTCTGCCTCCGGTAACGGGCGTCCAAAAATCGATCGCAGCTGCTCGAAGAGATCGATGGACGATTCGCAGCCGAACGTCGCCCGGCGAAGATCGGCGCCAACGAGGCTGGCTCCCGTCAGATTGGCGAGGGTAAAGTCGGCTCCGCGCAAATCCGATCGATCCAGAATGGCATAGCGCAGGTCCCGTCCACGCAAGCTTATTCCAGACTCCGCGGCCGCATTACCTAAGGCTGGAACGGTTGCCGAAGCCGCTGGACGGGACGCGCGGTTCGCCTGCGAAAGCGTCTTGTCGTCGGTCACGATCAGATTTCGCGCGAACAGGACGGGGCGACCGGTCGCGCTGTCGCGCCCGTTCTCGAACAGGAAAGCAGTCGGCCAGGATGCCACCCGATACGCCCCCTGCGAATCGTAGGGGATGGCGGTCGGTAACAGCCAGCTGCGGCCGAAGCGATCGAACCCGCTATCGGGAATGCAACAGACCAGCGAGACCACGAGCCATGTGCCGAACCCGGCCAGCGCGGATACCAGCGTCCGGCGCGGCGCCGGCATGTGCAGCCACGTGACAAGCGCGATATCGGCCGACAGAACGCCGATCTGTACGAACGTCAGCCAGGAATCATGGAGCGGCAGCGCCTTCACCTGAATCACGAGCAACGTGAAGACGGGGCCGGCGATCAGTGAGAGGTAGTAGATGGCTGCGCTAAGGTAGCGCAGAAAACGGCTTTCGTTCTCATCGATTAGCCACTGCACCAGAAAATTGCTGGCCGCCCGGAGACGAAGATTCTGCGCCTGCAATACAACGTCGCCCGTCGCCCTCTTGAGTTCAGCGCCGATTTCCCCGCACTTCGCACGCAGGCGCCTGAATTTCAGCAGCAGGGCCACATGCACCAGGAACAGGATGATCGGCGCCCAGTAAAGGAACGTGGTCAGGTTGATCGTCAGACTCAGGATCGGCAGCTGGACACTGGTGCCGATCAGCAGTTCGCGATGCGAGATACTGGCGGTGGTCACCAGGATGAAGGCGATCGCGCCGAGGAAGAAAAAGAGTTCCGTCCGCGACTGATCGAGGTCGGCATTTGCGGCTGTGATCAATTCCGAGAGCGACTTCTGCTCGGTCTCAGCGCTTTTTCTGGCACCTCCGCCGGAGAGTTCGCGCAGCAGCAGAAACATGTTTCGCGTCCGGAAGGGCGAACGCGATCCGGCAGTATCAGGACTCATCTGCGATCCATTGGTCTGAAAAAAGAAAAAGCGATCGGCCACCAAAATGGCGGCCAAGGAAGCTAGTCGGTCAGATCGGGAAAGGCCCTACCCAGATTTGGTAAGGCAGATGCACGGAGCACAACCGGCGCGCTAGTAACACCGGCTCGCAGCGATGATGTGCAGGCTGGCGTCGCCCAGCACGTGCGCGGTGAAATCCGCCGTCGGAAAGATTTTCGCGAACGCGCGGTCGCGGATGCTCAGGCCGCCGGTGTAGGCGCCGAACGACGGCATCACCGCGCGCACGCCGTCACTGGCGAAGCAGCGCCGGTCGATGGCGCGGGCACGTGTGACGACCCGCGCCTTCGGATGCAGATGGCCGGCGATCTCGCCTTCCGCACCCGTCGGCTCGTGACGGAAGCTGATCGCGCCGATGGCGATTTCTTCCGCAACCGACCCGCGCAACGATTTTGGTGGCAGCGGATCGTGGTTGCCGGCAATCCAGATCCAGTCGCGCCCCGCCTGCATCGCGGCGATGGCATCGCGATCCGCATCGGCCAAGCGCTCATGCGCATCGCGATCGTGGAAACTGTCACCGAGCGCAATCACCGTGCGCGGATTGTATTGCGTTATCACGGCGGCGAGCCGCGCCAGGGTCGCAGCCGTATCGAACGGCGGCAGCAGGATGCCGCGCGTCGCGAAGCTCGACCCTTTCTCAAGATGCAGATCGGAGACGACGAGCAGCCGCTCCTCGCTCCAGTAAAGCGCGCCGGACACGTCTGCCGTCAGCGCAACGCCCGCCACCGTCATCATGGCGTCCGGTTCCCGCTTCGCTGCTGCCTGCCCGATCACAGTCGCTCTCCCATCGCTTCCTTGACGAGTTCCGCGGCGGTTTCCGCCAGCAACTCGTCGGCCGCTTCGCCATAAACTGCTTCGCGGCCGATTTCCAGCATCACCGGTACGGCGAGCGGCGACACGCGATCGAGTCCACGATGCACGATATGTCCGCTGATTCGTGTCAGCATGTCACCCAGCCGTTTCAGATCGAGCAAACCTGTGGCGGCATCCGCGCGCGCGGCGCGCAGCAGCACGTGATCCGGCTGATGCTTGCGCAGCACATCGTAGACGAGGTCGGTGGAGAACAGCATCTGCCGGCGCGACTTCTCCTCGCCAACAAAGCGGCGTGGGATCAGCCCGGAGATGATCGCGCAAGCGCGGAACGTGCGCTTCATCAGCGCCGATTCCGCGAGCCATGCTTCGAGATCGTCGCCGAGCATGTCCGGATCGAACAGCGCAGCCAGATCGATCCGCCCCTGCCGCACCATCGCCGACAGATCGCCGACCGCCCACACGGCCAGCGCATATTCATTGGCGACGAAGCCGAGCGGCCGCGCCCGCGCGCGTTCGAGCCGCCGCGTCAGCAGCATGCCGAGCGTCTGATGCGCGAGCCGTCCTTCGAACGGATAGCAGACGAGGAAATAGCGGCCGCCGCGCGGGAACGTCTCAACCACCAATTCGCGCGGAGCGGGAACGCGCGAGATACGTGTTTGCAGCGCCAGCCAATCGCGCACCTGTTCCGGCAGGCCGCGCCATGCGGCCCTGTCCGCGAGCAGATAGCGCACGCGATCGGCGAGATAAGTCGACAGCGGAAACTTGCCGCCCGCATAGGACGGCACTTTCGCATCGGCATCGTTGGCGCGCGACACGTACACCTGATCTTCGGCGAGCGCCTCGTAGCGCACGACTTCACCGCCGAACACGAACGTATCGCCGACGGTGAGTCCCTCGATAAAGTACTCCTCGACCTCGCCGAGCATGCGGCCGCCGCGGCCGATGACGCCGGTCGAACCCGTTCCGCCGTGGCGCGAGCGCACGAGCCGCACCTTCAGCATCTGCTCTTCGACGATGGTGCCGACGTTGAGGCGATAGCTCTGCCGCACGCGCGGATTGGCGACGCGCCACTTGCCGTCTTTGTCCTGCTTGATGCGGGCGAAGCGCTCGTAGGACTTCAGCGCATAGCCGCCGGTCGCGACGAAATCGACCGTGTCGTCGAAATCGCTGCGCGTCAGTTCGGCGTACGGCGCGGCACGGCGCACCTCGTTATAGAGGTCGTCGCTCAGGAACGGCTCACCGCACGCGCAACCCATGATGTGCTGCGCCAGCACGTCGAGGGCGCCGGTGCGCAGCGGCGGCGTGTCCTGCGCATTCTCGGCGATCGCATCGATGGCGGCGCGGCATTCCAGCACCTCGAAGCGGTTCGCGGGAATCATGACCGCGCGTGACGGCTCGTCGAGCCGGTGATTGGCGCGGCCGATCCGCTGCATCATGCGCGAGGCGCCCTTCGGCGCACCGACATTGATGACGAGATCGATGTCGCCCCAATCGATGCCGAGATCGAGCGACGACGTGCAGACCACGCCGCGCAGCTTGCCGGCGGCCATCGCATCCTCGACCTTGCGGCGCTGTGCGACGTCGAGCGAACCGTGATGCAGTGCGATCGCGAGACCGTCCTCGTTGATGCGCCACAAATCCTGAAAGATCATTTCCGCCTGGCTGCGCGTGTTGACGAACACGAGCGAGGTCTTGTTGCGCTTGATCAGATCGTAGATTTCGTTGAGCGCATGGCGCGCGCTGTGCCCGGCCCACGGCAGATGCTCTTTCGTGTCGAGCATCTCGACAATCGGCGCCGCACCGCCCGACGCCATGACGATGTCGGCGGCTGTTGGCGCGCCCGCATCCTGAGGCACCAGAAATCGCGACAGCGATTCCGGTTCGGCGACCGTTGCGGACAATCCAGTGGCAATCACATTCGGCGCAAGGCGAAACAATCGCGCAAGGCCGAGCGAGAGCAGATCGCCGCGCTTCGAGGTCACGAGCGCGTGCAACTCGTCGAGCACGATGCGTTTAAGCGAGCCGAACAGAAACGGCCCGTCGGCGGACGAGATCAGCAGCGCAAGCTGCTCCGGCGTCGTCAGCAGAATGTCGGGCGGATCGCGGCGCTGGCGCTGGCGGCGCGACACCGGCGTATCGCCGGTGCGCGTCTCGACGCGGATCGGCAGTTCCATCTCCGCGATCGGCCGTTCGAGATTGCGCGCGATATCGACGGCAAGCGCCTTCAGCGGCGAAATGTAGAGCGTGTGCAGGCCGCCTTCGCGCGCCACGCCGCGGCCGGTGGATTTGACCTTGGATTTCGGCACCTTCGCCGCTTCGCTCAGTTCGACCAGCGTCGGCAGAAACCCCGCGAGTGTCTTGCCGGCGCCGGTCGGCGCGATCAATAGCGCGGAACGGCGCGCCCTGGCTTTCGCGAGCAGCGCCAGCTGGTGCTCGCGCGGCGACCAGCCGCGCGCCGCGAACCAGCGCCGGAAATGGTCAGGCAGGAGATCGGGAACGGAATCGTGCGCGTCCACGCCTCAAGAGGTAGGGCGTTTGCGCCGAATGGTCGAGGGGCTGGCATCCCTCCCCCTTGTGGGGAGGGTCGGCCGAGCCATAAGCGCGTTCACGCGCGTCTTTGACGCGCTATGGCGGAGGCCGGGTGGGGGTCACTCGCAATTGCCCCCATCCGGCGCTCCATTCGCTGACGCTCACTCGCGCCACCCTCCCCACGCTGCGCGGGGGAGGGATAGCGTTTACTCCGTCACCGGCTTGTCGGAAATGTCCCAATCCTTGCCGTTGAAGATCGAAATATACAACGTCTTCATCGGCGTATAGTTGTCCGGCGTGTAGCTGTAGGTGATGCCGTCGAGCATGTAGGGCGAGTGGAAGTCGTTCAGGTTCTGCGCCTGCTTCAGCACGTTCTCGCGGGTCAGGTTATCGCCGCAGCGGCGCAGGATTTCCGCCATCGTCACCGCCTGACCGTAGCCGGCGTAGGCAATCGTGTTGTCGGCATCGACCGTCGGCAGATACTTCGCCCGCAGCTCCTCGAACGCCTTGACGTCCGGGTCATTCGCCCAGCGCGGCAGGCCAACCTCCTTAGAGTAGCGGATGGCGACAATGCCGGTTGCGTTTTCGAACCCGGCTGCGCTGAGAATAGAGCGGCCGGTCGATCCGGCGGAGAGCAGTTGCAACGGCTTCCAGCCGAGCTCGGCGACCTTGCGGATCGACTGCGACGATGCCTTGCCGGTCGAGATATTGTAGAACACGTCCGCGCCCGACTTGGACAGGTTGATCAGCTGCGAGTCGATGGTCGGATCGGTGAGGTCATACGTTGCTTCCGCGATCACCTTCGCCTTGCCGCCAGCCTTGGCGAGCTCATCCTTGAAAGGACCGAGGAAGTCGCGGCCGAAGTCGTCGTTCTGGTAGAGGATCGCGATCTTCGCCTCCGGCTTCACGCTGAGCACGTGCTTGGCGAGGATGCGCGCCTCGGTCGGATAGAGCGGCAGGCCCGCCATCGTCCACTTGAAGTTCTTCGGATCGTTCCACTTCGACGCGCCCGTGTTCAGGAGCAGCTGCGGCACGCCCTTGGAATTGAGATACTTGTGCACGGCCGTCTGCGGCGCGGTGCCGAGCGAACCGTACAGCGCGAGTACTTCGTCCTGCTCGACGAGGCGGCGCGTCGCTTCCACCGCCTTCGGCGATGAGTAGGCGTCATCGAGCGTGAGAAACGTGACCTTGCGGCCGTTGATGCCGCCCTTCTCGTTCAGCATCTGGAAATATGCTTGGCCGACGCGGCCGAGCACGCCGTAGAGCGAGCCGGGGCCGGAGTGCGGCACGGTCTGGCCGATCTTGATCTCGGTATCGGAGGCACCGGGATCGTACTTCTTCTGGGCGAGTGCCGGGGTGGCGGCGAGGACGCCGGCGGCGAGCGCGGCAGCAGCGAACCGGCGGATAGCGGAGAACGGGCGAGGCATCAGGTTACTCCCTTTATGGTTCTTGGCGGGCTCTTTTCCGAGCCTTCGCGGCAGACCGTCAGGGCACCGTTCGGTCCGTGAAATGTAAAGCGGCGCGGCAGTGCTGAAGGAACCTGGTACCGCAATCAGGAGAATGGACAAAAACCCTTGTAAATCCGCCGTTTACACGTTTTTAACGACGACGTTTTGCAGCCCACTGTCACCCTCGCGACACAGACAGACTCAGCCCGGCACTGTAGTTTGCCGCCAATACTGGGGTTCGATTTTGGAATGGGGTTCACAATGAAGAAAATGCTCATCACCGCTGCGATCGTGGCAGGCGCTGCAACCACCGCACAGGCTGCCGATCTCGCGCGCAAGGCGCCGGTCTACAAGGCTCCCGTGATGCAGGTCTATGACTGGACCGGCTTCTACATCGGCGTGAACGCTGGTGGCAGCGTCGGCCGTAACCGGACTTCCACAGCCGGCTCCGTTCTCGGCACTCCGTTCCTAGGCGAGCGCGCGCATCTGTCGCCGGCCGGCGCCGTTGGCGGCGGCCAGATCGGCTACAATTGGCAGTTCCGCAACTTCTATAACGTCGTCCTCGGCGTCGAAGCCGACATCCAGGCTTCGGGCCAGCGCGACAATCACACCTGTCTCTTCGCCTGCACCCCTGCATTCTTCGCGCGCTTTGACCAGAAGCTCGACTGGTTCGGCACCGTGCGCGGCCGCATCGGCCTCGCCACCGGTCCGGTTCTCACCTACTTCACCGCCGGCTATGCCTACGGCAACGTGCAGACCGACATCGTGACCAACGGCGGCAACTTCTCGATCGACCGCTCGAAGGGCGGCTACGTCATCGGCAGCGGCGTCGAAGCACAGATCAGCGGCAACTGGACCGGCAAGATCGAGTACCTGTACGTCGATCTCGGCAGCATTGGCGCATCGGTGGTCGTTCCGCCCTTCATCACCGCATCGGGATCGAGCCAGATCCGCGATCACATCTTCCGCGCCGGCCTGAACTATCGCTTTGGCAACGGCGGCTACAGCGCCCCGCTCGCCAACTGGTCCGGCGTCTACATCGGCGGTAACTTCGGCTCGGTCATCGCGCGCAACCGCAGCGCTCTGACGCTCGCCGGCGGCACGGAGACCTTCAACCTCGTGCCGGATGGCTACATCGGCGGCGGCCAGATCGGTTACAACTGGCAGGCTGGCGCTTGGGTAATCGGCGCCGAAGCCGACTTCCAGGGCTCGTTCGCCAAGGACAACAAGGCGTGCCTCCAGTTCTGCATCGCCGGCTCGGCTGTCGGCATCGAACAGAAGGTTCCGTACCTGGGCACGGTTCGCGGCCGCATCGGTTACTCGGTCGGCTCGACACTGTTCTACGGCACCGCCGGCTTCGCCTACGGCCAGACCAAGACGCGCTTCACGGAAGTGCTGGGTGGCGTCGCAGGCACCGCGGAGATCAAGCGCTCGAAGGGCGGCTATGTGGTCGGCGCGGGCATCGAGTCGCCGTTCAATCCGCTGAACCTGTTCGGACCGAACTGGACCTCAAAGACGGAATATCTTTACGTCGACCTCGGCCGCACCACCAACACATTTACCGCGGCGGCCGCAGCGCAGACCTTCTCGACCAAGACCGAGGAACACATCTTCCGCACCGGCATCAACTATCACTTCAACACGCCGGTCGTTGCGAAGTACTGATCTTCGCTCTTCGAGCAGAAACGCAAAACCCCGGTATCGCTGCCGGGGTTTTTGTTTGCGTTTCTCCCTCCCCCGCGCAGCGTGGGGAGGGTGGCGCGAATGAGCGTCAGCGAGTGGAGCGCCGGGTGGGGGATTCTTCAAACGCAGTAACCCCCACCCCGGCCTCCGCCATAGCGCGTCGAAGACGCGCGTGAACGCGCTTATGGCTCGGCCGACCCTCCCCACACTTCGTGGGGGAGGGATTCACTTACTCGCCACCACCACCAGCCCCGGCACCGGCTTGCCGCCATCGTTGCGCGTCGAGACACTCTCGATGCGCGGTTGCGCCAGCCCCGCCTGCATCAGCGCGTCGCGCACCGCCGCTTCACTGTGCGCGTAGCGGAAGCCCTCGCCGATGACTGTGCCCGCGCCCGCATGCGTCTCTACCGTGAAGCCGATGAGCGCGGCGGGCTTCAGCACCCGCACCGCCGCGCACAGCACAGGTGCGAGATCCTTCAGATACACGAATGCATCCGCCGAGAGGACGAGATCGGCGCTGGCATCCGCTTCTGTGGCTAGTCCCTCGATCATGTCGCAGACCGCGAGCCGCGCGTAGAGCTTCAGCGCCTTGGCCTGCTCGATCATGCCGTTCGAAATATCGATGCCGATGAATGTGTCCGCGACCGACGCGAACGCCTTTGCGGCGAGGCCCGTGCCGCAGCCGAGATCGACCACGCGCGCGAAATGCACCGGCTTCTTTTGTATCTGCCGCGCGGCAACGACGGCTTTGCGCAGCACCTCCGGCCCGCGATAGCCGAGATCGCCGACCAGCGCCGCGTCGAACTTCGGCGCGTACTGATCGAACAGCGAGCGCACATATTCCTTTGGCATCTCGGAAAGGTCTGTCGCACCGAGCCGCATCAGCCGCAGGCTCGCGCCGTGGCGATCCGCCGGATCGGCTGCGACCGCCTTGCGGTACGCTTCGATCGCCGCGCTGTTCTGATTCAACTCCTCCTGCATCTCGCCGAGCGCGAACCAGGCCGAGGCAAACCCGGGGGCGAGTTCCGCCGCCTGCGCCATCAGATCCGCGGCTGCTGCGAGATCGCCGCGCAACTGCAGGTCGCGCGCGAAATCGTAGCGCCGGTCGGCGATCAGATCGCCTGAAGACATGAACATGCGGAACGGCACGGCGCGATAACTCCTGGAAGGCTCCTGACTCCAACCGGCAGTAGGGGGGCCTATATACATAACATGCGCCCGCACGACATCCTGATCCCCCGCCCCGCCGGCCTCTATTGCAAGCCGGGGGATTTCTACATCGACCCCGTGCTGCCGGTGGAGCACGCGCTGATCACGCACGGCCATTCCGATCATGCCCGTTCCGGCCATGGCCGCGTGCTGGCGACACAGGAAACGCTCGACATGATGCGCCTGCGCTACGGCGACAATTGCGCCGGATCGATGCAGGCGATCGGCTACGGCGAGAGCGTGACGTTCGGCCCCGTGACGGCATCGTTCCATCCGGCGGGTCATGTGCTGGGTTCAGCGCAGATCGCCGTCACCTGCGGCGGCATCAGGATCGTCGCCGCGGGCGATTACAAGGACGTGCGCGATCCCACCTGCGAACCGTTCGAGGTCGTGCCATGCGACGTGTTCATCACCGAGGCGACATTTGGATTACCTGTATTCCGCCATGGCGACGCGGCCGATGAAATCCAGAAGCTGCTGCGTTCGGTGACAATGTTCCCGGAGCGCGCGCACATCGTCGGCGCGTATTCGCTCGGCAAGGCGCAGCGCGTGATGGCGCTGCTGCGCGAAGCCGGCCATGACGCGCCGATCTACCTGCACGGCGCGATGGAGACGATCACGCGCTATTACGAAAGCCGCGGCATTCCGCTCGGTGAGCTGCGCCCCGCGACGGGCGCGAAGAAGGCCGAGCTTGCCGGCACGATCACACTCGCGCCGCCCTCATCGCTGAGCGATCTCTGGTCGCGGCGTTTTCCCGATCCGGTCGCCGCCTTCGCCTCGGGCTGGATGCGCGTGCGCGCCCGCGCCCGGCAGCGCGGCGTCGAACTGCCGCTCGTGATTTCCGATCACGCCGACTGGGACGGCCTCTGCGCCACCATTGCAGCGACCGGCGCCGGCGAAATCTGGGTCACGCACGGGCAGGAAGACGCGCTGGTGCACTGGTGCCAGTCGAAGGGCCTGAAGGCGCGGCCGCTGACGCTTGTCGGCTACGGCGAGGAGGACGAGGCGAGCGCACTCCCTGCCGCCACGGTGCAGGCGGAGAGCGCATGAACCGCTTCGCCGAGTTGCTCGATCGTCTCGCGTATGAGCCGGGCCGCAACAGCAAGCTGCGGCTGATCACGACGTATCTGCGCGACACGCCAGACCCCGATCGCGGCTATGCGCTCGCAGCGCTCACCGGCGCGCTGTCGTTCCGCTACGCCAAGGCGGGACTGATCCGCGAGCTGATCACCTCGCGCACCGACGAGACGCTGTTCGCGATCTCGTATGACTATGTTGGCGATCTGTCCGAGACTGTCGCGCTGATGTGGCCGGTCGATGCGCGCGCGACCAACTCACCGCCGCCGCCAACGCTGGCCGAAGTGGTTGAAACGCTGCACACGCTCGGCAAGGCGGAGCTCCCCGCCCAGCTCGCGCGCTGGCTCGACGAGCTCGACGAGACCGGCCGCTGGGCGCTGCTGAAACTCGTTACCGGCGCGTTGCGCATCGGCGTCTCCGCGCGCCTCGCCAAGACCGCGGCCGCGGCGCTCGGCGACCGCGATCCGCACGATATCGAGCTGATCTGGCCCAGCCTCTCGCCGCCGTATCTCGATCTGTTCGCCTGGCTCGAAGACCGCGCCGACAAGCCGGTCAACCGCGATCCTGCGCCGTTCCGTCCCGTCATGCTGGCGCATGCGATCGAGGACACGGACTTCGCGTCGCTTGCACCCTCCGATTTCAGCGCCGAGTGGAAATGGGACGGCATCCGCATTCAGGCCGTCACCGGCAGGAACGACAACGGCGAACTGGTGACGCGCTTCTATTCGCGCACGGGTGAAGACATCACAGGCGCGTTCCCCGATCTCATCACCGCATTTCATGCACCCGCCGCCATCGACGGCGAACTGCTGGTCGTGCGTGACAACCGCGTGCAGACGTTCAACGTCTTGCAGCAGCGGCTGAACCGCAAAACCGTGACGCCGAAGATGACGAAAGATTTCCCGGCGCACCTTCGCGCCTACGATCTCCTCAGCGAGGGCGACGAGGACTTGCGCGAACTGCCGTTGAGCGAACGCCGCGCGCGGCTTGAGAAACACATCGCAGGGCTCAACGATCCGCGCGTCGACCTCTCGCCGCGCATTGCGTTCGAGACGTGGGATGACCTCACCGCCGCCCGCGCCGATCCGTCATCCGCCGGTGCGGGCGACGATGCGGAAGCTGTCGAAGGCGTGATGCTGAAGCGGCACGACGCGCCGTATGTGCCCGGCCGCCCGAAGGGCCCGTGGTGGAAGTGGAAGCGCGATCCGCACATCATCGATGCGGTGCTGATGTATGCGCAGCGCGGTCACGGCAAACGCTCGTCGTATTACTCGGACTACACCTTCGGCGTCTGGAGTCCGGGCGAGGATGGCGATCAGCTCGTGCCCGTCGGCAAGGCCTACTTCGGCTTCACCGACGAGGAGCTGATCGAGATCGACAAGTTCGTCCGGAAGAACACGCTGTCACGCTTCGGCCCGGTGCGCGAGGTCGTGCATGAGACCGATCAGGGGCTTGTGTTCGAGGTGGCGTTCGAGGGATTGCAACGCTCGACGCGGCACAAGTCCGGCGTCGCGATGCGCTTTCCGCGCATCAGCCGTTTGCGCTGGGACAAGCGGCCGCGCGATGCCGACCGGCTGGAAACGCTGGAGCGCATGCTGAAGAGCGAAGCCGAGCTTGCGGAGGAATAATTTCTTCGTCATGCCCGGACTTGATCCGGGCATCCATCTTCTCTTCAAGTAAAGATGGATTGCCGGGTCAAGCCCGGCAATGACGAGGATATTGATTCACCACACCGACTTGCGCTTGCGCAGGTCATCGGCCTCGGCCTTGGTCAGCGGCTGGATCACCTTCCCCTGCAACAGCAGGAACAGCTTCGCCGTTTCTTCCAGCTCTTCGGTCGCATACATCGCGTTTTCGAGCGTCGTGCCTGCGACCACGGGGCCGTGATTGGACAGTAGCATCGCGTGATGCTTGCCCGCGAGCTTCTCGACCGCACGCGCCAGTTCCTCGTCACCCGGCGCGAAGTACGGCACCAGCGGCAGATGGCCGATGCGCATGACATAGTACGCGGTCAGCGGCGGCATGCAGTCGTGGTGATCGAGACCGTGCAGGCACGACACCGCGACCGAGTGCGTCGAATGCAGATGCACCACCGCATGCGCGCCGTCACGCTGGCCGTACATCGCCCGGTGCAGGAACGCTTCCTTGGTCGGCGCATCGCCATCGACGAGACGGCCTTTTGCATCGAGCCGCGACAGCCGCGCGGGATCGAGCGCACCGAGCGAAGCGTTGGTCGGCGTCATCAGCCAGCCGCCGTCCGGCAGCCGCACCGAGATGTTGCCGCTCGATCCGTGCGTCAGCCCGCGATTGAACAGCGACGCACCGGTCGCGCAAATCTGGTCGCGGAGTTTGGTTTCGGTGGTCACGACAACCAATGGTCCGATTCTAACATTCGCACCCCCTTGCAGCGCTGTTGTTTGCGAATGTTAGAATCAAAGGACCATTGGAAGATATAAATTTCTCGTGGAGCTTTGAATTTGACATTCGCATGAGAATTCGCGGCACCTCCGAGCGAATGTCAAATTCGCTCCACGAGCTTATCCCACGCCTTCAGGAAGAAATCTTCCGCGCCGAAATTACCCGACTTCAGCGCCAGCGCCACGTCCGGCTTCGAGGTCGAGCGCGTCCACGGCACGCCGGGATCGATCTCGGGACCGATGGTCAGCGCCTTGACGCCGAGCGCCTGCACCACCGCACCTGATGTTTCGCCGCCGGCAACGATCATGCGCGTGAAGCCGAGGGCGGGCAACGCCGCCGCGACCGCACCCAGCAGATGCTCGACGATGATGCCGGCCTTGTCGCGGCCGAGCCGCTCCTGCACACGCTGCACCGCTTCGGGTTCGTCGCTCGAATAGATGAGGAACGGCTTGTCGGCAGGCTGCCGCTCGACCCATTGCAGCAAGGCCTGCGGATTCTGCACGCCGTCGGCGATCTCGAGCGGATCGAGCCGCACGTTCGGAATGCCCGCCGCGATCGCCGCCTTCACCTGCCCGCGCGTCGCCGCCGAGCATGAGCCCGCGAGAATCGCGCGACGGCCTTCGGGAGCCGCCATCTGCTTCGGCGCGGGCATCAGCTCCTTGATCAGTCCGGCTGCGCGATACGCTTCCGGCAATCCCATCGCGACGCCGGAGCCGCCGGTGATCAGCGGTAGATCGGACAGCGCCGCGCCGATGGTGCGCAGATGCTCGTCCTTGACCGCATCGACGATGAAGATGCGGTGTTCGCCGTCGGCCTCAAATGCCTTACGCAGCGCATCCGCGCCGGCGTCGACAACCGCGTAGCCAAGCAGGCCGACTTTCAGATTCGTCTGCCGCCGCAACACCCGCACCAGATTCGAATCGCGCATCGGCGTCAGCGGATGATCCTTCATCGGGCTTTCGCTGAGCGGCACACCGTTGACGAACAGGTTGCCGCTGAACAGCGTCCGTCCGGCCTGCGGAAACACGGGACACGCGATCGTCACGCCGCCGGTCATGCCGAGCAGCGCTTCCGCCACCGGACCGATGTTGCCCTGATCTGTCGAATCGAATGTCGAGCAGTACTTGAAGAACAGCCGCTGCGCGCCGAGCCGCTTCAGCGCTGCCGCCGCGTCGAGCGACTGCTTCACCGCGTCGGCTGCGGGGATGGTGCGCGACTTCAGCGCGATCACCAGTGCGTCAATGTTCGCCGTATCGAGATCGTCCGGCGGCAATCCGGTCGACTGGACGGTGCGCAGCCCCTCGCGCGTCAGCATCAGCGCGAGGTCGGTGGCGCCAGTGAGATCGTCGGCGATGCAGCCGAGGATCATGATGTTGTCTTTCCGGGCATGAGGCGATCCGAAACCAGTTCGGCGCTCGGGTCAAGACTTTGAATTATGCCTTGGAATTACGGCCCGGCAACGATAGTTGCAATCATGCGGCCTTCATGCAGCTTTCATGGCCTTGAACCAGCCCAGGCCATCCACCGTCTTGCCCTTCGGGTTGTACTCGCAACCGACGAATCCGGTGTAACCGAGCCGGTCCAGCGCCGCAAACACGCGCGCGTCGTCGAGTTCGCCGGTGCCGGGCTCGTTACGGTCCGGCACCGCTGCCGTCTGTACGTGGCCGATGATCGGCATCATCGCTTCCAGCCCCTTGATCACATCGCCATGGACGATCTGGCGATGGAAGATATCGAACTGCAGTTTCAGGTTCGGTCGCGCCAGCCGCCTCACGATCTCGGCGGCCGTGTCGAAGTTGTTGAGGAAGAAGCCGGGCACGCTGCGCGGATTGATCGGCTCGATGACGATGTCGATGCCCTTGAGCGCAGCCTTGTCGCACGCGAACAGCACAGCGCTCTCGTATGCCTCTCGCGCGACCGGATCGCCGGCCTTGGCGAGACCCGCCATCACATGCAGCCGCTTCACGCCGGTCGCCTCTGCGTAGACCAGCGCCTTGTCGATCGACGCCTCGAACTCCGCGCGGCGCTCCGGGAACACCGCGATGCCGCGCTCGCCCTTCTCCCAGTTGCCCGGCGGGCAGTTGAACAGCGCCTGCGTCAGACCGTTGTCCTTCAGCGCCTTGCCAACGGCTTCCGGCGGGTGCTCGTAGGGAAAGAGAAACTCCACCGCATCGAAGCCGTTGTCGCGCGCCGCCTTGAAGCGGTCGAGAAACGCCCATTCGGTGAACATCATCGAGAGATTGGCGGCAAAACGGGGCATATGCTTACGCTTTCCTTGCAGGCAGTTCGACGCCAGTAATCTGAGCGTAAAGACGCGCGACGGAAGCGTCGTCGTCCTTGCCCATGCCGGCGGCGGCGGTCATGAGAAACATCTGGAGCGCGGCGGAGGCGATCGGCGTCGGAAACTTCGAGCCGCGCGACATGTCGTTGATGATGCCGAGATCTTTCGTGAAGATGTCAACCGCGCTGCGCGGCGTGTAGTCGCCCTCTAACACATGCGGCATCCGGTTCTCGAACATCCACGAGTTGCCGGCCGATGCCGTGATCACCTCATAGACCTTGGCGATATCGAGGCCGAGGCGCCTGGCGAGCACCAGCGCTTCGCTCGCGGCCGCAATGTGCACGCCGGCGAGCAACTGATTGATCATCTTGAACGACGCGCCGATGCCGGCCTCGTCACCCAGGCGATAAACTTTCGCCGCCATCGCCGCGAGCGCCGGCTCGGCCTTGCTCATCGCCGCCGGCGAGCCTGACGCAAGCACGGTGAGTTCGCCCTGCGCCGCGCGCTGCGCACCGCCGCTGATCGGCGAGTCGAGATAGAGCAAACCCTTGGCTTCCGCCGCTTTCGCCAATGCCCGCGCGCGCTCCGGGTCCATGGTGGCGCAGGACATCACCAGCGCCCCCTTCGGCAGCGCATCGGCAAGCCCGCCCGAGCCGAACAGCACGTCTTCCGTCTGGTCGGCGTTGACGACGACGATCACAGCAATCGCTGCGCCGGCGGCTGCATCCTTCACCGAACCGCAGGCCTTGCCGCCATGCTCTTTCGCGAACGATGCCGCCACATCAGGCCGCACATCGAACGCCGAGACGGCAAAGCCTTTGCGGCGGAGCGACACGGCCATGCCGTAACCCATCGAGCCAAGGCCGATGACAGCAACCGGAGACTGGGTGGAAGCTGCATTCATACGCCGTTCATTTCCTCCTGCACTTTATCTTCTGGCTGGATGGGTACATTACAAGGCGTTTAGCCAATGCAAAACCGCTGCAAATCCGATAAAGTCAGACGTAGTTCTTGACAAAAGCGCAGCCCGCACCACTTGCGCATCCGCTGGCGAAGATCGCCGCCTAACGATGGAGACCACGATGCAGACCGAGAACAGGCCGACGATCGAAAGTCAGCCGGCCGCGACCGACAACCTGTCGCGCTTTCTCGGCGGCTCGCCGCTCGGCGTACTCCTGCGCCTCATCCTGATGTCGATCCTCGTCGGCGTCGTGCTCGCCGCGATCGGCTTCGATCCGTGGAATATCGTCCACAGCATCCGCAAGCTGTTCCAGACGGTCTGGGATCTCGGCTTCGATGCCATCAACTGGCTGTGGCGCTACTTCCTGCTCGGCGCGGTGATCGTCATACCTGTGTGGCTGATCATGCGGATTGCCAACACACCGCGCGGGCGTTAACCCGCGCGTCATGGACGCGCCGAGTTCAGCCTCTTCCCAGCAACACGCTCAGTCACCGGTCCTCACACCGGTGACGACGCGCGACGTGTTCGCCATCGCCGGCCCCGCGATGCTGGCGAACCTGACGACGCCGCTGCTTGGCGTTGTCGCGACCGCCGCGATCGGCCGCCTCGGCGATGCCACCATGCTCGGCGGCGTGGCGATGGCCTCCGTCGTCTTCGACTGCCTGTTCTGGCTGTTCGCATTCCTACGCATGAGCACGGTCGCGTTCGCGGCGCAAGCGGTCGGCGCCGGGCAAACGCATGAGCTCCGGGCGCTGCTGGCGCGCGGCTTTGTCGTTGCTGCTATCGTCGGCGTGCTGCTGATCGCCGTGCAAACGCCGCTGATCGCGCTCGTGCTCAAGGCGATGGGCGGCAGCGAGGGCGTCACCAGTGCCGCGAAGACCTACTTCGCCGTGCGCATCTGGTCAGCGCCCTTGGTGCTGGCGAATTACGTCGTGCTCGGCTGGCTGGTCGGGCAGGCTCGCGCCACCCTGGCGCTGATGATCCAGATCAGCATCAACGTCATCAACATGGCGGCGACAGTGCTGCTGGTACTGGTGCTCGATATCGGCATCGCCGGCGCAGCGTTCGCCGCCGTCATCGCCGAAGCGGCGGGCCTGTTGCTGGGTGTCATCATTTGCCGCCGCATCGCCGGCGGACGCATCGCCGTGCCACGCGCCGAGCTGCTCGATCGAACCAAGCTGATGCACATGATGGCGGTGAACCGCGACATCATGATCCGCACCGCGGCGCTGATCGCGGCATTTCTCTTTTTTATCGCGCAGGGCGCGCGCTCCGGCGACATCGTCCTCGCGGCTAACGCCGTGCTCAACAATTTCCTCCTGATCAGCGCTTTTTTCCTCGACGGCCTTGCCAACGCCGCCGAGCAGATGTGCGGACGCGCGCTCGGCGCACGCGATCGAAAGGGCTTCACCACTGCAACCAAGCTCGTGATCGCGTGGGGCTTCGCCTTCGCGATTGCAGTCACTGTCGTTTTCGTGCTGCTCGGCCCGGCCATGATCGACGCAATGACCGCGAGCGCGGATGTGCGCCGCGTGGCGCGCGACTATCTCTGGCTGGTGGCGCTGGCGCCGCTGCTCGGCGTGTTCGCCTTCGCCTTTGACGGCATCTTCATCGGCGCGACCTGGGCGCGCGACATGCGCAACCTGATGGTGCTGTCGTTCCTGTTCTATATCGGCGCGTGGTTCCTGCTGCGGCCGTTCGGCAATGCCGGTTTATGGGGCGCGCTGCTGGTGCACTACATCGCCCGCG
>JBMOOJ010000027.1:0-28184 GCA_049323835.1 Pseudomonadota bacterium | reverse complement strand
CGCGAATTGAGGAAGTTGGATGCCTCGGTCAGCGCCGACGATGGTACGCCCGGCGGCAACGGCAAGACGCGGTTCTCGACCTGGCCGTCTTCGGCGACCAGCACCACCAGCGCCTTTTCCGGTTCCAGCCGCACGAACTCGATGTGCTTCAGCCGCACGTTCGCCTTCGCTGTGGTCACCACCGCGGCCGCGCGCGTGAGTCCCGAGAGCCGCGCCAGCGCCTCGCTCAGCGCCTGTTCCACCGACTGCGCCTTGCCGACGGTCGCAAGCTGGCCCTCGATCGCCTGCCGCTGCGCGTCCGTCAGCTCGCCGACCTGCATCAGCGAGTCGACGAAGAAGCGCAGGCCTAGTTCCGTCGGCAAACGGCCCGCGGACGTGTGCGGTGCGTAGATCAGACCCAGCTGTTCAAGGTCCGACATCACGTTGCGGACGGAAGCCGGCGACAGCGGAACCGTGATCAGGCGCGAGATATTGCGCGAACCGACGGGTTCGCCGGTGGCGAGATAGCTGTCGACAATTTGCCTGAAAATGTCGCGCGTGCGCTCGTTAAGCTGGGCAAGCCCGGTCGGCGGCGTGATCAGATGACCGGTCGGTTCGTGGTGGGCCAACGGATGCTCCTGCGCGGATCGACATTTCCCGCGTGATCCTGAGATTTGGCTATCCCGGCCGCCGAGACAAGCGTCTTTATGGCGAGGATGCCGCCCCTTGCCGGGATGGGCGAGGCCCCCTAAAAGCACCACGGCATTAACGATCCCCCGATTTTTCAGGAGTTTCCCTCATGCGGCCCAGCCGTCGCGCGCCAGATGAATTGCGCTCCGTCTCGCTCGAACGCGGCGTGGTCAAATACGCCGAGGGCTCGTGCCTCGTGAAGTTCGGCGATACGCATGTACTCGTCACCGCGACGCTGGAAGAACGGCTGCCACCGTGGCTGAAGGGCCAGGGACGCGGGTGGGTCACCGCCGAATACGGCATGCTGCCCCGCGCGACGCTGGAACGGACTCGCCGCGAAGCCTCCGCCGGCAAGCAGGGCGGCCGCACGGTCGAGATTCAGCGGCTGATCGGCCGCTCGCTCCGCTCGACCGTCAATCTCGAAGCGCTCGGCGAACGCCAGATCACTGTCGACTGCGACGTGCTGCAAGCCGACGGCGGCACCCGCACCGCATCGATCACCGGCGCATGGGTCGCGCTCGCCGATTGCCTCAACTGGATGAAGTCGCGCAACATGGTGCGCAATCCGAATGAGGTGCTGCGCGACAATGTCGCCGCCATCTCGTGCGGAATCTACAACGGCACGCCGGTGCTCGATCTCGACTATGCCGAGGATTCGGAAGCCGAGACCGACGCCAACTTCGTGATGACCGGTGACGGCCGCATCGTCGAGGTGCAGGGAACCGCCGAGAAGACGCCGTTCACACAGGACGAGTTCCTCGCGCTGATGGCGCTCGCGAAAAAAGGCGTCGGCCGCCTCGTCGAATTGCAGAAGATCGCGGTCGGCTGACAACCGCGTTCCCCGTCGCATCGTGATCGAATAGGCTTGAAGGTATGCACCGCCGAATCACGGAGCGACTCGTGATCGCAACCCATAACCCCGGCAAGCTCGCGGAAATGCGCGAGCTGCTGGCGCCGTATGGGATCGAGGCGGTATCCGCAGGCGAGCTTGGTCTTGCCGAGCCGGACGAAACCGGCACCACGTTTCAGGCCAACGCACGCATCAAGGCGGTTGCGGCTGCGCAGGTCGCAAAGCTTCCTGCCTTCGCGGACGACTCCGGTCTTGCCGTCGACGCACTCAACGGACAGCCCGGCATCTATTCGGCGCGATGGGCCGGCGAAAAGAAAGACTTTTACGGTGCGATGGCGCGCATCGAGCGCCTGCTGCAAGAGCACGGGGCCACGACGCCCGATCAGCGCAAGGCGCATTTCGTCTCGGCGCTGTGCGTCGCTTGGCCGGACGGACATCTCGAAGAGGTCGAAGCGCGCGTTGATGGCACACTCGTATGGCCGCCACGCGGCACCGCCGGTTTCGGCTACGACCCGGCATTCCTGCCCGATGGTCACACACGCACGTTCGGCGAAATGACGAGCGACGAGAAGCACGGCTTGCCACCGCGCGGCATGGGCCTGTCGCATCGGGCCAGGGCCTTCGTGAAACTCGCGGAGATGTGCCTTGAGCGCTGACTCCAACGCATTCGGCGTTTACGTCCACTGGCCGTTCTGCCTGTCGAAGTGTCCGTACTGCGACTTCAACAGCCACGTGCGGCATGCGGCCATCGATGAGGAGCGTTACGTCGCCGCGTTCACGCGCGAGATTGCGCACTCTGCGTCGCTGACATTCGATCGCACCGTCTCCAGCGTCTTTCTCGGCGGCGGCACGCCATCGCTGATGAAGCCGCAGACCGTCGGCGCTATCCTCGATGCGATCGGCAAGCACTGGACTGTCGCACGCGACGTCGAGGTGACGTTGGAGGCCAATCCGACCAGCGTCGAGGCTGAGCGTTTTCACGGTTATCGCGCGGCCGGTGTCAATCGCGTTTCGCTCGGCGTGCAGGCGCTCGACGACGCGTCGCTGAAATCGCTGGGACGGCTGCACACCGCGCAGGAAGCCCTCGATGCGGTCGCGATCGCGCGCAGCGCCTTTGATCGTTACTCCTTCGATCTGATCTATGCGCGTCCCGATCAGACACCGCAGATGTGGACCGATGAACTCACGCGGGCGATTGGCTACGCCGCCGAGCATCTGTCGCTCTATCAGCTCACCATCGAACCGGAGACGCCGTTCTTCGGACTGCATGCCGCCGGCAAGCTCGTCATTCCCGACGAAGCGAATGCGCGCGCGCTCTATGACGTAACGCAGGAGGTGTGCGCGAAGCATGGCCTGCCGTCTTACGAGATTTCGAACCATGCGCGGCCCGGTGCGGAGTGCAGGCACAACCTGGTTTACTGGCGCGGCGATGAATATGCCGGCGTCGGACCCGGCGCGCATGCACGGCTGGACATCGACGGCGAACGCCATGCGCTTGTCACCGAGAAGCGACCGGAAGCCTGGCTGATGCGCGTCGAAGCGAACGGTCACGGCATCGTCGGAGACGAGACGCTCAACAGCGAGCAGCGCGCCGACGAGTTTCTATTGATGGGCCTGCGGCTCGCGGAAGGCATCGATCCGCAGCGCTATCAGGCGCTTGCCGGGCGCCCGCTCGATCCGGAGCGGATCGCGCTGCTGCGCGATGAAGGGGTTATCGTCACCGACGCAAGCGGCCGTTTGCGCGTGACGCAGGACGGTTTTCCCGTACTCGATGCTGTCGTGGCGGATCTTGCGGCTTGACTGCTTGCTTGTCCCGGACGTGATGCAGCGTGCCGCATGATCCCGAAAAGTGCGAAGCGGTTTTCGGATCAGATCATGCGCAAAAACGCTGCGTCGCAGAGCCAACAAGGTGCGGCTTACGCACCGAAACTCTTCGGCGAACCGGCGACGACCTGCCCGCCGCCGGACGTCACCCGCAGCACAGCAAGCCCACGCTCATTGGTGCCGTCGGCCTTGAAGCGGAACAGCCCATCGATTCCCGCGAACCCTGACGGGTTGGTCAGGGTCTCAGGCGCGAACCGTTGTCCGCCCTGGGTCTTCGCCAGCGCCGCAACCAGCGCAACCGCATCGTAAGCGAGCGTTGCGGTGCGGACCGGATCGCGACCGAACTTCGCGCGATAGCGATTGGCGAAGGCGCGAAAGCCCGCCGAATCCGGCGCCGCATAGAGGCCGCCTTGTAGCGGCGCGTAGCCGAACACGGACGGACTGTCCCACAAGCCCGTGCCGAGCAATTGCAGACGCTTCAGGTTGGCGCCAGTCGCCGTGATCGATTCGGCCGTGTTGACCAGCGCCTCGCCATCGTCGGCAAGGAACAATGCATCGGCGCTCGGCAGCGCGGGAGCGAGTGCACGCGACGCGCTTGCACGATCGCCGCTGTAACGCTCGAATGCGACGATGCGTCCGCCGCGGCGCGCGACGGCCTGCTTGAACGCCGCTTCCACGACATTGCCGTAAGCATTTTCCGGCAGCATGGCCGCAAACGACCGCTTGCCGGTGCCGGCGGCGTAATCGACGATGCGATTGACGTCCGACTCCGGCAGGAAGCTGAGGAGATAGACGCCACGGCCGGCCACGCTCGAATCGGTCGAGAACGCGATCACAGGAATGCCACGAGTCCGCGCGGCGTTCGCAACAGCCGGGACGGCCGCCGCGAACAGCGGACCAAGAATGATTTCCGCACCTTCATCAACGGCTTGCTGCGCGCCGGCCTGCGCACCTTGCGGCGTGCCGGCGTCGTCCTTCACCAGCAGCTGAATGTTGGGATTCTGAAATTCCGCGAGCGCCATTTCCGCAGCATTCTTCATCGACTGCGCGGCAACGCCGGCATTGCCGGCACCCGACAGCGGCAGAATCAGGCCGACACGCACCTGCCCGCTGCCGACAGCCGTCGGCTGTTGCGGCGGACCGGCCGGACCCGGCGTCGGTTCGGAGGAGAAGATGTTGGAAAAGTTCGGTAAATTTGACTGGAAGCCGGCGCAGCCCGCCATCAGCGGCGCACCGAGAAGGAGCCCCACCGCCGTTCGCCGGGTCGACCCGGAAGGCGCGAACGCACTCAGATTGATCGGGGCCTTCATACTCACTCTTCCCATCACGCAACCGGCACTCGCCCGTTGCGCTCCTCACGCGCCACAACTGGGCATGGATTCAAGGCATATTGTCGGCGAATAGTTAACCAAGGCAAAAGGATTTTCGCCTGCAAGAGCCGGGAAGATAAAAAGAAATAGCCGGAACCAGCACCTGAAACCGGCAGGACGGATGCAGCACCAGCCGCTAGATTGACTGACATGCCGCCGAAAACCAGACCGATGCAAAACGTTCCGGACATCGCCGTTGCCGAGGCGCGCTCGTTTGCCATCGGCGGCTACGTCATGCCGGCAGCAAAAGCGAGAGCCGGCCTCTATCTCGTTGCCACGCCGATCGGAAATCTCGGCGACATCACGCTGCGTGCTTTGGAAACGCTGGCGGGCGCGGATGTGGTCGCGTGTGAGGATACGCGCATCACGCATCGCTTGATGGAGCGCTTTGCAATCAAAACTCCGCTGACGCCGTATCACGAACACAACGCCGCCGTCGCACGGCCGAAACTGCTCGCACGCCTCGCACAAGGCGAAGCGGTCGCGCTCGTCTCCGATGCAGGAACACCGCTGATTTCCGATCCCGGATACAAGCTCGTGCGTGAGGCAAGTGCCTCTGGTTACGGAGTTTTCGCGCTGCCGGGGCCGTCGTCGGTGCTGGCTGCGCTGGCAGCCGGCGCACTGCCGACCGACCGATTCTTCTTCGAAGGATTTCTGCCGTCAAAACAAATGGCTCGGCGCACGCGGCTCGCCGAACTCGCACATATCGACGCGACGCTGGTGCTGTTCGAAGCCGGAACGCGCGTGCAGGAGACGCTGAAAGATGTTGCGGCAATCCTGGGGCAACGCGATGGAGCTGTCTGCCGCGAGCTGACCAAGCTTCACGAACAGGTGAACCGCGGCACGCTCGCCGATCTGGCCGCGCAATCCGACACGCTGGAGACGCGCGGCGAGTTCGTGCTGCTCGTCGGACCGCCGGCGAAGGACGCCGAGCGCATGAGCGCGGACGCACTCGACGAGCTTTTGCTCGCATCGCTCGCACAGCGCAGCGTCAAGGATGCGGTCGCGCACGCGGTCACGATGTCCGGGCGGCCGAAGCGTGAGGTCTATGCCCGCGCGCTCGAACTGTCGTCCCGCGCAAAGACCGGCGAAGGCCATGACGATGGCGAGTGAGAAGCCGCGCACCGCAGCGGACGGCCCCGCGCCGGAGCGGGTCGCCGCCTTCCAGACCGGCATCACCGCCGAAAGCCGGGCCGCCGCCTGGCTGATCGCAAAAGGCTACCGCATCCTCGCGCGGCGCTTCCGCACCCCGCACGGCGAAATCGACATCGTCGCCCGGCGGCGCAACCTGATCGCCTTCGTCGAGGTCAAGGCCCGCGCCAAACGCGACGATGCCGCCTATGCGGTCACGCCGAAGCAGCGGCAACGCATCGTTGCAGCGGCCGAGGTCTGGCTGATGACGCATCCCGAGCATGCGAATTTAGAGCTGCGTTTCGATGTTGTTCTCGTTGCGCCGAAGCGGCTGCCCACCCATCTCACGGCAGCTTTCGACGCAAGCGCCTGATGCGGAAACCGGCTATCGGTCTCCCGCAGCATGTTCTAAGGTTTTTTGATTGAGCATGATCTGATCCGAAAACCGGTATCCACTTTTCGGGATCATGCTCTAAGTCTCTCTCATGCCGGATCACCAGACATGAAGCTGAAAGTCGCCGTCCAGATGGACCCGATCGCGCGTATCAACATCCGCGGCGATTCCACCTTTGCGCTGCTTCTGGAGGCGCAGAAGCGCGGCCATCAGCTCGCCTACTACACGCCGGACAAGCTCAGCCAGCGGGCTAAGGATATCTTCGCGCCCGTGCAGTCGCTGACCGTGCGCGACGAGGAAGGCAACCACTTCACGCTCGGTGAAGCAACACGCACAAATCTTGCGTCGTTCGATGTGGTGCTGCTGCGGCAAGACCCGCCGTTCGACATGGCCTACATCACCTCCACGCATCTGCTCGAACAGATTCATCCGAAGACGCTGGTGGTGAACGATCCGGCCAGTGTGCGCAACGCGCCGGAAAAGATGTTTGTGCTGAACTTCCCCGAACTGATGCCGCCGACACTCGTCTCACGCGATCGCGCCGAGATCGACGCCTTCCGCGCCGAGCATGGCGACGTGGTGATGAAGCCGCTGCACGGCCATGGCGGCTCGGCGGTGTTCCGCATCACCAGAAACGACATGAACTACGGTTCGCTGTTCGACATGTTCTCGGTCACCTGGCGCGAGCCGTGGGTGATCCAGCGTTTCCTCCCCGAGGTGAAGCACGGCGACAAGCGCATCATTCTCGTCGACGGCGAGTTCGCCGGCGCCGTCAACCGCGTTCCCGCTCCCGACGATCTGCGCTCGAACATGGTGCGCGGCGGCGCGGCGCAGGCCACCGAGCTTTCCGCACGCGAGCGCGAAATTTGCGAGCGCATCGGACCTCACCTGCGCGAGCGTGGGCTGATCCTCGTCGGCATCGATGTCATCGACGGCAACCTGACGGAAATCAACGTCACGTCGCCGACCGGTATTCGCGCCATCGCCCGGCTCGGCGGCCCGGATATCGCAGCCCGCGTCTGGGACCGGCTCGAGGCCAAGCGCGCCGGCTGACGATCGGGACCGGGCTGCCGGTTAAGGTCCCGGTGACTACATTTCCTTAAAGGTTTTGCCTCACCCTTCAGAATAACTAATTACGCCGCTGCGGCCGGCCCGAGATTCTCGTCGGCCGGATTATTTCTATTTATCCGGATATCAGCATGGCACTGGAAGTCATCTTTGGCGCATCGATCCCTCGCGAAATGACCACACCGACGATGGAGTTCCTGTGGGCGAAGTGGAAGACGCTGAAGTCGACCAACCACCTCACCCTGCAGCGCCTGACCGAGGAATCCCGCCACTCGCTGCGGCCGAATCTCGCCTACCTGATGTCGTCCGGCGACGACTTCCTCTACCTCTATGTCGGCGAAGCCGTGCAGCCGGGGCATGGCAATGCCCAGTCCGGCCACATGGTGACGGACAACACCGGTCCTCGCTCTACCGACTTCATGCAGGTTTACCGCCAGGTCGTATCGACGATGACGCCGGCCTTCGTCCGCTTCACCGGCGCCAGCCTGCAGCCCGGTCAGCTCTGGGGCCGCATCATCCTGCCGATCGAGCTGCCTCAGAATACGGTGATGCTCGTCTGCTACTCCGAGGTTTTCAGTCATCAGATCGAAGTCTACGAGCAGCTCTTCCGTACTGCGCCCGACGCCATCCTGATCGCCTGCCCGATCAGCAACGACGCTGGCCATGCGATCGATGGCTGGGTGACGATGATGAACGAACGGGCGTGCGAACTGCTCGGTCACAGCGGCGGTCTCTCCAATCTGCGGCTGAGCGACATTCCGCAGTTCAGGAACATCGATCTCTGGGGCCGGCTCTACGCACCGCGACCCGGCGGCGGACCGCAGATTCTGAAAACCGATGAATTCGACCTCGAGGTCCTGCGTTTTCCGCGCGCGTTCGGCCTGCGGATCCGGCCGCGCGTTCTCTCCGAGGTGACCGACGCCATTCCGCTCGCGCCCGCCGTGAACGCCCGGCGCGAACGCGCCTGAAACCCGCCATACCCCCGAAGCGGATGTAGGACGGCCTGCACCGGCCGTGGTCGCATGCCGCCTTTTGATTCACGGCAGTACGCTTCTTTCTGTTCGGAATCGTTCGCAATGCAGCGGCGCTGCAAACTGCGCGCGCAAGTAACCTGCAACAACTCGCCCTTGAAACGTCACGTTTCCCGGCGCAGCGTGCGCGCGGCCGGATTTTCCAAGAACAGGCCCGCCGCTCCGAGGCGGCGAATTGAACTGGAGGACACCGCATGACTCTCGATCTTTCGCGACGCTCGCTGCTCGCCCTCGGCGCCGGACTTGGTGCGACCGCTCTGACGACTCCCGTTTTCGCACGCGCGCCGAAGCTCGGCACGCAAGCGCCTTACTTTCACCGCTTCAAGCTCGGCGACGCCGAGGTGACGATCGTCTCCGACGGACCGTTGCCGCTTGGCGATCCAACCGGCACGTTTACTGGCGTGCCGAAAGAAGAAATCGCGAAGATGCTGACCGACAATTTCCTCTCGCCGACCAACGTCGTGCTGGAACAGAACGCGCCGATCGTGAACTTCGGCGACCGCCTGGTGCTGTTCGATACCGGTATGGGCGCATCGAAGGCATTCGGCCCGACCACCGGCCGCCTGACCAAGAGCATGACCGAGGCCGGCATCAAGCCGGACGACATCGACGCCATCGTCTGCTCGCATGCCCACATCGATCACATCGGCGGCATCGTCGACAGCGCCGGCAAGGTGCTGTTCCCGAACGCGCAGGTCTATCTTGCGCAGTCGGATTTCGACTTCTGGACCGACGAAGGCAAACTCGGATCGCCGCTGAAGGATTTCGTCCTGCATGCACGCAAGAACCTGATGCCGGTGCGCGATCGCATCAAGTTCTTCAAAGACGGAGAACAGTTCCTGCCCGGCATCACCGCGATCGCGGCGCCCGGCCACACCGTCGGCCACACCATCTTCAACGTCCAGTCCGCCGGGAAGTCCTTCATCTTCATGGGCGACCTCTCGCACCATTCGGTGCTGCTGCTGGAGCGTCCGCGCATGGAATTCGCCTACGACACCGATCCGAAGCAGGCGGCGGCGACGCGCGTCAAGCTGCTCGATACGATCGCCGCCAACAAGACCATGGTGATGTCGTATCACTTCGCCTGGCCGGGTCTGGGCCACATCGTCAAGGCAGGCGACGGCTATCGCTACATCGCCGAACCGATGCAGATGCAGCTCTGATGCGATAAGCCGGCGGCGCTCGCGGGGCGCCGCCGCGCAAAAGCGATCACACCTGAAAGCTCCGGTTCGCAAGTGGCGCGCCGGAGCTTTTGTTTTATCCGCTCGCACAGGAAGCGTGTTGACAAGGCGCAGAGGCTTCGCCAGCACTGTCGCCGCCGCTTTCCGATCAGAACCGATGCCGAAGCCTCCGTCTTCACCCCAGTCCGCCCCCGGCCAGCAAGCGCTCGAGCAGGCGATGATGGCGTTCCAGATGGGACGGCCGGATGAGGCGGAGCGCATCGCATCCGGCGTGCTGAAAGCCAACCGGGGCAACATCCTCGCCGCGCAGATTCTCGGACGCGCGCTGCTGATGCAGAATCGCGCGGACGAAGCGATCGAGCCGTTACGGCGAGCCCGCAAGCGGAGCGAAGACGCCAATATCGAGACCGTCCTGGCCTCCGCCCTGATCTCGATCGGACAACGCGATGAGGCGCTCGATCTGTTGCGCCAGACCGTCAAGCGGCAGCCACCGTTCCTGCCGGCCTTCGCAGAACTCGGCCGCGAGCTTGGCAAGGACGGCACCTTCGATGAAGCCATCGCCGTTCTCGAACGCGGGCTTGCGCTCGCGCCGGATTCGCCCGATCTGCGGATGACGCTGGGGCACGTCCACATCAAACGAAACGACCGCAAGACGGCGCGTGCGCTGTTCATGCAGGTGCGCACGGCCGCGCCCGAGCGCTACGATGCGCTGGTCGGCCTCGCGCAGGTGATGGCGCTCGACGGCGAATATGCCGCCGCAGCCGACCTCTACAAGCGCGCGGTCGCGGTGCAGCCGGACGATGCACTGACGCGGATCAATCTCGCGAAGTGCCTGCTGGAGCTCGGCGACCGCGACGGCGGCGAAGCGGCGCTGCGAACGGCGGCACGCACCACGCCGATGGCCGGCCGCGCGATGACCGCACTTGCCGCCGCTCCACATGGCAAGTTCTTCATCCGGCCGAGCGATGCCGCGAAATTCCTGCGCGACGGGAAGAGGTGACGTCAGACTTCGTCTGTATCATCACTCGTCATGCCCGGACTTGATCCGGGCATCCATCTTTCTTCGGAAGACTTGTTCGCGACAAGATGGATTGCCGGGTCATAGGCGAGCGAAGCGACGCCGTTCTTTGAACGGCTATGCCCGGCAATGACGAGTGGAGCAACGGAAGCGCCTGCACTACGCCCGATAGTGCCGGCGATAGACGCCTTTCTCGCGGTCGATCGCATTGGTGAGATCGTGCGCGCGCTGCGTCTCGTCATCGGTGAACGCCGCGCTTTCGATTCCCCAGTTGCCGCGCTTGATCGGAAAGCACTGCGCCACCGGCGTCCCCTTCGGCAATACGCCCGAGAAATTCAGATCGTGCCAGCGCGCCGGAAAATGCACCCACGCATCGTGATAGCGATCGCTGTCGACGAGGCCGGTGAGCGTCGTGAACGGCAGATCGAAGCGATTAACCGGATGCGTGAACAGCAGCGACCAGCCCTCCGGCGCCTCGATGGTCCATGGGTTGTGAAACTTGATCATGAAACGGTCGGCATCGAACAGCGGCGTGCCGGTGACCTGGCCGGGATCGTGAAAGCCGATCGGCGAGCGCACGAAGCTGACCGCGCCGCCCGGCGGCGGGTCGTTGTCCCAGGTGAACTCGCCGTTCGCGACCGTCACATCGCACATCAGCGGAATCAGGAAGCCGCTGGTCATGGCGTCGACGAACGGCGGGCAGCGCTTCACCGTGTCGGCCTCGCCGCCGAGCACCGCATTGAAGGCCTGCGGCGGCATCGCCCGGATCCAGCCGGGCAGGCCCTGCGCCGCCGGGACCGGCAACGGGATCCGCCCCTCCAGCTCCTTCGGACAGCGGAAGATCAGGGTCAGTTGGTCGTCAGACTGGGACATCGGGGCGCGGTGCTGCGGAAATTCTGTGGTCCCAAAGCCAGATAGCCGGGATGGGGCCGCCGCGACGCTATCACCGGCGGTGGCCGCTTGGCCATAACATGACCGGGTTTCGCGTGGCTTCGGCGGCCGGTGCAATACCCAATTCTTGTTCCCTAAATGTTCTTGATGAGCGACAACCTCCGCGCTACCTTGGGTTGAGGGGCAGTCATCATGGTTCAGCGCGTCTCCACCGTCGCCTTTGAGGGAATCGAGGCTCGCGCCGTCGACGTGCAGGTGCAGGTCGCACCCGGGCTTCCCGCTTTCACCATCGTCGGTTTGCCGGACAAGGCGGTTTCGGAAGCGCGCGAGCGGGTGCGCTCGGCGCTGATCGCATCCGGGCTCGCGCTGCCGGCACGGCGGATCACCGTCAACCTCGCACCCGCCGACCTGCCGAAGGAAGGCAGCCACTACGATCTGCCGATCGCGCTCGGCCTGATGGCGGCGATCGGCGCGATCCCGGCCGATGCGTTGTCGAACGTCACCGTGCTCGGCGAACTGGGACTCGACGGATCGATCGCGCCGGTCGCGGGCGTGCTGCCGTCGGCGATTGCCGCGAACGCACGCGAGGAAAGCCTGATCTGTCCGGCCGCGTGCGGCTCGGAAGCGGCGTGGGCCTCGCCCGATCTCGAGATCATCGCCGCAAGCTCGCTGATCCAGCTCGCCAACCATTTCAAGGGCACGCAGGTGTTGAGCCGCCCGAAGCCGAAGGTGCAGGAAGCGTCCGGAGCCGCGCTGCTCGATCTGCGCGACATCAAGGGCCAGGAGAGCGCCAAGCGCGCGCTCGAAATTGCCGCCGCCGGCGGACATCACCTCTTGATGATCGGCGCACCGGGCTCCGGCAAGTCGATGCTGGCGGCGCGGCTGCCGTCGATCCTGCCGCCGCTCTCGCCCGCCGAATTGCTCGAAGTGTCGATGATCGCCTCCGTCGCGGGCGAACTCGACGGCGGGGCGCTGACAAACCGGCGGCCGTTTCGCTCGCCGCATCATTCCGCCAGCATGGCCGCGCTCACCGGCGGCGGCATGCGCGCCAAGCCCGGCGAGATTTCGCTCGCTCACAACGGCGTGCTGTTTCTCGACGAACTGCCGGAGTTCGATCCGCGCGTGCTCGATTCGCTGCGGCAGCCGCTCGAGAACGGCGAGGTCGCCGTGTCGCGCGCCAACCATCGCGTGACATACCCTGCGCGGGTGATGCTGATCGCGGCGATGAATCCCTGCCGCTGCGGCAGCGCCTACGAGCCCGGCTTCGCCTGCAAGCGCGGACGCATCGACCGCTGCACGGCCGACTATCAGTCGCGCATTTCGGGTCCGCTGCTCGACCGCATCGATCTGCGCATCGAGGTGCCGGCGGTGACGGCCGCCGACCTGATCCTGCCGCCGCCGGCGGAAGGCTCCGCGGAGGTCGCAGCGCGCGTGGCCGCCGCGCGCGAGGTGCAGCGGGATCGTTTCGCAGCCCTTGGCCTGCCGCACATCCGCACCAATGCCGAGGCGCCGGCCGCGGTGCTGGAAGAGCTCGCCCGTCCCGACAAGCCGGGGTTCGCGCTCTTGCGCGACGCAGCCGAACAGATGCGGCTCTCGGCCCGCGGCTATCACCGGGTGCTGCGGGTGGCCCGCACGCTGGCCGATCTCGACGGCGCGGATGCGGTCGGCCGCCTGCACATCGCCGAGGCGCTGTCCTACCGCGTGCTCGCCGAGGATTTGCGCCGCGCCGCGTAGGTGGGCCAGCGGCCGACCATCGGCGCGATGGGCCAGTGGCCGAGCCTCTGTCTGCGTATTCGTCCGATATCGAATTTCTTCGCAACCTTGACGCGATCGCGCCGGATGCAAACGCTCTGGTAACGAGTTTTGTTTACGCTTCACCAACCATAAGGCGCGTGCTTGTCCTTGTGCGGAGTGAAGTGTCATGTTGCGTTTGAAGCTCGTTGCGTCAGTGGTTCCTCTGATCGTTGTCGGCGTTCTTGCTCGCGACCGGCTGCTGCACGATTGGCGTCCCTGTATCGCATTCGGCGACACCAGCGTGCAGCTTGCTGCCGGTCCATGGCAGAGCCAGATCAAGGTCTCGTTCGTGGACGATCCGGAAGCGGCGACCGTCCGCGTCCAGATCGTCGACACGCCCGACATGGCCGACTTCACCCTCGCCGACGACAGCGCGAGCGCCGAAGCCGACGACAGTTCCTGCAAGGTGAGCGCGGCGACCCAATTCGTCGCCATCGGCGCGCGGGACGACAATCCGCGCCTGACCATCCATCTCTCGACCCAGCCCGGCGGCGACTACCGCATCTATGTCAGCTCGCGCCACTATACGGCGTGGGAAGCAGCGGCCCTGATCGCGACCGCGCGCAGCACGCAACAGCACCGTCTCGCCGCCGCATTCTGATCGCTTCGCACGCTTCACCCTTCGTTAACCACGCGCGAACCGCGTGGTGCCGAGGTGCGGTTCCTCAAGCACTTCGCAATATGCGTCCGCCATCGTGCAGCCGGGGACGGCCGAACGAGGGATGCGATGAAACACCAAGCGATTCGTCTGCGATCGGCAGTCCGCCGTCTGACACGCCGCAACGCCTGGATCGCGACTGTCGTCAAATGGGCCTTCATCTTCTCCGCGGCTTTCGGCGGCGCTTACGGTTTCATCGCCGGTGTCACGTCTGATTCATCCGGGTACGATCCTCACACCTTCGCCCTTGGCATTAGCTTCCTCTTCGCCATCGCCTGCGTGGCGATCGCTGCGCTGAGCATGCGGCTGCGCTGGATGAAGAAGAAGATGCGCGCGATCGTCCTGCAGAGCGAGGCGATGGCCGACCGCAACTGGGAACTGAAGGAGGCGGAGGAACGCGCCCGCAGCCTGTTCGAAACCCAGGGCGACCTGATCGTGCTGCGCGACGCCTCGGGCCGCATCACCTTCGCCAATGATGCGTTCTGCGCACTGGCACGCAAACCCCGCGCCGAGCTGACAGGGACGATCTTCGCGCTCGAAGTCCTGGTCCAGGGCGAGACGGCAATCGCCGCCGACGGCACCAGAATGCATGACCAGCAGATCGCGACGCCGGCCGGTCCGCGCTGGATCGCCTGGCGCGAGGGCCTCGTTCGCCGCGATGCCGGCCAGCCGGCCGAATGGCAGAGCGTCGGCCGCGACGTCACCGACCGCGCCGAGACCGAGCATGCGCTGGAAGATGCCCGCGATCAGGCGCATGCGGCGAGCCGCGCGAAATCGCGCTTTCTCGCCATGGCCTCGCACGAAATCCGCACGCCGCTGAACGGCATTCTTGGCATGAGCGGCCTTCTGCTCGACACGAAGCTGACGCCCGAGCAGGCGACCTACGTCAACGCCGTCAAATCCTCCGGCGACGCGCTGCTGTCGCTGATCGAGGAACTGCTCGACTATTCCAAAATCGAGGCTGGCAAGATCGACCTCGCGCAGCAGCCGTTCGGACTGACGGCGATGATGGAAGATATCACCGAGCTGCTGGCGCCCCGCGCCCACGCCAAGGGCATCGAGATCGCCTGCTATGTCGACGAGCGGCTGCCGGTGATGGTGTCGGGTGACGCGGCGCGGCTGCGGCAGGTGCTGCTCAATCTCGCCGGCAATGCCATCAAGTTCACGTCGCAGGGCGGTGTCGCATTGATCGCCGAACCCGGCATCTGGGAAGGCGAGATCAGCTTCCTCGTGCGCGACACCGGCATCGGCATCGAGCCGGAGGCGCAGGAACGCATCTTCCGTGAATTCGAACAGGCGAGCGAGGAAACCGCGCGCGACTACGGCGGCACGGGGCTGGGTCTCAGCATCAGCGATCGCATCGTCAAGCGCATGGGCGGACGGATCGTGCTCGAGAGCAAGATCGGTCACGGCTCGACGTTCGAGGTATCGATCCCGCTCACAGCCGCCGCGAGCGACGTGATCGTCGCGGCACAGCCGGAGAGCTGGCCTGATCTTTCGGGCAAGCCGGTGATGATCGTCACGGCGCAGCCGGTCGAGGCTTCGCTCGTCGAGAAGCGGCTGGCGCGCTGGGGCGCACAGGTTTGCATCGTCTCGGATATCCCGGTGGCGGAAGCGCTTTTGCCCGAACGGCACTGGCATGCGCTTCTGATCGACGGCAGCTTCGGTCATGCGGCGCAGATGCTTGCACATATGGCCACGGCACATACCCAGCATCGCATCATCATGCTGACGCCGGCGATGCGGCACGACACCAGCATGATGTCCGCGCCCGGCTTCACCGGATATCTCGTGAAACCGCTGCGGGCGGCCTCGCTTGCCGCACGGCTGTCAAGCGTCCGGGACACCGATACGCCGATCATCGATGCGAGCGACGCTCCGCCGATCGCCGCCCGTGCCGCCGGTTCAGGACTGTCGATCCTTGTCGCCGAGGACAACGAGATCAATGCGCTGCTGATGCGGTCGCTGCTCGGCAAGCTCGGCCATCGCGCCGTGATCGCAGTGAATGGCGAGCAGGCGCTGGAATCCTGGCTGATGGCGGCTGCCGCCGGTGCCCCCTATGATGTTGTGCTGATGGATGTGCAGATGCCGGTGCTCGACGGCGTCGAGACGGCGAAGCGCATTCGCGCAGCCGAGGCCGGGCAACAGGCCCGGCGCACGCCGATCCTCGCGCTGACCGCAAACGCCCTGGTGGAAGATCGCTATGCCTGCTTCGAAGCCGGCATGGACGGCTTCCTCGTCAAGCCGCTCGATCGTGACAAACTTGCGACAGCGCTGGCCGGCATCCGCTCGGCCACGCCGCTTGTCGCCTGAGCCGCGCAAGCTTCTGTCATAAATGTTTTGAGTGCGCGTGATCTATGACGCGCAGCGTGTCTGCATGCCGATTCGAAAGGCGGCAGCTCCTGCGCGGAGTCCACGATGCACAGCGGCAACCCGGTTCGCCCCAAGCTCAATTTCATCGATATTCTGAAACCCGAACAAGCAAAGATCGCAGCCGCCCACGCCGCGACCTGGCTGATGCCGGGATTGCGCGACGTCGATACCTTCCGCGCGCTGATCTCGCCGGAAAACGGCGCGACACTGGGCCGGCTCGGCTCGCTCGAGGTCCGGCTCGCGCGCAAGAAGGGCGAGATCAAGCGGGCGCAGAAGCTGCGCTATCGCGTGTTCTACAAGGACGGGCACGCGATCGCCGACGCCAAGACCCTGCTGTCGCAACGCGACAAGGATGCCTACGACAAGATCTGCGATCATTTGCTGGTGATCGACCACGCGGCCAAGCCGACACTCAGCGGCAAGCTGCCGGTGGTCGGCACCTACCGCCTGCTCCGCCACGAGGTGGCGATGCGCAACGGCGGTTTCTATACCGAGAACGAGTTCGACATCTCCGGCATGATCGCGCGGCATCCCGGCCTGCGCTTTCTCGAACTCGGCCGTTCCTGCGTGCTGCCGCCCTATCGCAACAAGCGCACCGTCGAGCTGCTGTGGCACGGCATCTGGAGCTACGTGCGGCAGAACAATTTCGATGCGATGATCGGCTGCGCCAGCTTCGAGGGCACCGATCCGGACCGCCTCGCCCAGCCGCTATCATTCCTGCATCACTTCTCGACCGCTCCGGAAGCCTGGCAGGCCCGCGCCCATGCCTCGCGCCGCGTCGAGATGAACCGCGTTGCGAAAGAAGCGATCGACAAGAAGGCGGCGCTGCGCGAACTGCCGCCGCTGATCAAGGCGTATCTGCGGCTCGGAGCTTATGTCGGCGACGGCGCGGTGATCGATCACCAGTTCGGCACGACCGATGTCTTCATCGTGATGCCGGTGTCCGACATCAGCGAGCGCTACATCGGCTATTTCGGCGCCGACGCCACGCGCCACGCGGCCTGAGCTTGCACTGCGTTGCGACGCTATCCCTCCCCCTTGTGGGGAGGGTCGACCGGCGGCAGCCGGTCGGGGTGGGGGACATTGAGCATCCCGACGATGGTTTCCACTACGCCGGTGATGTTCCGGTCAATGTCGGAATTCCAGAAGCGGAGAACTCTGAATCCTTCCGATTTCAGAAAACTGTCGCGCCGCGTGCCGACGAAAGCGGAAGCCTTGCGCTTTCAGTTCGCGCAACCGCATCCGCAGTTTCACTTCCTGCGGTGTTGAACGTTTTCGGAGACTGCGGGCGATTTGATTTGCCAAGGCGTCACCCCACCCGGCTGGCCAGCGGCCAGCCACCCTCCCCATCAAGGGGAGGGAAGGGTCAGCATCCAATGGCAAGGATTGCCATTCCTGAGCGGAATGAAGATCGACGATCAGAGCCGCCGCAGTGCGACCTGTTCGACAATGTGCGACGGGCCCTTGGTGAGAATGAGGGTCGCGCGCGGCCGCGTCGGCAGAATGTTCTCATGCAGGTTGGCGAGGTTGGTGCGGCCCCAGATGTCGAGCGCGGTCTTGGTCGCCTCCTCGTCGGAGAACTTGGCGTAGCGATGGAAGTAGGAGCGCGGGTCCGCGAAGGCCGTCTGGCGCAGCGCCAGGAAGCGCTCGACATACCACTCGCGCAGCACGTTCTCGTCGGCATCGAGATAGACCGCGAAGTCGAAGAAATCGGAGACGTAGGGTACTGCCTTGCCGTCGCGCGGCAAGCGGCCGGTTTGCAGCACGTTGATGCCTTCGAGAATCAGGATATCCGGCTGATCGACCGTGACCCACTCGTTCGGAATGACGTCATAGGTGAGATGCGAATAGACCGGCGCACGCACGTTGCGCCGTCCGGCTTTCAGGTCGGACAGAAACTGAAGCAGCGTCGGCAGATCGTAGCTCTCGGGAAAGCCCTTCTTCGTCATCAGGCCTTCGCGCTCGAGAACCGCATTCGGATAAAGAAAACCGTCGGTGGTGACGAGGTCGACCTTCGGCCGCGGCGACCAGCGCGCCAAGAGCGCCTGAAGCACGCGCGCCGTTGTCGATTTGCCCACCGCAACCGAGCCGGCAACGCCGATGATGTAGGGCATCTTGCGGTCCTCGATGCCGAGGAAGCGCCGTTGCTCGACGAACAAGCGTTGCGTCGCCGCGACGTAGATCGACAGCAGGCGCGAGAGCGGCAGATAGATTTCCTCGACCTCCTTGATGTCGAGGCGATCGTGCATCGAGCGCAGCCGGGCGACTTCGTCCGCCGTCAGCGTCATCGGCGTATCGGCACGCCGCGCGGCCCATTCGGCGCGGGTGAACAACCGGTACGGGTTGTAAAGCTGCTCGGTACGTACATCCATGATACTCGGCCCCCGCCCGATCCCTCGCCAGCCGCCACTGCAAGGGTTAGTTCTGAACTTCTTTCAGCGCCCTATCCGCGAAACGACCACCCCCATTCGGGAATACCTACCCGCGCGGGCGCGACGCCTTCTCCTCGAGGCCCGACATCTGCGTCCGCTCGCCGAGCGCCGCCTCGACTTCGCCGAGCGTAATCCCGCGCGCCTTCAAAAGCACGAGCAGATGAAACAGCAAATCGGCGCTTTCGGCGATGAGATTCCGGCGGTCGTTCTCGATCGCGGCGATCACGGTTTCAACCGCTTCCTCGCCGAACTTCTTGGCGCAATGCTCCGCGCCCTTGTCGAGCAGCTTCCTGGTATACGACACATCGCCGGTCGAGGCGGCGCGAGCATCGATGATCTTGGCGAGGTCGTGGATCGTGAAGCGTGACATCGGCGGGTCATCTCCGTTCCGCCCGTTGAACTGCCGTTTCAGAAACCAGTATCAGGTATCCGGCTCTGCGGGGAGCCTAAACTCCTGACAGGCTTTACGAAAATCAGGGATCGAGCCGCATCGGCAGGCCGGCCCGGAGCATGTGCTCCTTGGCCTCAAGAATTGAAAACTCGCCGAAATGGAAGATCGATGCGGCGAGCACTGCGCTCGCATGGCCGTCGCGGACGCCATCGACGAGGTGATCGAGATTGCCGACGCCGCCCGAGGCAACGACCGGCACGCTGACGCTGTCGGCAATGGCGCGCGTCAGCGGAATGTCGAAGCCCTGGCGGGTACCGTCGCGATCCATCGAGGTGAGCAGGATTTCTCCGGCGCCGAGCGCAACGACTTCCTGCGCGTATTCGATGGCGTCGATGCCGGTTTCCTTGCGCCCGCCGTGGGTGAAGATTTCCCAGCGATCCGAGGCGCCGGGCCGCTTCACGCGCTTCGCATCGATGGCGACGACGATGCACTGATCGCCGAATTTCTCCGCCGCCTCTTTCACGAACTCGCGGCGGGAGACGGCGGCGCTGTTGATCGATACCTTGTCGGCGCCGGAGCTGAGCAGCGTGCGGATGTCCTCGACGGTGCGCACGCCGCCGCCGACCGTGAGCGGCATGAAACACGCCTGCGCGGTGCGGCGGACTACATCGAGAATGGTGCCGCGGTTTTCGTGGGTCGCCGTGATGTCGAGGAAGGTCAGCTCGTCGGCGCCCGCCGCGTCGTAGGCGATCGCCGCTTCCACCGGATCGCCGGCGTCACGCAGATCGACGAAGTTGACGCCCTTGACGACGCGGCCGTCCTTCACATCGAGGCAGGGAATGACGCGAACCTTGAACATGACAAAGCCTTATCTTGTTTGCGCGTGTTCTTGTCGCAAAACCGGTTTCCACTTTTGCGGAACACGCGCTATCCACGCTCGACCTTGTTGACCAGCAAATAGAGATACGCACAAACCGCAACCACGATCGGCAGACAGCCGAGGCCTATCAGCGCGTCGGAAAAATCGCGGCGCTCACGAAAAAACCAAGCGCCGGCCCAGCATAACGGAGCCGCAATCGCCGCGAAGATCATGATCGGGCGCAGCAGCCTGTCGAGATTGATCGCAGGGCTGCGCTTGTCCGGCGAGCTCATGCGGCGCTCTTCGCGGCACGGATCAGCGCCAGCGCCTCGGCCGGGTCGACGCGGCCATCATAGAGCGCGCGGCCGGCGATCGCGCCCGCAAGCTTGCGCGCGTGCGGCGAGACCAGCGTGCGGATATCCTCGATCGAGGCGAGACCGCCCGAGGCGATCACCGGAATCTCGATGTCCCCGGCGAGCGCGATCGTCGCGTCCCAGTTGATGCCCTTCAGCAAGCCGTCGCGGGCGATATCGGTGAAGATGATCGCAGCGACGCCGGCATCCTCGAAACGTTTTGCGATCTCGAGCGCCGTCACCTGCGATGTCTCGGCCCAGCCCTCAACCGCGACCTTGCCGTCGCGCGCATCGAGGCCAACCGCGACGCGGCGCGGATGCTTCTTCGCGGCTTCCTTCACGAATGCCGGATCGCGCACCGCAGCAGTTCCGATGATGACGCGATCGATGCCCTTTTCGAGCCAGGCCTCCAGCGTCGCGAGATCGCGGATGCCGCCGCCGAGCTGCACCGGCATGGCGATGGCCTTCAGCATCGCCTCGACCGCCTGCGCATTCACAGGTTTGCCGGCGAACGCGCCATCAAGATCGACGACGTGCAGATATTCGAAGCCCTGCTCCTCGAACGCGCGGGCCTGCGCGGCGGGATTGGTGTTGAACACAGTCGCGCGCGCCATGTCGCCCTGTTGCAGGCGGACGCACTCGCCGTTCTTCAGATCGATGGCGGGAAAGAGGATCACGGCTTCCACTTCAGAAAATTGGAAATCAGCGCGAGCCCGAAGCGCTGGCTCTTCTCGGGATGGAACTGCGTGCCGATCGCAGTGTCTTTCGCGACGATCGCCGTAACCGGCCCGCCGTAATCGGCGCGCGCGACCACATCCGCCTCGTTCGCGGGATTGAGATGATACGAGTGCACGAAATAGGCATGGCGGCCCTTCTCGCCGAGCGGCAGGCGCTCCAGCACCGGATGCTCGCGCAACGGCTCCAGCGTGTTCCAGCCCATGTGCGGGATCTTCAGGTTCTCGTCGCGCGGCGCGATCTTCTCGACATCGCCGGAAATCCAGTCGAGGCCGGGCGTCGTCACGTATTCCTTGCCGCGCGTCGCCATCAGCTGCATGCCGACGCAAATGCCGAAGAACGGCCGCGCCTTGTCGCGCACCACTTCGGTCATCGCCTCGACCATGCCGTCGAGCGAATCGAGGCCCTTGCGGCAATCGGCGAACGCACCGACGCCGGGCAGCACCACACGATCGGCACGGAAGACCACATCCGGATCGCGGGTGACGACGACCTTCTCCGGATTCTCCATGCCGCGCGCGGCGCGCTCGAACGCCTTCGCCGCCGAGTGCAGGTTGCCCGAACCGTAGTCGATGATCGCGACGCTCACCGCGGGGCTCCCGGCTGCGGAAACAATCCGATGATGTCGTTCGCGCTGCTCGCCGCTTGCGGCTGATACTGCGCCGGTGACGAGGGTTGCTGCGGGCCGCGATCGGCCCATGATGTCGCGGATGACGGCGCAAGCGCGCCGGCATGACGATCGAAGAAGCGCCGCTCGGCGGCTTCCTCGTCGTCAGCCACAACTACGTCGAGCTGCCGCCACTTGCGGCCCGAGAATTTGCGGCGGCGCAGACTCGCCGCCTCCAGACCAATGAGGATCGAGATCAGCCCGAACGCGACGAACGCCGTTCCCGAGCTGACGCCGAGCCGCGACAGCACGAAGCCCATCGCCACGCAGAGCACGATGTAACCAACCAGCGCGAGCCACAGCCGGTGGTAAAGCATCCAGATGACGGGTGCGATCATCGCCCAGAAATAAAAGCCGTCGCGCACGAACACGTACCTGTCCGTGGTCGCGTCCATCGTGTGGCCGCCCTGCGCGGCAACGGGAGCGTGAACGGTATAGACCGGCATGAGGTTCTCTCCGGTGACGTGTCGGCGAGACTACCCGCCCAATTGACCCTTGGTCGACGGCACTTCGTTGGCCGCGCGCGGATCGATCGACGTCGCGGAGCGCAGCGCCCGCGCCAGACCCTTGAAGCAGGATTCGGCGATATGATGGCTGTTCTCGCCGTACAGCGTTTCGACATGCAAGGTGACGCCCGCATTCATCGCGAATGCGTTGAACCACTCACGCACAAGCTCGGTATCGAACTCGCCGACCTTGTCGCGCGGGAATTCGACCTTGAACACGAGCACCGGCCGGCCGGAGATATCGATGACGACGCGCGACAGCGTCTCGTCCATCGGCATGTGCACGCCGGCGTAGCGGACGATGCCCTTCATGTCGCCGAGCGCCTGCTTTACGGCCTGACCAAGCGCGATGCCGACGTCTTCCGTGGTGTGGTGATGATCGACATGCAGATCGCCGTCAGCCTTCACGGTGATGTCGATGCGCGAATGCCGCGCCAGCAGGTCGAGCATATGGTCGAAGAAGCCGATCCCGGTCGAGACGTTCGAAATCCCGGTACCGTCGAGATTGACGGTCACCGAAATGTCGGTCTCCTTGGTCTTGCGCTTGATGGTGGCGGTGCGCATCGAAAACGGCTCTCCGGAGGGCTTAAATCGAGGCCTCCTCTTAACAGGCTCGCCTCGCCTTCGCTACCGCGAGATGGGCGATTCTGTCGTTCGAGCCCGGATATGGTGACCAAAATCAGTGCCCGCCACCGGGCAATTGCGCCCGGATCGGCGAGCGCCTAGATCAGGATCGAGCCTTGTCGCTTTCCTTCGGGCTTTGTTTTTGGGGTTTTCATGGACAGTCATTCTTCCCAGGTTTGGCACGGCACGACCATCGTCACCGTCCGCAAGGGCGGCAAGGTGGTGATCGGCGGCGACGGCCAGGTCTCGATCGGCCAGACCGTGATCAAGTCCAACGCCAGGAAGGTGCGCAAGCTCGGCAAGGGTGACGTGATCGGCGGCTTTGCCGGCGCCACCGCCGATGCCTTCACCCTGTTCGAGCGGCTGGAAAGCAAGCTGGAGCAGTATCCGGGGCAACTGACGCGCGCGGCAGTGGAGCTCGCCAAGGACTGGCGCACCGACCGTTACCTGCGGCGGCTGGAGGCGATGATGATCGTCGCCGACAAGGAAGTTTCGCTGGTGCTGACCGGCACCGGCGATGTGCTGGAGCCGGAGGGCGGCGTGATGGCGATCGGCTCCGGCGGCAACTATGCGCTCGCCGCCGCCCGCGCGCTGGCGGATTCCGAGAAGGATGCGGAGACAATCGTGCGCCGTGCGCTCGAAATCGCCGCCGATATCTGCGTCTACACCAACCGCAACGTCACCATCGAAGCGCTCCCGGGATAACTGTAGCCCGGATGAAGCGCAGCGTAATCCGGGACAATCATCCGTCGCGCATCCCGGGTTTCGTTTCACTCCACCCGGGCTACAATCCGGCGCATACCCACCTGGTGATACCGATGGTGCGCGATGGGCAATATTGAGGACGTGAGCGGACAGCGGACAACAGGCGGATTCACGCTGACGCACGGCCTGATCGCCGCCGCGGCGCTGATCGTCCTGCAAGCCGCGCTCCTCTATTCCATGGGCCGCCTGCCGATGTGCGCCTGCGGCACGATCAAGCTCTGGCACGGCGTGGTGCTGAGTTCGGAGAACTCGCAGCACATCGCCGACTGGTACACGCCCTCGCATATCATCCATGGCTTCCTGTTCTATGCGCTGACACGCTTCCTGCTGCCGCGCGCACCGTGGATCGTGCGGCTTCTGATCGCGATGGGGATCGAGATCGGCTGGGAGCTGATCGAGAATTCGAGCTTCATCATCGACCGCTACCGCACCGGCACGATCGCGCTCGACTATTTCGGCGACAGCATTGTCAACTCGGTCGCCGATACCTTCGCCATGATCGGCGGCTTCATGTTCGCGAAAGCGATGCCGGTCCATGCGACGATCGCGATCGCAATCATCTTCGAGGTCGCGGTCGGACTGCATATCCGCGACAATCTGACCCTCAACGTGATCATGCTTTTGTACCCGCTCGATGCCATCAAGCAGTGGCAGAGCGGGCCGCCGATTATCTGATACGAGACAGACGTCAAACAATGCCGTCATTCCGGGGCGCGAGAGCAACGAGCGAGCCCGGAATCCATAACCGCTATCGGGAGTATGGATTCCGGGCCTGCGCCAAGAGGCGCATCCCGGAATGACGGCTGAGTGTTAGGATGCGCTCTCGCAAACCAGCTTGCTTATCTCCAGCTTCTGACTACCTAAGGCCCATGACCGACTTCTCCCCCCGTGAAATCGTTTCCGAACTCGACCGCTTCATCGTCGGCCAGGCCGACGCCAAGCGTGCGGTCGCCATCGCGCTGCGCAACCGCTGGCGGCGATTGCAGCTCACCGGCCCGCTGCGCGAGGAGGTGCTGCCGAAGAACATCCTGATGATCGGACCGACCGGCGTCGGCAAGACCGAGATCGCGCGGCGGCTCGCGCGGCTCGCCGGCGCGCCGTTTCTGAAAGTTGAAGCGACCAAATTCACGGAGGTCGGCTATGTCGGCCGCGACGTCGAGCAGATCGTCCGCGACCTGATCGAGGTGGCGATCCTGCAAACGCGCGAGCGCAAGCGCAAGGACGTGCAGGCGCGCGCGCAGCAGGCCGCGGAAGAGCGTGTGCTCGATGCGCTGGTCGGCCAGAACGCGAGCGCCGCGACGCGCGACTCGTTCCGCCGCAAGTTGCGCAACGGCGAACTGAACGACAAGGAGATCGAGATCGAAACGCAGTCGTCGGGGGGCGCGCCGATGTTCGAGATTCCCGGCATGCCAGGTGCGCAGGTCGGCGCGATTTCGATCGGCGATATTTTCGGCAAGCTCGGCGGGCGCACCAAGACGCGGCGGCTGACAGTCGCCGACTCGCACGAGATTCTCATCAACGAGGAATCCGACAAGCTGCTCGACACCGAGCAGGTGACGCAGGAAGCCATTCAGGCAGCCGAGAACAACGGCATCGTTTTCCTCGACGAGATCGACAAGATCTGCGTGCGAGAGGGCCGGCTCGGCGGCGACGTCTCACGCGAAGGCGTGCAGCGCGATCTGCTGCCGCTGATCGAAGGCACCACCGTCACCACCAAGCACGGGCCGGTGAAGACCGACCACATCCTCTTCATCGCCTCCGGCGCGTTCCATATCTCGAAGCCGGCGGATTTGCTGCCCGAATTGCAAGGCCGCCTGCCGATCCGTGTCGAACTTCAGGCGCTGACCCGCGACGATTTCCGCCGCATTCTCACCGAGCCGGAGGCCTCACTGATCAAGCAGTATGTGGCGCTGATGAAAACGGAGGGCGTCACGCTCGAGATCAGTGACGACGCGATCGACGCACTGGCCGATATCGCCGTCAGCGTGAACTCGACGATCGAGAACATCGGCGCGCGGCGGTTGCAGACGGTGATGGAACGGGTGTTGGATGAAATCTCATTCGTCGCGCCGGACCGCAACGGCGAAACGATCCGCATCGATGCCGACTACGTCAAGAAGCACGTCGGCGATCTGGCGAAGAACGCGGACCTCAGCCGGTTCATTCTCTAGGCATCTCCAAGGCCGCGGCAACGTTCAGTTCTCCAGACATTCGCGCGCCGAGCGCTCCAGCGCGTCGGGCAGGCCACGCAGCGGAAAAGTCAGCTCCACCGGCTTCCGGTTCGATCCGGTGCCCTTCAATCGGGCCTCGCTGCTCGAACGCATGGCGGTCACCACGCTTTCGTCGTCACGGTTCTTGGTCCAGGCCGCATCGCTCTGCGCCAGCATCGGAAATTCCGACGACTTCACATGCAGCGTCAGCGACGACTTGTCACGAAAGCCGAGTTGCGCAAACGACAGTTCGTTCCTGATTTTTCGCGCCGGGCGATTCGAGATCATCATCACCGGGCCATCCCAGCCGCGGCCCGCGCTTGCCGGAACGATCACATAGCATTCGCGCGCGCCGTCGCGCAGAACCGTGTACGCCTTCAGATCACCGTACTGTCCAAGCTGCGTCGGTGTCGCGCTCAGCGACGCCAGCGGAATCCGACCACCCGATGCGCCCTGATTGATGGCCGGCGGCGGCTTGTTCCGCTGCATGGTTTCAAGCGCCGCGATTCGCGTGTCGGCCTCGACACGGAATCTGCTGGCGGGGAACGTGCTCTTGAAGCGCCGCAGCTCATCGACGCTCTCGCTGCCCTTGACGAAATTCCATGCGACCTCGTCGGCGGACGGGCCGGGTGCGGGTGACGGCGGCGGCGGAATCTGGTTCGCCGCCTTCGAATCGCCGGCTGCCAGCGTCACATCGGAGATCAGCGAGGCGTGCACCCAGGGAACCTGCGTGCCGCCGCTCGACTTCTCGACATCGGCGGTGACGCGCCGCATGACGAACGCGATATCGAGACCCGGCGTGCGGATGTGTTTGAGCAGCGCAGTGGTGAACGGCGAATTGCGGCCCTGCCCGTCCAGCGCCACTTTGTTGGGCGCCGTCGAGAACGCGATCATGGTGCCGCGGCCGGCTTCGATCGCATTCAGACCCGAACCGACATTGGCGGCGCGCGTGGCCGGAAGGTTGCGCGCGAACGTGCGGGTCAAGGGATTGTCGCGGCAGGCGTCGAGAAAGACGAGGTTCACGCGATTCGGATCGGACTCCATGATGGAGACGATCTGGTCGATATCGACGGTCTCGACCGGAAGATCGGCAGCCCCTTCAAGCTTCGCATCGATCGGAATTGCGTAGTTCTTGCCGGCCACCTGCATGCCGTGCCCGGCATAGAAGAATGCGGCGACCTTTGCGGTGCGCACCGCACGCGCGAAGTCGCGCACCTTCTGATCGAACTCGACCTTGTTGGTGTTTGAGCCCGTCACAACGGTAAAGCCGAGTTCGCGCAGCACGGCGGCCATATCGTCCGCATCGTTGGTGGGGTTGGGGAGCGCCTTGGCGTTGACGTAGGCGCCGTTGCCGACAACGAGCGCGACGCGCTCCTGGGCCGAAGCCGGAACCACGAGCATCGCCAGGGCAGCGACGACACATCCGAACAGCCTGATCATGATCTTTCCCTCGGCCGGCGTCCGCCGGCCCTCATCCCGATCATAATTTGGTGGTGCCCGGTCGCAAGCCGGTTCACGGCATCAGGTCAACGTGATCGCCGCACCCGGACGTAGAGCGCGCCCTCGCCGCCATGGCCGATGTGCGCGGCATCGAAGCCCACGACGAGACTGCGGAATTCCGGCAGCGCCAGCCACAGCGGAACCTGGCGGCGCAGGATGCCGCGTTCGGAGTCGGGTCCGGTTGCCTTGCCCTTTCCGGTGATCACCAGCACCACCGCGCACCCGTCGCGATGGGCGCGGGAGAGGAAGTCATGCAATGCGCGGTGGGCGCGCGCCTGCGTCATCCCGTGCAGATCGATCCGTGCATCGATCTCCTTGCGCCCGCGCGCAATCTGCGAGCGTTCGCGCCGGCCGAGCGTTGCGAGCCTGGGCGGCGCCGGAGGTTGTGGCGGGGCTGCCGGCGCTTTCGCAACCGGCGCTGGCTTGAGCTTGCGCAGCTTGGGCGGCGATTCAGCGGGTTTGGGATCGTCCGGCTCACTCGCCGTCAGGCGCGGCTTCTTGCGCAGCGGCTTGATCTGCCGCGCGACGCTCTCCCAGAGCGCACGATCTTCGTCGCTGAGGCCACGCTTGCGGCGCGGCGAAGGAGGTTCGGGCGGCAGTGTGCGTTTCATCGCGACCAACGCTGACTGCGATGGCGGTTCCCGTACCGGCGTTTCTTCTTTTTCTGCGGCGCCGCTTGCGGGCGTGCTTCCGGCAGAAGCGGCGCGACAGCAGGCAGGGCCGCTTCCTTCGCTGCCGATGCGTCGCCGGGCTTGGTGGCTTCCGGTTTCGCCGCGTCTTTCGGCGGCTCCTTCTGCGGAAACAGCTTCGCGATCTTCGCCGACGGCCGATCTTCCGGCAGCGGCACCGTCCTGCCGCGGGCGACCGGATCGAGGCTCTTCGGAATCAGC
>JBMOOJ010000026.1:0-28709 GCA_049323835.1 Pseudomonadota bacterium | reverse complement strand
TCCGCCGAAGGATGTGCTGACGCCCGCGCTGATGCGCTCGGTCTACGGCGTCGATGTCTCCATCGAGCAGCTCGGCAGCGGGCAGACGGTCGTCGCGCCGCGCTATTGATCTGAATTTCCCAAGCTCTCATGCCCGGCCTTGTGCCGGGCATCCACGTCTTGGGATCGCAACGAAGAAGACGTGGATGGCCGGGACATAGGCGAGCGAAGCGACGCCGTCCTTCGAACGGCTATGCCCGCCATGACGAAAGACTTAACGCCCTTGCCTCTTGCAAAACATGTCTTTATCACATAATGTCTCCAATGGAGACATATATGAAGCTTCCGCTCAAACTGCTGACAAAGGTAGCTCCGCGCATGACCTATGACCTGATCCGCCGCCAGCTGGGCGGCTCCGTTCCGTTTGCAAAGCACGTCGGCGTCGAACTTGTTTCGATCGAGAAGGGCCGCGCCCGCGCTCACCTGCCGTCGCGCGAGCAGGGGATGAACCACATCGGCAGCCAGCATGCGGGCGCGTTGTTCGCGCTCGGCGAAACCGCATCCGGCGGCGCCATGGCCGGAACGTTTGCGCCGATGCTGTTCGAAATCCGGCCGGTCGCAGCGGACGCCTCGATCCGCTATCTTGCGGTCGCCCACGGTCCGATCCGCGCCGAAGCCGCGATCGGCGGCGACGTTGACGGGCTGCTCGCCGGAATCATCGCGGAGGGCAAGGTCCGGTTTCCTGTCGAGATCGCGATGTTTGACGAAGCCGGGACGCGCGTTGCTGAAATGACGGTGAGCTGGCACGTGTCGATGAAGCGCGCCAAAGCTGCTTGAGAGGTGGCGGCTTGAGAGAGACAGCTTGATGGCAAAGGCGGCTGCATCGTCCGCTGAGCGGGAGACTTTCCATCACGGGGATACCCGTCGTGCGGCGATTGCTGCCGCGCGCGCCATCGTCGATGCATCGGGGCATCAGTCGCTGACGCTTCGCGGCGTGGCCGAACAGATCGGCGTCAATCATCGCGCGCTGTACCGGCAGTTCGCATCGCTGGAAGATTTGCTGTGCGAAGTCGCGGCGACAGGCTTTGATGAACTCGCCGTGCGGCTGGAGGAGATCACCGCTGCCGCCGGCGGCGATCGTGCCGGGCAACTCGCTGCGGTCTACGCCCGCTTCGCCGTCGATCACATCCACCTCTACACGCTCATGTTCGCGCTGCCGCTGCGCGACCACTTCCGCAGCGACGGCGGGATCGGCCCGCCGCTACGGCGCGTGGTGAAGGCGGCCGCGGCGGCCTTGCGCGACGGCAGGACGAACGAGGATGCGATCAAGACCGCGGTGCTGCGGATCTGGGGTCTCGCGCACGGCATGATGGGGCTCTATGTGGCGGGTGCGCTACGCGCCCGGTCCAAGGCCGATGCTGTCGCTCTGATCGCGAGCGGAGCGGGCCGTTTGGCGCCGGAATCCGGCCGGAACTGAGGGCCCGCCGCAGGCTCAGCTTTTTCCCGTCTTTCCTTGTGTTTCCGGGGCTTTGCGGCTAATAAGCCGCCACGTTCGCGGCCCCCGCACCCCTGGAGGCTTGCCGCGAACAATGGAAAAGGCCGCGTTGCGGCCTTTTAACTTTTACAAAACAAGGACTTAACCAATGGCGACCGTCAAGGAATTGAAGGCGACCGCACGTCCGAAGGCCGGCAAGGGGGCCGCTCGGGCTGAACGTCGCGCAGGCCGTGTCCCGGCCGTGATCTATGGCAACAACCAGCCCCCGCTGACCATCTCGGTCGACGACAAGGAACTGCGTCTGCGTATCTTCGCCGGCCGCTTCCTCACCACGCTTTTCGACATCGACCTCGATGGCAAGAAGCATCGCGTGATTCCGCGCGACTTCGCGCTCGACCCGGTGCGCGATTTCCCGATCCATGTCGATTTCCTGCGGCTCGGCGAAGGCGCGACCATCCGTGTCAGCGTTCCGCTGCATGTCATCAATTCCGAAACCTCGCCCGGCGTGAAGCGTGGCGGCACGGTGAACATCGTCACGCACACCATCGATCTTGAATGTCCGGTCGACAACATTCCGCAGTACATCGAGGCGGACGTCGCCAAGCTCGAAATCAACCACTCGCTGCACCTGACCGACGTGACTCTGCCGAAGGGCGTGAAGTCGCTGTCGCGTCCGGATGCGACGCTCGTTACCATCGTGCCGCCGTCGGGTTACGCCGAAGAGCAGAAGGCCGCCGCTGCGGCTGCTGCCGGGGGCGCTGCTGCTCCCGCGGCCGGTGCTGCTCCTGCTGCTGGCGCTGCGCCTGCGGCCGGTGCTGCTCCTGCGGCTGGTGCTGCCGCCGCCAAGGCTCCGGCCGGCGGCGACAAGAAGAAGTAAGCCGGGAGAAGCGGTGGGATCATGCGTTTGTTCGTCGGCCTGGGCAATCCCGGTGCGAAGTACGAGCGCAACCGCCACAACATCGGCTTTCTTGCTGTTGATGCGATTGCGCGGCGTCACGGTTTCGCACCGTGGCGCCGCCGCTTTCAGGGAGAGACCTCCGAGGGAACGATCGGTGGCGAGAAGGTCATTCTGCTGAAGCCCGCCACCTACATGAACGAGTCTGGTCGCGCGGTCGGTGAGGCAGCCAACTTCTTCAAGCTCGGCGCCGATGCGATCGCGGTGTTCCACGACGAGATCGAACTGCCGGCCGCCAAGTTGCGGGTAAAGGTCGGTGGCGGCATCGCCGGTCACAATGGGCTGCGGTCGATTTCGGCGCATGTCGGCAACGAGTATCGCCGGGTGCGGATCGGGGTCGGTCATCCGGGCGTCAAGGAACTGGTGCACGCCCACGTGCTGAACGATTTCGCCAAGAGCGAGCAGCTCTGGGTCGAGACGATGCTCGATGCGATCGCGGACAATGCCGGCATGCTGGCGGATGGCCGCGATTCAAGTTTTCAGAACAAGGTGCACCTGGCTCTTCAGGCCAAGGGCATCGGCAAGGACGATAAGGCGCCAGACTAGATTTTTGTCATGGCCGGGCTCGTCCCGGCCATCCACGTCTTTCTTTGTGACCCAAGACGTGGATGCCCGGCACAAGGCCGGGCATGACGAGCGAGGAATGGAATACACATGGGATTCAAATGCGGGATCGTCGGTCTGCCGAACGTCGGCAAGTCGACGCTGTTCAATGCACTGACCGAGACGGCCGCCGCGCAGGCGGCGAACTATCCGTTCTGCACGATCGAGCCGAATGTCGGTGAAGTCGCAGTGCCGGATCCGCGCCTCGACAAGCTCTCCGCAATCGCCAAGTCCGCGCAGATCATCCCGACGCGCCTGACCTTCGTTGACATCGCCGGTCTCGTGAAGGGCGCGTCGCAGGGCGAGGGCCTCGGCAACCAGTTCCTCGCGACGATCCGCGAGGTCGACGCGATCGCGCATGTGGTGCGCTGCTTCGAGGACTCCGATATCACCCATGTCGAAGGCAAGATCGCCCCGCTCGCCGACATCGAGACGATCGAGACCGAACTGATGCTCGCCGATCTCGACAGCCTCGAAAAGCGCGTCGACAATCTCACCAAGAAGGCCAAGGGCAACGACAAGGACGCGAAGGAGCAGCTTGAGCTGGTCGAGCGTTCGCTGAAGCTTTTGCGCGACGGCAAGCCGGCGCGCGCGCTTGAGCGCAAGCCGGAGGAAGAACGCGCGTTCGGCATGCTCGGTCTGCTGACCTCGAAGCCGGTCCTTTACGTCTGCAACGTCGAGGAAGGCTCCGCCAAGAACGGCAATGCGTTCTCGAAGCAGGTCGCCGAACACGCGGCGAAAGAGGGCGCGGGATCGGTCGTGATCTCGGCCAAGATCGAATCCGAAATTGCGACCCTGTCACGCGAGGAGCGCGCGGACTTCCTTGAGACTCTGGGACTCGAAGAGGCGGGCCTCGACCGGCTGATCCGCGCAGGTTACGACCTGCTGCATCTCATCACTTACTTCACCGTCGGCCCGAAGGAGGCGCGCGCCTGGACCATCACCAAGGGCACCAAGGCGCCTGCGGCCGCCGGCGTCATTCACACCGATTTCGAGAAGGGCTTCATCCGCGCCGAGACGATTGCCTATCCCGACTATGTCGCGCTGAATGGCGAAGCCGGTGCGCGTGACGCGGGCAAGTTGCGGCTGGAAGGCAAGGAATACATCGTCGCCGACGGCGACGTGATGCATTTCCGCTTCAATACCTAATCCTTCGTCATTGCCGGACGTGATCCGGCAATCCATCTTTCTTGAAGTTTATAGATGGATGCCCGGCATAGGCGTTCGCAAGAACGCCGTTCGTTGAGCGGCTATGCCCGGGCATGACGCACTGAGTATCACCGCATCCCGCCCCGCGGCGCCCCGGAATGACGATGGGTCAGTGCTGGTGCAGTCCCTGCTCGCGGATCGCGCCGAGATGCTCGTTGATGCGGAAGACGATCAGGATGAACTCCGCGGCGATGCGCGCGAAGATGATTCCGACAACGACGCCGGCGACGCTTGAGAGGATCGTCAGGAAGCCCGTGAACGGGCTGACGGCCATCAGCGCGAGCCCTGAGAACACGCCGGACAATCCGAACAGCGCGATCAGGATGATCACGAGCCAATAGAAGGTCTTGATCACCGTCGGGGTGATGAAGCGGTCCCACTGGAAAAGGTCGCGGAATTCCAACATCGTTCGCTCCCGGCGTTTACGGAGGTGTGCAGCCAGCCATTAGCGCGCAATCTTTGGGTTACGCAAGTTTGCGGCTGAGCCCTGCGCCACACTAGTGTCCCGATTCCGAAGTTCGCATCACCTTGCGGCGCCTTACTTGCGAACTTCGGAATCGTAAGGGACACTAGCAACTTATTGACCTCGTGTGGCTTTGGTTTAGAAGTCCGCATGATGAAGGCGCGGCAACGGTGATGCGGACTTCTAAACCGCCACACGAGCTTGAGATCGCCTCCAATAACGGCCACAATCGGGCCTCTCGCCAGCAGTTTCTCTCTAACTTTCTCCCATCATGCTGACTTTCGAAGATTTTTCCCCAGGTCCTTTCGGCACGTTCGGCCCGCGTCATGTCACGCGGGACGAGATCATCGAGTTCGCCAAGGAGTACGATCCGCAGCCGATGCACCTCGACGACGAGGCGGCGAACAAGTCGATGCTCAGGGGTCTCTCGGGTTCGGGCTGGCATCTGTGCTCGCTGATGATGCGCATGATCTGCGATGCTTTCATCAACCGCACGGCCTCGCTCGGCGCGCCGGGCATGAACGAGGTGCGCTGGATGTCGCCGCTGCGTCCCGGCGACGATCTCATGCTCGACGTCACCGTGGTCGAGAAGCGTGTCTCGAACAGCCGGCCCGAGATGGGCTTCGTGACGTTCGATTACGTCATCAGGAACGCCAAGGGCGAAACGCTGATGTCCGCGCAGTGCCCGATGATGATCCGGCGGAAGGAGGGTGTATCGTGAGCGAACCCGTCATGAGCCGCCGCTATTTCGAGGACATGCAGATCGGCGCGAAGCGTCAGGTCGGCTCCTACACGTTCACGGCCGAGGACATCATCGCCTTCGCCACGAAGTTCGATCCGCAGCCGTTTCATCTGAGCGAAGAGGGCGGCCGCAACTCGCTGTTCGGCGGGCTGTGTGCGTCCGGCTGGCACGTTGGTTCGGTTTGCATGAAGATGATGGTGTTGGACGGCCAGCGCACCCAGCAGCAGATCGAGGCGGCGGGCGAGAAGGCCCCGGTCTGGGGTCCGTCACCGGGGTTCAAGGACTTGAAGTGGCTCAAACCGGTGATGGCCGGCGATACCGTCAGCTATGCGTCCGAGGTGAAGGCGCTGCGGGTCTCCGCATCGCGGCCGGAGTGGGGGATCGTCCAGGTCCTCAACACGGGTACGAACCAGCATGGGGAGCTGGTCTATTCGTTCATGGCGACTGCCTTCGCGCCGCGGAGATCGCCCGGCGGCTGATCGCGGGAACAAGATTCACACGGGCGCGTTTGAACCGAAACGGTGCTTTCACCGACACAGGCATATCCCGAACATGAGGATGCGGGCTTTGCGCCCTTGCGCAAAGACAACTGGATATTGGATGACGACCATGGCTGACCGGACCGGACTGAAATTCGTAGGCTACGTTTTCGCGTCGGTGACGCTTGCGGTGGTCATGGCCTGCGGTTTCGTGGTCAAGAGCCATGCCGATGGCCGGTTCGCGCTCGATCACGCGAGCGCCTACGCCAGCACGCGCTAAACTTCGTCCGGCGGCTGACGCAGCCCGCCGTCTCGCATTTGCTTCAAGCGCGGACGCTTTGGGCTCCGCGCTTTTCGTTTGGCGATTTCAGCGAAACGCCGCGCCGCAATCGTGACGGGTTTGGAGATTAACGGCTCCAGGCGAGCGCCAGGATCGTAATGACGACCACCAGGATGACCACGAAGCGGATGATGGTGCTCACCATGTTGTGGCGCGCGGTCGGAACTTCGATCGGGTCGGGCTTGTTGGGCTTGACGGCTTTCGACATATGTCCCCGCAGAAAAGTCCGCCGCCATCAGGCAGCGTTGCGGATTGGTCGTGTCTAGGCCACATTTGGTTCAAATTGTGGCTGAACAAGCGAAGGCGCCGGTCTCGATCCAGGAGAACTGGCCGAGTCCGGCGCCTGGCGTGTTTCCCGCGGCCTTGTCCCGGCGTCCTGCCGGATCAAGTCCGGGATAGCCCGCATCAGGAGTCGCGCATCGTTTCCGCCGCGCGCTTCCACTGCGAGACGTTGTCGGCGATCATGCGGGTCGATTTCATCGCCGCCTGGCTCAGCTGGGCGTAGCCGGAGATTTCACGCTGCACGCGCTGCCCTTCATTGTGAAGCAGTTCGCGCAGATTCTCGAGTTCGGAGATCAGTTTCTCGATTTCAGTCAATGAGGCACCTGCGACGCGCTGGATCAACGAATTGACGTTGCTCACCGTGGCTTCCGCAGACTGCGGGTCTGCCGGCGCATCCGGGGGGATCAGCCCGGGAGTCGGGCGGCGAAGGTAGGCGATGTCATTGCGAACGAAGTCGCGAATGCCTGCTTCCACCTCCGATACGGCGGCGAGGTTGTTCTCTTCTTCAGTTGATTCAATCTTTCCGGAAAGGATCGAGTTCATCGGCTTTTCCCTGTTTCGCTTTTGCAGCTAGCGCGGACGTCCCCCGCACGACGAAGTCACGCCCCATGTGGACAGCCGAATTTGACCACATCGGGGCCGATTGGCGGCGATGACTCGCTGATTCAGTGAGTGCGAACGGATGTCTGCAGCGCGGGATGTCCGCGGCTCACCACGAGCGCTTGAAGCCAGCGGAGATGCTCTTGTTCAGCACGCCATCCGGCATCCGGCTGACCGATCCGGTGACGTTGATGTCGCCGAACAGCTTCTGCTCAGCGCCAAACTTGCCGAGCCACCGTTCGTCCGTTGTGGACAGCGTCTGCCCGGCGATCAGGCTGGTGCCGGTCTCGTTGATGCTGAACTTCGCCGAGCGGTCCACCTCGTAGCTGGACATCGCATGGCGCGGTCCGGCCAAGCCTGGAATGAAGCTTTGCTGCTGGACATTGAAGCTGTTTTGCAGCGTCAGGGTGTATTGGTCGTTGTCGATCGGCAGCGACTTGCTGAGCGAGGTGCCGACCTTGCTGCGTTCGGCGAAGGGGTCGACGCGCGCCTCGATTGCAGTCTTGTCCCAGATCGCACCGACGCCCGGCGCGGTCATCGCGGCCCATGCGGTTCCGGTCGAGCGCTCGGTCTTGTCCCAGGGCTGATACGTCTCAGGCCGGGTCTCGGTGAAGGCGCCGGGATTGTCGCGCGCGACCGACATGTCGGCGCCGATCCGGGCGTCCCAGAATAGGGAAACCGATCGCTTGACGGTGACGGCCGCGGAGCCGTTCGGATTGTTCGTGGACGACCAGAACACGCTGCCGCCGGACGTGGTCGGCTTCGCGCCCTGAACCTGCTTGCCCTTGCCATCATCAAGCGTCGCCGCGTCGAAGTGGAGCGCACTCCAGTCGAGGTCGGTGTCGCCGCCTGACGGAGGCGGCTGCTGGGTGTCTTCAGCCTGCGAGGAGACGGCCGACAGGCCCAGCAGCAGGAGAGCCGTCAGGGCGCGCAAATCGTTTGCGGTCATCGTGTCTCGGCTGGCAATGCGCGCTCTTGCGCCGCAGGGTTACGTCGCCGATCCAAACGCGAACTGGTTAACAAAACCTGTTGCGACCGGCTGCGGCGAAATGCCAATGCTTCGTGGTGCAATTGCGGCAGGGAGTTCCGGTGGCCTCAAACCACTCTCACATCCCGATGATCTGTGGATTCCGCGATCTGGAATACTGCGGATCAAAACAGAACGGCCCCGCAAGGCGGGGCCGTGATGCAGTTCGCGTTGATGCTGTCCGCCTCAGGCGATGGCCGGCAGTTCGATCTGGCGGCCCAGCGCCTGCTCGACGAGATCGAAGGTGTCGACCAGCGCACGCAGGCTGGAGAGCTTGCCGTCCTTGAACTGGACGAAGTGGGCGAGGCGAATGCTGATCGGCTTGTTCGAATCGCGGGCCGTCAGCGTGCACTTGATCAGCGACGACGCGGTTTCGTCGCCGAGCATCATCGATTCGCGGTCGAAGCGGTGGACCCGGATGTTCTCGGCGAGGATGCGGCAGACCTCCATGACGGCGGCCTTGCCCCGGCGGGCGCCGAAGAACGGGAACATGTCGATCGGCCCGTAAATGGCCCAGTCGACATTCTCGTCGATCAGGTCCTGGAGATCCTGCAATTGGCGCTCGTTGATCGCGCGATGCAACGCGCGCGCGAAACGCCAGAGACTATGCTCTGTCATTTGTCTAATCCTAAAAATGGCTTGCTGACGGCAAAACGGCCAACGGGCACCCTCTTTGGTGCCGGCCGCAACTGCTGTTGTACTGTTTGGTTGCAAGAATACCGTATGCCACCCCCGCTCACAATTGACGTTTTTGCAACGCACAAATGCGGGAATCGAGGATTCGCTGCCTCTTGGGCGGGCCTGCCTGCGAATCTAGCGGATGGGGTTGTCCTTCAGGAACGTCCCAAGGTCCCGTTCCAGCACCTGCTGGGCGACATCGAAGGAATCCATGAACTGGCGGACCTGAACGATCCGTCCGTTCCTGAAGCGATAGAAATCGGCGATGTCCATCTGCACAACCCGGTCCTTCTCGCTCTTGCGGAAGTAAACGCGGATGATCACCGCGGCGCTGTCGCCTTCCTCCGCGATAAAGGGGAGATCATAGCGCATGTGGGAGTAGCGGCTGTGCAGCGTCCGCCACATCTGCTGCATAGCCTCCTTGCCGCGGCGATGGCCGAGGTGGGGGAGAATATCGACCGGGGCATGGGCCAGGAAGTCGATATCGTCGTCGAAACAGGTCAGCGCAGTATCGATATCGCCGGAATAGAAGGCGCTAAGGAATCTTTCGAGGCACGCGCGGTTTGCGGTCATCGCCACGGTCGGCTCCGTCGATTCTGGCGCTTCTTGCAGCCATTCTGAACTGTTCGGCATTGCAATCAAGCGGGAGAAGCGCCGCAGCGCCATTCCGGATAATCGCGGGAGATCCTATTCGCGATCGGTGAGCCGCAGCGCGCTGGCAATATCGATCTCGAGAACCTGCTGCACGAGATCATAGGAATCGAGGAATTCACGCTGCTTGACGATCAGCCCCTCGCGCAACGTGTAGAAGTTGGCGATGTCCATCTGCACGATGCGATCGCGCAGCACCTTCTGAAAAAATACGCGCGTGATCAGCGCAACGCGATCTTCGTCGGCAACCATGACCTGTATCTCATAGCGCATGCTCGAATAGCGCGAATATACGCGAGCGAATGTCTCGCGGACTTCGGCCTTGCCGCGGCGCTGGCCGAGATGCGGAAGGATGTCGACGGGGACGTGAGAAACGTAATCGACATCGTTCGCATAGAACTGCATCGCCTTCTCAAGATCCAACGAATAGAAGGCCTTGCAGAAGTCAGTAATGAGCTGGCGGTTGCCTTGAACTGTCATTCTGTCTCACCTTTGTGAGGCTCACCGTTGTTCGGCTTCTTGTTCTGAGCCTCCTACAGTTCGCGGAAGGCAATTGTTTCAGTAGCGACTCAAGGCGCACTTTAATTGTAGCTCACGCTCCACTCACTCACCATCGGCTTCGCACGCCGCATGAGCCGATCGCTCGATGGAATTCGCCGATCGCCGACGATGGCAGTAAACTTCTTTGGTAGCGGGTTTGCGATGCCAGGTTCAAAGCGGACCGACAGTACGCAACCGCCGGGCGGCGCTGCGAACTGACCCTTGAAGCCTGATGCAAATCCCCCACCGTCCCAGTCGAAACCGTTGATGCTGAATGTGCCGCCATTGAGCTTCTCGACCTGCTTCAGCGGTAGCCCATTCCGGATGCCGCCGGGCCCGATCCAGGTCGACGGTGCGCTCGCTGTAATCGATGAAATGCCGTTTCGTGCGGCTTGATCGCGCCAGGTGACGATGATCTGCCTGACCGGATCATTCTCGAACAGAATCGTCGCCTTGATCCTGCGGCCCGCGGGGCCCTCGATCTCCCTGTAGACGACGTTCTTCTCGCCGAACTCGGTTGCGAGCTTCGCGTGCGACGCCGTTCGTGCGAATGAGCCGCCGCATGCGAGCACCGGTGCGCGCGGCGCATCGGCAATGTTGTCCAGGTCGGTTTCGTCTGCCACCGGCTGCTCGGTCCGGGAGTCTGATTTCGATTTTGCCGTTCTGGGTTCAGCAGGCGTAGTCGCGACGATCAACGGCGCTGCGAGGCAAATCAGCAAACAGGATTCAAGCAGCCGGTTGATCATCGCATTCCCATCGCAGCATTCGCGTGGCGAATGCATAGAAGAAAATGGTTGCCGCGCCAACCACCCCGTGGTGCGTCGCGATATTTCGTGGAACGGCCGCTGCTCCGTCCGTGTTGAATCGATCCAATGTGGAGGAGTGAATGATGACGAAATCAATGCCACGGGTGCCGGACGAGAACCGCTCTCACAAGGGTCCAGGAAGTGAACCGCCGTCGGTGCGGGATGACACGAAGGGACACAGGCATGACGAAACCGGCAATATCGATGAGCAGGGCGATCGCGCCAACATGAAGCAGAATACGTCGAACCGCCGATCGTGATGCAGTGCAATCGCCCGGACGCATGTGCGAACATGATGCGCGGCGCTCCGCCGCAGACCGGTCGGTTGACCCCCTGCCTTGCGGTCACATAATGCCGCAGCCATGATGGTCCTGCGTCATTATGGCGTGATCCGAGCCGGTCCGGGGGCGGCCGCAAGCTCGGGCTGAGACGAAGAAACGTCCTTGCGCCAGCCGCCGCAATGCGGTGGTTTCGGCTTGTGGGGCCGCCGGCGGCCTTCCCGCCGAGGCCGAGCAGGGGACGTTTCATGAGAGTTGTTTCGTGAGAGCTGTGGTTCGCGCCCTGCGAACATTCTTCAACCTCGCCTGGCCGTACTTCAATTCGGATGACCGCTGGATCGCCCGCCTGCTGCTGGCGGGTACGCTGGCGGCCGAGCTTGGCCTCGTCGCGATTCTGGTCGCCGTCAACGAATGGAACAAGCGTTTCTTCAACGCGCTGGAAAGCCGCAACTGGGAGGCGGCGACGAACGAGCTTTTCATTTTCTGTTTCATCGCACTCGGCGCGGTCGTGGCCGGCGCTTCACAGTTCTTCTTCGGCCAACGCCTGATCATCCGCTGGCGGCGGTGGTTTACCGAACGCTACGTCGCGATGTGGATGACCGATGGCCGTCACTATCGGGTGCGCCTGACCGACGCCGGCGTCGACAACATCCACCTGCGCATCGCCAGCGACGTCATGATCTTTCTGACGCGAACGCACGAACTCTATACGCAGCTGATCGGCAGCATCGTCGCCATTTCATCGTTCGCGGTCATTCTGTGGACGTTGTCGGCGGCAACGCCGCTGCCGCTGTTCGGGCGCGACTGGTCGTTTCCCGGCTGGCTGATCGTGCTCGCAACGTCTTACGCGGCGATCGGCACGCTGTTCACGCACCTGATCGGCAAGCCGCTGATCCCGCTGAATTTCAATCAGCAACGCTTCGAGGCCGATTTCCGCTTCGCGATCGCCCGCGTCACCGACCAGTCGGAGCCCGTGGCCCTGATGCGCGGCGAGGCGGTCGAGCGGCGCGAACTGCGCGAGCGCTTCTCGCGGCTGGTCGGCAACTGGATTCGTCTGGTCGATCGGCAAGCCGTGCTGGTCGGCTTCATCGGCGGCTATGCGCGCATGTCGACCGTGTTTCCGACCCTCGTTGTGACGCCGGCCTATCTTGCCGGCCACATCACACTCGGCGCGCTGGTGCAGGCGGCGCTCGCGTTCCAGCAGCTGGAAGGCGCGCTCGCTTACATCATCAGCGCCTACAGCAAGATCGCCGAATGGAAAGCGGTGATGGATCGCCTCGCGCAGTTCGAGACTGCGATGCATCACGTCGACGACCATCACGAGGCCAAGGCGAGAATCGGCATGACGATGCTGCCTGGCGACGGGCGGTTGAAGGTCGACGATCTGTCGCTGCGGCTTCCGGGCGGCGAGGCGATGGCGACGATCGGCCATCTCGATCTCGGCCCCGGCGATCGCCTTCTGGTGACCGGCGCGTCGGGTTCGGGCAAGTCGAGCTTCTTCCGTGCGCTGGCGGGACTATGGCCGCTCGGAGACGGCGCGATCAACTTTCCCGAGAACGCCAAGGTCTTCACGCTGCCACAGCGCGTCTATTTTCCGCTCGGTTCGTTGCGGCAGGCGATCGCCTATCCGACGCTGGTCGAGTTTGCCGACGACAATGCGATCCGCGATGCATTGACCGCCGTCGGGCTCGGCTATCTTGCGGATCGTCTCGACGAGGTCGCCGACTGGCCCTCGGTGCTCGCCGGCGGCGAGCAGCAGCGCGCCGCCTTTGCCCGCGCCATTCTCGCGAAGCCGGATATTCTGTTGCTTGACGAACCCGTCTCTGCGCTGGAAGAAGCGGACGCGACGGCGTTGTACCGGCTGCTGGCCGAGCGGCTGCCGCAGGCGATCGTCATCAGCATCGGCCGTGCGGCGACGCTCGGGCCGATGCACGGCGCGGCGCTCGAACTGAAGCGCGGCGTCGCCGCGAGAGCCGAACCTCTGATTCCGCCGCCCTCCGCGGCGCGTGCCTGATCTACGATTTGAAGGAGCCTGACGATGACGACGATGAACTACTGGACCGACAAGTGGGATCTGCATGTGGACATCTGTCCGTGCGATGTCCACGTTAACGACTGGATCGCGGACCAGAAGCTCACCAACAAGCTGGTCTATCACTTCGGCACCGGCACGCACCATGTCGTCGGCAAGGAGCAGGCGGAGAACGGCTCCGGCAACATGGTGTTCGGCATCACCGCCTCGATCGCCGAGTATGAAGCCTACATCAAGCTTGCATCGGGATCGTCGAAGATCGCCAAGAACTACATCGCCTACTTCGGCGACATCTACCTCACCAACGGCGCGCTGCTGCCGGATTTCGACGTGGTGACGATGGTGCACCTGTGCGAATTCTTCTTCCCGAACACGGCGAGCAAGGAGTACGGCGGGATGGACGACCGCGGCGTGCTCGATCTCTTCACGAAGAAGACGAAGCCGGGCGGGCACATCCTGTTCTACACCAAGTCGATCGGCTTCGAGAAAGCCAGGCCCATCGTTGCTGCGTGGGAAAAGGAAGCGCCGGTGACGAAAGCCGGCGAGTTCAAGACACTTGCGGTGTACCGGAAGACTTGATCGATTGTCGTCCCTGCGTTCGCGGGGACGACGGCGGAGTTTGGTGCTTGCACCGATGCCCTCAATACACCTTCACGCCCGGCGCGATGGCGTCGGGCGGAAGCCCCGTCTTCTGCGGCGTCAGCAGGATGATCCTGCCGTCCGTATCCGGCACGCCGAGGATCAGCACCTCGGACAGGAAGCCCGCGATGTTACGCGGCGGAAAATTGCAGACGCAGATCACGAGCCGGCCGATCAGTTCCTCTGCCGTATAGTTGGTGATCTGCGCGCTCGACCATTTCGTGCCGAGCTCGCCGAGATCGACCTGCACCTTCCATGACGGGTTGCGCGCCTTCGGAAACGGCGCGACCGCGAGCACGCGGGCGACCCGCATATCCACGCGCTGGAAGTCGTCGATGGTGATGGTCGTTTCGTTCGGCATGATTTGTTCCCGGCTCTCGCCCCGGTTTTGAAGAAAAATGTGCGTGCAGGTCAAGCATGCATCGCGCGCCTCGCGGGCGTTTGACCATGGACGCGCTGCGGACGCGACCATAAAATCGAACTTATGAAAAGCATCGCGATTCTCACCAGCGGCGGCGACGCGCCGGGCATGAACGCCGCGATCCGCGCCGTCACCCGCAGTGCGCTCGATCGCAACATGGCCGTGTTCGGCGTGCGGCAGGGATACCAGGGCCTGATCGACGACCGGATGATCCCGCTCGGCGCGCGCGAGGTCGGTGGCATCATCCAGATCGGCGGCACCTTCCTCGGCAGCGCCCGCTCGAAGGAATTCCGCGAAGAGAGCGGCCGCTCGAAGGCGCTGCGCAACCTCGCCACCCGCGGCATCGACGGCCTCGTCGTCATCGGCGGCAACGGTTCGCAGACCGGCTCGTTCGCGCTGAGCAAGCTCGGCTCCCCCGTGGTTGGCATCGCCTCCACCATCGACAACGATCTCTACGGCACCGACGTCACGATCGGGTGCGACACCGCGATCAACGTCACGCTGGAGGCGATCGACCACCTCCGCACCACCGGCTCCTCGCACACGCGCGCGTTTCTGGTCGAGACCATGGGCCGCGACTGCGGATACCTCGCGATGATGGCCGGGCTTGCCGGCGGCGCCGAGGTGATCTCGACGCCGGAGTTCGAGGTGCCGGCGAACGATATCCTGCAACGCCTGCGCGCCGCATACGAGCGCGGCAAGACGCATGCGATCGTCGTGCTCGCCGAGGGCGTGAAGGAGAATGCCGCGCACATTCTCGCGCATGCCGAGAAGGACAAGAGCATGGTCGGCTTCGAGTTGCGCGCCACCGTGCTCGGCCATGTGGTGCGCGGCGCACCGCCCACCGCATTCGACCGCCTGCTGGCGACGCGGCTCGGCGTCGCCGCCATCGCCGCGCTGGGCGACGGCGTCTCCGGCGTGCTGATCGGCGAGCAGAGGGGCGAGATCACCCGCACGCCGCTGGAGACCATCGCCGGAAAGACGAAGCCGATCTCGACCGACCTGATCGAGCTTGCGCGGGTGCTGGCGAAGTAGGCGGGAAACCGCTGAACCTGCGCCGGCCCGGCATCGTCCAATACGAGAGCGGAGGCTCGCACGCGGGGCGCGGGATCGCACGGAGATCGGTCGTGGAGATGGGGAGCGACAGCAAAGCCGGAGCCGTGACGTCCCACCTCGGGTCGATCGATCCCGATCTGACGCTGGAATATCACTCCGATCTCTTCACCCGGAAGATGCCGTGGCTGTTCGCGCTGTGCCTCGTCATCGGCATCTGGGCGATCGGCTGGGTGCCCGGACCCAATCCGGGCTGGCTCGGCATTCCGGTCGGCGTGTTCGGACTTGGCTACGCGATCTACGAGCGCGCCAATCCGTCGCCGATGCTGGTGCTGACGCCGGACGGCATCGGCTACCGCAACATCAGCAAGCGTCTCATTCCCTGGGAAGCGATCGCCGACATCACGGTCACCACGCATTCGTTCCGCTATCGCGGCTCGCCCGTGATCTTCAGCGACGTGACGGTGATCTGGATCTCCAACGAGGATTACGACAAGCAGATTTTCGCGCATACCAACCCCATTTCGCGCGGGCCGAACTGGGACAACAACTTCATCCGCGAGGGCGAGCAGGTTGGCATCGTCATTCCGCACGAGATGGTGCAGCTGGAAGCCGCGCCACTGCGTGGCGAGATCATGGCGCGCTGGGAGAAGTTTTCCGGCCGCACGGCGGGGGCGATGGCGGCGCGCACGGAGCGGACAAGGCAAATGGCGATGCGCGGCACGCGCGTCCGCGATGTCGTGTTCGGCGTTCTCGGCTTTCTTGCGTGTCTGATCTTCCTTGCGTGGTCGTATGGCTGGATCAAGCTGCCACGCGACGACTCGGCGTACTGGGCAGAACAGGCGAAGCGCAATGCCGAGATCGAGCGCAACGTCAAACGCCTGAGCGACGACATGAAACGCGGCAACGATGCGGGCAGCATTCCGCCGCTGACGTTTCCGTGGGAGACGGGCGGGGAGAAGAAGCCGTGAGGTGCATCTTTTACCTCGCCCCACGAGCGGGGAGAGGGAGCGCGCTCCGCGGGTAGTTTGACTTTTCGCAATGTCGTGACCTTCGCCCTGCGGCAGATTTCGCCGATCGCAGGAGGTCCACATGAAGTCTGACTGGAAATCCGTAGCCTTGCTGGCGCTGCTGGCCGGCGCACTGGCCGCCGCCCCGGCGCGCGCGCAGCACAACCACGATCAGCCGGCCGCCGCCGCAGCCGAGACGAAGCCGGCGGCGCCATCCGCTCACGATCACGGCAGCGCGGGCGCAAAGAGCAGCGGCATGCACGGCATGCACAAGATGGGCGGCAAGATGGAGCGGCAGGGAAGCGACTGCGGCGCATCCGCCGGCCGCAAGCCGGACGACGCGGTGATGCTCGGCATGATCGCGACGCTGGAGGCGCTGACGCAGACGATGAAGGCGATGCACGCGCAGTCGCAGAAGTGATGCTGGGGAGCGATGCTCCCGTCATCCTAAGGTGCGCGCAGCTCCGATCCCGGATGGTTCCGGGGATCGGCACAAATGCTGCGCGCCTCGAAGGATGAACGCCGATGCACCAGGGCCGTCGCCCCAGGGCATCTTAGAACGCAAGTCGCATCGCGACTTGCTATGGCTCGGGCCTTGCTGCGCTCGGTCACCTCAGGGTGACGGAGCTAACTCCACACTCGTCATTCCGGGGCGCACCACTTGGTGCGAGCCCGGAATCCATAACCACGATGCTGATTGGAGTTCGAGGATGGAGTCGCAGAGCCACTACGACCGTGCGTCAAACGTCGTCTGAGACGTATGGATTCCGGGTTCGTGCCATAGCGCGTCGAAGACGCGCGTGAACGCGCTTATGGCACGCCCCGGAATGACGGGGAGGGTGGGGTTAGGCCTTCGACGTCTTCGCGGCTTTTGTCTTCCCAGCCTTCTTCGGCTTCTCAGCTTTCGCTTTCGCCTTCTCGGCCGCCTTCACCGCCTCGGCTTCGGTTTCCTCACCGAGCCGGCGCATGGTGCGGGCGAAGCTGTCGGCGGTGTTGTCGGCCGACATCTGCAAGCGCCGCGCGGCGGCCGCGCCTTCGTCCATCGCGTGCTTGGCCATCGTCTTGAAGCGCGCCTTGCCCGCTGCATCCTTCGCCTTGGCGGCGAGCGCGAGATAGCGGTCGCGGCCTGCCTTCGCCGCCGCCATCAGGCTCTTGTGCTGCTGCTTCGCAAGCTGGCGTATGACGGCGTCGAGGGAGGGAGAGGGCATGGGTGGTCCTTGAGTTAGGTAATTTCTGGCAACGCACTGAGCGGGCGTGCCGCATCTTAAGCGCCTGTTAACCATAATGGGCTCAAGATCCTGTGGCAATCCAACAAGTTAACCCGAGTATCCGAGCACCCAAATGCCCGATGCCGCCACAGATCTGAGTCTGTCACTCGGAAGGAAGAAGTTCGGTACCATCCTTGCCGATCCTCCTTGGCAGTTTGCGAACCGGACCGGAAAAATCGCGCCCGAGCACCATCGCCTTTCGCGCTACGGCACGATGACGCTTGATGAGATCGAGAAGCTCCCGGTCGCCAAGTTCGCCGCGCCGACCGCTCATCTGTATCTGTGGTGCCCGAACGCGATGCTGCCCGAAGGACTTTCGGTCATGAAGGCATGGGGCTTCAACTACAAGTCCAACATCGTCTGGCACAAAGTGCGCAAGGATGGTGGCTCCGATGGACGCGGGGTTGGCTTCTATTTTCGCAATGTCACCGAACTTATTCTGTTTGGAGTTCGGGGGAAGAACGCGCGAACGCTTCAGCCGGGGCGGAGTCAGGTTAACTTGCTCGGCACCAGAAAGCGTGAGCATTCGCGGAAGCCAGACGAACAATACGAAATTATTGAAGCGTGCTCGTCAGGCCCATTCTTGGAACTGTTTGCTCGCGGGACACGCAAGAAGTGGACGTCGTGGGGCAATCAAGCTGATTCAAGCTACGCGCCATCTTGGGCCACTTATCAGCATAATTCTGCAGCGCACACCGCCTATGAAGATGCATAGATTGGGGTAGTAGTCGCCAGATTTAAAACCTAGAATAGCAGCGGGTAACTAGGCTGGGGGCCTGCATTGCTCGATAATTTAATGTCGTCGGACGAACTGCGTGGGCTCGCAGCTCGAAGGGCAAAAGCTGATTCCTACAAGAGCGTCAGAAATCCATTGGTCGAGGAAGAGATTGCTCGCGGTTGGAAAGTTCACAAACAGAACAAAACCTCGACCAGGCTCGAAAAGCCAAAATCTCACGACAAGCTTCTGGAAGATCGAGTTTGGACGCTGCTCTACCGGATGGGTTTCAAAGTTTTGTCCGGCGATGGTGGTGCATTTCTTCTAGTAAGCAAAAATGATCCTACGGGGCCTGATAATCAGATTGACGTCGTCGCAATAGACGATGAAGTCGCTTTTGCGATCGAATGCAAATCGAGTGAAAACCCTCGGCGCTTTGCAGATTTTTCGGCAGATCTCGCCAAACACGTCGGAATGAGGGAACGGTTCACAAAATCAGTGAAGGATCAATTCCCGCTTGCGGATGCAGGAGCGACGAAGCGACCATCCTTATTCGCGTTCTGGACTTCAGGTATAATTGTATCAGATAACGATAGAGCACGAGCGCAAAACAACAAGGTAGCGATCCTTGATGAAAAGGACCTCGAATATTACGAGCAGTTGACCGGTCAGGTCGGAACGGCGGCCAGATTTCAGTTTCTAGCCGATCTTCTCGAGGGGCGTGCAGTTGCTGGACTTGAAATTAAGGTTCCTGCCATCAAGTCGAAGATGGCAGGCAGCACCGCTTACACATTTTCAGTATCGCCAGAATATTTGCTCAAAATCGGATTCGTTTCGCACCGCGCGCGCGGTAAGGCATCTGATATTGATGCCTATCAACGGCTCTTGAAGAAGAGCCGTCTCAAATCAATTCGAGAGTACATCGCAGAAGGCGGAATCTTTCCAACGAATATAGTTGTTAACGTAGCTGAGAGTCGATGGCTTCAATTTGAGCGAGGCAAGCAAGAAGCGGAAACGAAGTCTTCTGTTTTTGGTTGGCTTCACATCCGACCCGCGTATCGAATTGCTTGGATTATTGACGGGCAACATCGGCTTTTTGCTTATGCGAACCATCCGCTGGCTAGAAAGAGTCTCGTCTCTGTCATGGCATTTGTTGGACTAGAGCCAAGCGAACAAGCACGGCTGTTTGTGGACATAAATGCTCGCCAGAAAAAGGTTAAGCAAAGTCTTTTGCAAGAACTCTACGCCGAACTGCATTGGGACGCGAAGGAACCCGAAGTGCGGGTGCAAGCAATTCTCTCGAAAGCTGTACAGGCGTTAGATACGTCACTTAGTTCTCCGTTTCACGCGCGCATCCTGAAGGCAGATGACGCCCGCAGCGAGACCAGATGCATTTCGCTTACGAGTCTATTCGGTGCACTCGATAAGGCTGGCTTCTTTATTGAGCGGATTAGGAAAGGAGGAATTCCAGATTTCGGTCCGCTTTGGAGGGGGAAAAATGAAGCGACAGTCAAACGTACAGTAGCTGTAATTGCTGGCTATTTTGAAATTATTCAAAAACAGGCGCCAGAACTTTGGGCGCGAGGTTCTGGCGAGGGTGGTGGCCTTTCGATGAACGATGGCATTACCGTTTGTACGAATGCCCTCAGGAGCATCTTTGCGCACTTGCAATCGGTCAATCGCATCAAGCTCGATGAATTGGATGATGGCGAACTTATCGAGGCATTCACGCCGCTCGCAACCCTCGTGGGGCAATATTTTGCTGGTTTGTCGTCGGATCATATGGCGCAGTTTCGTGCGCTTCGCGGCGTTCAAGGACAAACTGCTGGCACTCGGCGTTTAGAGCAATACATCAACCAACATCAGCCCAATTTTAACCCCCCTGGGTTGGATGAGTTCTTAGCTAGAGAGAAGGCTCAGACTACAGCGCAAGCTTACGAGCACATTCAATCGATTGAGCATCTGCTACAGACGACGATAGTCAGCGAACTGAAGAGTGAATTTGGATCAGAAGGCGAGGAATGGTGGTTTGCAGGTGTTCCTAAAGGAGTTCGAAAGAAGGTAGATGACCGAAGAAACGAGGAAGCTGGTAAGACGGGGGAACGAGAGCAGAATTTCGACCTGATCGACTATCGGCCCATTATTCTAGAGAATTGGGAACTATTCGAACCAACTTTCGCTCGCGGCAAAGGAAACAAAGAGGCCCGAACCAAGTGGATCGTAGAAGTGAACGATCTGCGTAAGCCAGTTATGCATGCGTCGCGCGGACAGAGCGTTCCGATAACGGAAGAGAAAGTTGCGTTTCTCGGTGAAATCAGAGTTTGGCTCACCTCTCAGGTAGAGGGTGCCGACGAGGAAGACATAAACTAACCCTACCTCTTCTTCCAATTCCCCCGCCGTCCCGGCGATCCGCCGGTCGAGCGGCCGGGAAATTCCGGGCCGGACTCGCGCGAGTTGGTCGGCTGGAAGATTCTGCTGCCGCCTGCGTCGGGCTTGCGCGGCACTTTCCCTTCAGGCCGGAACGGCATCGACTCCGGTCCGTGCATCTCGTCGAGGTGCGGCTTGTGCGGGCGCGATGAGGCGACGCCGAGCGGGCCGGATTTTGCTTTACCCCCACCCGGCGCGCGTTGAAAGTTGTCGGGTCGCGCTGCGCGCGGACCCGTTGGCGCGCCACCCTCCCCACTAAAGGGGGAGGGAGAAGAACGGCCGAACTTGCCGCGCGCCTTGCCTTGCGCCGCCTTGCTCATGCTTCCTGTTGCCGCTGGCTGCGTATACTTGCCAGCGGTACGCGCCGGCAGGTTGGCCGCGTCGCCGTACTTCTTCGTGCCCGCATAGGCGCCGGCCTTCGCCGCCACGCCGCGCTGCTTGATGGTCGGATCGTCCACCACCGCGAGTTCGGTCGCGCGCAGGCGCTTGACCTCGTCGCGCAGCCGCGCGGCTTCCTCGAAGTTCAGGTCGGCGGCGGCTTCGCGCATGCGCGTTTCCAGATCCGCCAGCACCGCCTCGAAGTTGTGGCCGATGGCGATGGCGTCGTCCGCCATGCCGCCGTCGCCGATCTCGACCAGCACGTGGTCGCGCTCGTAGACGCTGTTGAGAATGTCGCCGATCGATTTCTTCACGCTCTCCGGCGTGATGCCATGCTCGGTGTTGTAGGCGACCTGCTTCTCGCGGCGGCGGTCGGTCTCGGCGATCGCGCGCTCCATCGAGCCGGTCATCTGGTCGGCATAGAGGATCACCTTGCCATCGACGTTGCGCGCGGCGCGGCCGATGGTCTGAATAAGTGACGTTTCACTGCGCAAAAAGCCTTCCTTGTCGGCGTCGAGGATCGCGACCAGCGCGCATTCGGGAATGTCGAGACCCTCGCGCAGCAGGTTAATGCCGACCAGCGCGTCGAACGCGCCGAGGCGCAGGTCGCGGATGATCTCGATGCGCTCGATGGTGTCGATGTCCGAATGCATGTAGCGCACGCGGATGCCCTGCTCGTGCAGATACTCGGTGAGGTCTTCGGCCATGCGCTTGGTCAGCACGGTGACGAGCGAGCGATAACCGGCATTCGCCGTGGCGCGCACCTCGCCGACGAGATCGTCGACCTGCGTGCGCGCGGGGCGAATGTGGACGGGGGGATCGATGAGCCCGGTGGGGCGGATCACCTGCTCGACGAACACGCCGCCGCTTTCGTTCAGCTCCCAGCCGCCGGGCGTCGCCGAGACCGCGACCGACTGCGGGCGCATCATGTCCCATTCCTCGAAGCGGAGCGGGCGGTTGTCCATGCACGAGGGCAGGCGGAAGCCGTATTCGGCGAGCGTCGCCTTGCGGCGGAAGTCGCCGCGGAACATGCCGCCGATCTGAGGGACGGTGACGTGGCTTTCGTCGGCGAACACGAGCGCGTTGTCCGGCACGTATTCGAACAGCGTCGGCGGCGGCTCGCCCGGCTTGCGGCCGGTGAGGTAGCGCGAATAGTTCTCGATGCCGGCGCAGCTGCCGGTCGCTTCCATCATCTCGATGTCGAACGTCGTGCGCTGTTCGAGGCGTTGCGCTTCGAGCAGGCGGCCCTGCGCGTTCAGCTGATCGAGGCGTTGCTTCAGCTCGTGCTTGATCGACTTGATCGCCTGGATCAAGGTCGGGCGCGGCGTCACGTAGTGCGAGTTGGCGTAGATCTTGATGAATTCGAGCTCGTCCTGCTTGTGGCCGGTGAGCGGATCGAACTCCTCGATGCTCTCCACCGTGTCGCCGAACAGGTTCACGCGCCAGGCGCGGTCCTCATAGTGCGCGGGGAAGATGTCGATCACGTCGCCGCGCACGCGGAAGGTGCCGCGGGTGAAGTCGGCCTGCGTGCGCTTGTACTGCAGCGCGACGAGATCGGCGATCAGCTGGCGCTGGTCGATGCGCTCGTTCTTCTTCAGCGCGAACGTCATCGCGGTGTAGGTCTCGACCGAGCCGATACCGTAGATGCACGACACCGAGGCGACGATGATGACGTCGTCACGCTCGAGCAGCGCGCGCGTCGCCGCGTGGCGCATGCGGTCGATCTGCTCGTTGATCGAGGAATCCTTCTCGATGTAGGTGTCGGTGCGCGGAACGTAGGCTTCCGGCTGGTAGTAGTCGTAATACGAGACGAAGTATTCGACCGCGTTGTCGGGGAAGAAGTTCTTGAACTCGCCGTAGAGCTGCGCGGCCAGCGTCTTGTTCGGCGCGAGGATGATCGCCGGGCGCTGCGTCGCCTCGATCACCTTGGCCATGGTGTAGGTCTTGCCGGAGCCGGTGACGCCGAGCAGAACCTGCGTGCGGTCGCCGCGCAGCACGCCCTCGACCAGTTCCTTGATCGCCGTCGGCTGGTCGCCCTTCGGGCTGTATTCGGACTTGATCTCGAAGCGCACGCCGCCTTCGGACTTCTCCGGGCGGGGCGGGCGATGCGGCGTCCACACCTTCATGGAGCCGTCGTCCTTGCGGAATTCCGGGCGGCCGTCGCGGATCAGCGCTTCCAGCGATTCCGCCGTCGCCTTGACGCCGAGCGACTCCATCTTGTTGCGCGCGGGACGGAAGCTGTCGTCGTCCTCGACGTCGTAGCCGAGTTGCTTCGCCAGTTCCGGATCGAGCGTCGGGATGGTGGCGCTGGTGCCGTAGTTGGCTTGCGGCGCTTCGTCGAAACCCTTCGGTGTCGAGGCACGCGCGCGATGCGCGGCGGCTTCGCCACCGGCGCGGCGGTCCCACGAGTTATCCGGCGGCGGCTGCAATCCGGTGCCCGAGCCGATGCCGGCCTCGCCCTTGCCGATGGCGGGATTGAGCAGTTCGGCGAGCGCCGGCGCGATCGGCTGCACGTCGGGGCGATGCGCCTTCGACTTTGGTGTTTTTGTCGACGGTTTTTTGGGGGGGCCGGGGGATTTCGCCATGCCCGGAATATGGAGCGGCGGCGAGGCCAAATAAAGGGTGCAGAGCCCGGAGTTGCTGCCATCCACCGGCAGGAACATACTCGGCTTTCATCCGTGCGGCGGGGAACGATCGCGCGGCGAAAACAAGGCCGGGAGGGGACCATGGGGACGGTGCGGACCACGATTGCGATGGGGCTCATCGCAGGCGGCGCGCTGTTCGCGGCGACTGCGGCGCTCAGCCAGCCGCGCGAGGCGGAGCCGGCGACGCGGGCGGCCAACGATGCGCTGGTGGCGACGCTGCCGTTCTCCGACATCGCCGACTTCGAGGACGCCAAGCGCGGCTTCATCGGGACAATCCCGGATGCGCTGATCACCGGCGCCAACGGCAATGTGGTGTGGAACCTGAAGCCGTATGCGTTCCTGCAAGCCGAGAAGCCGCCGCCGACCATCAATCCGAGCCTGTGGCGGCAGTCGCAGCTGAACGCCATCCACGGACTCTTCAAGGTCACCGAGCGCGTCTATCAGGTGCGCGGCTTCGACCTCGCCAACCTGACGATCGTCGAGGGCGACAGCGGCCTGATCCTGATCGATCCGCTGCTGTCCAGCGAAACCGCGAAGGCGGCACTCGATCTCTATCTGAAGCATCGCCCGGCGAAACCGGTGACGGCGGTGATCTACACCCACAGCCACGTGGACCATTTCGGCGGCGCCAAGGGCGTCATCACCGAAGCGGATGCCATATCGGGCAAGGTGAAGGTGCTGGCACCGGATGGCTTCATGGAGCACGCGATTGCCGAGAACGTGATCGCGGGGACGGCGATGAGCCGCCGCGCGCAATATCAGTTCGGCGCGCCGCTCGATATCGCTGCCGACGCGCAGATCGACACGGGTCTCGGCAAGGCGCTGTCGAAGGGCACAATCACCCTCATTCCGCCGAACGACCTGATCAAGGACTCCTACGAGACGCGCACGATCGACGGCGTCGAGATCGAATTCCATCTCGTGCCGGGCTCGGAAGCGCCGTCCGAGATGATCATGTACTTCCCGCAGTTCAGGGTGCTGAACATGGCGGAAGACACCAGCCACACCATGCACAATCTCTATACCCTCCGCGGCGCGGAAATCCGCGACGGACGCAAGTGGTCGAAGTACATTGGCGAGGCGCTGGTGCGCTATGGCGCGCGCACGGACGCGCTGATCGCGCAGCATCACTGGCCGACCTTCGGCAACGCCCGCGTCGTCAGCTTCCTGAAAAAGCAGCGCGACCTCTACAAGTTCATCCACGATCAGTCGGTGCGGCTGCTCAACCACGGCTACACGCCGGCGGAAATCGCCGAGCAGCTGAAGCTGCCGGCCTCGCTTGCCAACGAGTGGGCGGCACGCGGCTACTACGGCACGCTGAGCCACAACGCGAAGGCGGTCTATCAGTTCTACCTCGGCTGGTACGACGCCAACCCTGCGAACCTCAATCCGCTACCGCCGGTCGAGATGGCGAAGAAGCAGATCGCCTACATGGGCGGCGCGGATGCGGTGCTGAAGCGCGCACGCGAGGACTTCAAGGCCGGGCAGTATCGCTGGGTCGCGAGCGTGGCGAGCCAGCTCGTCTACGCCGAGCCGGACAACAAGGAGGCGCGGGCGCTCGCAGCCGACGCGCTGGAGCAGCTCGGCTACCAGAGCGAAGCGGCGACCTGGCGCAACGCCTATCTGCTCGGGGCGAAGGAGTTGCGCAGCGGCAATCCGAAGGCGTCGCCGACCACCGCGAGTGCGGAGCTATTGAAGGGCGTCACCATCGACATGGCGTTCGACGTGATGGCGGTGCGGCTCAATGCGACGAAGGCCGAAGGCAAAACCATCGCGGTGAACTGGACCTTCACCGATACCAACCAGACCTTCGTCATGAATCTAGAGAATTCGGCGCTGACGCACACGGCGGGCAAGCTTTCGGACAACGCCGACGTCAGCATCAAGCTGACGCGGGCGACGTTCGACGCGATCTCGCTGAAGCAGCGGACCTTCATCGGCGCCATCGCCACCGGCGATGTGTCGGTGTGGGGCAATCCGCTGAAGCTGCGCGAGCTGTTCGGGCTGCTCGATGATTTTTCGCCGGACTTCCCGGTGATTGAGCCGAAGAAGGCGCGGGTGGAGTAGCAACTCGCCTTACGTTTGGCCGTCATTCCTCTGTTCGTCATGCCCGGACATAGCCGTTCGAAGAACGGCGTTCTACCGAACGCCTATGCCGGGCATCCATCTTGCTTTTGCAGAGAAGAAGCGTGTAGCCCGGGTGAAGTGAAACGAAACCCGGGATCTTTTTCGGCTGCAACGAGTCCCGGATTTCGCTTCGCTTCATCCGGGCTACGGCTTTACTCCTCCCCGCAGGCGGGGAGAGGAAGAACCTACCTCGGCATCGCCCACAGCGCATGCGCCGCGGCCGCGTGAATGACCGCGCCGAGCGCGAACACGATGGTGATGATCTGCGACGGCCGATCGCGCATCGAGAACTGGAACGGCTGCACGGCGACGCGCACGGCGAGGAATACCGCGCCAGCGGCGGGCAGAGTCCAGAACGTTTTGTCCGGGTGCAGCGCGCCCCAGCACAAGGCAGCGCCATACATCGTGACGCCGAGGGTGAGCATGATGTTGAGCGTCTGCGTCACGCCCACGTTGATGCGGCCGGAGTTCGCCAGTGTCGCCGGCCAGCGGAACAGGCGCCAGAACATCAGATGGAAGATGGCAAGCGCGAACACGTAGGCGGCGGCTGCGAACATAAGCGATGACGTCATCTGAACTCTCCTTACTCAATGCTGTTGTTGACGGTTACCGTCGTGCGGTTGTCCTGGTGGCTTTGGTCTTCGGCCGGGGCAAAGCCACCAGTGCGTGGCAGGCCAGCGCGATCAATTCGTCCTCGCTGCGCCGGGGCGAGGCCGATGTGAGCTGGCGGCCGCTGACCCAGGCGCGGCAGATCATGTTGACGGGCCCGGCGACCGTCGCGACGAAGATGCCGATCGGCACGTCGCGCAGATGCCCTTGCGCTACCAGCGGCGCGCGCCAGCGCTCGATCGCTGCTCCAAACGCCTTGTTGTGGGTGTTCAGCCGATCGGTCGCTTTCGCGAACCAGGCGGCCCGCGCGTCGTCGAGCATGAAGCGGGCCTTGTCGGGATTGTTGGTGACCCAGCGAACGTGGCCGCGGATGATCGCGGCGATGCCGTCCTCCGCGCTCTCGCACCGCGCCAACGCCCTGATGATCGCCGCCTGATAGTCGGCGACGCACGTCACCAGCAGGTCGGCGGCGAGGTCCTCCTTGGCTGCGAACAGATGGAAGAAGCTGCCGTTCGAGACGCCGGCGCGCTTGCGCAGCTTCTCGACGTTGACGGCGTCGTAGCCGCCGGCGGCGAACAGTTCGGTGGCAGCCTCGAGCAGCCGCTCGCGCGGGGTGGCGTCGTTCATGATTAGAGTATTGCTCTAGATTGATACTCTAGGCAACACTTCCGAAGCGGCCCGGACCTGGCCTCGCGAGGGCGGCAGGTTGGCCGCGCTCCCTCTCCCCGCTCTCGCGGAGGAGTAAAGCGAGCTGTGGATATTGCCCGCATGGGTGGCGCGAACCGCGCGTCTCGCTCTCGCATACCGGGCGAGAATCAGGCGGAACTTCGTCCCGCAGTTGCGTTCGTTTCATTGTTTGTTTCTTTTTGGGGGCATCATGTTTTCGAAAGCGCTGAGGTGCGCGGTCGCGTCGTTGCTCGTCCTGAGTTTGCTCGGTGGGTGTGCGGAGATTGATCGACGAGGCGGACTGGTCGATCAGATCGAGGATTACGTTCTCTTCCGCGCCGATACGAAAAGTCATCGCCTCTGGCGCTCTTACCTTCTCATCGGAGTCTTGCTTGCGGCGGCGCGCCGCGATCCGCGCAACGAGATCGACCAGGGTGCGATCGAGGGCAACCTGGTCCCAGCGCTGGCGATCGCCAACGAGGCATTCTATTGCCTCTATCCGGGAACGAAACCCGAGGTTACGGGAGCCGCGGTCACCAACCTGCCGCGCGAGATCCCCGACAACTGGACGACGGCGTACAGCATCGCCCAGGCTTACGATCAGCCGAGATGGTGCCAGTTTTTCGACGAGCGGATGGCGCGTCTCGACTATGCGATCTACCGCCTCGCGGCGACCACCCTGTTCAGCGCCGAGGGCCGCAAGTATCTCTCCGATGTGCGCGACCGGCTGATCGGCACCGTTCCGGTGTTCTCCGACGGCGTGCGCGCCGCGATCCATGCCAACAAGGCGCTGAATCAGGCGACGACGCTGGTGGACGATCTGCTGAACCTGACGTTCAAGAGCCTTGGCCCGTCGACCGCGCTGCTTCCGCTCTACCGGGATTCCCTCGAACTCAACATGGTCGTCGTCATCAACACGCTTCAGCTTCGCTGCGCGGCCGAGCCGGGTGCGGAGCGCGAGCGATATCAGCCGACATCATCCAGCAGCCCGGCACCCGGCGTCGTGCTTGGATACGCGGCGGACAGCGATTGCGATGCGCTGCGCTATGCGCTTTCGATTTTCAATCGCGGCAACGGCGACCTGCGGCTGTGGCGCGAGTTCATCCGCAACTTCAACGGCCATACCCAGACGGTCGAAGCCTATCGTCCGCACTTCCTGCTCGTGTCCCAGCTTCTGGTGCGATCGTGCAAGGTCATGTTTGCAACGGGAGCCGATCCGAACCGGTGCAAGGATCGCATCCTCAAGGACGCGCTCGAGCAGTCGGCGTTCGCCATCGACAACGAAAATGGAACGGGCGTTGGGCCTTCGTCCGGAACCTATCGCCAGCTGACGGCGTCACTGTTCCCGACAGTGCAGACGGCGAGCACCCGGGCACGCACGAGGATCGTGCGCCCTGCGACACCGGACACGACCGCAACCGGCTCGATCCCGCCGCGAAGCCCGGCTCCGTCGGCACCGCAGCCTGCTCCGTCCGCCGCGCCGGCGCGCTAGCTCGTTTCAAGCTGTGATGGAAGCGGATGCCTGCTCTCCCTCCCCCTGAAAGGGGGAGGATTGGGGTGGGGGTCTAATCATAATGGGTGGGGGTCCAATC
>JBMOOJ010000025.1:0-29391 GCA_049323835.1 Pseudomonadota bacterium | reverse complement strand
GATCCAGACCCGTCACCGCATCCCGGAAGCGGAGCTGAAAGAGGATCAGGTGCTCGTCTATCAGGTACCGATTCCCGAACCGCTGCGCTTTCTCGAGCCGCGCGAGACGGAGACGCGCCGCATGCACGCGCTCGCCGAGTATGGATTGATGCATGTGAAGCTCTACGAGGACATTGCGCGCTTCGGCCACATCGCGACGACCTACGCCTATCCGGTGAAGGTCGACGGCCGCTACGTGATGGATCCGTCGCCGACGCCGAAGTTCGACAATCCGAAGATGAACGATTGCGCCGCGCTGCAACTGTTCGGCGCCGGTCGTGAAAAGCGCATCTATGCCATTCCGCCCCATACGCAGGTCGTGTCACTCGATTTCGAAGACCACCCGTTCGAGCGCTATCGTTTCGAGGCGCCGTGCGCGCTCTGCGGCGCGACGGATTCCTATCTCGACGAGGTGGTGATGGATAACGAGGGCCGGCGGATGTTCGTCTGCTCGGATACCGACTATTGCGAGACGCGCCAGGCCGACGGTCACGTTGGCGAGAATGCAGGACTGACCTTCTCCGACAAACAGGATGCGCGACTGTGAGCGTGATGCTAGACGAAGAGCCGCTGCTGGTCAGCGACAATCTCGGCAAGATGTACGGCCGCCAACTCGGCTGCCGCAACGTATCGTTCGAGCTTTACGCGGGCGAGGTGCTGGCGATCGTCGGCGAGTCCGGATCGGGCAAGTCGACGCTGCTGCAACTGCTATCCGGTCAGATGACACCGACATCGGGCTTTGTCTCGTACCGGATGCGCGACGGCGTGATGCGCGATCTTGCTGCGTTGAGCGAAGCCGAGCGGCGTTTCCTGTTCCGTACCGACTGGGGCTACGTGCATCAGGATGCAGCGATGGGGCTGCGCATGGCGGTCTCGGCTGGCGCCAATGTCGGCGAGCGGTTGATGGCAGTCGGCTGGAACCATTACGGCAACATCCGCCAGTCGGCGTCATCCTGGCTCGAGCGGGTCGAGATCGATGTCGGCCGTATCGACGATGCGCCGAAGACTTACTCCGGCGGCATGCGGCAGCGGCTTCAGATCGCGCGCAATCTCGTCACCGAACCGCGGCTGGTGTTCATGGATGAGCCGACCGGCGGGCTCGATGTCTCGGTGCAGGCGCGATTGCTCGATCTCCTGCGTAACCTCGTCAGCGAGCTCGGCCTTGCGGTCATCATCGTCACGCACGACCTCGCGGTGGCGCGACTCCTGTCGCATCGGGTGATGGTGATGAAGGGCGGGGAAGTGATCGAAACCGGCCTAACCGACCAGCTGCTCGACGACCCGCGCGAGCCCTACACCCAGCTTCTCGTTTCCTCGATCCTGCCCGTGTGAACGCCATGACTGCAATGCTTGAACTATCCGGCGCCGCGAAGACCTTCACCATGCACCTGCAGGGTGGGGCGCGGCTGTCTGTCGTCAGCGGGGTGACGTTCGAGGTCCGCGCCGGCGAGTGCGTGGTGCTGTCCGGCCCGTCGGGCGCCGGCAAGTCGTCGATCCTGAAGATGATCTTCGGCAACTACAGCTGCGATGCAGGTCACATCGGCATTCGCCATCGCGGTACTGTGGTGAACATCGCGGATGCCAAGCCACGGCATATTCTCGATATCCGCCGTTCGACCATCGGCTATGTCAGCCAGTTTCTGCGGGCGGTGCCGCGCGTTCCGGCGCTCGATGTCGCCGCCGAGCCGCTGGTGGCAATGGGGATCGGCCGCGCCGAGGCGCGTGACCGCGCTGCGGCGCTGCTGCGGCGTCTTAATATTCCCGAGCGGCTGTGGGGACTGCCGCCATCAACGTTCTCCGGTGGCGAGCAGCAGCGCATCAACATCGCGCGCGGGTTCATCAGCGATCTGCCGATCCTGCTGCTCGATGAGCCAACCGCGTCGCTGGATGCGCACAATCGCAGTATCGTCGTCGAACTGATTCAAGACAAGAAACGGAAGAACGTTGCCATGCTCGCCATCGTGCATGACGACGATATTCGCCATGCCATTGCCGACCGCATTGTCGACGTCCGGTCGTTCGCCGCAGCCGCATGAGGATCGCACGATGACGCCGACACTTTTGACCAACGCCCGCGTGGTGCTCGCCGATCGCGTAATCGAGCAGGGCTGGATCGCGTTCCACAACGGCAAGATCGCCGAGATCGGCGAGGGCCGTGCGCCCGAGCGCGGTGAGGATATGGCAGGGGATCTCGTGATGCCCGGCCTGATCGAGCTGCACACCGACCATCTCGAAGCGCACTACGTCCCGCGTCCCAAGGTCTACTGGGATCCGATTGCGGCCGTCGTTTCCTACGATGGACAATTGGCGACCAGCGGCATCACCACGGTACTGGATTCGTTGCGTGTCTGGCGTGAGGAGGGTGCCGAGGATGTCGACGGTCGTGCGGGCCTTCTCGCCGCCGCGATCTCCACCGCGCGCGACGGCAACCTGCTGCGCGCCGATCACTTCCTGCACCTGCGTTGCGAAATTCCGATGCCGAGCGTGGTGGAGGAGGCGTCCGAACTGATCGGCCGGCCCGATATTCGCCTGATGTCGCTGATGGACCACACGCCGGGGCAGCGCCAGTTTCGCGACGAGGGCAAGCTGCGCGACTACTACCGCGGCAAGGGCGCGGGCAAGACCGATGCCGAACTCGACGCGCTGTTCGCGCAGCGTTTTGCATATCAGAAAACCTACGCCGAGAAGAACATGCGCGAGATCGTGGCGATGGCGCACCGTCACAACATTCCGCTCGCAAGCCACGACGACACCACCGAGGAGAATGTCACCGACGCCATCCGCGATCGTGTCGCGGTGGCGGAGTTCCCGACCACCATCGCGGCGGCACGGGCGCTGCATCAGGCCGGCATCGGCATCCTGATGGGCGCGCCGAACGTGGTGCGCGGCGGTTCGCACTCCGGCAATATCGCCGCGATCGATCTCGCGCGCGAAGGGTTGCTCGATATCCTGTCATCCGACTACATTCCGTCGAGCCTGCTGATGGGCGGGTTGCAGCTCGCGCGCGACGTTCCCGGCATCGATCTTGCGGCGGCCGTTCGGACGGTAACGAAGGCGCCGGCAAATGCGGTCGGGTTGACCGATCGCGGCGATATCGCGGTCGGCCGACGAGCGGACATCATCCGGGTGCACGAAGCTGGCAACGTTCCGGTGGTGCGCAGTGTGTGGCGAGAAGGACAACGGGTGGCGTGAACCAGCGGGCGGCCGGAACGATATCAGCGGAGGAACGGATCGGCCCCGGGCGGCTGGTGCTCGTGGTCGGCCCGAGCGGCGCCGGCAAGGATACGCTGATCGGTCTCGCGCGAGCACGCTGCGCGGCGCGTTCCGACATCGTCTTTCCCGTCCGCGCGGTGACGCGCGAGGCATCCCAGTACGAGAACAACCGCAGCGTCAGCCCTGATGATTTTGCGCAAGAAGCTGCGTCCGGAGCGTTTGCCCTGTGGTGGTACGCGCACGGCCATGGTTACGGCATCCCGAAAGCGATCGACGACGATCTTCGTGCCGGGCGTACCGTGGTCGCGAATGTATCCCGTGGAGTGACTTCCGAAGCACGCGGACGCTACGCTAATGTCAATGTCGTCAACGTGACCGCGCCGGCCGGCGTTCTTGCCGAGCGACTCGCGGCCCGAAGCCGGTCGAGCGACGGATCTCTGGCGGCGCGGCTCAGTCGAGCGGATCGCGGTAAGGATCTGAAGGCGGATGTGGTGATTAACAACGTCGGTGCGGCCGAGACAGGAGCGGCTGAACTGTGCGCGGTCATTCTAAACTCAAAAAGAACAAGGAGCACTCATGTCGGTGATCGAAGCTGAAATCATTTCCACGATCGAACAGCTGGAGGCCATCTATGGCGCTCCGGGTGAGGCCTCGACGGTCAAGGTCGCGGATCGGATCACGCCGCACTATCGGACGTTCATCGATGCGTCGCCGTTTGCCGCGCTCGCCACCAGCGGCCCGGAGGGCCTCGATTGTTCGCCGCGCGGCGACGTTGCCGGGTTCGTTCGTGTTCACGATGCCCACACCGTGATGATGCCGGACCGGCGCGGCAACAATCGCGTCGATTCGCTGCGCAATATCGTGCGCGACCCGCGCGTCGCGCTGCTGTTCCTGATTCCGGGTGTCGGCAACACGCTGCGGATCAACGGTCGCGCGCATCTGTCGGTCGCGCCCGATCTGTTGAAATCGTTCGAGATGGAGCGCAAGCCGCCACGCTCGGTGATCGTGATGCAGGTCGAGGAGATCTACTTCCAGTGTGCGCGCGCGATCGTGCGCTCGGATATCTGGAATCCCGACAAGCGCATCGATCCGAAGAGCCTGCCGAGCGCCGGCGACATCCTCGCGGAGATGAGCGCAAACCGCATCGGTGGCGAAAGCTACGATCGCGAGTGGGCCGGCCGCGCCAAGGCGACGCTCTGGTAGTCCCCATCAGGAGGCAAAAGCGTCCTTTCGCCGGACGAGCACCAGCGCCAGCAGCACCGTCGGTACGAGGATCGCCAGACCGAGGCCGGTGACCTGGGTCTGGGAGAGCGGCATGATGCCGCCGCCCGGCGTCGCGACGATGAAGCCGCCGACAACGAGCAGGACTCTGATCGGCCACTCGAGCGAGCCAGTCCGGCGCAAGTCGCCGACGAATACCTGATAGCCCTGGATACCGCCGCAGATGAACAGGATGCCAAACGCGGCCAGTGCGGTCAGGCCGAGCGCGATCAGATAGGGCCCCTGCAGGACCAGCGCCGGATTCAGCACGAAGAAGAAGGGGAGGAAGTAGATGATGCTTCCGACCCACATCGATTCCCAGCCGGTTTTCATCGCAGGCGATCCGGCGATGCCGGCGGCCGCGAAGGAGGCAATGGCGACCGGCGGGGTGATCGACGACAGCATGCCCCAGTAGAAGATGAACATGTGCACGGCCATGCGGTTGAGGCCGAGCTTTTCGAGCGCCGGAGCCACAAGGATCGCGAGGAAGATGTAGCAGGCGGTCGTAGTCAGGCCGAGGCCGAGAATGAGACTGGTGAACGCGCACATGATCAGCAGCAGAATCGCGTCGTTGCCCGCAAGACGCAGCAGATCGTTGGCAAGGCTCGACACCACGCCCGTCATCGAGAACGCGCCGATGAGAAGTCCGCAGCCCGCGAGAATGCCGACCAGCTCGACGAACGTGCGGCCGTTGACCTCCAGGAACTTGTTGATCGTGGCCATCGTCCAGCGCGTCTCCTTCGAGAACAGCTGGTTCAGCACGAGCAGAAGCGCGGTGGCGTAGAAGGGGGCGTGGCTCTCGCGCTTGAAATAGAGGAGCATCACGATCAGAAGCGCTATGACGAAGACGTAGTACCAGCCGTCCTTGATCGTATCCATCACGCGCGGCAACTCCGAGCGGGGAATACCCTTCAGGTTATGCCGGGCGGCATACGAGTCGACCTGCATGAACAAGCCAAGATAATAGAGCGCGGCAGGAATGATCGCGGCAACCGCAACTTCCGCGTAGCTGATGTTGAGGAACTGCGCGATCACGAAGGCGGTCGCGCCCATCACCGGCGGCGCAAGCACGGCGCCGGTCGAGGCGCAAGCTTCGATCGCCGCCGCATATGATGCGCGGAAGCCGCTCTTCTTCATGACGGGAATTGTCATTGTGCCGGCGGTTAGCACGTTCGAGATGATCGAGCCCGACATCATGCCGAGAAGGCCGCTGGCGAAGATGCAGACCTTCGCCGCGCCGCCGCGGAACGTGCCGCACAGCGCGAAGGAGAGATTGATGAAGAATTTGCCCGCGCCCGTCATCATCAGGGCGGTGCCGAAGACCAGGAAGCCGATGACGGTGTCGGCGAACGCTTGAATCGGGATGCCGAGCAGGCTTTCACCCGAAAGCGTGTGATAGGCGACTGCCTGATCGAGCGTCGACTGCGTGCCGCGAAACGGTCCAAGCCAGCGCGCATCGGCGAACAGCGGATAGACGGTGAAGGGAAGCACGCTGAGCAGCAGGCTCCATCCGCCCGTGCGCCGGAGCGCCTCCATCAGGACGAACCACATTACCACGCCGCCGTAGATCACCGAGGGCGGCGCGCCTGCAAACTCCCAGCCGAGCTGTGCCGCCTTGCGGATGTTGACCATCAGCCAGATCGAGGCGACGAAGGTCGCGACGAACAGCACAAGGTCGTACCAAGGGATGCGGTCGAGCGGCGCCTTGTCGCTTCCCGGAAAGATCAGGAAGGTGAAGGGCAGCATCAACGCGATCAGCAGATAGAAATATTCGGTGTTCAGCTGGGTATAGCCGACGAAGAAGCGGAATGTGAACTGCTGGTTGATGCAGAGAAGAATGGTGGCTGCGGTGGCGATAATTAGCGCCCAGCGCCATCCGCCTCGCAGCGTGCGCACGCGCGTGACTTCGGCTTCCTGCATGTTGCCGGCAGCGCCGTGCGGGTCGTCGAAGACGACTTTCTTCGGGGCAGTGGAATCGGCGGGGACGACGGTGGTCATGGCATCTCCAATGGGGTCGCGACGCTCACCGTCGTCCGTTTTTCGTTCAGCGATTCAGAATGGTCGGCTTACTCCTCGAAGCCGTTGGGCAGATTGGCCTTGGCAAGCGCTGCCTTGCGCGCGTCCATCCAGCCGGCAAGGAACTTCGCCTCCTCGGACGGAGGATTGGCCTTGGTGTAGTCCGCCCATGCGGCGGTCAGCACCTGCTGCCGCTTGAACAGATTATTGTTGTGGGCCTCGTCGTCCGCGGTCCAGTGGCCGGCTTCTTTCAGCGCCTTCACGGCGCCGGCATGGAACGGCACGACCCATTTCATGGTCTGGGCCTTGACGGCAAGGCCTTTGATGCCGGGAGCGGCGTCCTTGTAACCGTCGTAGCCATCGATCATGGCCTTGGTCATGGCATAGACCTGGTCGGCCGGCTGCGATGCATAGACCGTGCCGATCGGGTAGGGATAGGTGCTGAGTTCGATCGGTGTTTGCGGCGTGATGCCGGCGCCGCAGGTGGCGGTGTGCGGATAGAAGAATGGCGCCACTTTTTTCACGCGCTCCCACGCCGCCTTGTCGCCCGGAGGAAGTGGCGGCCAGGTGATGCCGCGCGGCGAGGTTTCCAGTTCCTTTGCCGGACCGGTGATGGTCGTCGCGAAAGCGGCATCGACGTCGTTGTTGACCATGCCCTTCCACATCGCGCCGTAACTTGCGAACTCGACGACCTTGACGTCCTTCTGGGTCAGGCCGCCGTAGGCGAGAATGCCAAGCGCGTTCTGATTCAGGGCCGGCGAGCCGACGACGAAGCCGACGCGCTTGCCGCGGAGATCCTTGACCTCCTTAACGCCGGTGTCCTTGGCCACGCCGAGCGAGCCGGCGTTGCAATCGACGACGCTCAGGGTGAGCTGAACCGGCTGCGGCCCCCATTCCTTGGAACCGAACTCGAAAACGCCTTCCTGTGCGAAATAGATTCCGGAACCCATCCAGGAAATCTGCGCGCGGCCGCCGCGCAGCGGTGCGAGGCGCGCGACGTCGTTGCCCGCAGGCAGCACGCGCACATCCGTGCCGTACTTGTCTTTCATCATCTTGCCGACGGCGACGCCGATGTTGAAACCCGCGGTTCCGGTGTCATAGGCAGTGAACGTCAGTGACGATGGCAACTTGACATCCTGCGCGTGCGCGATCGATGCGAGCGCAAGTGCAGCGACAGCGATCGACGCAAGCGAAACTGTTCGGCGAATCATCATTTTCTCCCGTTGTGCCCGCGGACCGGGCTATTGATTGTGAGATGACGATCATCTCATCGTGACAGGGCCATAGCAATTACCATGGCCTTTATGCTTTCGGACGACAAGTTGTGGTCAATCGTGAAAGCGGCGTGTGCTCATGCGTCGAGAATGGCGACGACCTGACCTTCGGCCACCACATCATCGACGTTCACGAGAATCTCTTTGATCTTTCCCGCGCCGGACGATGGTACCGGGATTTCCATCTTCATCGCTTCGACAAGGACGATGTCGTCACCATCGTTGACGCTGCCGCCGACGCTCGCGGGCACGGCGCACACGCGCCCGGCGACTTCAGTGACGATCTTGATCTCAGCCATTGTTTCTCCCCTTGGCCGCAGCGTTGCCCTGCGTTGCCGGTGCCGCTTCTTGTGCGAAAAGATTCCCCGCGCTAGCGTGAGACGCAAGTGGAATGTTATTCCGTATTGCGGAATGATCCATAGGACGGGATACCCGTTCTATCAAACGGAACGATGGTGAAGGTCTGTACACAGGGCTTTTTCGATGGGACGGCGTTCGGAACGGTTGGGACTGCAAGGGCGTACATCCGGTGAGCGATCGGGCGATGGCGATGTGATCCAGGTGGTTTCGCGGGCCTTCGACGTGCTTCGCTGCTTCGAAGGCCACGAAGTGCGCCTCGGCAATCTTGAAATTGCAAGACGCTGCGCGTTGCCGCGTTCGACCGTCTCGCGCCTGACGCACACGCTGACCCGCATGGGTCAGCTGGTCTATCTGCCGCACGACCAGAAATATCGTCTGGGCCCAAGTGCGCTCGCGATGAGCACGTCGATGATGCGCGGGCTGCATTTCCGCAACCTGATCCGGATGAAGCTGCAGGAGGTCGCCGAGCGGGTACCCGGTACGATCGGCTTCGTGGTGCCCGACCGTTTCCACATGGTCTATCTCGAGTATGCGCGCGCCTATAACGCCATCAGCCTCAACTCGACGACAGGAACGCGCATTTCGATTGCGCGCACGGCCGGCGGCCATGCCTACGTTGCGGCGCTGAGCGACGCGGAGAAGCAGATTCTGCTCACCGAAATGGAGCGCGAGATCCCGCAGGACGCGAAACACCTGCGGCCCGTGCTGGAATCGGATACGCGCTCGCTCAAGGAAAACGGCTACGTCATTTCCTGCGAACTGTGGAATCCGCACATCAACGGCATCGCCGCGCCGATCTGGTCGGAGCAGTACCAGACCTACCTGGTCGTGACGATCGGCTTGCTGTCGGCGATGTACGACGAGGCCAGGCTGCGCAGCGAAATCGCGCCGCAGCTGCACGAGCTCTGCGCGGCGATCGCCGAACTCGATGGCATGGGCGGTGACCTGATGACGGGGCGCGCCGACATGAACGTCACGCGCATGCCTGGACTTTCAACGACAAAGAAACTAGAGGAAACCTCGGATGAGCTGGAAGCCGGAACTAGACGAGCTCGCGCGGCGCACGGCGTTCGCGCGGGACATGGGCGGGGCGGACAAGGTTAAGCGCCAGCGCGATCAGGGCCGTCTCACCGTCCGCGAACGCATCGACAAGACGCTCGACCCGAAGACCTTCCACGAGGTCGGCGCGATCTCCGGCATTGCCGAGTACGACGGCAAGGGCGAACTCAAGACGCTGACGCCAGCGAACTGCGTGTTCGGCCGCGGTAAGGTCGATGGCCGTCCCGTCGTGATTGTCGGCGACGACTTTACCGTGCGCGGCGGCTCGGCCGATGCGTCGATCTCGGCGAAACCGCTGATGGCAGAGGAGATGGCGCACGATTTTCGTCTGCCGATCATCCGCGTGATCGAGGGCTCGGGCGGCGGCGGTTCGGTGAAGACGATCGAGACCAAGGGCGCGGCCAACCTGCCGGGCGGCGTCGGCGGCACGCGCTGGTACTGGTACACGACAGCAAACCTCGCGCGCGTCCCGGTGGTCGGGCTTGGCCTCGGTTCGGTCGCGGGCCTCGGCGCGGCGCGGCTTGCAGCGAGCCATTACTCGGTGATGACCAAGCAGTCGGCGATGTTCGTTGCCGGTCCGCCGGTGGTGAAGCGGCTCGGTCAGGATCTCGACAAGCAGGGCCTCGGCGGCTGGCAAATCCAGACCAAGGCCGGCGGCGTCGATCACGCCGTCGAGACGGAAGAGGAGGCGTTCGCCTGCGCGCGGCGCTTCCTGTCGTATCTGCCGTCGTCGGTCTTTGAACTGCCGCCGGTGACGGCGTGCGACGACGATCCGCAGCGTGAAGACGAGAAGCTTGGAACGATCGTGCCGCGCAGCCGCAAGCAGATCTACAAGATGCGGCCGATCATCGAGTCCGTTGTCGACAAGGGCTCGTTCTTCGAGATGAGCCAGAATTTCGGCCGCCCGATCATCACCGGATTCGCACGCTTCGGCGGCAAGCCGGTGCTGCTGCTGGCGAGCGATCCGTATCACTACGGCGGCTCGTGGACGGCGGAAGCCTGCCAGAAGGTCGTGCGCTACGTCGATCTTGCCGAGACGTTCCATCTGCCGGTGGTCTACCTGATGGATTGCCCGGGATTCATGATCGGCCTTGAAGCGGAGAAGGCGGCGACCATTCGTCACGGCGTGCGCGCGATGGCCGCGGTGAACCAGTCGACCGTGCCGTGGTGCACGATCATCGTCCGCAACGCCTTCGGCGTCGCTGGCGTGGTGCATCAGCCGGCTAATCGCTTCTCGATGCGCTATGCGTGGCCCTCCGGATACTGGGGTTCGCTGCCGCTCGAGGGCGGCATCGAGGCGGCGTATCGCGCCGACATCGATGCGGCCGACGATCCGAAAGCCAAGATGGCCGAGATCGAGGATCGGCTGAACAAGCTGCGCTCGCCGTTCCGCTCCGCCGAAAAGTTCTGGGTGGAGGAGATCATCGATCCGTGCAAGACGCGCGCGCTGATCTGCGAGTTCACCGAACTCGCGCAGAAAACGCTGACACCGGGCGTGGCGGGCAGCATGCGGATGCGTCCCTGATCCTCACTCAGCCGGTGCGGCCGCGAGCGCCGGTTTCCGCTCGCGTCCGGCCAGCAGGATCAGCCCGGCCGCGATGAGGCACAGCGCGCCCGCGGTGAAGAAGGCGTAGAAATACGTCATCGTCAGCGTGCGCGAGACGCCGGCGAAGTAGGCCGCGAAACCGGCGCCGAGCTGATGCCCGGCAAAGATCCAGCCGAACACGATCGCCGCGCGCTCGGGCCCGAACCGCTGCGCGGCGAGCTTGATCGTCGGCGGCACGGTTGCGATCCAGTCGAGGCCGTAGAACACCGCGAACAGCGACAGGCCGTAGAAGGTGAAGTCACTGTAGGGCAGGAACAGCAGCGAAAGGCCGCGCAGGCCGTAGTACCAGAACAAGAGCCAGCGGTTGTTGTAGCGGTCGGACAGCCAGCCCGAGCCGATGGTGCCGATGATGTCGAACAGGCCCATCGCCGCGAGCAGACCCGCGGCCTGCGTTTGCGGCACGCCGAAATCCGCGCACATCGGGATCAGGTGAATCTGCACGAGGCCGTTGGTCGAGGCGCCGCAGATGAAGAAGGTGATGAACAGAATCCAGAACGTGCGCGTCTTCGAAGCGTCGCGCAGCGTCGTCAGCGCCAGCATCACGATCGATCCGGCGGGCGGAGCAGGGGGCGGAAGCGGTTGCGCGCCGTCGTCACCGAGCGGACGCAGGCCGACGTCCGACGGTCGGTCTTTCATCAGCGCGGCTGCGAGCAGTGCGGCAAGCGAGATCAGCGCGCACATCGCGACGATCGCCGGCCGCCAGCCGATGCGCTCGGTGATCTGCGAGAGCAGCGGCAGGAAGATGAGCTGTCCAGTCGCAGCCGCCGCCGTCAGCATGCCGACGACGAGGCCACGCCGCTGATTGAACCAGCGCGCCGCGACGGTCGCGCCGAGCACGAGGGCAGTGAGGCCGGTGCCGAAGCCGATGGCGACGCCCCACAGCATGAACAGTTGCCAGAACGACGTCATCGCAAGTGACAACAGGAGGCTGACGATGACGATACCCATCGCCGTCAGCATCATCCGGCGCACGCCGAAGCGATTGATCAATGCCGCCGCGAACGGCGCCATTAGTCCGAACAGCAACAGGCGCGTGGCGAGGGCGGACGAAATCTCCGCCGTCGTCCAGCCGAACTCCTTCTGCAGCGGCAGGATGAAGACGCCCGGCGCGCCGATGGCGCCGGCGCTGACCAGCATCGTCAGGAAGGTGACGGCGGCCACCACCCATCCATAATGGATATTGCGGCGGGCGAGGGCGGCGGCAACGCTGTCCGAGATCATTCGGTCCTCAGTGAACAGGGCGTTCGACGGCGATGGCGGTGGCTTCGCCGCCGCCGATGCAGAGAGAAGCTACGCCGCGGCGCAGATTTTGTTTCTCCAGTGCATGCAGCAGCGTCACGATCAACCGCGCGCCGGTGGCGCCGATCGGATGGCCGAGCGCGCAGGCGCCGCCGTTGATATTGAGCTTGTCGCGCGGGATGCCGAGGTCGCGCTGCGCCGCCATCGGCACGACCGCGAACGCCTCGTTGATCTCGAACAGATCGACGTCGCCGACGCTCCATCCGGTCTTGTCGAGCAGCTTGCGGGTCGCCGGGATCGGCGCGGTGGTGAACCACTGCGGCTCCTGGCTGTGGGTGGAGTGGCCAACAATGGTCGCGAGGATCGGCAGGCCGTCGCGCTCGGCGATCGAGCGCCTGGTGAGGACGAGCGCAGCCGCGCCATCCGCATTCGCGGAAGAGGCCGCCGGCGTGATCGTGCCGTTCGGGCGGAAGGCCGGCTTCAGCGACGGGATTTTCTCCGGCGCGACTTTCAGCGGATGCTCGTCGTTCTCGATTCTGCGTTCGCCGGCCTTGTCGCGAATGCCGATCGGCGCGATCTCTGCCTTGAAGGCGCCGCTCGATACCGCATTGCGGGCGCGCGTCAGCGTTTCGACCGCATATGCATCCTGATCGGCGCGGGTGAACTGGTAGGCTTCCGCGGTCGCCTCGCCGAAGTCGCCCATGGAGCGTCCGGTTTCGTAGGCATCCTCCAGGCCGTCCATCATCATGTGATCGATGATGCGATCATGGCCGACGCGATAGCCGCCGCGCGCTTTCGCCAGCAGATACGGCGCATTGCTCATGCTCTCCATCCCGCCGGCGACGACGATCTCCGCCGAACCTGCATTGATGATGTCATGGCCGAGCATGGTCGCCTTCATGCCGGAGCCGCAGACTTTGTTGATCGTGGTCGCGCCGGTTGCGTCAGGGAGCTTCGCGCCGCGGGCAGCCTGGCGGGCAGGGGCCTGACCCTGGCCTGCGGGAAGCACGCAACCCATCAGCACCTCGTCGATCCGCTCAGGCGAAAGCTTCGCGCGTTCGAGCGCCGCGCCGATGACGTGCGAGCCGAGCGCGTGGGCGCTGAACGGTGAAAGCTCGCCCTGGAAGCGCCCGAGCGGCGTGCGGACGGCGGATACGATGACAACCGGATCAGACTTGGCTGGTGACTCGGACATGACGGCCTCCACGGATTCGTTTAATCATAAATGACGGTCGTCATATTAAAATTCAAGCTGGAACTCAAGCCCATCCCGCACTGCATCTTTGCCAGGGGAGGTGCGCGTTTCCGGCGAGGCTCTAGCGCCTGCGGTTGACGAACGCGCCCATGTGATGCTGCGGCTCGCCAGTGAGATACGCCTGGCCGAACGTCTTCACGCTGTCGTTGATGGCCTGCTCCAGCGGCACGTTTTCCCAATGCCGCAGCAGCGCCTTCTGCGCGCGGAGCGCCTTGTCGCCGCAGGCGAGCATCGCCGCCGCGGTCTTCTCAACCGCTGCATCGAGCCGGTCGTCCGGCGCGATCTCGTCGATCAATCCCCAGTTCAGCGCGGTTGGCGCGTCGATGTTTTCGCCGGTGAGCAGCAACCAGTTGCTGCGGCCCCAGCCGATCAGGCGCGGCAGCAGCGCCGCCTGGATCACCGAGGGTATGCCGACCTTGACCTCGGGCATGCCGAACATCGCCGACTGTGTGGCAATGCGGATATCGCAGCAGGCGGCGAATTCGAGGCCGCCGCCAAGGCAATAGCCGGGGATGCGGGCAATGGTCGGAAACGGCGCCGCGCGTACTGCATTGCACAGATCGCGCAGCCGCGTGATGAAGGCCTCCGCGCCGCGCTGGTCGAGCGCCGCCATCTCCTTGATGTCGGCACCGCCGATCATGCTGCGTTCGCTTTGTCCGGCGATGACAAGGACGCGGCCGGGGCCCTTCGCTACCTGCTTCAGGCCGGCGGTGACGCCCTCGATCACCGGCGTACCGAGGATGTTAAGCTTGCCGGCGTTGCAGATCGTCAGCCGCACGAGCCCGCGTTGGTCGCGCGCAACACCACAGTAGTCGTTCAGCATATCCATCGTTTCGTCCCGCATTGATGATTTACGCGCCGCGTCAGTTGCAGCCGTTTGCAACGGTTCCAGATTGACGCGGCGAATTGGTTGAAAAGGCAACCTTCATTTCGGTTGCGGTTTGTACTATTCATATGGCTCCAGTCATATCATGGACAGACCATGCGCTATTCCAAGGACCACAAGGCCGAAACGCATGCGCGGATCGTCAAGAACGCGGCGGTGCAGCTGCGCGAGAAGGGCGCGCAGGGCATCGGCGTCGCCGATCTGATGAAGGAAGCCGGGCTGACGCACGGCGGTTTCTACGCGCACTTCAAGTCGCGCGAGGCGCTGGTGATCGAGGCGCTGAACTATGCGATGGACCGCTCGCGCGAGCGCTGGGGCGATGCCGTGGCGCGTGCGCCCGAAGGCGAGGGATTCGAGGCGCTGGTCCGTCACTACGTCACGCCGCAGCACCGCGACAACCCCGGCCACGGCTGCACCATGGCGACGCTCGGCTCGGAAGCGACGCGCGAAGGGCCGAAGGCGCGCAAGATGTTCCTCGGCCAGCTTGAGCGGATGATCGATACGCTCGCGGCACAGCTGCCGGGCCCGCCGAAGCAGGCGCGCGAGCAGGCGATCGGAGCCCTCGCGACCATGATGGGCACGATCCTGATGTCGCGCGTCGCCGGCAGCAGCGAACTGTCGTCGCAGATTCTCGAGGTCGGCCGCGACGCGGCGCTGGCGCAGGGCGGCGCGAAAAAGGCCGGGCGGAAGAAGACGAAGGCTGCGGGATAATTGCTTCGTCATGGCCGGGCTTGACCCGGCCATCCATCTTTTCTTTTCCCGCATTGGAAGATGGATCACCGGGTCAAGCCCGGTGATGACGACTGAAAATGACGCACGGCGAGTGACCTTTCTCGTCATTCCGGGATGCGCGCAGCACGTGCTTCTTTTCCCTCCCCCCTTGTGGGGAGGGTGGCGCGTTGCGAGCGCAGCGCGCAATGCGACGGGTGGGGGTCTGTGAGCCGTCACCCCACCCCGGCGCTTCGCGCCGACCCTCCCCATCAAGGGGAGGGATGACAGCGCAAGCCTCGCTTTCGTCATCGTACCTCACCTCTGCACGTGTTTGATCACCCCTGTTCTTTACGGCGCGGGGGCGCCGGAGTCGTCTTCACGTCCCTCCCTCGATAACGAGGGCGCGCGGAACGCCGGACGCATCGTGCGTCCGCAGCCTCGTGCGCTGTTGAGTTAGAAGCACACGAGCGTAGTCACCACGGATGCCGAACATCGTCCGGCGTTCCGCACGCGATGGGCTTCCGGCTTGCTTCGTGCTCTCCCCGGCGGCGATTGATACGCTTGGGTTCGTCACCGTCGGGCCGGACCTGGTGTTCCGCATCGGAATGCGGAACGTCCGATCCTTGATGCCAGCGACGGGCATCGGGACCACACGACTTGGGCCGTCCGCCTGCGTGATGCACGTCTGACATCGCGCACGCGGCCACCGCATCCCGCCCCGCGTCTCGTGACGATCGCGACACGCCCCTCAATGTGGGGCGGGATGACTATGACTATAATCCTATATCGGGAAATGTCAAGCGGCACGCATTTCTGTAAGCTGTGCCGCGATCGAGGGAGGGGCTCATGCGTGCATACATTCTCAACCGCTACGGCGGTCCTGATGGCTCGCAGCTGATGGACGTTCCTGCGCCCGTGCCGGGGCCGAGCGACATTCTCGTCAACGTGCGCGCCGCGGGGCTGAACCCGGTCGATTTCAAGTTCCGGCAAGGCAAGCTGAAGGTGATCTACAGCCCGAAGCTGCCGTTCGTGCTCGGCAACGAACTCGCCGGCGAGGTCGCGGCCGTCGGCAGCGCGGTGACGCGCTTCAAGGCGCGTGCCGCAAACGTCGACTATCGCTATCTGTTCATGCACCCGAGCGGCAGCGAACTCGCCGAACTGGGCGATCTCATCACGCAGGTACGCATGAAGGTGATCGTCGACAAGGCGTTTCCATTCGCGCAGATGGCGGACGCGCTCGCTTACGTCGAAAGCGGCCGCGCGAAGGGGAAGGTCGTGGTGGAGATGTAGAGGGGCGGGTGGCGAGGCGAGACTATTCGTTCAGTCGTCATGGCCGGGCTTGACCCGGCCATCCATCTTTCTTCGAGTTTCGAATTTGAAGATGGATCACCGGGTCAAGCCCGATGATGACGATGGAGAATGATGCGACGCATGCGGCGTAGGGGTTCCGGGCTCGCTCGCAACGCTCGCGCCCCGGAATGACGAGATAAGGCGTTTGCGCCAAGCCCTCACTTCCCCGGCAGAAACAGCGTCCGGTTCTTCCGCACTTCCTCGACGATGAAATCCGCCGCCGCCTTGACGCGGGCGAGGTTGCGGTTGTCTTCGTGCAGCAGCAGATAGAACGCGCGTTCGAGCTTCACCTCGTTGCGCAAGAGCGGCACCAGCTCCTTGTCCGGGTCGGCCATGAAGGTGGGGAGGATGGCGACGCCTTTGCCCGCCTTCACCGCCTGAAACTGCGCGAACAGATGTGCGCTCTTGAAGCGTGGGGCGATCGCCTTCGAGATGGTGCCGACATAGTCGAGCAAAGGCGTATACAGAAACTCGTCGATGTAGCTGATGAAGAGATGATCGATCAGGTCGTCGACGCGCCGGATCTTCGGATGCGCCTTTACGTAAGCGCGTGAGGCATAGAGCCCGAGGCGGTAGTCCGTGAGCTTGCGGCCGATGACGCGGCCCTGCGCCGGCAGCGCCAGCGCGATGGCGATATCCGCCTCGCGCTTCGACAGCGAGAAGCCGCGCGCGGTGGCGATGAGCTGGATCTCCAGTTCGGGATTGGTCTGGCAGAACCCGGCGAGCCTCGGTGCCAGAAAGAAGCTGGCGAAGCCGTCCGGCGAGCCGACGCGGACGATGCCGGTCAGCGAGACGTCGCGGTCGGCGAGGTCGCTTTCGCCCTGGACGATGGTGCTCTCGACCCGCTCGGCGGTGCGCAAGAGCTTCTCGCCGGAGCGGGTGGGGCGATAGCCGGTATTGCGGCGCTCGAACAGCTTGGTCTTCAGCGACTTCTCCAGCCGCTGGATTTTTCGCGAGACGGTGGTGTTGTCGATGCCGAGGGTCTGCGCCACGGCGGACACAGTCCCCGCGCGGCAGGTGGCGAGGAAAATGCGCAAATCGTCCCAGCGAATGCGCTGGTCCAAATTTGCCGCGACCGGGTTGGCCGGTTGCCGATTTTTTGCAGTGCCGTTGCGCATTCGTGGGGCTTCTTTAAGGTGCCGGCGCAGAGTAGTTTCTGGCCCAACAATCTTCCAGCAGAAACCTTCAGGTAACGGGGAAAGCCCATGCGCAACATCGGACATTTCATTGGCGGCAAGGCCGTCGCAGGCAAGTCCGGCCGGACGGCGGACGTGTACGAACCGATGACCGGCGAGGTGCAGGCCAAGGTCGCGCTCGCCACCAAGGCTGAAGTCCGCGAGGCGGTGCTGAACGCCCGCGCTGCGCAGCCGGAGTGGGCTGCGACCAATCCGCAGCGCCGCGCGCGTGTGATGATGAAGTTCCTCGAACTGGTGCAGCGCGACTACGACAAGCTCGCGGACCTGCTCGCGCGCGAGCACGGCAAGACCGTGCCGGACGCGAAGGGCGACATTCAGCGCGGCCTCGAAGTGGTCGAGTTCGCCTGCGGCATCCCGCACCTGATGAAGGGTGAGTACACCGAAGGCGCAGGCCCCGGTATCGACATCTACTCCATGCGCCAGCCGCTTGGCGTGGTCGCCGGCATCACGCCGTTCAACTTCCCGGCGATGATCCCGATGTGGAAGTTCGCGCCCGCCATCGCCTGCGGCAATGCGTTCGTGCTGAAGCCGTCCGAGCGCGATCCGGGCGTGCCGATGGCGCTCGCTGCGCTGATGATCGAGGCAGGTCTGCCGCCGGGCATTCTCAACGTCGTCAACGGCGACAAGGAAGCGGTCGACGCCATTCTGGACGATCCGGATATCCGTGCCGTCGGCTTCGTCGGTTCGTCACCGATCGCGCAGTACATCTATGAGCGTGCGGCCGCGACCGGCAAGCGCGCGCAGTGCTTCGGCGGCGCCAAGAACCACGCCATCATCATGCCGGACGCGGACATGGACCAGACGGTCGACGCGCTGATCGGCGCGGGCTACGGCTCGGCCGGCGAGCGCTGCATGGCGATCTCGGTCGCCGTGCCAGTCGGCAAGACCACGGCCGATCGTTTGATGGAAAAGCTGATTCCGCGCGTCGAGAGCCTGAAGATCGGCCCGTCGACCGACCCAAGCGCCGATTTCGGTCCGCTGGTGACGAAGGCTGCGCTCGAGCGCGTGAAGGGTTACGTCGAGACCGGCATCCAGGAGGGCGCGACGCTCGCGGTCGACGGCCGCGGCTTCAAGATGCAGGGCTACGAGAATGGCTTCTACATGGGCGGCTGCCTGTTCGACAACGTGAAGCCGAACATGAAGATCTACAAGGAAGAGATTTTCGGACCTGTGCTCTCGGTCGTGCGTGCGAACGACTATAACGAGGCGCTGCGCCTGCCGAGCGAGCATGAGTACGGCAACGGCGTTGCGATCTTCACCCGCGACGGCGACGCGGCGCGCGACTTCGCGGCCAAGGTCAACGTCGGCATGGTCGGCATCAACGTGCCGATCCCGGTGCCGATCGCGTACTATACCTTCGGCGGCTGGAAGGCGTCGGGCTTCGGCGATCTCAACCAGCACGGCCCGGACTCGATCCGCTTCTACACCAAGACCAAGACTGTCACCTCGCGCTGGCCCTCCGGCGTCAAGGATGGCGCGGAGTTCGTCATCCCGACGATGAACTAAAGAGAAAGCTGCATGACGCAGTTTTCCCTCACGGAAGACCAGCAGGCTGTGCGCGAGATGGCGCGCAGCTTTGCCGCCGAGAAAATCGCGCCGCATGCGCTGAGGTGGGATGAAGAGAAAATCTTCCCGCTCGACACCATCCGCCAGGCGGCAGCGCTCGGCATCGGCGGCGTCTACATCAAGGAGGACGTCGGCGGCTCGGGCATGACGCGCTTCGACGCGGCGCTGATCTTCGAGGCGCTTGCGACCGGATGCCCGACCACTTCGGCCTTCATCTCGATCCACAACATGGCGTCGTGGATGATCGATTCCTACGGGTCGGATGCGCAGCGGCGGAAGTGGCTGCCGCGGCTCTGCACGATGGAGCTGGTCGCGAGCTATTGCCTGACCGAGCCGGGCTCCGGCTCGGATGCGGCGGCGCTGCGCACGCGCGCCGTGCGTGACGGCGATCACTACGTGCTCAACGGCCAGAAGCAGTTCATCTCCGGCGCAGGTGCCGGCGATCTCTACGTCGTGATGGTACGCACCGGCGGCGACGGACCCGGCGGCATCTCGACGGTGGTGGTGGAAGGCGATACGCCGGGCGTCTCGTTCGGCGCCAACGAACGCAAAATGGGCTGGAACGCGCAGCCGACGCGCGCGGTGATCTTCGAAAACGTGCGCGTGCCGGTCGCCAATCGCCTCGGCGACGAAGGCATCGGTTTCAAGATCGCCATGGCCGGGCTTGATGGCGGGCGATTGAATATCGCCGCATGCTCGCTCGGCGGTGCGCAATCGGCCCTCGACAAGGCGCTTGCCTACATGAAAGAGCGTAAGGCGTTCGGAAGGCGGCTCGACGAATTTCAGGCGCTGCAGTTCAAGGTAGCGGACATGGCCACCGAGCTGGAAGCGGCGCGGACGTTCCTGTGGCGCGCGGCGGCCGCGCTCGATGCGAAAGCGCCGGATGCGTCGATGCTCTGCGCGATGGCGAAACGGTTCGGCACCGATGCCGGTTTCGAGATCGCCAACCAGGCGCTGCAACTGCATGGCGGCTACGGCTATCTCTCCGAATACGGCATCGAGAAGATCGTGCGCGACCTGCGCGTGCATCAGATTCTGGAAGGCACCAACGAAATCATGCGTGTGATCGTCGCCCGCAAGCTGATCGAGGGCGCGCGATGAACGGTACACTCGAGAAAGCTCCATTGATCGAGGGCGATCTCGTCGCCATGCGCGAAGGTGCAGCCGGCATCATCCGCCTCAACCGGCCGAAGGCGATCAACGCCGTCACGCTCGAGATGTTTCGCGATGTCGACAAGGCGCTGGATAGCTTCGAGGCCGATCCAGCGGTCAGCGTGATCGTGCTGGAAGGCGCGGGCGAGCGGGGCCTCTGCGCCGGGGGCGACATCCGCGCGCTGTGGGAGAGTTCGCACGCCAAGGGCGATCTCGGCAAAATCCTCTGGCGCGAGGAGTACATCCTCAACTCGCGCATCGCGCATTTCCCGAAGCCCTATGTCGCGTTCATGGACGGCATCGTCATGGGCGGCGGCGTCGGCCTGTCGGCGCACAGCAAGCATCGCGTCGTTACCGACAAAACGAAGCTGGCGATGCCGGAAGCCGGGCTCGGCTTCTTCCCGGATGTCGGCGGCACCTGGCTGCTCGCGAATTCGCCGGGCGAGATCGGCACGTATTTCGGCCTCACCGGCGCGATGATGAACGGCCCGGACGCCGTGCATGCGAAGTTCGCTGACTGGGTGGTGCCGCAGGCGAAGCTATTCGATCTGCGCCGCGCGCTGACCAATATCAATCCGGGCGCGGAAGATGCTGATGTGTGGGATCTGATCCGCAGCTTCGCAACTGGCGAGAAGGCGGGTCCGGTCGCAGCATTGCAGCCCCAGATCGACAGGTGGTTCGCGCACGATCGCGTCGACCAAATCATGGATGCGCTGGCGCAGGATGGCTCGGAGCTGGCGCTTGCGACCTTGAAGACGTTGAATGAGAAATCGCCGCGCGGCCTTGTCGTCACATTGAAGCTGCTGCGGCTCGCACGTGAATCCGCGACGCTGGAAGAATGTCTGGTGCGCGAGTATCGCGCGGCGCTGGCGGTGTTCGCCAGCGACGATTTCCGCGAAGGCGTGCGCGCCGCCGTCATCGACAAGGACCGCAATCCAAGCTGGTCGCCGAAAACGATCGACGAGGTGTCGCCCGCGATGATCGCGCCGTATTTCACCAGCCTCGGCGACGAGGAATTAGTGTTCGAGGGACGCGCATGAGCTTAACAGCAACACGTCGTCAATGCCGGGCCTGACCCGGCAATCCATCTTTACTTGGGAAGACAAGATGAATGCCCGGATCAAGTCCGGGCATGACGATTGAGAGAGAAATCCAGGGAGGAACGACAATGGCAAACATCGCATTCATCGGACTCGGCAACATGGGCGGGCCGATGGCCGCCAACCTGGTCAAAGCGGGGCACAAGGTAACTGGTTTCGATCTGGTCGAGGCATCGAAGGCAGCCGCGAAGGCCGCCGGTGTGGCGATCGCCGACAGCGCCGCCGCGTCGGTGAAGGGCGCGGAGGTGGTCATCACCATGCTGCCGGCCGGCAAGCATGTGGTCGCGGTGTGGACCGATGTGATCCCGTCGGTCGCCAAGGGCGCGCTGATCATTGATTGTTCGACCATCGATGTCGAGAGCGCGCGCGCCGCGCATGCTCTTGCTAACAAAGCGGGGCTGATGTCGGTCGACGCGCCGGTCTCCGGCGGCGTCGGCGGTGCATCGGCTGCAACCCTCACCTTCATGTGCGGCGGCGATGCGAAGTCGTTCGGCGCGGCGAAGCCGATCCTCGAAGGCATGGGCAAGAAGATCGTCCATTGCGGCGATCCGGGCGCGGGGCAGGCGGCGAAGATCTGCAACAACATGATTCTCGGCATTTCGATGATCGCGGTTGGTGAGGCGTTTGCGCTCGCCGAGAAGCTCGGCCTGTCGCATCAGGCGCTGTTCGACGTGTCGTCGACCTCGTCGGGGCAGTGCTGGTCGCTGACCACGTATTGCCCGGTGCCGGGTCCGGTTCCGACATCGCCCGCGAACAACGGCTACAAACCGGGCTTCGCGTCGGCGCTGATGGTGAAGGATCTGACGCTCGCGCAGGACGCGGCGGCCGCCGCCGGCGCGGTGACGCCGCTCGGCAAGCATGCACAGGAACTTTACAAGGACTTCGACGCCGCGGGCCACGGCGGGGTGGACTTTTCCGGCATCATCAATCACGTTCGCGCGCTGGCGAAGTAGCGCGCTCTGTTGCCGACATTCCCATCGGCGTCATGCCCGCGCTTGTCGCGGGCATCCACGTCTTAGTACATTTTCCCGAAAGCAGGCGTGGATGGCCGGGACAAGCCCGGCCATGACGAACTCTGGTAGCCCGGATGGAGCGAAGCGTAATCCGGGATAAGGTACGACTGCGAATCCTGGATTTCGCTTTGCTCCATCCAGGCTACAGGCAGAATCAATGACCACTTTCCAGGACGCGCGCGCTTTTCTTCTGCGCCACCGCACCGATTACGAGACGGCCGTGCGCGATTTCCGCTGGCCGGACCAACTGCACTTCAACTGGGCGCTCGACTGGTTCGACGCCGAACTGGCGCGCAACGCCGACAGCGCAACCCGCCCGGCGCTGTGGATCGTCGACGTGGCGAGCGGTGCTGAGACGAAGCTCACGTTTGCCGAGCTGTCGGTTCGCTCCAATCAGGTCGCGAATTTCCTGCGCGCGCAGGGGCTGAAGCGCGGCGATCATCTGCTGCTGCTGCTCGGCAACGTGGTGCCGCTATGGGAGACGATGCTGGCGGCGATCAAGCTCGGCGTCATCGTCATTCCGGCGACGACACTGCTGACACCGGACGAGCTTCAGGATCGCCTCGATCGCGGCAAGGCGCGGGCGGTCGTCGCATCCACCGATCAGGTTGCGAAGTTCGATGGCCTGAAAGCGCCGGGTGTCGCCAAGATCGTGGTCGGCGAGAACCAGACCGCAGGATGGCTACCGTTTACGGATGCGAAGAAGCAGTCGGAAGCGTTCGCGCCGGACGGCGTGACGAAATCCGACGATCCGATGCTGCTTTACTTCACGTCGGGCACGACCGCGAAGCCGAAGCTCGTGCTGCACAGCCATCGCAGCTATCCGGTCGGCCATTTGACGACGATGTTCTGGATCGGGCTGCAACCCGGCGACGTGCATCTCAACATTTCATCGCCCGGCTGGGCCAAGCACGCATGGAGCTGCTTCTTCGCGCCGTGGAATGCAGGCGCGACGATCTTCATCGCCAACCAGCCGCGTTTCGAAGCGAAGTCGCTGTTGAAGACGATCGAGCGCTGCGCGGTGACGACGCTGTGCGCGCCGCCGACCGTGTGGCGGTTTCTCATTCAGGAAGACCTGACCCAATACAGGATGTCGTTGCGCGAAGTCTGCGGCGCGGGCGAGCCACTCAATCCCGAAGTGATCGATCAGATCAGCACGGCGTGGGATCTCACCATCCGCGACGGCTACGGCCAGACCGAAACCACCGCGCTCGCCGGCAATTCGCCGGGGCAGCCGGTGAAGGTCGGCTCGATGGGCCGGCCGCTGCCAGGCTATCGCGTCCGCGTTGCGGACGCCGACGGCAATCCGGCGAACGAGGGCGAAATCAGCCTGCTGCTCGGCGCGGATCGTCCGGCTGGATTGATGCGCGGATACCTCGGCGACGACGGCAAGCCGCACTCGGCGGACGGCGATGCCTATCGCACCGGCGACGTCGTGTTCGTCGACGACGACGGTTATCTCACCTTCGTCGGCCGCTCCGACGACGTTTTCAAATCATCCGACTATCGCATCTCGCCGTTCGAGCTGGAGAGCATCCTGCTCGAACATGAAGCGGTGGCGGAGGCGGCGGTGGTGCCGTCGCCCGATCCGATCCGTCTCGCCGTGCCCAAAGCCTATGTGCTGCTGGTCGGTGGCGTGGCGCCGTCGGCTGCGACCGCCGAGTCGATCTTCGCGCATACGCACGCGCGGCTCGCGCCGTTCAAGCGCATCCGCCGTCTCGAACTCGTCACCGAACTGCCGAAGACGATCTCGGGAAAAATCCGCCGGGTGCAGCTGCGACGGCTCGAACATGACAACAACCGCGACGATCCGTTGCGCGGGCAGGAGTTCCGCGAGGAAGACTTTCCGGCGTTGCAGAGCACGCGGTAAGCTTGGTATCGATAAAGGGCTTTTCCCCGCCGCATCCTAAGGAGCGATCTGAAGGATCGCGTCTCGAAGGACGAGGCGGGGCCTCATGGTTCGAGACGCCGCTTCGCGGCTCCTCACCATGAGGAATGAAAGGACTCGGTTATGAACAACGTGTGGATGAAACCACCGGTCGCGCTCGATGCCTATCTGAAGATGGTGGGGCAGGAGATCGGCGTTTCGAAGTGGCATACGCTCGATCAGAAGCGCATCGATCAGTTCGCGGACGTGATCGAGGATCATCAGTACATTCACATCGATCCGGTGCGTGCGAAGGACACCGCTTTCGGTACGACCGTGGCGCACGGCTTCCTCACCATGTCGATGATGAGCATCTTCTCCTATGAGGTGATGCCGTCGATCGAGGGTGCGACGATGAGCGTCAACTACGGTCTCGACAAGCTGCGCTTCATCTCGCCGGTCAAGTCCGGATCGCGCGTGCGCGGCCGCTTCATCTTGGCGGAAGCCAAGCTGCGCAAGCCGAACGAACTGTTCTCGCGCACGATGGTCACCGTCGAGATCGAAGGCGAAACCAAACCTGCAATTGCGGCCGACTGGATCGGCCTGATCTATTTCGAATGAGGCGAGTGACTCCATGACAATCCGTTTTGACGGCCGCGTCGCCATCGTCACCGGCGCCGGCAACGGGCTTGGCCGGTCCCACGCGCTGTCGCTGGCAAAGCTCGGCGCGAAAGTGGTGGTCAACGACTTCGGCGGCGCGCGCGACGGCACCGGCGGTTCGCTCGGGCCGGCGGATACGGTGGTCGAGGAAATCAAAGAGGCGGGCGGCGAGGCGATTGCCAACGGCGCCGACGTGTCGGACTTCGAGCAAGTCACGGCGATGGTCGCACAGGCGACAGAAAAGTTCGGCAAGGTCGACGTGCTGGTCGCCAATGCCGGCATCCTGCGCGACAAGTCGTTCGCCAAGATGGAGCCCGCGGATTTTGCGAAAGTCATCGGCGTGCATCTCACCGGCACGTTCAACTGCTGCAAGGCCGTGTGGGCGGGCATGCGCGAGCAGAATTACGGCCGCATCGTGCTGACCTCCTCGTCGTCCGGCCTGTTCGGCAATTTCGGCCAGGCCAACTATGGCGCGGCGAAAGCGGCGATGGCCGGTCTCATGAACGTGCTGGCGGAAGAGGGGCGCAAGACCAACATCCGCGTCAACACGATCGCGCCGACGGCCGCGACGCGCATGACCGAAGAGTTGCTACCGCCGGCTGCGCTGCAACTGATGAAGCCCGAGGCGATCACGCCGGCAGTGCTTTACCTCGTCAGCGAGGATGCGCCGACCCGCACCATCATGGGCGCGGGCGCGGGTTCGTTCGCGGTGATCAAGATCATCGAGAGCGAGGGCATCAACCTGCCGGACGCCGAGTGGACGCCGGACGCGATTGCCGCGCGCTTTGCCGAGATCTCCGACATGTCGAACGGCAAGGCGCTGGAGCAGGCGTTCCAGCAAACCATGAAATACGTGCAACAGGCGGCGGCTGCCCGCGGCGTGAAGATGTAAGCGGTTGCGCAGGTCGCGGCTCACACTGATGCGTCATCACCGGGCTTGACCCGGTGATCCATCTTGCCACTGCTTCTGACCAGATGGATGCCCGGGTCGAGCCCGAGCATGACGACTGAGACATAGATGACATCGAATCCCCCAAACGTCGCCGTGATCGGCGCGGGTCCGGCCGGGCTGATGGCAGCGGAAACGCTCGCCGCCGGTGGCGCGCGCGTGACGATCTATGACGCGATGCCGTCCGCCGGCCGCAAGTTCCTGATGGCCGGTCGCGGGGGCCTCAACCTCACTCACAGCGAGCCGCTCGATCGATTCATGCAGCGTTATGGCGCCGCGGCGGATCGCCTCACGCCGGTGATCGGTGCCTTCACGCCGGGGAAGCTGCGCGCTTGGGCCAACGACCTCGGCGAGGCGACGTTTACAGGCTCCAGCGGCCGTGTATTTCCGAAAAGCTTCAAGGCCTCGCCGCTGCTGCGCGCGTGGCTGCGCCGTCTCGATACGGCGGGAGTGAAATTGAATCTCCGCCATCGCTGGACCGGATGGGACGGCGAGAATTGTTTGCGGTTCGCGACGCCGACGGGTGATGTAGCCGTTGCAGTCGATGCCACCGTGCTTGCACTTGGCGGTGCGAGCTGGCCGCGACTCGGCTCCGATGGCGCATGGACTGAACTGCTCGCGCAGAGGGGCGTCACGATCGCGCCGCTGCGTCCGGCGAATTCCGGTTTCTCCGTCGCGTGGTCGGACACCTTCCGCCAGCGTTTTGCCGGTGAGCCGCTGAAGACGGTGCATCTTCGCTTCGGTGAACACACGGCGCGCGGCGACGCGATGATCACCAGGCATGGCATCGAAGGTGGAGCGGTTTACGCCATCGCTGCGCCGTTGCGTAACGCGATCGCGGCGAGCGGCAAAGCTACGCTGAGCATCGAGCTGCGGCCGGATGTGGCGGACACCGCGCTTGCTACGAAGCTTTCAGCATCACGCGGCAAGCAGTCGTTCTCGACTTTCCTCCGCAAGGCAGCAGGACTGCCGCCGGTTGCGATCGGCCTGTTGCAGGAAGCGGCGATGGCCCAGGGAGGTAAGCTCGCCAGTATGTCCGTGCCCGAACTGGCAGCGCTCATCAATGCCGTGCCGGTGACGGTCACCGCAGCCGAGCCGCTTGCTCGCGCGATCTCCACCGCGGGCGGTGTTACGTTTTCCGAGATCGACGATCGTTTTATGTTGATCAGGCTGCCCGGTGTGTTCGTGGCCGGCGAAATGCTCGACTGGGAGGCGCCGACGGGCGGCTATCTGTTGCAGGCGACGTTCGCCACGGGAGCCGCGGCCGGGGTCGGCGCGCTGGGATGGCTGCACGAAAAGCGCACCGTCCCGTGAGACTTCCCCCGCGCGATGCGATAGGTTGAGGCAGTTCCAGGGAGGTATCCATGCAGCGCCGTCATCTTCTCGCAGGCTTCGCCACGCTCGGTGGTTTGTTCTCGCTCTCGTCGCCCGCCCGCGCGGCTCCGCCGGACAAATCGAAGGTGGTCTATCACCTGTGCGATCTCGACAAGGTCGCGTTCACGCTCGGTAATATCCAGAACCACTATGATGGGGTGGGCGGACCGCAGAAGGTGTCGATCGCGCTCGTGGTGCACGGCCCGGCGCTGAAGGCATTTCATTCGATCTCGGCGAGTCCGGATGTGAGCACGAAGCTCGACAAGTACGTGAAAGCGGGTCTCGCGGTGAACGCCTGCGGCAACACCATGAAGGCGCAGGGCGTGACGCAGGCCGATCTTTTGCCCGGCATGGTAAAGGTGGACGAGGGCGGTGTGGTGAAACTCGCCGAACTGCAGTCGCAGGGTTATGTTTATTTGAAGCCGTGAATTTAATTGCTCGTCATCGCCGGGCTTGACCCGGCGATCCAACTTCTAGCGGAGAAAGATGGATGCCCGGATCAAGTCCGGGCATGACGACAGAGAGACTACCCCTCCAGCTCTTCCCGCAGAATTTCCAGCTCCAGCCATCGCTCCTCGGACTGCTGGAGTTCGTCCTGCGCTTTCGTCAGCGCGGCCGACGCCTTGTCGAAGGCGGCGCGATCCTTCGCGTAGAGATTCGGATCGTCGAGCAGCGCTTGCTGCTTCGCGATCTCGGCTTGCAGCTTCTTCATCGTCTTCGGCAGGGTTTCCAGCGCGTGCTTTTCGTTGAAGGAGAGGCGGCGCTTGGCTTGCGGCGCGCTTGCTGCTGTGGGTGAAGCCGTTGACTTCTTCGTCTCAGGCTCGGCCTGCTTTGTCGCCTGCTTCAAGTCCTCGCCACGCTGGGCGAGCATGTCGGAATAGCCGCCGGCGTATTCGATCCACTTGCCATTGCCGTCTGGCGCAATTGTGGAGGTCACGACGCGGTCGAGGAAATCGCGGTCGTGACTGACGAGGATCACGGTGCCTTCGTAGTCGCCGAGCATTTCTTCGAGTACGTCGAGCGTTTCCAGATCGAGATCGTTGGTCGGTTCGTCGAGCACCAAGAGGTTCGATGGCTTCGCCAGCGCGCGCGCCAGCATCAAACGTCCGCGTTCGCCGCCGGAGAGCACTTCGAGCGGCGTGCGGACCTGTTCCTGCGCGAACAGGAAGTCCTTCATGTAGCCGATGACGTGACGCGGCTTGCCGCCGACCATGATGCTGTCGCCGCGGCCGCCGGTGAGCGCGTCCGCAAGCGTCGATTTCGGATCGAGGCTTTCACGATGCTGATCGAGCGTCGCCATCTCGATGTTGACGCCGAGCTTGATCTTGCCGGAATCCGGCTGGTCGTTGCCGGTGAGCAGGTTGATCAGCGTGGTCTTGCCAGCGCCGTTCGGCCCGACGATGCCGATGCGGTCGCCGCGCTGGATGCGCGTCGAGAAGTTATCGACGATGGTGCGGTCGCCGAACGTCTTGCTGATCCTGATCGCCTCGATGATCAGCTTGCCGGACTGCTCGGCCTCGGACGCCGTCAGCGCCGCTTGCCCGGCCACACCGCGATAGGTGCGGCGCTGGTCGCGCAGTGCGTGCAGGTTGGCGAGGCGTTTGACGTTACGCTTGCGCCGCCCCGAGACACCGTAGCGCAGCCAGTGTTCCTCGGCGACGATCTTGCGGTCGAGCTTGTGCTGATCGCGTTCTTCCTCTGCCAGCACCTCGTCGCGCCAGGCTTCAAAGGCCGAGAAGCCGCGATCGATCTGCCGCGCCTGGCCACGATCAAGCCAAGCGGTGCTACGCGAGAGGTTCGAGAGGAAACGGCGGTCGTGGCTGATCATGACGAGCGCACAGCGGCGGCGCGTCAGTTCCTCTTCCAGCCACTCGATGGTGGTGAGGTCGAGATGGTTGGTCGGCTCGTCGAGCAGGAGAATGTCGGGCGAGGGCGCAAGCGTGCGCGCGATCGCCGCGCGGCGCGCTTCGCCGCCGGAGAGGTTGGCGGGATTTTCCTGACCGGTGAGGCCAAGCTGTTCGAGCAGATACGGTGCCTGATAGGCATCGTCGCCGGCGTGAAGCCCGGCCTCGACATAGGCGAGTGTCGTCGGCGCATCGCCGAAATCCGGTTCCTGCGGCAGGTAGCGGATGGTCGCGCCAGGCTGCACGAAGCGGTCGCCGCGATCGGGCTCGACGAGGCCGGCCGCGATCTTCAGCAGCGTCGATTTGCCAGAGCCGTTGCGGCCGATCAGCGCGATGCGCTCG
>JBMOOJ010000024.1:0-29707 GCA_049323835.1 Pseudomonadota bacterium | reverse complement strand
GGTGAGCGGCAGCCGCTTTCGCCAGAATCGGCGGGGTGCGGCTTTCCCGAAGGGGATGCAGCGTCACAATGGCGGATCGATATCAGAACAGGGCTTACCCGCTCGATGACGGCTACGGCCGTCAACAGGCGCAGCAGCAGCCGTCCGCCGAGAGCGATCCTCTCGCGGAACTGGCGCGCCTGATCGGTCAGAGCGACCCTTTCAACAACTTCGGCAAGGATGCGCGCCCGGCGCCGTCTCGCGACACCAGCTTTAGCCAGCATGCCGAAGACCACGATCCGCCGGATGCGCCGCCTCCGGGGCCGCCCTCGTGGATGCAGCGGATGCGCCAGAACGCGGCGCCCCAGCAGCCGGCCTATGAGGATGCTGCCGACGAGCGGGGCTACCACCAGTCGCCGTCATTTGCTCCAGCCGAGGACGTCCAACCCGATCCGTCGCGTTACGATAACGTGCTCTATGGTCAGCACGATCAGGGCTACGGCCAGGACCCGCGTTTCGAGCAGCCGCACGCCCCGAATTTCGCCGGCGATCAATATGCCTATCAGGACGACGCTTATGTGCAGCAGGACGAATCGGATCAGAAGCCCCGCCGCGGCGGGCTGCTGACGGTTGCCGTCGTCATCGCGCTCGGCGTGGTGGGCACGGCCGGCGCTTATGCCTACCGCTCGTTCGTGAGCGCGCCACGTAGCGGCGAACCGCCGGTGATCAAGGCTGACACAGGTCCAACGAAAATCGTACCACCAGCCAATCAGCCGACCGATGGCTCCAAGCTGATTTACGATCGGATCGGGCAGGGTGGCTCGACGCCGGAGCGCGTGGTGTCGCGCGAGGAGCAGCCGCTCGACGTGAACAAGAACGCCGGTCCGCGTGTTGTTTTCCCACCGCTCAACCAGGTTGGCAGCGCTGCTGCCGCGCCGGCCGCTGGCGGGGCACGCCCGACCGCTGCGCCGGCTACCGCTCAAAGCGAAGAGCCGCGCAAGGTGCGGACGCTCAGCATCCGACCCGATCAGGCTGAGCCCGCTCCGGCGCCAGCGCCGGCGAAGCAGCCTCCTCGGGCTGCCGCACCGCCGCCTGCGCCCTCGGCTAACGCAAACGCTTCGGCGAATGGTCCACTGTCGTTGTCGCCGCAGGGTGCGCCCCAGCGGACGGCCTCGACGACGACCTCGGCGCCTCCAGCTGCTGCCAGCGGCAACTATGTGGTTCAGGTTTCGTCTCAGCGCAGCGAGGCGGACGCCCAAGCGTCTTACCGGGCCCTTCAGAGCAAGTACCCGTCGGTGCTTGGCTCGCGCTCGGCCTCAATCCGCCGCGCCGATCTCGGCGACAGAGGCGTCTACTACCGCGCCATGGTCGGACCGTTCGGCTCGTCCGAGGATGCCACACGACTGTGTGACAGCCTGAAAGCCGCCGGCGGCCAGTGCAACATCATGCGGAACTGAGCTTTTCTCGTTCAATGGCTTAGCCGTCCAAAGGAAATCCGGGCCGTTTCCTTGACCCTGCCATCCGGCGCGGGCTAGCTCGGCCTCGTCATGACCGCGCACGCATTCATTTCCGGTATCTCCGGCCTCAGCCTTACGGCCGAGGAGCGCGCCTTCATGGCTACTGAGCAGCCGTGGGGCTTCATTCTATTCAAGCGGAATGTCGAAAACCCTGCACAAGTCACTGCTCTGGTAAAAGAATTGCGCGACGTGGTCGGGCGATCCAATGCACCCGTCCTGATCGACCAGGAGGGCGGACGGGTGGCGCGGCTCCAGCCGCCGCACTGGCCGGTGTACCCGCGCGGGGCGGTGTTCTCGGCCCTCTACGACATCGAGCCGGCAAAGGGCCTGCGGGCGGCCTGGCTGAGTTCCCGGCTGATCGCCGCCGATCTGACCGACCTCGGGATCGATGTGGATTGCCTGCCCCTCGCGGACGTCCCGGTGGCCGGGGCCGACGCGGTGATCGGTGACCGGGCTTACGGAACCGAACCGGGCAAGGTGGCGGCGATCGCCCGGGTGGTGACGGAGGGGCTGGAAGCGGGCGGCATTCTGCCGATCCTGAAACATATTCCCGGCCATGGTCGCGCCACAGCGGACAGCCATCACAAGCTTCCGGTCGTGGATACCTCCGAGGCGGAACTCGTCGGAACCGACTTTGCCCCGTTCAAGGCGCTCGCCGATTTACCGATGGCGATGACTGCGCATGTTGTGTTTAGCGCGCTGGACCCGGTCCAACCGGCCACCACTTCTGCGACAATCATCCAGCGGGTGATTCGCGGCAGTATCGGGTTCCAGGGTTTGTTGATGAGTGATGACGTGTCGATGAATGCTCTGCAGGGGACGATTGCGGATCGGACCCGGGCGCTCTTGGCGGCGGGGTGCGACATGGTCCTGCACTGCAACGGGGTTCTCGACGAAATGCGGCAGGTGGCGCGTGAGACGCCGGTGCTCGCCGGCGAGGCGCTGAAGCGCGCCGATCGCGCGATTGCTTCGCGCAAGGCTCCACAGCCGTTCGATCGCTACACGGCGCGTGCGGAACTGGATGAACTGATCGGACAGACGGGAACTGCAATCGCATGACTGCGGAAATTCTTTCTTTCGAGACCGGCCGCCCCGCCGAGGAGCGCGCCGATGACGAGCCGGCGCTGGTCGTCGACGTCGAGGGCTATGAGGGCCCGCTCGACCTGCTGCTCGCGCTCGCGCGGCAGCAGAAGGTCGACCTGTCGAAAATTTCGATTCTCGCGCTCGCCGACCAGTACCTCGCGTTCATCGAAGAGGCGCGCAAGGTCAAGCTGGAGCTCGCCGCCGACTATCTCGTGATGGCGGCGTGGCTGGCGTATCTGAAGTCACGCCTTCTGCTGCCTGAACCTGCAACGGCGGACGGACCAACGGCAGAAGACCTCGCGACCGCGCTCGCGGCGCGCCTGCGCCGGCTGGAGGCGATCCGCGAAGCCTCGAACCGCCTGATGACGCGCCCGCAGCTCGGCCGCGATATTTTCGCCCGCGGCAATCCGGAGACGATCGCCGAGATCAAGCATCCGAAGTGGACAGCGACGCTGTTCGACCTGCTGACGGCCTATTCGGCGCAGCGCCAGCAGCGCGTTCTCGCGACGGTGCATCTGGCAAAGCGCACCGTGTGGTCGCTGTCGGAAGCGCGCGCCTCGCTGGAACGGCTTGTCGGCATGGCTGACGACTGGAGCCGGCTCGACGAGTTCCTGATCAACTACGTCGTCGATCCGACGCAGAAGGCCACCGTCTTCGCATCGAGCTTCGCTGCGGCACTCGAACTCGTGCGCGAAGGCGCCGTCGATCTGCATCAGCAGGAAGCATTTGCACCGCTGTATTTCCGCAAGCGCACGACACCATTGGTGCTGGACGCTGCGACCGCGCCCGAAGGGCCGGCGAACTAGTGTTTGAAGTGGAAGGAGAAGAAGCCATGGCAAGTCTGGCCGAGAAGCGCGTCGTCGAGGTCGAGGAGCGTTCCGCGCAGACCGGTGCACGGCCGGAAGAACTGCGGCTGCTGGAAGCGCTGCTGTTCGCTTCGAGCGAGCCGCTGGATCAGGCGGCGCTGGCGAAGCGCATGCCGGATGGCGTCGACGTGAAGGAAGCACTTGCTCAATTGCAGGCGGAGTACGCGCTGCGTGGCGTCAACCTCATCAAGATCGGCAGCAAGTGGACGTTCCGCACGGCCAACGACCTGTCGTGGCTGATGACGCGCGAAAGCACCGAGACGCGGCGCCTGTCGCGCGCGGCGATCGAAACGCTGGCGATCATCGCCTATCACCAGCCGGTGACGCGCACGGAGATCGAGGAAATCCGCGGCGTCATCACTTCCAAGGGCACGCTCGACGTGCTGCTGGAGACCGGCTGGATCAAACCGCGCGGCCGCCGCAAGACGCCGGGCCGTCCGCTGACCTTTGGAACCACCGAGGCGTTCCTCTCCCAGTTCAGCCTCGAGGCGCTGGGCGACCTGCCGGGCCTCGAAGAACTGAAAGGGACAGGCCTGCTCGATCCGCGGCTGCCCTCAAGCTTCAACATCCCGGTTCCGTCCGACGATCCGGCGCTGCGCGAGGACGAGGATCCGCTGGAGCCAGGCGACCTGGATTTCGGTCTTGCGCCTGCGGCGGAGCCGGACAAGGGCGGCAGCGACTAGATAGTCGCATCCTTCAAGGCTCGCATTGTCGATCCCCGGCATGTTCCGGATCGACGCGCGGCTCGCACCTCAGGTACCCGAGCCAACGGGCCTCGCCTTTGGCGAGCCCGATGACAGGCTCCGCGAGGGCCTCGAAGGGGAGCCGCCAGTCCGGCCGTTCCGGCGGTAACGATAGCGGCAACTAGACGTTTGGCCGCGCGCAAAGCGCGGCTAAGTCCTTGTTTTTGACACCTCTCAAGCCTAGTTTCGCATCAGACAAGGCCGGTTCGCCGGCCGCCGGGTTTTGGAGGGACGGCTATGGGTTCGTTGAGCATCTGGCACTGGCTGCTGGTGATCGTGGTGGTGCTGCTGCTGTTCGGCCGCGGCAAGATTTCCGACCTGATGGGCGACATGGCCCAGGGCATCAAGGCCTTCAAGAAGGGCATGAAGGACGACGAGACCGCCGAGAAGCCCGCCGAGCCGATGAAGACCATCGACAACACGCCGGCGCCGGGCCAGCCGGTGCGCACCGACGCGACCAAGGTCGGCTGACGGCACGAGGCGCAACAGACCGAGCCGGTGCGGTGATCGTCGTACCGGCTGGACTGCTGGCTGAGGAGATGAAGGCCGGCCGGCCTTCGAGCGGAAAATTCCATGTTCGATATCGGGTGGAGTGAACTGGTTCTGATCGGCGTCGTCGCGCTGATCGTGCTCGGCCCGAAAGAATTGCCCGGCGTATTGCGCATGGTCGGCCAATGGGTCGGCAAGGCGCGCCGGATGGCTGCCGACTTCCAGGGGCAGTTCCAGGAAGCGATGCGCGAGGCCGAGATGGCCGACGTGAAGAAATCGTTCGACGACATCAAGGAAGCAGCACACGATTTTACCGGCGGCAATCTTCTGACCAGCGCACAGCAGCAGGTGGAGGAAGCGATCAAGCTCGACACGTCGCGGACGGAGACGCCGCCGGCGCCCGCGCCCGCTGCCGATACTCAACCGGCCGCCGCGACGGCTGCTGTGCCCGCGCCGGAAGCGCCGCCTGCGGCTGAGGTGAGAACCGAGGCCGTAACCGAGGTCAAGGCATCATGACCGTCGAGGACATCGAGGCCACCAAGGCCCCTCTGATCGAGCACCTGATCGAACTGCGCTCGCGCCTGATCAAGGCGCTGCTCGCGTTCGGCATCGCCTTCATCCTGTGCTTCGTCTTCGCCAAGCAGATCTACAACACGCTGATCTGGCCGTTCGTGTGGGTGGCGGGGCCGGAGCATTCCAAATTCATCTACACGGCGCTGCTCGAATACTTCATCACGCAGCTCAAGCTCGCGATGTTTGGCGCGGCCTTCATCTCGTTCCCGGTGATTGCCGGACAGATTTACATGTTTGTGGCGCCGGGCCTCTACCGCAACGAGCGGCAGGCGTTCCTGCCGTACCTGGTGGCGACGCCGTTCTTCTTCGCGCTCGGCTCGGCGCTGGTCTACTTCATCGTCATGCCGATGCTGGTGCGTTTCTCGATCGGCATGGAGCAGGGCGCAGCCGCAGGGCAGGCGGAGATCGCGCTGTTGCCGAAGGTCGGCGAGTATCTCTCGCTGATGATGTCGCTGATTTTCGCGTTCGGCATCGCCTTCCAGCTGCCGGTGATCCTGACGCTGCTCGGCCGCGTCGGTATCCTGACCTCGACGCAGCTGCGTGAGAAGCGCCGCTACTTCATCGTCGGTGCATTCGTGATCGCCGCCGTGCTGACGCCGCCGGACGTGATCAGCCAGATCTCGCTCGCGCTGCCCTTGATGCTGCTCTACGAAGGCTCGATCTGGGCGGTGAAGATCGTCGAGAAGAACCGCTCCGCGACGCAGATGAGCGGCACATCGCCATCGCCGCCGGAGTCCTCGTCCACCAATCCGGCGGAATAGGGCGCGTTTTACACGCTGCCGTCGATACAATCGTTACGAACTGGTCTGATTCGTCATGCCCGGGCTTGTCCCGGGCATCCACGTCTTTTACAGACCGCGGAAACAAGATGGCCGGAACAAATCCAGCCATGGCGAGGCAAACAATGCACGACATTCGCGCGATCCGAGACAACCCCGAGGCTTTCGATGCCGCGTTGAAGCGGCGCGGGCTCGAGGCGTTGTCGGCATCGCTGCTCGCGATCGACGAGCGGCGGCGGACCGCGATCGTTGCGGCCGAGCAGGCGCAGGCGCGTCGTAACGCTGCGTCGAAGGACATCGGTGAGGCAAAGAAGACCAAGGACGAGGCGCGGGCCGCTTCGCTGATGGCGGAGGTCGCCGATCTCAAGGTGAAGCTACCCGAGCTCGAAGCGGCCGCGAAAGCTGCTGAAGATGAATTGCGCGCCATTCTCGCCGGTATCCCGAACCTGCCGCTCGACGAAGTACCGTTCGGTGCCGATGAGCATGGCAACGTGCTGCATCATCAGTTCGGTGCGAAGAAGAACTACGCCTTCAATCCGAAGCCGCACTTCGATCTCGGCGAAGCACTGAAGCAGATGGACTTCGAGACGGCGGCCAAACTCTCGGGTGCTCGCTTCGTCGTGCTGAAGAAGGGCCTTGCGCGCCTCGAACGCGCGATCGGCCAGTTCATGCTCGATCTGCACACGAATGAGCACGGCTACATGGAGGTAAATCCGCCGCTGCTCGTGCGCGATGAGGCGATGTTTGGCACGACGCAGTTGCCAAAATTCGAGGATGACCAGTTCTGGGTGACCGGCGAAGGTTTCCGGCTTGGATTGATCCCCACCGCCGAAGTGCCGCTGACCAATCTCGTGCGAGAGTCCATTCTCGACGAGAAGGAATTGCCGATGCGCCTGACCGCGCTGACGCCGTGCTTCCGCGCGGAAGCGGGTGCGGCCGGCAAGGACACGCGCGGCATGATCCGCCAGCATCAGTTCACCAAGGTCGAACTCGTCTCGATCACGACGCCCGAAGCGAGCAAGGACGAGCACGAGCGCATGCTCTCCTGCGCCGAGGAGGTGCTGAAGCGGCTCGACCTGCACTATCGCGTGATGACGCTGTGCACCGGCGACATGGGCTTCGCGTCGCAGAAGACCTACGACATCGAGGTGTGGATGCCGGGCCAAGGTGAGGGCGGCGCCTATCGCGAGATTTCGTCGTGCTCGGTGTGCGGCGATTTCCAGGCGCGCCGCATGGATGCGCGCTATCGCGGACCCGACAACAAGCCGCGCTTCGTGCACACGCTGAACGGCTCGGGCACGGCGGTTGGCCGCGCGCTGATTGCGGTGATGGAAAACTATCAGGAAGCGGATGGATCAATTGCGATCCCCACCGCGCTTCAGCCCTACATGGGCGGCATGAAAGTGATCAAGCGAGACGGCCAAGGTGGCTAATGGCGTCATGCCCGGCTTTATGCCGGGCATCCACGCTTGATGAGATACAAACGAAAGAAGACGTGGATGGCCGGGACAAGCCCGGCCATGACAAAGAAAAACAAGGCGGGATAATGCGCATTCTCTGCACCAACGACGACGGCATTCACGCGCCGGGGCTCCAGATCGTCGAGGAAATCGCCAAGCAGATTTCCGATGACGTGTGGGTGGTTGCGCCCGAACTTGATCAGTCCGGCGTCTCGCACTCGCTGTCGCTGAACGATCCGCTGCGCTTGCGTGAAGTCAGCCCGCGCCATTTCGCGGTGCGTGGCACGCCGACCGACTGCGTGATCATGGGATCACGCCATATCCTCGGCGACAAGAGCCCGGACCTTGTGCTGTCCGGCGTCAACAAGGGGCGGAACGTTGCGGAGGACGTCGTCTACTCCGGCACCATCGCCGGCGCGCTCGAAGGCACGATCCTAGGCATTCCGTCGTTCGCGCTGTCGCAGGAATTCAGCATGGAGACCCGCCGCAATCCGCACTGGGATTCGGCGATCAAGTTCGGCCCCGAAGTCATCCGCAAGGTGATGAAGGCCGGCGTGCCGCGCGACACCGTGATCAACGTCAACTTTCCGTCGTGCGCGCCGGATGAGGTGAAGGGCATCGCGGTGGTGCGGCAGGGCAAGCGCAACCAGGGCTTCCTCAAGATCGACAAGCGTCACGACGGCCGCGGCAATCCGTATTTCTGGATCGGCTTCGAGCGGCTCGCCAATGTCGATCCGCCGGGTGAAGGCACGGACCTTGCCGCGCTCGCGGCGCGCTACGTGTCGGTGACGCCGCTGCGGCTCAACCGCACGGACGAAGCGTTCTCCGAGAAGCTGGTTGATATTCTGAAGTAGGCCCGGTCAGGCCGCGGTCGCGCCGAGCGCGCCCTGAATTACCTTCGACAGCGTCTCCATCTGGAAGGGCTTTTGCAGCAGCGGCCGGTCGCGGAATTTTTCCGGCAGGCCCTGCACGCCGTAGCCGGTCGCGAACACGAACGGACGGTTGCGCCCTTCGATGACTTCGGCCACCGGTGAGATCAGCCGGCCGTTGACGTTGACGTCGAGGATGGCGAAATCGAACTCGGTGGAGTTGGCGAGGCGCACGGCGTCATCAATGTCGCCGGCTTCGGCGGCGATGCGGTAGCCGAGCTGTTCCAGCATGTCGACAACCATCATCCGGATCATGACCTCGTCCTCGACCACGAGAGCCGAGCGCTGTGCATTCTCCGCCGCCATTCCTGTCGTCCTTGCCCCATAAGCTGATCCGGCCGGATCACGCTTCGACGCAAATCCTAGAACAGAACCTCGTTCCGGGCAAAAGCAATCGCGCGTGTGCTGCTGTGCAAGGTGGAACCGGCTCACCGGCTTCGGTTATTGACAAGGCTCGCCAATATCCGTCCATGGAAAAGATCGAACGCTCTGTGCGCGCGTGACATTCAAGGACCAGTGATGCCCGGGACCGAGCGTCCGCCCGAAAAAATGAAATTCCAGTTGACGCTGCGGCAGCGCGGGATCAGCGATCAGGCAGTGTTGCGGGCGATGGAGGATGTACCGCGCGAGGAGTTCGTCGATCCCTTCGATCGCGATCAGGCGTATCGCGACAGCGCACTCGGCATCGCCTGCGGGCAGACTATCAGTCAGCCGTTCGTCGTCGCCTTCATGACCGAACAGCTCCAGCTGAAGCCCGAACATCGTGTGCTCGAGATCGGCACCGGATCGGGCTACCAGGCCGCGGTCTTGTCACGGCTGGTGCGGGATGTCGTAACGGTCGAGCGGTTTCGCACCCTCGCGGACGCGGCGAGGGAGCGGCTGTCGCGCCTTGGGTGTCACAATGTCGACGTGCAGTTCGGCGACGGCCTGTCGGCGGACCTGATGCTTGGCCGTTTTGACCGGGTGCTGGTGACGGCCGCGATCGAGTCCGTTCCGGATGCGCTCGTCGAGCGGCTGGCTCCCGACGGGCTCTTGGTCGCGCCGGTCGGCCCGCATTACGGCGTTCAAACGCTGCAACGGCTGCGTCTGACGGCGGCGGGGCGGGAGATCAGGGATCTCGTCGAGGTCCGCTTCGTTCCAGCCTTGCCGGGGCTTGCGCGCGAAACCTGACGCCGTGATGCCGGCGCATTTATGAAAGGCTTTTCCGGCAGTTAAAGGGTTGTTTACTGCGGGCGTGTTTACTCAAATTTGCGTTTTGTTGCGTTCGAGTGAGTAACCATGTCCAGCGTAGCCGAGTTTCATTACTCGCGCCGTGCGCCGCAAGTTGCGGCATTGGCGCTGATTTCTGTCGCTTTTGCCGGATGCAGTGCGGATACCCAGTCGCGCTTCTCGCAAAGCAATTTTTCAAATCCGTTCCGTTCCGAAACGACCGCGTCGGTTCCGCAGCAGCAGGCGCCGCAGGCCGCGCCCTATGGCCGGGTTGACCGCGGTCCGCAGGTTTCGTCGCAGCCGTTGCCGCCGCCGGTCTCTGCGCCGCAGAGCTATCCGTCCTACCCGCAGCAGGGCGGGGTATCGGGCGGCGGTCGCGGCCTGTCGTCCTACACGCCGCCGTCAGCTCCGATCGAGTCGACCGGCACCGTTGCTCCGCGCTCCGTTGCCGCGGTCAAGCCGAGCCAGGTTGCCGGCACCACGATTATCGTCGGCACCAGCGATACGCTGGAAGGTCTGTCGAAACGCTACAACGTATCGAGCGCCGCGATCCTTCAGGCGAACGGCTATCGCGGGCCACGCGCGTTGCAGCCGGGTCAGCAATTGATCATTCCGCGTGCAACTGCGCCGGCACCCGCTGCGCCTGCCGCTATTGCAGCCGCTCCGGCTTCCAGCGCGTCCAGCACGCATGTTGTCAATCGCGGCGAGACGCTGATGAGCCTGTCGCGCCGTTACAACGTACCGCTGTCGCAGCTCGCGAAGGCCAACAATCTGACCACGACATCGCAGCTCGCGATCGGGTCGAAAGTCGTTGTGCCCGGTGGAAAGCCGGCGCCAGCCATCGCCGTTGCACAGCCCGCGGCGGAGCAGAAGCCGGCGCAAGTGGTCGCCCAAGCCCCCCAGACCAAGCCGGCGATGCCCGAGCCGCAGCAGAAAGCTCGGCTCGCGAGCGCCACGCCCGACGTCCCTGAATCGGCACCCGCCAAGGCGACCGAGACAACCAGCGCGTTGCCGGCGTTCCGCTGGCCGGCGCGCGGCCGCGTCATCGCCGGTTACGGTGCCAAGACAAACGGCAAGCAGAACGACGGCATCAACGTCGCGGTGCCGGAGGGCACCCCGGTCAAGGCGGCAGAAGACGGCGTCGTCGCCTATTCGGGCAACGAGCTGAAAGATTATGGCAATCTCGTTCTGGTGCGGCACGCCAACGGCTACGTCACCGCATATGCCCATGCGAGTGAGCTGATGGTGAAGCGCGGGGATACGATCAAGCGCGGCCAGATCATTGCCAAATCGGGGCAGACGGGAGGAGTGAGTTCGCCGCAGCTTCACTTCGAGATCCGCAAGGGATCTTCACCCGTCGACCCGATGCAATTCCTGAACGGCACCTGAGGTCAGCTTCAGGTCGAAGAGAAACGGGCTCCTCGCGGGGGCCCGTTCGCGCGTCAGGTGGTGAGCTTAACGCCGAGGCGTCCCGCAATTTCCTGAATGAACTGCCATGCGACGCGGCCGGATCGCGATCCGCGCGTGGTCGACCATTCCAGCGCCTCGCGTTCGAGCTCTGCGTCGTCCATGCGCAGGCCGAAGTGGCTGGCATAGGCGCGGATCATCGCCAGGTATTCGTCCTGGCTACAGCGATGGAAGCCAAGCCACAGACCGAAGCGGTCGGATAGCGAGACCTTCTCTTCGACGGCTTCGCCCGGGTTGATCGCGGTCGAGCGCTCGTTCTCGATCATGTCGCGCGAGAGCAGGTGGCGCCGGTTCGATGTCGCGTAAAGGATGACGTTGTCAGGACGGCCCTCGATCCCGCCTTCGAGCACCGCCTTCAGCGATTTGTACGATGCATCGTTGCCGTCGAACGACAGGTCGTCACAGAATACGATGAACTGGAAATCGCTGTCGCGGAGGACCGTCATCAGCAGCGGCAGGCTCTCGATGTCCTCGCGATGGATTTCGATCAGCTTCAGCCGGCCGCGCACGCCGCTCATGGCGTTGACGTTCGCATGCGCGGCTTTCACCAGTGACGACTTGCCCATGCCACGCGCGCCCCATAGCAGCGCATTGTTGGCGGGCAGGCCCCTGGCAAAGCGTTCGGTATTCTCGATCAGAATGTCGCGCATCCGGTCGATGCCCTTGAGCAGCGTCAACTCGACCCGGTTGACGCGCGGCACCGGCGATAGCCTTCCGTTCGGATGCCAGACGAAAGCTTCGGCGCTGGCGAGGACCGTGCCCGCTGCCGGCGCAGCCGGCTGCTTGCCGAGATGCGCCGCGATTGCTTCCAGAGCCTGCACGACCCGCTCGTCGTGTCCGGGCGACGCTTTGGCCGCATGACCTTTTGTCGCGCGCTGAGGCTTGCGACGAGCAGGGCTGATACGGCGTGCATTCGTTTTTGTTGGCTTTTTTGACATGTGTTGGGTCCGAGGCAGCATCCGGCGGATTGGTATCCGGAGCCGAAGTCCCGGTTTTCAGGGGGTAAATACCGACCGCGCGGGATCGAAACGGGATTCGATCAATCCGGAGGGACGGCTCTCAAGTCAAGGCTCGGAGGGGCTAAAATCCTTGCAAAAACAGCGGGCAGGGCAGCGTTGCAATTGGGACCGCGGCCGTTATAGTCCGCGCGAATTCGGGCCAAATGCGCCTGACGCCAATGCGTTAGCTTCCCGTTCGTGTGGCTGGTTCAGAGGTCCGCATCATTGTTGCAGCGCTTTCAAACGCGGCAGACTGGTGCGAATTTCGGAATCGGGACACTGGCCGGATACCGGACACAGAATAATCGCCGCTCCCATGAGGATGGTTTGAATGTTGATTTCACCTGCCTATGCCCAGGCCGCAGCTGGCGGCGATACCGGCTCGATGCTGATGTCGCTGCTGCCGTTCGCCCTGATCTTCGTGATCATGTACTTCCTGATCCTGCGGCCGCAGCAGAAGAAAATCAGGGATCATAACGAGTTGGTGAAGAACCTGCGCCGCGGCGACACGGTCGTGACCTCCGGCGGCCTTGTCGGTAAGGTGACCAAGGTGGTCGATGACGAGCAGGTGGAGGTCGAGATCGCCGATGGCGTTCGTGTCCGTCAGGTGCGCCAGCTGATTTCCGGCGTGCGCTCGAAGGGCGAGCCTGCCAAGGACGAAGGCTGAGCGCGCTCGCTCCCTGCCATCCACCCACCGGACGAGTCTGACCGATGTTACATTTTACGCGATTGAAAGCGCTTGCGATTATTCTGACGACGCTGATCGTGTGCCTGTGCGCGGTTCCGAACTTCTTCCCGGAAAAAACCGTCAAGACCTGGCCGAAATGGGCGCAGCGGCATCTCGTTCTCGGTCTCGACTTGCAGGGCGGCGTGCATCTCCTGCTCGCCGTCGATGCCAATGCGGTGAAGAAAGACAAGCTCGAGCAGGTGCGCGACGATGTTCGCCGCACGCTGCGCGAAGCGCGCATCCGCTTCACGGGTGGTATTACTATTCGCAACGACGTGGTCGAAGCTCGGGTTGCCGAAACGGACGTTGCCGCCGCGCTGCCGAAGCTGCGCGAACTGTCGCAGCCACTCGGCGGATTGCTCGGTTCAAGCGGCCAGCGCAGCATGGAGATTACCGATGCAGGCGGCGGTTTGATCCGCCTCACGGTGCCGCCCGCCGCGATCAACGAGCGCATTCGCCAATCGGTCGAGCAGTCGATCCAGATCATCGAGCGTCGCGTCAACGAACTCGGCACCGTCGAGCCGCTGATCCAGCGTCAGGGTCTCGATCGCATCCTCGTGCAGGTGCCGGGCCTTCAGGACCCGACCCAGCTCAAGGGCATCATCGGCAAGACGGCGAAGATGGAATTCCGCATGGTTGATAGCTCGGTGTCGCCCGAGCAGGTCGCACAGGGCCGGGCTCCGCCGGACTCGGAGATTCTCCAGAGCTTCGAGTCACCGAAGCAACCCTATGTGATCAAGAAGCAGGTGCTGGTCTCCGGCGGCGATCTCACCGATGCGCAGCCTGGTTTCGACCAGCGAACCGGCCAGCCGATCGTCAGCTTCAAGTTCAACACCTCGGGTGCGCGCAAGTTTGCCGTCGCGACCACAGAAAACGTGAAGCAGCCATTCGCGATCGTGCTCGACAACGAGGTGATTTCCGCGCCTGTCATTCAGGAGCCGATCACGGGCGGCTCGGGCCAGATTTCCGGCAACTTCACGGTCCAGCAGGCCAACGATCTCGCGATCCTGCTGCGTGCCGGCGCGCTACCGGCGCCGCTGACCATCATCGAGGAGCGCAACGTCGGTCCGGGTCTGGGGCAGGACTCGATTGCCGCGGGCGAACTCGCGTCCTACGTCGGCTCGGTTCTCGTCGTCGTCTTCATGCTGTTGACGTATCGCCTGTTCGGCTTCTTCGCCAATGTGGCGGTTGCGATCAACGTGGCGATGATCTTCGGCATTCTGTCGCTGCTCAACGCGACGCTGACGTTGCCCGGCATTGCCGGCATCGTGCTGACTGTCGGTATCGCGGTCGACTCGAACGTGCTGATTTATGAGCGCATCCGCGAGGAGCTGCGCAATGGCCGGACGCCGATCAACGCCATCGATGCCGGATTCACCCGCGCGCTTGCGACGATCATGGACTCGAATATCACGACGTTCATCGCCGCCGCCGTGCTTTTCTACATTGGTACCGGTCCGGTGCGCGGCTTTGCCGTGACGCTCGGCATCGGCATCATCACCACCGTCTTCACCGCATTTACGGTCACGCGCCTGATCGTGGCCACCTGGGTCCGCTGGAAACGGCCTCAGGTCGTGCCGATCTGAGGGAATCATCGTGACCACGTGGATTGTTATCGCGCTCGCGGTCTTCATCGTCGTTCTGACGATCGTCAGCATCATGGGCTGGCTGCCGTCGATGCGGATCGTCCCCGATGATACGACGTTCGACTTCATGCGCTTCCGCCGCATCAGCTTTCCGATCTCGGCGATCGCCTCGATTCTCGCGATCACGCTCTATTTCACGCACGGCCTGAATTTCGGTATCGACTTCCGCGGCGGTACGCTGCTGGAAATCCAGACGAAGTCGGGACCGGCGGACATCGGCGCGCTGCGCGCGAAATTGTCGACGCTCAACTTTGGCGACGTGCAACTCCAGCAGTTCGGCGGTCCCAGCGACGTTCTGATCCGCATCGCCGAGCAGCCGGGCGGCGACGCTGCCCAGCAGGAGGCCGTGCAGAAAATCCGCAATACGCTCGGCTCGGAGGTCGAGTACCGCCGCGTCGAGGTGGTCGGCCCGCGCGTGTCGAGCGAGTTGCTGGCCTACGGCGTGCTTGGCCTGATGCTCGCGATCCTCGGCATCCTGATCTATCTCTGGTTCCGGTTCGAATGGCAGTTCGCGCTCGGCGCGATGATCGCCAACATCCACGATATCGTGCTGACCATCGGCTTCATGTCGATCGCGCAGATCGATTTCGATTTGACCAGCATCGCGGCGCTGCTGACCATTCTCGGCTATTCGCTGAACGATACGGTTGTCATCTACGATCGCATTCGCGAGCTATTGCGCCGTTACAAGAAGATGCCGATGCCGGAGCTGCTGAACCAGTCGATCAACTCGACGCTGTCGCGTTCAATCATTACTCACGTCACGGTGACGCTGGCCTTGTTCGCGCTGCTGCTGTTCGGCGGCAAGGCGATCCACAGCTTCTCGGCGACGATGATGTTCGGCGTTGTGCTGGTCGGCACCTACACCTCGATCTTCATTGCCGCGCCGCTTCTGATCTATCTCGGCGTTGGCACGACGCGGGACGCGCCGGAAAAGCCGGCCAAGCCCTGACGATGGCGGGATCGCCGGACGCGCCGCATCTTCCGAGGTCCGCGCCCATCGACGCCTACGGCAACGGCGGCTTCCGCTTTGCCGATATGTCGCATCGCGGGTCGCTGCTGTGTCTGCCCGACTCGATGTGGGCCTGGGACGTGACGTCGCCGGATCAGATCGACCGTTACAGTCTCGCCAGGGTTCTTGAGCGTGCCAGCGGCATCGACACGCTCCTGATCGGCACGGGGACGGAGATCTGGCGGCCGTCTGAACGGCTGCGCGATATCTTCCGGAACGTCACGGTCGGCATCGATGCGATGCAGACGGGCCCGGCCATCCGCGTGTTTAACGTGATGATCGGCGAGCGCCGCCGCGTCGCGGCTGCTCTGATCGCTGTCCCATGAGCGGCGCAGATGATGCAACGTTCTGCGCGCTGGATGTGCGGGAGCGCGATTTCGAGCGATACGCCCTGACGCTGTTTGTCGCGCCCGCACATCGCCGTGCGCTTCTTGCTCTCTTCGCCTTCAACGCCGAAGTGTCACGGGTCCGCGACATGGTCAGCCAGCCGCTGCCGGGTGAAATCCGGCTGCAGTGGTGGGCCGACGCGCTTGCCGGGAAAGAACACGGCGAGGCGGGCGGCAACCCGATCGCGGCCGAGTTGCTGCGCGCCATCGAGGCGTGCGGCTTGCCGCGCGGCATGCTCGATCATTCGATCGAAGCGCACCGCTTCGATCTCTACGACGATCCGATGCCGTCGCTGCGGCATCTGGAGGCCTACGCGGACAAGACCGACGGAACGGTGCTGACACTTGGCGCGCGTGTTCTGGGTGCGACATCGGCGCAAGCCGAGGCTTTGGCGCGTGACGCCGGCGTCGCGCTTGGCATCATGCGGGCGATCGATCTGCTGCCGCTGCATGCCTCGCGACGGCAGCTCTATTTGCCGATCGATCTGGTCGAGCAGTATCAAGTCCGGATCGAAGACGTGTTTGCAGGAACGGTTACGCCCACGTTGCGCGAGTTGATCGCGCATCTGCATCGGGTGGCGAAAGCGCGTCTCGATGCCGCGATGGGACCGCTTCCTTCGCTTTCGCCGGCAGCTCGTCCGGCGTTCCTTCAACTGGCGCTGCTGCGCCGGCAACTTGCGGCCGGTGTGCCAACCGATCCGTTCCGGATGCCTGAGCGCTCGCGGCTCCGCACGCTCTGGACGATGTGGCGCGCGAGGGTTTAAGCATGGCCCGGAAAAGCGGATACGGTTTTCCGATTAGGTCATGCTCAAATTAAGCCGCGGACGCGGTCTGCGGCATGGCCGCGAGCCAGCGGTCGAGATCGCTCAGGGCGCGTTCGCTCAATGCCATCTTCCGCGCGATGGTTTTCTCCGTGCCACGCAGCCGCGAGCCATCCGGCTTCTTGGTCGGCGCTGACGCCAGCGGCGGGAACAGTCCGAAGTTGATGTTCATCGGCTGAAACGACCGTGGACCGGAATCGATCGTCTCGATATGGCCGCCAGTGATGTGGCCAAGCAGGGCACCGAACGCGGTTGTCGGCGGCGGGGGCGCGACCTCGGCGCCGGTGGCATCCGACGCGGCAAACAGGCCGGCGAGCAGGCCGATCGCAGCCGATTCCACGTAGCCTTCACAGCCCGTCATCTGCCCGGCAAACCGCAGCCGCGGCGACGCCTTCAAGCGAAGCTGCGGGTCGAGCAGTTTGGGCGAGTTCAGGAACGTATTGCGATGGAGTCCGCCCAGCCGTGCGAATTCGGCCTGCGTCAAACCGGGAATTGTGCGGAAGATGCGCGTCTGTTCGCCGTGCTTCAGTTTCGTCTGGAAGCCGACCATGTTGTAGAGCGTGCCGAGTTTGTTGTCCTGCCGGAGCTGGACGACGGCATGGGCTTTCACCGTCGGGTTGTGCGGATTGGTGAGGCCGAACGGCTTCATCGGGCCGTGGCGCAGCGTTTCCAGCCCGCGCTCCGCCATCACCTCGATCGGCAGGCAGCCGTCGAAGTAGGGCGTGTTGGCTTCCCATTCCTTGAAGTCGGTCTTTTGTCCGGCGATCAGTTCGCCGACGAAGGCTTCGTACTGCTCGCGGGTCAGCGGGCAGTTGATGTAGTCGGCGCCAGTGCCGCCGGGGCCGGCCTTGTCGTAGCGCGACTGGAACCAGGCGGCCGACATGTCGATCGAGTCGCGATGCACGATCGGCGCAATGGCGTCGAAAAAGGCCAGCGCGCTTTCATCGGTCAGCGCGCGGATCGCATCGGCCAGTGGCGCGGAGGTCAAAGGGCCGGTTGCAACGATGACATTGTCCCATTCTTCCGGCGGCAAGCCGTCGATCTCGCCGCGGCTGATCTCGATCAGCGGATGGGCTTTCAATGCCGCTTCCACCGCCGCGGAGAAGCCATCGCGATCCACCGCCAGCGCGCCGCCGGCCGGCACCTGGTTGGCATCCGCCGAGCGCATGATCAGTGAGCCGAGCCGGCGCATCTCGGCGTGAAGGAGGCCGACCGCGTTCGTCGAGGCGTCGTCTGAGCGGAAGGAATTGGAGCAGACGAGTTCCGCCAACCCATCGGTGCGGTGTGCCTCGGTCATCCGGTGAGGCCGCATCTCGTGCAGAATGACACGGACACCCCGATTGGCGAGCTGCCATGCAGCTTCGGAACCAGCGAGACCGCCGCCGACGACATGAACGAGACGGCGCCTGCCGCGCTCTGGATTGCTGGATGTGCTGGTCATGGGAAGACAGGTAGCGGATTTGGTGCGGGAAGGGCACCCCGTCGCGCCCCGAGTTCCTGCCAGATACGACAACGCCCGCGAGGCGCGGGCGTTATCCGTTCATCGATAGGACTGACGATCAGCCCTTGTACTCTCCGGAAGCGACACGGACGATATCCGAGCGGTCGAGGCCGATATCGGCAAGTTCACGATCGCTGAGCTGGGATAGCTCGGTCACGTTGCGCTGGAAATCCCGGACTTCCCGAATAAAGCGAATGATGGATAGCAGCATGGTACGGTTTCCTTCATATTAAAGATTCAGTGCTTGGAGGGCCACCAGATCGTTGAAATGAATATAGGTGATTGGTTTGCGTTGCGGCACAGATAATGTTGCGATGCAGCTAGTAGCAATGCGCATGGCAAAGTTATAATCCATTAACGCTGCAGGCCTTCGCCGGGTGGATCCACCGCCTCAGACAAGCTTGTGGAATTGCACAAGGTGTGATCGGTAATATCATGAAAAAAAAGACTAAATTTCGTCATCACTAGTCAGTCTTTGATTCGCAGGCCTGAGTATCAGGAGGAGAATCTTCTCAGAGCAGACGAATCTCATCATCTCAGCTATGCGATTTTCCATATATATTGTAATGAATATAAATTCATACTATGTGGCGTTCGATAGGAATATCCGGATCGCCCGATTTGTGGCATCAGAGAGCGATGCTCGGTTCCCGCAAATGGCAATTAGCGCTGCTAAGGCTTGTGCTCGCGCAGGCGCTGGTCCTCCAAGCCGTTCTGCCGTCCTGGGGGCATGTGCTTCAGCCAGGCTCCGCAGATGCATTCTTCGTGCTCTGCCGGATCGCCGCGGAGCCCGCAAAGGCGCCTGACGGATCGCAGCCGCAGCAGCATCACAACTGCGCGTCGTGCTGCCTTGCGGCGCTGACGGGAGGGGCGGTCCCGGTCCCCGATGCCACCGTTTCTCAACCCGGCCGACGATTTACTATCGTTCTGCCGACCCATCGCGATTTCGAGCCGGAACGCGATTCGCTCTCGTCTGCATGGTCCGCGCGTGGTCCGCCGCTCGCTGTTTGAGCGAGTACACCGGCACCACGACACTCCTGCTTCGACGAGGACACCATGACTCATTCAACCTTTAGCCGCGGTTCTGCGGCTGTTTCCGTTGCGGCGCTCGCCGCGTTTTTCCTGTCTGCTGTGCCGGCTGTGGCGCATGTCACGCTGGCGACGGCCGAAACGGCGCCTGGTAGCTACTACAAGGGCATTCTGCGGGTCCCGCACGGCTGCGACGGCAAGGCGACGCGATCAATTAGCGTTCAGATTCCCGAGGGCGTCATCGGCGTGAGACCGATGCCGAAGCCCGGCTGGACCGTGACCATGACGAAGGGCGCATACGCAAAGAGCTACGAAAGTCATGGCAAACCTGTGACCGAGGGCGTCAAGGAAATCGTCTGGTCGGGCAACGAGCTTGGTGACGACTTCTACGACGAGTTCGTGTTCGCGAGCTTCGTGACGGATGCCTTCGCCGCCGGTCAGCGTGTGTATTTCCCGACGGTGCAGACATGTACCCAGGGTGAGGCGCGCTGGACCGACGTTCCTGCCGCGGGCCAAAGTGCGCGCGATCTGAAATCGCCGGCGCCGGCACTGCGGATTGCCGACGCACGGATGAACGCGCAGGCCCAGGCTTCGGCCGGAGCGGACACATACAAGATCGGTGATGTCACCGTTGCGGCGCCATGGAGCAGGGCGACCCCGGGCGGCGCTAAAGTCGCGGGCGGCTATCTCAAGATCACCAACAACGGCTCTGCGCCGGAGCGTCTGGTCACTGCCACGGCGAGCGCAGCCGGCCGTGTCGAGATCCACGAGATGTCGATGGTTTCCGGCGTGATGCGCATGCGGCCGCTGAACGATGGCCTCACCATCAAGCCGGGTGAGACTGTCGAGTTGAAGCCCGGCGGCCTCCACGTGATGTTCATGGACATCAAGCAGCAGTTCAAGCAGGGCGACGCGATCAAGGCCACGCTGCAGTTCGAAAAAGCGGGCAAGCTCGATGTCGTGTTCAACGTCGGCGCGGTTGCGGCATCGGGCGGCGGCGGCGATCACGCCGGTCACAAGCATCACCACTAGGTGGCATCATCGATCACGCGCGGCTCGGCCCGACAGGCCGGGCCGCGTTTCAGCTTCAGCGTCCCAGCGATCGCGCGAAGGCGTCGCCGTCTTTCAGGCCAAGTTCGAAGGCCTGGCGGATGCCGGTGGGATTGGTGATGTCGAACTGCTTGACGTTGATCTTCTGCGAGGGCTGCACGTAGGTGCGGTTTGCGACCTTCGGCACGGCCTTGTAGCGCCGTGTCAGCAGCACCAGCGTGCGTCCGCCCTGGGCTTCGACCGGCAGCAATGGTTCAACAGGGACATTATCGACAAGTCCGCCGTCGAAGGCGGGCTCGCCATCCACAAGCGTCACCGGCATGAACGGCGGCACGCCGCCGCTGGCGATGAGCGCATCGCGCATGAGCTGCGGATCCTTGAGGCTGCGCACCGCAACGAAGCCGCCGCGAAATCCGAGCCTGCGTCCGAAGCGCGGATGCACGGGATGGAAAAGCTGCTTTTCGATCTGATAGGCGCCGATCCCGAGTGCTGCGCCGAACTTCGGCGACAGGTGTTTCGGCAATCGCGCGTAAGCAATGCGGAAGTCCGTCTTCGCATTGATGCGCGCAAGCGCTGTGTCATCGATCGTTGCGGCGAGGAGTTCCTGATACATCGGCCCGACCGGGCAGAGCGGGCCGCCGCGCCGCCAGGAGGCGAGATCGAAATTCTTCAGGTGCGTACCGCAGGCGCCGATGACGCTCTCGCGGACCCGCGGGCCGATCTCGAGCAGGCTGTAGGTGGCGGCAAACGCACCGGCGCTGGCGCCGACCACGAGGCGAGGGTTCAAACCAAGCCGTTCCGAGGCGGCCTCATAGAAGCCGCCTTGCCAGTAGCATCGGTTGCCACCCCCGGCAAAAACCATCGCGTCGAACATCGGCGCGATCTATAGCAGGATTGCCGCACTGCGAAAAAGGGCAATGCGGCCTCCTTTTCTGCCAAGGCCGGTTCGCGTCAGCCCACGACTTTCCGGTAGAGATGCCAGGTCGCGTGACCGAGCACCGGGATCACCACGGCAAGCCCGATGAAGAATGGCAGCGAGCCGACCGCCAGCAGCACCGCGACGATCAGACCCCATGCCGCCATCGGCACCGGGTTGGCAACAACCGCGCGCATCGACGTCAGCATCGCGTCGGCAACGCCGGCGTGCCGGTCGAGCATCAGCGGGAACGACACGACGCTGACACACAGCGCCACAAGCGCGAACAGGAAGCCGACGCCGCAACCGATCACGATCAGCATGTGGCCTTCACGCGAGGTGAGGATGCGCTCGGCGAAATCGGGAATGCTGGCGGCCGGCGCATAACCGAACATCGCGACATAGATGGCTTGAGCGGCCGCGACCCACACCACGAAGAGCGTGAGCAACATCACGCCGAGACCGAGCATTGCCCCGAATGATGGCGCGCGCAGCACGCCAATGGCCTGCGACACCGTTGGCGCTTCGCCCATTTCGCGACGGCGGCTCAGTTCATAAAGACCAATGGCTGCGAAGGGGCCGAGCAAGGCAAATCCGGCCGCCAGGGGGAAGAGCAGCGGCAGCACGGAATAACCCAGCGTCATCCGCGCCAGCACGAGACCGAGCACCGGATAGATGATGCAGATCATCAGCGCATGGCTCGGCACGGCTTTGAAATCGTCCCAGCCCTGGCGAAGCGCGTCGCCGAGGTCCGACAATGTGATCTTGCGGATGACAGCCCCCGCAACCGCGTTCGTGCTGCGGGGCGACAGTTGGGTGACGTTGTTGGTGTACGATGTGGCCATGAGCATGCTCTCCCTGTTTTGGGGCGACCGCAATCAAGCCCAGCGCCAAAACGAACACGAGAACAAGCACGAGCCTGACTTGCCGCGACCTGTTGCAGCATTATAGCACGAGACCGCGTTCGCCGCGCTCACGGTTCGGGGAGGTCTGCCATCCGGAACGAATGGCCAGTGACGCCGTTGTATCCGGTTGAGTCCTGATTTGCGCTGGCCGTCTGTCAGCGCGGTGTCATGGTGGGCTGCCAATCTGAACATCTGTCAAGTCGGCCAACCGTGCATGCGAGTACGGATGTGCATTGCAATGGGAAGCGGCCTGTTTCATGTTACCAGCGGCTGAGCGGCGTGACCTTTTTCAAGTGGGAGAGAAAAATGAGCATTTTCGGCAAGATCATGAGCGCCATTTTTGGCACCAAGGCAGAAGCGGCCCCGGCTGGTGGCGCCGCTGCGGGCGGTGGTGCGGCTGGGGGAGGCGGAACTGCGGCCGGCCCGGCGATCGACGTGACGCCGATTCTCGACAAGGCCGTCGCTGCCAAGAAGGAAAAGCTGAACTGGAAGACGTCGATCGTCGATCTGATGAAGGCGCTCGATCTGGACTCCAGCCTTGCAGCACGCAAGGAGCTGGCGAAAGAGCTCGGCTATACGGGCGACATGAACGATACCGCTCCGATGAACATCTGGCTGCACAAGCAGGTGATGAAGAAGCTCGCGGAGAACGGCGGCAAGGTGCCCGACGATCTGAAGAACTGATCGCGCGAGACTTCGCGCACGATCCTAAAGGCCCGCTTCGCGCGGGCCTTTTTTACTTCAAGCCAAGCGAATCTCTACCTCCCTACCGTTCGGCGGCGCGCCAGCGAGTTGCTCTACATGGCCGGGAATAAGCCTGCTTCGCTGGGGTCTTTGGGATCGCGGCTGACTCGTCTGCGCTTTGCGGATCGAGAGCGCCGCTGCCGCGCCTGCTCACGGGCGCTGGTGGTCAGCAACGCATCACGCCAACATCACCTTGGCTTTGGAGATCCCTATGAAGTTCTCAGTATCCGGACTATCGCTCGCGGTTGCGCTCGCGTTCGGCGCATGTGCAGGGCCCGCGAATGCCGATCTGGCTGACCGCAAGATGCTTACGAACGTTGAAGCGAAGAACGCGATGAAGGCTGCGATCGACGAGGCGGTCAAGAACAACTGGAAGGTCGTCATCGCCATCACCGACGATGCCGGCAGGCTGGTGCTGCTTGAGCGCATGGACGGCGTGCAGGCAGGCAGCATCACGATCGCGCAGGGCAAGGCGCGCACATCGGCGCTGTTCAACCGAAACTCTGCAATGTTCGAGGAGGCTCTCAAGAACCGTCCGGCACTGGCGACGCTCGGTGAAAACATGCTGCAGGGCGGCGTGCCGATTTTCGCCAATGGCCAGATCATCGGCGCGATCGGCGTCAGCGGCGTCACCTCGCAGCAGGACGAGCAGATTGCCAAAGCCGGGGTCGCTGCGATCAAGGGCGCCGACGCGCCGAAGTAATGCCATGCCGGCGCGGGCGAATGAACGAATCCGTCTGCGCCGGCGTTGTTCTGGTCTACAGTATGCCTTGTCCGGCGAAGGCGATGCTTCGCCACTGCCAATCAAGAATGAACGCACCAGGGAGCAGACACCATGGACAGCATTGATCGCAGAACAGTGCTCGCCGGCACAGCCGCAGCAATTGCCGGCTCGGCGCTCGCAAGCGAAAGCGCCGAGGCGCAGCTGGTGAAGCCGATTTTCCCGGTCGGCATCACCAGTATTCCCGTCGCCGGCGTGCCCGAGGTGTTTCCGGTGCGGCGCATCTACTGCATCGGCCGCAACTACGCGGCGCATGCACGCGAGATGGGCTCCGATCCGAACCGCGAGCCGCCGTTCTTCTTCCAAAAGCCGACCGATGCGATCCAGAACATCAAGGTCGGCGAGGTCGGCGAGCATCCGTATCCGTCGCTCACCAAGAACTATCACTACGAGGTCGAACTCGTGGCCGCGCTGCGTTCGGGCGGCAGCAATATTCCGGTCGAGAAGGCGCTCGACTGCGTCTACGGTTATGCGATCGGCCTCGACATGACGCGCCGCGATTTGCAGCGCGCGATGGGCGACGAGAAGAAGCCGTGGGAAATCGGCAAGAGTTTCGACCGCTCCGCCGTCATCGGCCCGATCCACCCGGCGAGCGGCACCGGCCATTTCCAGAAAGGCGCGATCTCGCTCGCGGTCAACGGCACGGTGAAGCAGAACTCCGATCTCAACAAGATGATCTGGAGCGTCGCCGAACAAATTTCAAAACTGTCGGATGCTTTCGAGCTGAAGGCCGGCGACATCATCTATTCCGGTACGCCGGAGAATGTCGGACCGGTGGTGAAGGGTGATGTGCTCCTGTGCAAGATCGAAGGCTTGCCGGATATGTCGATCAAGATCACCTGAGGTGGCATGCGATGAAGCGGCTGTGCGCTGCCTTAAGCGGCTACGCCGGGTGTCTGGCCATGTAGTCGGCGACGAATGAGCAGCCGGGAATGACCTGCAGCCCCATTCCGTTCGACAGCGCGATCGCACCTGCGACGAGCCGCGTGGCATGGCCCCGGCCGCGCAGCGCACGCGGCGTCTCTGTATGCGTGAAGATGATGTTCTCGCCGGAGACGCGATAGTTGACGAAGGCGGTTGCACCATCGGCATCGAGTTCGAAGCGGGAGAGGGCGGTGTTGTTGCGGACGCCGTTTGCGGTGTCGGTCACTGGTTCTCGCTTCTTGTTATGTCCGGAAAAGACTCATTTTCGCAAACGCGAAATGAAAACATAATCGGCCCGGCGGGACTTGCAACCGCCAAGCCCATTCCCACGTTGAGGGGTGGACATACGCGCGACGCGGCCGGACACCCGGCCAATTGTTGGGCCGATGTTTGTCCCTGCAATCGTTCCGGCGTCCGCTGCCGACGTATGCCTCTTGTCACAGGAGGTTTTACAATGTCGACCGTTCGGTTCTTCAACACCCACCGGACCTGGGAAGACTGGTGCGGCATGCTGCTCGGCATCGCGATCGCGCTGTCGCCATGGCTGACGCGGCAGGCGAACTATGGTCTCGGCAGCGTGGACTACGGGCCGATTGTCCTCAATGCGCTGCTGGTCGGTGTGATTTTCTTCGGCCTGGCACAGCTCGAATACGTCGCCTTGCAGCGTTGGGAGGAAATCGCGGCGTTCGCGCTCGGCCTGTGGCTGATCCTCTCGCCGCATCTGCTCGGCTATGCCGGCGAGGGTGCGCTGCGGTTCTGGCACTGGGGCTTCGGCGCCATGGCGATCGCGCTGGCGGCGCTGGAGCTTTGGCAGGACCGCAATCTGAGTGATCGCGAACTGGCGAAGCACGGGGAGTGAGGTCGACACCTTCTGGCCCGGTTGCGCCCGAAAATGTTGCGCCGCCGCCTTCACTCCGTCGCCGAAAGCAAAACGCCGCGTCGACGACGCGGCGTTTGAAAGTCGGACGGAGTGGCCGGAAACGTTACCAGCCGCAGTTGCTGCGGCAGCCACCCGAATAGCCATAGCCGTAACCATAGCCGGAGTAGGCTGGGACAGCCCGGTAGTAGGTCTGGGCCGGCGCGACCATCTGAACGCGCTCGCGGACGCCATACTGTGCGGGAATGCGATCGTATTCGACGCTCGGCGGCGCGACCATCACGGTCTTCGGCACCATCACGGTCTGATACTGGGCCGGAACGCGGCGGGCGACCACGCGCGGCGGCGCGACCATCACCGTTTCCTGCACCGCCTGATACTGCGGCGGCACGTATTGCGGCTGGTAGACATACTGCTGCTGATAGCAGTTGCCGCACGTCTGGACGGCGGCGCCGCAGAGCAAGCCGAAGCAGCCGGCGGAAGCGGTGGAGGGAACGGCTGCGGTCATCACGATCGCAGCGACGGCAGCGGCAGGAACGCGGAACATGATTCACACTCGCCAAATTGGGAAAAGCGGCACGCCATCGTGCCGCCTGCATGGCGACCACTCTAGGCGCGCGCAGGAACTCGTCAATCAAAGCCGCGAAACTGCGTTGACGAAGATGTTTAACGCAAGGTTTCCGTTAACGATGCGGTCACCGCTGGCGGCGGATGTGTACGTTCACGCCGACCTGCTGCTCGGCTGCAATGGCATTGCGGAAGAGTCGGCAGATCGCGCCGGGCATGACCTACATCTGCCCTTCATCCGGAATGTTCAGCACCGTGCCGCACGCCTTGCAGTGAACGGCGTCGGCATCGTGCCGTTGCAGGCCGCACGTCGGGCAGGGAAAGCGCACCTTATGCGGCGTCAATAGTGCTCGCGCGAGATTGAAGAACAGCGTCACCCCGAAGATCATGATGACGACCGAGATCAGGCGGCCGGTGGTGCCGGGCAGGGTGATGTCGCCGAAGCCGGTCGTGGTCAGCGCCGTGACGGTGAAGTACAGCGCATCGGCATAATTGGCGATCTGCGGGTTGCGGAACTTCTGCGTCTCATAGACCACGGCGGTCATGATGAAGATGAAGACCGCGAGGTTGGTCACCGCGATGATGACCTCCTCGTTGCGGCGGAAGAAACGGAAGTCCGTGCGCAGCCGCGCCAGCATCTGGTAGTCGCGCAACAGCCGCAGCGTGCGCAGGATGCGCAGGAAGCCGCCGGCTTCGCCGGTCAGCGGCGCGAGGAACGAGACGATGGCGATCACGTCCGCCCAGGTGCTGAAGCGCGTCAGATCGCGCAGGCGATGACGGCTGGCCCACAGCCGCGCGACGAAGTCGGCGAGAATGACGACGCCGAAGCCGATGTCGGCGATCTCGGTGAACTGGTTCGGCGGCAGGAACGAGGTCGCGACGATGAAGACGACGGTGACGATATCGAACGCCAGCAGCGCGTAGCGAAAGCGCACGCCCTCCGGCGTCGCGCCTTCGTAAAGGGCGCGGACGCGGCTGCGAAGCGACGACCGGGGCGAGTTTGCGATGGAAGTCATGCGTCCAGTGATACGTGGACCAGATTAACGGCGCCAGTGCCTCCGCCGTTCTATCGCCGCCTAGTTCATCGAATTGGTCAGCAGCCGGCGGATCGACCAGCGGCTGCCGTCGACGGTGCCGCGGATGTCGTCGATCTTCCAGCTCGCGCCGTCGCGGACGAAGTCGAAGCGGATGGTGTCGTCGACGGCCGGCTGCGGCGGGCCGGAATGGCCGCTCTGGATCGTCACGGCGATGGTTGCGCTCGTATCGTCCTGCGTCTCGGCCTCGGCCTTGAAGGACTTCACCAGCGGATCCTGCGAATTGGTGATCGGATCGAAGCCCGGAGGACCGGCGTCGCCCTTGGCAACCTTGGAGTCGGCCTTGTTCCAGAGCGCGGTGAGCGACTTCGAGAGGAAGCGCGGGCGATCGCGTTTTTCGAGCCAGACGAACTGGCCGCCTTCGTCGCCCTTGCCGGCGCTGACGCGGGCGTAGATCGCGTTGGTGATGGCGAGCGGATCGTTGGCCGCGGACACCGGCGCGGGCCCTTTCGGCGCATGTTGCTTCGGCGGATGCGGCGGTTTGGCAGCGGGGCTGCCCTGATACGACGATTGCCCCAGCGCGGGCGCGGCGAGCGCGCCGCTCAGTGCGGCGATGGAGAGGGCGAGGATGTGCCGGCGGGTATGCATGGGACGCTCCGAGGTCTGGAGCATTAGTCGCGGAAGGGAGCGGGGGAGTTCAACCCTGCGCCGCCTGAGCTTTGGCTTTGCGCCGCGACCTGATCAGGTAGACGACGTAGGCAAGAATGCAGCCGACGATCACGGTGTTCGACAACCAGTTATAGCCGTGGCCTTCCGCATACAGCGCGAAAATCACGAGTCCGATAGCGCCGAGCACGCCGCCGACGAGCTTCCACGGCGCGGGCTGCCCCTGATACGACCGCCAGGCGCAATAGGTGACGAGCGCCAGGATCGGCATGAAGAACAGGAGATCGACGCGGATATTGCAGTTCTTGTCGCACAGCACCTGGATCGCGATCAGATACTCGTAGACGAGGTAGGCGCACCACAGGAGGCCGGAAAAGATCACGCCCGGCCGCGGGCGCTTGAATGCCGCCACGATGTGGATTACGGCCATCACGACGGCGATGAGCACGAAGAGGGACAGGTTATCCATCATGCGTCTCCCGCAGCGATGGCGAGAGGAAGGATGTGACGGCGGGTTGGCATGCGGTGCTCGGGGGTCTTTCGAGCTTAGTCGCGCGGGGAGGGGCGGGAGTTCAAAGCTTGAATAAGCCAATGATCAGGTTTCTATGCAGAGACTTTGCGAACCTCTGGTGACTCCAGCCACCCAACCCATTTTCTAAGAAAATTTCTATAATGGATTTCACTTATCCGCAGTACGTTTACTTCTATCAATCCCCGTTTCTCATCGTAAACGCCGCTCACAAAGGCGTAGCCATCAACAGAAACGCCGTGTGATGTCCGGCCATTTATATCAAGATAAGCAATTCCTCCGTGGGCCATGGCGTTGCGGAGAATTCGACACCATTGAGATGTCTGCATCTTGCTCGCTCGTTTAACTGCAGCGTCTCCGCTGAGGGAATCGACCAACTCTTCCGACAAACCTTCGGCAACATTGAAAGGAGCATGCTTAGCGAAGCGCCACGAACCTGTTTCGTAGAATGGAGCTCTTTCCAAAACTTGGCCGCCGAGAATTTTATCTACTTCATCAGTCAGAGCCGGCGCTATAGCGCGATCATTTGCATAGGCCGGCTTTTTAGAACTTCGGTGTTGCTCGATCCGCTCTAATGGCAGGTTTATGATCGGCATAGACATCGAAATTAGAAAGGTGGTCGTAAGCGCTCCTAGCTCGGGACGGTCTTTTTGTAACGTGTTACTGGCGTGAGGCCAAAGTTCGTCGATTAACTGCAAGCATCTGCGAGGAAGCTCTTGGCTGTAGTGAAGTGGATTGCCCATTAATCTCTCCGCAGCCGCGTGGATCAAAATGTGTTTATTCGTCGCGCTGGTTTCCAATTATAATTTCCTCAACAAAAGATGCGTGCCAAACAGTGCCTAGTTGAGCTTCGTCGCTTAATGCGCGAAGCCGACCTGAGTATACGCCGAGGAAATTCGTGGCAGGCTTATCGTTGAATGCTCGGATGGAACCTTCAACGTAATCGTTCGTCCAATCGCGCAGAATGACAGGAGCCCCTGACATTCCCGGGCGCGAAGCAGTATCAATTAGGTAATAGCCAGTCGTCATCCTCACTAAGTCTGGCTCAGACGCGATGCTACCTCGTTTCCAAACCGGAAATGCGGGAGGAGCACTCCCAAACGGATAACCAAGGATGAAAACGTCCATCCCAACCCTCGTGCGCAGTGGTCTCGAAAGCAGAGTGTTTATGGGATACATGTTCATGACCGGTTCGTTTCCAGTCATAGGAATGGGTATCGCAACTACGTCGACGCTGCGTCCCATACCTGGGCGAATTAGCCACAAGGGTTTGTGGTCATCATCTCGGATTCGGATATCCCATTGCTGTTTGCCAAAATCTCCAATGCGAATATTGAACAGGCAGCGAAGCATGTCTGGTGCAGCGGGTGTTTCCAGCTCGCCGGTATAAGCGTTCCTGCCCGTTACAACATGCCAGTTTGTTATTAGATAATGCTGCGGTCCGTGCTTCCAAACGAAGGCGGTCGCACTCTTCATTGGCTTACCGTTAGCGAGTTGCTC
>JBMOOJ010000023.1:9752-30160 GCA_049323835.1 Pseudomonadota bacterium | reverse complement strand
CCGGCTTGAACGCACCGAACGATTTCTGATGGCAATGGCCGTGCACCACGGCCTTCGGCGCGACCGGCTTCAACGGCAGCTGCAACCGGCCCGCCTTTGCCTCGCGCGCCAGGAATTCCTCCAGCAACAGCGCGTGCGCGCCAATGCGCTTCGCCGCATCGTCCTTGCGCAACGATTGCAGTTCGTCACGCAACGTCAGCAGACAGCTCGGCTCGAGGCCAACGATCGGCACGCCACGCTCGGCAAACGGCGACAGCGTCGCGACCAGCCGGTCGAGTTCGGCCCGCGCCTGATCGACGAGACCTGCCGATAGAAATGTACGTCCGCAGCACAGCGGGCGAGCGCCGCCGGAGACCGGCTTCGGCAGATGTACGCGATAGCCGCCTGCAACCAGCACACGCAAGGCAGCGTCGAGGTTCTCGCGCTCATACGCGCGATTGAACGTATCCGCGAACAGCACGACCTCGGGGCCGCTCGCCTTTCCAGTAACAACCTCGCCCGGATTGAACGTATCGCTGCGCCAGGCCGGCAACTCGCGCTTCGCACTGATACCGGCGATGCGCTCAAGCAGCGCTCCCAGCAACGCGCTGCGATTGCGAAGATTCGCGAGCGGCGCAACCTTCGCCATGAATCCGGCATAACGCGGCAGATAGCCGACAAGGCGATCGCGCAGGGTGAGGCCATGCCTTGCGGCTCGCGCCGCCAGCACCTCGATTTTCATCTTCGCCATATCGACGCCGGTCGGGCACTCATGGCGGCAAGCTTTGCAGGACACACAGAGTTTCAGCGTGTCCATCATCGCGTCGGACGCCAGCGCGTCTGGGCCGAGCTGACCGGAGATCGCAAGCCGCAACGTATTGGCGCGGCCGCGCGTGACATCGGTCTCATTGCGCGTTGCCCGATAGGACGGGCACATCACCCCGCCCTCGAGCTTCCGGCACGCGCCGTTGTTATTGCACATCTCGACTGCGCCCTGAAAACCGCCGCCGGCGCCCGGATAGGCGGACCAGTCGAGCTTGGTCTTGAGATCGGCGACGCGATAGTCGGGCGGATAACGGAACAGCGACCGGTCATCCATCTTCGGCGGATTGACGATCTTGCCGGGATTGAGCGTGTTCGCGGGATCGAAGCGATGCTTCACCTCGCCGAACGCCTGCACGAGCCGCGTTCCGAACATGCTCTCATGGAACTCAGAACGGACGAGGCCGTCGCCGTGTTCGCCCGAATGCGAGCCCTTATACTCACGCACCAGCGCGAAGGCCTCCTCGGCGATCGCGCGCATCGCTTTCACGTCCTTGTCGAGCTTCAGGTTCAGCACCGGGCGAACATGCAGACAGCCCTCGGACGCATGCGCATACATGGTGCCGCGCGTGCCATGCTTCTCGAACACGCGATTGAGGCGATCGGTGTAATCGGCGAGATGCGGCAGCGGCACCGCGCAGTCCTCGACGAACGAGACCGGCTTGCCCTCCTGCTTCATCGACATCATGACGTTGAGGCCGGACGTGCGGAAGTCGGCGATGCTCGCCTGCACCGCGGGCTCGACGATCTCGACCACTCCGCCCCACTTGCGCGGCGGATTGGTCCAGCCGAATCCGAGATCGCCCATCAGTTGCGCGAGCTGCTTCAGGCGGCGCAGATTCTCGTCCTGATCCTCTTCGGCGAATTCGACGAGCAGCAGCGCGTCGGGCTCGCCGCGCACGACGCTTTCAATCACCGGGCGGAACATCGCGATATCGCGGCCGAGCGCGATCATCGTTTTGTCAACGAGTTCGACCGCGATCGGCTTCAGCTTGACGAGGTGCTGCGCGGCATCCATCGCCTCATAGAAGCTGCCGAAATGGCAGACACCGACGACCTTGTTCTTGATCAACGGCCACAGCTTGATCTCGACTTGCGTCGTGAACGCGAGCGTGCCCTCGGAGCCGACGAGAAGGTGCGCCATGTTGTTCGGCGCATTGCCGGGCGTCAGCGCATCGAGATTGTAGCCGCCGACCCGGCGCTGCACCTGCGGGAAGCGCTCGGCAATCTCGCCCGCCTCGCGCGCGCCGAGCGCCAGCATGTCGCGGAAGAGTCCGCCGCTTGGGTCGTCATTGACGAGCGGATCGCGATCGGTCGGCCCGAAACGCAGCAGCGTGCCGTCGGCGAGTGCGGCTTCCATCGATAGCGTGTTGTCGCGCATGGTGCCGTAGCGCAGCGAGCGCCCGCCGCAGGAATTGTTGCCGGCCATGCCGCCAATGGTCGCGCGCGAGGCGGTCGACACGTCGACAGGAAACCAGAGGCCATGCTTCTTCAGTTGCCGGTTGAGATCGTCGAGCACGATGCCCGGCTGCACGACGCAGGTGCGGTTTTCGACGTCGAGCGAGAGAATTTTATTCAGGTGCTTCGACCCATCGATGACGATGCCGTCGTTGATGGTCTGCCCGCACTGCGAGGTGCCGCCGCCGCGCGGCGTCACCCGCCGTCCGTCATCGCGCGCGATCGCCATCGCACGCAGCGCCTCGTCAATCGTCTTCGGCACCACCACGCCGAACGGCATGATCTGATAGAACGACGCATCGGTGGCATACCGGCCGCGACTGAACGGATCGAACAGGACGTCGCCGGTGATCTCCCGCGACAGCTTCGCGGCGATCGCGCTATCCGCGCCCGAAATCACCCGTTCATGTTTGTGATGTGCTGCCATGATCGTGTCTTGGGATTGCCATTACTTTTTCGACGCGGGTTTGAGCGGTCGTGGCGTGAAGGCAGCCGGCTCGATCAGTCGGCGGGCTGCAGATCCGGCGCGGCCGGTTGCCTTGAGTTTGCCTCAGCTTGCTCGCGCATGTATTCGCACACCGCTTCGCTCTTTCTCCGCATGTGCTCGAACATCTTGATGCCAAGCTCCTGACCCGAACGGCGGCGCAGCGCGTCGACGATGTCCTCGTGCTCACGCATCGCATCGCTGAGCCGATCGCGATGCACCAGGTTTGCCGAATAGCGCAGACGGCGCACCACGGCGTTGGCGCTCGCATAGTTGGCGCTCAGCACCGGATTTCCCGCAGCATCGACAATGGCTTGGTGGATCTGCTGATTCAGGCGGAAATAGTCCGCCAGCTCGCGCCGCATGTAGGCCGTGTACATCTCAAGATGCAGACGCTCGATGTTGGCGATGCCCTCATCCGAAATGCGTTCGCAGGCGAGTTGCCCGGCGACGTAATCGAGACCTGCGATCACCTCGAACAGATTGCGGATATCGCTTTCGGAGAAGACGCGCACCCGCGCGCCACGGTTGGCGAGCAGCTCGATCAGCCCCTCCGCCGCCAGCACCTTCAGCGCTTCACGCAACGGCGTGCGCGAGACTTCGAACTTCTCGCACAGCTCACGCTCCGGAATCCGTGCGCCCGGCGCGAGATCGCCCTCGACGATGTAGTTGCGCAGCTGACTCAGCAGATCGTCGTGAAGCGACGTCGGCTGGCTCTCCACCACTTCAAAGCTTCTGGTCCGCATCAGATTATTCAAAATACGACGCTCCGCTTTTAATTTTGTCGACAAAAATGTCAGCAATACTGACTGATTTTATCCCATTTGAATTGTCTCTTGACGTTTTAGCTGATTTTCTGGTTGTGTGGAAGCGAAAAGAGAATACAATCTGACTCAGATACAGAACCTCACCTCATAAAATTGCATTCAATCGAGGACGACATGGCGCTTCACACCGGCAAGCACTTCCTGCAAATCCCCGGCCCCACCAATGTCCCCGACCGCGTTCTGCGGGCGATGGATTATCCGACGATCGATCATCGGGGCCCGGAATTCGCAGAACTTGGCCTGCGGGTGATCGAGGGCTCGAAGAAGATCTTCCGCACCAAGCAGCCCGTCATCATCTACCCGTCCTCGGGTACAGGTGCGTGGGAAGCGGCGATCGTCAACACACTCTCGCCTGGCGACAAGGTGCTGATGGCGGAGACCGGCCAGTTCGCGACGCTGTGGCGAAATATGGCCGAGAAGCTGAAGCTCGAGATCGACTTCTTGCCGGGCGATTGGCGCCGCGGCGCGAGCCCTGAGCAGATCGAAGCGAAGCTGGCCGCTGACAAGTCTCACAGCATCAAAGCTGTGATGGTGGTTCACAACGAAACCTCTACTGGTTGCGTCACGCGCATTCCCGAGATCCGCAAGGCGATGGATCGCGCCAAGCATCCGTCGCTCCTGATGGTCGATACCATCTCCTCACTCGGCTCAATCGAGTACGAGCACGATGCATGGGGCGTCGACGTCACCGTCACCTGCTCGCAGAAGGGTCTGATGCTACCGCCCGGTCTCGGCTTCAACGCCGTATCCGAGAAAGCGCTCGCCGCAGCCAAAGCCAACACCTCGGTCCGTTCCTACTGGGACTGGAGCGAGATCATCGCCGCCAACAAGGGCGGTTCGTGGCCCTACACGCCGGCCACCAACATGCTTTATGGCCTCGACGAAGCGATCAAGATGCTGCTTGAGGAAGGCCTCGACAACGTCTTCGCCCGCCACAAGCGCTATTCGGCTGCAACGCGGGCCGCGGTTCGCGCATGGGAACTCGAGGTGCTGTGTCAGGAAGCATCGGAGCACTCGCCGATCTTGACGGCTGTGCTGATGCCGCAGGGGCACGACGCAGACGCCTACCGCAAGGTGGTGCTCGACAACTTCGACATGTCGCTCGGCGCGGGCCTCGGCAAGATCAAAGGTAAGGTGTTCCGCATCGGACATCTCGGCCACTTCAACGACCTCACGCTGATGGGCACTCTTGCCGGCGTCGAAATGGGCCTTGATCTCGCCGGCGTTCCCCATCGCAGCGGCGGCGTGCTTGCCGCCATGGATGTGCTGAAGCGATCGGAAGCTGTTCCGATGCCGCGCACGGCCGTCGCCTAGAATGTGATTGGTACAGCCAGCACGGAGACCAGATAGTTCATTTTTTGATGATGACAGGGGCCGACAACAGGCTCCGGTTCAACAGAGGGAGGAACGAGACATGCATTATCTGACCAAAACCGCGACTGCGGTTGCAGCGTTGCTGCTGTCGGCTCCGGCGATGGCGGCTTGGGAACCTACCAAGCCGGTCGAGATCGTCGTCGCCGCCGGTGCCGGCGGCGCGTCCGACCAGATGGCACGCATGATGCAGGCCGCCATTCAGAAGAACAACCTGATGAAGCAGCCGATGGTAGTTTCACTGAAAGGCGGCGCGTCGGGCGCGGAAGCGCTCATGTATATGAAGAACAGCGACGGCGACGCCAACAAGGTGCTGATCGCCTACTCGCTGATCTACATGCTGCCCCTCTCGGCGAAGATTCCATTCAACTGGCGCGAACTCACGCCGGTATCTGTCATCGCGATGGATCAGTTCGTGCTCTGGAGCAACGCATCGAAGCCCTACAAGAACGTCAAGGACTTCATCGAAGCCGCCAAGGCTTCGGGTTCGCCGTTCAAGATGGGCGGCACCGGTTCCAAGCGCGAGGACCAGGTTCTCACCGTCTTCACCGAGAAGAAGACCGGCGCAAAGTTCTCCTACCTGCCCTACAAGTCGGGCGGTGAAGCCGCGACGCAGCTCGTCGGCAATCACATCGACGCCAACGTCAACAACCCGTCGGAAAATCTCGAAGTCTGGCGTGCCGGCCAGGTTCGCGCCCTCTGCGTGTTCGACAAGGAGCGCATCAACTACACGGCGAAGGTCACCGACAGCCAGGCCTGGAAGGATATTCCGACCTGCAAGGAAGAAGGCCTCGACGTTCAGTATCTGATGCTGCGCGCGATGTTCCTGCCCGGCAAGGTGAGCGCGGACCAGAAGGCGTTCTATGTCGATCTGTTCAAGAAGGTGGTCGAGACGCCGGAGTACAAGGAGTACATGGAAAAGCAGGCTCTCAAGCCCGTGTTCCTGACCGGCGACGCCATGACGAAATTCCTCGGCGAGGATGACGCCATCAACACCCAGCTCATGACCGAAGCCGGCTTCGTCGCCAAGTAAATCAGTGCCTCGATACGCAAGCCCCGCGCACCACCTGCGCGGGGCCGATCTGACACACCTTTCGCAACAGGCCTCCCATGTCGAAATCGGAAATGGAAATCGTCGTCGAAGATCCGACCGCGCCCGACGACGCATCGCCCGCAGTCACCAGCAAGCGAACGATCGATATGATCGTCAGCGCGCTGCTTCTGGCATTCGCTGCGCTGCTCGCATGGGACAACTGGAAGACCGGCGCATCCTGGGACTCATCTGGACCGCAGGCCGGATACTTCCCGTTCTATCTCTCCCTTATCCTCGGTGGCGCAGCCTTGTTCGGGCTGGGTAAGACCTTGATGGACCCGGCAAGCGAGGGCGAGGCCTTCGTGACGCGCGCCCAACTCAATCGCGTGATGACCGTTCTGGTGCCGACCTTCCTGTTCTGCCTCGCACTGAAGTGGCTCGGCATTTATCTGTCGAGCTTCCTGCTGATCACCGGCTTCATGCGATTCGTCGGCAAGATCACGTTGTGGAAGTCGCTCCTCACCGCCTTCATATTCGCCGCCACGATGTTCGCCGTCTTCGACGTCGCTTTTGACGTCATCATGCCCAAGGGGCCGATCGAAGCCCTGCTCGGACGCTGACACTCGCACATTCATAAAATCGCCTGACGAGATCGGGCTAAAGGTTCAGGAAACGACACGATGGAAGCCCTCAGCCTCTTGATGCAAGGATTTAGCGTCCTGCTGACATGGAAGATCCTTGCGCTGATGATGGTCGGCCTTGTGCTTGGCATTTTCGTCGGCGTGCTGCCCGGCCTCGGCGGTCCGAACGGCGTCGCCATTCTCTTGCCGCTGACGTTCACGATGGACCCGACATCGGCCATCGTCATGCTCTCGTGCATCTACTGGGGTGCGCTGTTTGGCGGCGCGATCACCTCGATCCTCTTCAACATTCCGGGTGAGGCGTGGTCGGTCGCGACCACGTTCGACGGCTATCCGATGGCGCAGCAGGGCAAGGCCGCCGAGGCGCTGACCGCGGCGTTCACGTCATCCTTTATCGGATCGTTCGCCGCTGTTCTCCTGATCACTTTCCTTGCGCCGGCCATCTCGACCTTCGCGCTGAAGTTCGGTCCGCCTGAATTTTTCGCAGTGTACCTGCTCACCTTCTGCTCGTTCGTCGGCCTCGGCCGCGAAGCCAAGCACAAGACCATCATCTCGATGGCGCTCGGCCTGCTGCTCGCAGGTATCGGCCTCGACACCGTCTCCGGCCAGTTGCGGATGACGTTCGGATCGTCGGACTTGCTGCGCGGCGTCAACTTCCTCGTCGCAGTGATCGGCCTGTTCGGCATCAGCGAAATCCTGCTGACGATGGAGGAGCGCCTCGCACTCCGTGGCCATGCGGCGAAAATCACCCTCCGCACCGTCTGGAATGTCTGGAGCGATCTGCCGCGCTACTGGGTCACACTGCTGCGCTCGTCTGCGATCGGCTGCTGGCTCGGCATCACGCCGGGCGGCGCGATCGCCGCATCGTTCATGGGCTACAATCTTGCCAAGCGCTTCTCTAAGGACAAGGACAGCTTCGGCAAGGGCCGCATCGAGGGCGTCTTCGCTCCCGAAACCGCTGCGCACGCATCGGGCACCTCCGCGCTCCTGCCGATGCTCGCGCTCGGTATCCCAGGCTCCGGCACCGCCGCCATTCTACTGGGCGGGCTGATGGTGTGGGGTCTCAATCCCGGTCCGCTTCTGTTCGTCGAGCACAAGGATTTCGTGTGGGGTCTGATCGCCTCGATGTATCTCGGCAACGTCGTCGGTCTGATCCTCGTGCTCTCGACGGTGCCGGTGTTTGCTGCCGTGCTGCGGGTGCCGTTCGCAGCAATCGCGCCGATGATCATCGTCTCCTGCGCGATCGGCGCCTACGCCATCCAAAATGCGATGTTCGATATCTGGCTGATGCTGCTGTTCGGTGTGGTCGGTTATGTCTTCAAGAAGATCGGCATTCCGCTCGCGCCGCTGACGCTGGCGCTCGTGCTGGGCAACCGCGCCGAGGACGCATTCCGGTTGGCGATGATCGGCGCCGAGGGAAGCCTCAGGGTCTTTTGGTCGAACTGGCTTGTCGGCTCGATCACGACGCTCGCGATCATCCTGCTGTTCTGGCCGGTGATCGATCGCCTGATCGCCAGCTTCGGCCGGACACGGGAACCCGCTCGCGCCTGAGTGGGTAACCCGTCATCCCCGCGATCCACAGGCAGAGTGGGCAACTTTCCCCGCTCTGCCTGCCAGTCACCGCTTGACAGGAATCGCGGCGCAGACCCAAATGTAGGCGTCACGGTCTACAAGATCACAAAATCTGGTAGCTAAGAGGGAAACCGGTGCGGCGCGATTGTCGTGCTCATTCCGGTGCTGCCCCCGCAACTGTCAGCAGCGAGTTTGCTTCCAATCAACGTCACTGATGCACCGCATCGGGAAGACCGGAAGCAAACGATGACCTGCGAGCCAGGAGACCTGCCGCGACACCAAAACGTCCACGGGCGGGGTGTCCGGCGGTCGCCGCCGATGCTTGCCCGTGCATGGGCGATCGCGCCGCGCCCTCCTAAGCCAAGCCCCTCAGAAACGATCACGGGGTTTGCCATGTCCTTGTCTCTCGAACGCGAAGCGGCCATCGCCGCACCACTCATCCAGTTACGTCCCGAATCTCTCGCGGTACCGGCCAGCGAGCCGCCGATCCAGATCATCCGCCGCAACGGAACCGTGTCGCCGTTCGACGCCGGCAAGATTTCGGTAGCAATGACGAAGGCATTCCTCGCGGTCGAGGGCCACACAGCCGCTGCCTCCCGCCGCGTGCATGAGGTGGTGGAGCAATTGACAGCCGATGTGGTGAGCGCACTGACGCGCCGGCTCGGCGAGGGCCGCACCTTTCACATCGAAGACGTGCAGGACCAGGTCGAGTTGGCGCTGATGCGCAGCGAGCACCACAAGGTCGCACGCGCTTATGTGCTCTATCGCGAAGAACGCGCCCGTGAGCGTGCGGAAAAACTTTCGACTTCGGCTACAGGCATGGTCGTACCGCAACAGGACACGCTGCACGTCACATTGGCGGGAGGCCACAAGGCGCCGCTCGACACGAAGCGGCTTGCGCTGATCATTGCAGAAGCCTGCGCGGGACTCGACGGCGTCGAGGCTGGGCCGGTTCTGGCGGAAACCCGCCGCAACCTCTACGACGGCATCAGCCAGGAGGAACTTGCGCTCGCGCCGATCATGGCCGCGCGCACGCTGGTGGAGCAGGAACCGAACTACGCTTACGTCAGCGCTCGGCTGCTGCTCGACAAGCTGCGCAGCGAAGTGCTGTCATTCGTTCACAAGACGCCAACCAGTGCGTCGCAGGCCGATATGATCTCGCGGTACGCCGAATACTTTCCTGCCTACGTCAAGACGGGTATCGCCGCCGAACTGCTCGATCCGGAACTGGCACGATTCGATCTGGCGAAGATTGCCGCCGCGTTGAAGCCAGAGCGCGATCACTTGTTTCAGTTCCTCGGACTGCAAACACTGTACGATCGCTATTTCCTGCACGTTAACAACAATCGCATCGAACTGCCGCAGGCATTCTTCATGCGGGTCGCGATGGGGCTCGCGGTGCGCGAGATCGATCGCGAAGCACGCGCCATCGAATTCTACAATCTGCTGTCGTCGTTCGACTTCATGGCGTCGACGCCGACGCTGTTCAATTCGGGCACGCTGCGGCCGCAGCTTTCGTCGTGTTTCCTGACGACGGTTGCTGATGACCTCGACGGCATCTTCAAATCGATCAAGGACAATGCCCTGCTCGCCAAGTATTCAGGCGGCCTTGGCAACGACTGGACGCCGGTGCGGGGCCTCGGCGCACACATCAAGGGCACCAACGGCGAAAGCCAGGGCGTCGTGCCGTTCCTGAAGGTCGCGAACGACACCGCCATCGCCGTCAATCAGGGCGGCAAACGCAAAGGCGCAGTCTGCGCTTATCTCGAAACCTGGCACATCGATATCGAGGAGTTCCTCGATCTGCGCAAGAACACCGGCGACGATCGCCGCCGCACCCACGACATGAACACTGCAAACTGGGTGCCGGATCTGTTCATGCAGCGCGTCGAAACCGACGGCGACTGGACGCTGTTTTCTCCGGACGAGACGCCGGACCTGCATGATCTCTACGGCAAGGCTTTCGCCGAGCGCTATGCCTTCTACGAGGCGAAAGCCGCGCGCGGCGAGATGCGCGTATTCAAACAGATCCGCGCCACCGACCTGTGGCGGCGGATGCTGACGATGCTGTTCGAAACCGGCCATCCGTGGATTACATTCAAGGATCCTTGCAACCTGCGTTCGCCACAGCAGCACGCCGGCGTCATTCACTCGTCGAACCTTTGCACCGAGATCACGCTGAATACGTCGGCGGACGAGGTCGCAGTCTGCAACCTCGGCTCGATCAACCTGCTGCACCATACCGGCAAAAACGGCATTGACGACGACAAGCTGAAACGCACGGTTTCGACCGCGGTGCGGATGCTCGACAACGTCATCGACATCAATTTCTACACGATTCCGGAAGCGCGCCGCTCCAATTTCAAACACCGGCCGGTCGGCCTCGGCATCATGGGCTTCCAGGACGCCCTGCATATGCAGCGGATTCCGCAAGCGTCGGAAGCTGCCGTCGTCTTCGCCGATCGCAGCATGGAGGCGATCTCCTTCCACGCAATCTCGGCTTCGGTCGATCTTGCGGAAGAGCGCGGCCGCTATCCGAGCTTCGAAGGCTCGCTCTGGTCGAGGGGCATCCTTCCGATCGACTCGATCAAGCTGGTTGCAGATGCGCGCGGCGGCATCGAGTTCGATCAGTCGGCGACACTGGATTGGGACACTTTGCGCACGCGCGTGAAATCCTCCGGCATGCGCAACTCCAACGTGATGGCGATCGCACCGACTGCGACAATCTCGAACATCTGCGGCGTCGCCCAGTCGATCGAGCCGAACTACCAGAACCTCTATGTCAAATCGAACATGTCGGGTGACTTCACCGAAGTGAACGAGTTCCTTGTCCGCGACCTCAAGGAGCGCGGATTGTGGGATGAGGTGATGGTCAGCGATCTGAAGTATTTCGATGGCAGCGTCGGTTCGATCGACCGCGTGCCGGACGATCTCAAGGCGCTCTACGCAACCGCCTTCGAAATCGATAGCGCCTGGCTGATCGAAGGCGCCGCCCGCCGCCAGAAATGGATCGATCAGGCGCAGTCGCTCAATCTCTACATTGCCAATCCGTCCGGCAAGAAGCTCGACGCGCTCTATCGTCTCGCCTGGAAGCGCGGCCTAAAGACGACTTACTACTTGCGTTCACGCAGCGCGACGCATGTCGAGAAGTCGACGTTGAAGGGCACGGACGGCAAATTGAACGCCGTCTCCTCCGCCGTCGCAGCGCCCCCCACACGCATCGCAGCGGCTCCGGACCTCACAGGTGTCATCGCCTGCTCGATCGACAATCCCGAATGCGAAGCCTGCCAGTAAGCGAAAGAAGGAAACACCAAATGCTCGACTGGTCAGACACCGCGACCTCGAAATCGGCTGCACCTGCCGCGATCTTCACGCACGCACCTCACCACGATCAACCCGCGGGCGATCAAACCGGCCTCGGCGAGATCGATCGCACCGGTGGCCGCGTGTCGGTCGACGACAAGGCAATGATCAACTGCCGCGCCGACGTCAATCAGCTTCTGCCGCTGAAATACAAGTGGGCGTGGGAGAAATATCTCGCCGGCTGCAACAACCACTGGATGCCGACCGAAGTCTCGATGCAGGCGGACATCGCGCTGTGGAAATCGCGCGACGGCCTCACCGAGGATGAACGGCGCGCCATCAAGCGCAACCTCGGTTTCTTTGCGGCCTCCGAGTCGCTGGTCGCGAACAACATCGTGCTCGCGATCTACCGCCATCTCACCAACCCGGAGTGCCGTCAGTATCTGCTGCGTCAAGCCTTCGAGGAAGCGGTGCACACCCACACCTTCCAGTACATCGTCGAAAGCCTCGGCCTCGATGAGGGCGAGCTGTTCAACATGTATCGCGAGGTGCCGTCGATCACCGACAAGGCCGCGTGGGCGCTGAAGCACACCCAGAATCTCGACAATCCCGATTTCCAGACCGGTACGCTCGAGGCCGACCAGGCCTTCCTGCGCGATCTCGTTGCGTTCTATGTCGTGTTCGAGGGCATGTGGTTCTATACCGGCTTTGCGCAGATTCTTTCGCTTGGCCGCCGCAACAAGATGGTCGGCATCGCCGAGCAGTATCAGTACATTCTGCGCGACGAGTCGCTGCATCTGAATTTCGGTATCGACGTGATCAACCAGATCAAGATCGAGAACCCGCACCTGTGGACCAAAGCATTCCAGGATGAAGTTCGCGGCATGATCCGCGAGGCAGCAGAGCTTGAAGCCTCTTACGGACGGGACACGATGCCGCGCGGCTTCCTCGGTTTGAATGCGCATCTGTGCGAGCAGTACATGCACTTCATCGCCAATCGGCGCTGCGCCCAGATCGGCCTGACCCCGGTGTTCGCGGAAACGGAAAACCCGTTTCCGTGGATGTCGGAAGCGATGGACCTCAAGAAGGAAAAGAACTTCTTCGAGACCCGCGTGATCGAATATCAGAACGGCGGCGCACTGAGTTGGGACTAGCCTGCAAGGACCGCTGGCGCTGGCCGCAGGGCCGGCGTCAGTGGAAATCGCGCGACGGCGGCAGGATACGGACGTTGCGCGGATGCCGCATTTTCTGCGCTGGCATCGCCGGATCGGCCTCGCGCTCGGAATTCAACGGCTCGATCACCGTCGCTCCTGACGGCAGGGCGCGCTTGTTGAACAACGACTCGTTGGCAAGATACCCGAGATCGTTCGAGCGATCGGCCAGACGGTCCGCGACGAGATGCACCACGCCTTCGCTTTCCTGAATCTGGCCTTCGACCATGATCAGCCGCGCGCCCATCACTTCCTTGCGGAAACGTTCCATGATCTTGGGCCACACAACGATATTGGCGATGCCGGTTTCGTCCTCGATGGTCAGAAACACCACACCCTTGGCGCTGCCAGGCCGCTGCCGCACCAGAATGACGCCGGCACATCTGGCATACTGGCCGTTCTTCCGGGCCGTTGCCTCCCGGCACGACAAGACCCCCTCCCTCGCGTAGCTCTCACGCAGGAATTCCATGGGATGTCCCTTCAACGACAGGCGAATAGTCTGATAGTCGGCAACCACATGCTCGGCCTGAGGCATGTCCGGCAACGGCGCCGACTGCTCATCCGGTTGCTCACGCGCAATTGCAGCCTGAAACAGCGGCAGCGGCACATCATCCGGCAAACGGCGCACCGCCCATAACGCTTCACGGCGATCGACTCCGAGCGAGCGGAACGCATCCGCATCCGCGAGCAATATCAGCGCACGCTTGGGCAAGGCCGTATCGCGCGCGAAATCCTCAAGTGAGGTGAATGGCCGCCGCTGCCGTGCCTCGACAATACGCCTGCCCCAATCCTCCGCTTGCTTTGGATTGCCGCCGGCGTCCTTGTCGTCAGCGTCGGCGTATCTAAAGCCATCGATCTGTCGGAAACCGAGGCGCAGCGCACAATGCTTGCCCACCCGCTCCTCGAGCGTGTTGTCACTACGGCTGAACGACACATCGATCTCGCGAGCAATAACGCCGTTCTTCTTCGCATCGCCGACGATCTGGGCCGGAGCATAGAAACCCATGGGCTGCGAATTCAGCAGTCCGCACGCGAATACATCGGGATGATGGCGCTTCAGCCACGACGAAATGTAGACGAGCTTGGCAAAGCTTGCTGCATGGCTTTCCGGAAAGCCGTATTCGCCAAACCCTTTGATCTGGTTGAAGCAGTTCTCGGCGAACTTCTGCGGATAACCTCGCGCAACAAGATTGTCGATCATCTTGCGCTCGAACTTGTGGATCGTTCCCATGTGCCGGAATGTCGCCATGGCGCGGCGCAATTCGTTTGCTTCATCCGGCGTGAACTTCGCCGCTTCGATGGCGATACGCATCGCCTGCTCCTGAAACAGCGGCACGCCTTTGGTCTTGCCGAGAATGGCCTCCAGCTCGTTCTTGCACTCCGGATCGGACGGTGCCGGAAATACGACAGGCTCCACCCCGTTTCGCCGCCGCAGGTAAGGATGCACCATGTCGCCCTGGATCGGACCGGGCCGCACGATGGCGACTTCGATCACGAGGTCGTAGAAGTTCCGCGGTCTCAGCCGCGGCAGCATGTTCATCTGTGCCCGGCTTTCCACCTGAAAAACGCCGAGCGATTCGCCCCGGCACAGCATGTCGTAGACTTCGGGATCCTCTAAAGGAACAGTCGCAAGTTCAAACCGCTGGCCCTTGTGCTGCGCGATCAGATCGAAGCATTTCCGGATACAGGTCAGCATGCCGAGCGCCAGCACATCGACCTTCATCATTTGCACGGCGTCGATGTCATCCTTGTCCCATTCGATGAAGGTGCGATCGTCCATCGCCGCATTGCCGATCGGCACATAGGTATCGAGACGATCCTGCGTCAGCACATAGCCGCCGACATGCTGCGACAGATGGCGCGGGAACGTGATGAGTTCGGTCGCAAGCTCGACCGCGCGCACCACCATTTTGTTGCCGGGATCGAAACCGGCCTGCCTGACCTGCATCTCGCTGAGACCCGTGCCCCAGCTCCCCCACACCGTATCGGCCAGTGCCGCGGTGACGTCTTCGCTTAAACCGAGGGCCTTGCCGACATCGCGGATGGCGCTGCGCGGGCGATAGTGGATGACGGTCGCAACAATCGCCGCGCGATGGCGGCCATAGCGCCTGTAGACATACTGCATCACCTCTTCGCGGCGACTGTGCTCGAAGTCGACATCGATATCCGGCGGCTCGTTACGCTCTTCCGACATGAAGCGCTCGAACAGCAGATCGATCTCCATCGGGCTGACGGCCGTGACGCCGAGCAGATAACAGACGACCGAATTGGCGGCAGATCCCCGCCCCTGACAAAGAATGCCGATGGAGCGTGCATAACGGACGATATCGTGAACCGTGAGGAAATAATGCGCATAGTTGCGCTTTGCGATGATCGTCAGTTCCTTCTTCAGATTCTTTCCCACCTTCTCATCGAGACCGTTCGGGAAATATGTCGCAACTCCTTCGCGCACCAGATCTTCGAGATGCTGTTGCGCCGTCTTCCCCGGCGGCACCGGCTCATCCGGATACTGATACTTCAGTTCATCCAGAGTGAATGCGATCAGGCGGGCGAAGCGAACAGTCTCGGCAATCGCTTCCGGATAATTCCGGAACAGCCGCGCCATCTCTCCTGCCGGCTTCAGATGCCGCTCGGCATTGGCTTCCAGCCGGCGGCCGGCCGCATCGATCGTGGTCTTCTCGCGAATGCAGGTCAGCACATCCTGCAAGAGGCGGCGAGCGGGATCGTGATACAGCACATCATTGGTCGCGAGCAGCGGCACACGTGCTGCATCTGCAAGATGCTGCAGCCCGGCGAGGCGGCGCTTGTCATCGCCGCGATAGACAAGGCTTGCGCCCAGCCATGCGCCCGAGGCGCTGCTTCCCTTCAAACGCGCAAGCGTATTGAGGATGACCTCTTTCTCAACCCGGTGCGGCGGCATCAGGACAAGCAGTTGTCCCTCGGAAAAGTCCAGCAGATCGGCAAGCTTCAGCTTGCAGTCGCCTTTGTCCGCGGCCAGCTTTCCCCTGGTCAGAAGCTGGCACAGCCGGCCATAGGCGGCGCGATCGCGCGGATAAACCAGAATGTCCGGCGTACCGTCGATAAACACGATCCGCGAGCCGACGAGAAAGCGCGGCGGATGCACGATGCCCGGATTCTTCAGTTCGCTGAAGGCCCGTACCACGCCGGCCAGCGTGTTGCGATCGGCAATACCGATGGTGCGCAGACCGATTGCGCTTGCCTGATGCACATAATCCTGGGGATGCGACCCGCCGCGCAGGAATGAGAAATTCGTGGTGATGCCGATTTCGGCGAAATCGATGTTCATGCGAACACTCCATGCATGAACCATTTCGGGTCGAGTGGTTTGCCATCCTTGGATTTCGGTTCACCATAGAGGCCGTCACGATAAAGCCAGAACCGCAAACCGGCATCATCTTCGACACGGAAATAATCACGAGTCGGCGCCAAGCCCTCTTGCTTCCACCACTCCATGGCGATGCGCTCCGGACCTTCGCTCCGGACGATCCTGTGAAACGCGCGCCGCCAGGTGAAGCGGGTCGGCGCACCGTCCGGCGCGGTCACGAGGCCTACGTCAATTTCCTCAGGCATATCCAGCATGCGCAGGGGCCGTAACGGCGGCTCGCCTGCAGGGCGCGGATTCCATGCCGCCGCTATCGCCCCGTTCAGGTGATGCTGTGCTGAAACGGCTAGTGCCGCTCGCTCCGGAATATGCGTGTCCTGCGGCAAGTGAACGATCACCCGCCGGGAACCGATCCGTGCGGCGATGCGATCGATCAAGCCGGCAAGTTCGTCGTCATCATGCGCATGCGCATCGAGATCGCGCTGCTCCTGAACGACGGTTTCGGCGTGGCTGGCCGAAAGCCGGATCAAGTCGAATCCGAATCCCGGATCGAGCGGATCGGAGAGCGCATCAAGCTTTTCACGAAACAGCCGGGCGATCGTGCGGGCCTGCGTCACCGGCCGCCCGGCCTCGACCGGAATCGCAAACACGATTCCATCGGTCCGGAAGAAAGCGGCTTCCAGCCGGCGTGCGCCCTTGCCATCGCGCTTCATTGCGGCGATCAGCATGTGGCCCAGCCGATCAAGGGTCACCGCGATCGGCAGATCGGATGCAACCGGTTCGGGAAACCGCTTCTCCGCCACGTAATCCGGCAGTGGCTTGCGCGGCGAGATCGGATGATCGCCCTGCCCCAGCGCCTGCCGCAGCAATGCGGTGAAATCCGCGCCAAACCGGGCGGCGATTTCATGCGGCTGGCGTGCGGCGACATCGCCGATGGTTTTCAATCCGGCGCGGCGCAGACCGCGCATGATGTCGTCGGCCGCCCCCAGAGCAAACAGAGGAAGAGAGCATACAGCTTCTGCTTCTCTCCCGTCCGGCACAATTGCGGCGCTCACGGCTCTCGTCATGGTGCGCGCGCACACCGGCGTACTGGCGATGGCTGCATTTACCCTGAAGCCTTGCTGATCCAGCGACCGGCACAGCAAGTTCAGCATCGCACGCTCGCCGCCGAACAGATGCGCGCAGCCGGTAACATCGAGGAACAGTCCATGCGGCGGATCGAGCGCCACCAGCGGCGTGAAGCGATCGCACCAGTCGGCGATCGCATTCAGCATCTGCGCATCGGCCGCCCTGTCCTCATCGGCGACGTTGAGATCGGGGCACATGGCGCGGGCGTTGGCGAGCGGGATGCCCGGCTCAAGGCCGATGCGTGCGGCCGCATCGTCGACAGCGGTGATGACGACGGCGTTCTTCTCCTTTGCTACCACGATCCAGGGCAAATTGATTGTACTGGAATCAGCCGGTTTGCCGCTGCGGGACGACGAGCGCTTGATCCGGTCGGTTGGCAAACGCGGCAGCCACAGGCTGAGGATGCGGCGACGGCTGGCTGACAGGGGATTCGCTGAAAAGGCACTCATCACACTTCCATCTCATGATCCATTGGCCGGTCGACCCATGACGATTGCGGACAAGCGCGGCGTCGAACACCGGCTCCCCCCATGCCTCCCACGGCGCGGCTGGCGGCGAATGCGCTGCGCGCACGATCCACCTTGTCTCGGCTGTCGAGGTGCGCGGCGGGGCGGCGAGCCGCAACATCACACAGGGAATACCGGAGGCGCCGCTGGCGAGCGTCAGCTTGCGGCTTGCCACGAGGTCGAAGGCTTTCGTCTCGCCCCAGATTTCTGCGACCACCGCACCGACGCCGCGGCAGGCGACGCCATCGGCGGCGATCCGCAGCACCATCTCCGCGTCCTTCGCGTGCACCACGACGATGCGCCGCGGATCGAGACCGAGGTCGGCGAAACCCGTCATCGCCAGATCGCCGGCCTCACGCGCGGCAAAGTCCTGCCGGATCCAGAGCAGCGCACGCCGCTCGGCAGCGCGGCGCGCAAGACCCGCAACGAACCCCGTCGCCGTGGCGCTGAAGCGGCCCTCGGCAAACACCTCATGCAGCGCTCCGCGCGCAAGACCACCTTTCAGCACCGCATCCACCTCGGCATGACCAAGCACAGCGCGGCCGGCATCCGGCGCGCTCATCGTCTCAAGACCGACGAGTGTCTTTCGCAACGACGCAAGCGTTCTCACGCGCGCATTCGACATGCGCCGCTCTCCTCGATCCGATGCTGGCCGGTTCAAACGTCCGTGACAGGGAGCCAGACACTGGCTCGATTGTTCACGGTATGTTCTAATAAACCCCAAACGCTGGCAGAGAGTCAATCGGGATCGGAAGGCGGAATTTTTCGCAATTAATTCAATGGATTAAATTTTATAGCCTGCAAACTTCAGGAGGAAGCTGCGAGCGGTCACGATCAGAATTTTCCGGTCACGAAGTACATCGCGATCCATGGCTGCCAGATCACAATGACGAGGCAGAGAAACAACAGGATGATGAACGGAATCGCGGCGATACAGAGCCGCCCGAATGGTTGCTTGAACGCACTCATCGCGACGATCAGGTTCAATCCGACAGGGGGCGTGAGATAGCCGATCTCCAGATTAAGGATCATGATCAGTCCGAAGATCACCTTGTCGTAGCCGTAGGCTGCCGCAACCGGCGCCAGCAAGGGCGCCAGCACCAGAATCGCCTCGCCTGTCGTCATCAGACATCCCACGATCAGCAGCAGGATGTTGACGAGCAGCATGAACATGATCGGACTCGTGATGTAGTCCTGCATCGTGGATACAAGCATCTGCGGCACACGATGTTCTGTCAGGATGATATTGAGACTGAGCGCGATCGCGAGCACTGGAAACAGCGAGCCGCCGAGCTTCGACGTCTCCAGTACGACCTTATAGAAATCAGCGAACTTCAGCTCGCGGTGGATGAACACCTCGACCAGCATCGCATAACAGAGCGCAACCGCCGCCGCCTCCGTTGCCGTGAAGTATCCCGTATAAATGCCGCCGAGCAGAATCACCGGCATCATCACCGACCAGATGCCGCGCTTGAACGCCACCTTGAAGTGGTCGAAATCGAATCGCTCCGTCGGCATGTTGCGATTGAACCAGACGGCATAGATCGACAGCACACTGGTCAGCAGAATGCCCGGGCCGAAACCGGCGGCGAAGAGATCGGTGACGCTGGTTTCGGTCACGAGACCGTAGATGATCATCGGGATCGAAGGCGGGATGATAATGCCGAGCGTACCGCCGGACATGATCGCGCCGAGCGTGAAGTTGAGGTTGTAGCCGGCTTGCCGCATCGCCGGGTACATGATCGTGCCGATCGCCAGCATCGTCACGATCGACGAGCCGGAAATCGCCGCAAACACCGCGCACGACAGGATGCAGGCGACCGCCATGCCGCCCGGCAGCGGCCGGGTCACCGATGCCACGATGTCGATCAGACGCTGGGCGATCGAACCGCGCGTCATCACATTGCCGCACAGGATGAACAGTGGAATCGACAGGATCACCTCCTTGTCGAGACCGACCCACATATCCTCGATGATGTAGTCGAGTTTCGCCTGGCCCCAGACGATGTGCACGAAAGCAGCCACCGCCATCAGGACGACGAGCAACGGCTGGCGCAAGACCAGCAGTGCCAGAACGATGCCGACCAGCAAAAGCCCGGTCATTCCTGAAACTCCGGCGGCCGGGGGCGCAGATCAGGCCAGGCTGCAAACAGAAAATAGCGCACGGCAGCGGAGCCGAAGCCGAGAGGAATCGCCAGCTGGAACGGCCAGACGCGCCAGTTGAGCACGGGCGCCCTCAGATCGGTCGTCATCGAGGACTGAACGAACAGAAAACCGTAGTAAGCAATGCCGATCAGAAAAACGCCCGTGATGAGATCGGCTATGCGATCGAGTGTCGGCCCCCAGTGCGCGGGGACGAGATTGAACGCCACGCGCGGAACAAGATGCGCACCGGTTGCAGTCGCAATGCCGATGCCGGCAAAGCTGCCGATCACCAGTGCGAAAATCGACAGCTTCTGCGATGCGAATATTCCCGTCGCCTGCTGAAGGCCGAACAGGCGCACGATCGGTCCGAGCAGTTCGCGTCCGAGCACATCAAGCAGCAGGATGACCGCGATGAACGTGAAAGCCGCAACCGCAATCCAGCACTCGAACCGATGCCAGTTCTCCGCAAACCGGCGCGCCCACGGTGGCGCTTTTGCCACGGCGGCCGCGTGGGAAGGCTCGGACATGCGGACACCATTGTGATGCTGCGGCGGGGGGGGGGTTTTTTGGGGAACAGAAACACCC
>JBMOOJ010000023.1:0-9742 GCA_049323835.1 Pseudomonadota bacterium | reverse complement strand
GACCGGGGCTGCCTTACGGCGCGCAGCTCGTCCTTCCGGCTTCAATCGCCTTGAACAGCGCTTCACCTTCCGCACCGATATCCTTGACCATTGTCGGCCATGCCGGCTGGATTTTCTTGCGCCATTCCTCGCGCTGCTCTTTCGTCACTTCGACGACCTGCCCGCCACCCTTGACGTGCATCTCCCGCAGGGTTGCCTCGAAGCCGCGAATTTCCTTGCGGAGTTGATCGGCAGACCGGCGCGCGAGCGCGCGATCGAGCGCTCCCTTCTGATCGTCGGTCAACTTGTTCCAGGCGGCAAGGTTCATCACCACGATGCCCGGCGCGTCGGACAGTTCGACGCGCGTCAACACCGGCGCAACCTTGTTGAGACCCGACGGCAGATAGAAGGTCACCACCTGTGCCTGGACGTCGACCAGCCCGGTCTGAAACGCCGACGCAATTTCGGTGATGCCGATCGGGTTGGGGTTGGCGCCGAGCGTCGACCAAAGCGCCGCGGATACCTTGTTGCTGGCCGCCGCCGCCTTCAAGCCGTTCACGTCGTTCGGGGAAACGAAAGCTTTCTTGCCGATGACGTCCGCCGTGCCGACCTCAGTCCAGCCAAGGAACTTGATCCCCTTTTTTGCCAACCCGGCCGAAACCGGTCCGGTCGCGAACTTGTCGATGATACAATCCTGCTCGGCATTGCTCTTGAACAGGAAAGGAATGCTCAGAACGGACAGCTCGGGAAGAACCAGCGCCACCGCACCGGTCGAGAAGCCGCCCATATCGATCCGGCCGCGCGCAATCTGCTGGATCGTATCCTGCTCGTTTCCAAGCTGGGCAGCGATGAAGGGATCGATCTTGATCGCACCCTTGCTTTCTTCGGCGACATCCTTGGCGAAACGCTCGAGCTGCATCACCCAGGGAGTCTTGGCGGGAGCGCCGGTCGTGTAGCGAAGTGTGACCGCCGGCGCTGTTTGCGCCGACGCAGGAGCAACCGACATGACGCCGGCAGCAATCGAGCCAACCGCGCAAGACAACAGTATGAATGTTTTCAACTCCGCCTCCCCTTGATTTTATGCCGTCCCTTTCTCGCTCTATGATTGTCAGAGTAATCGAGGATTGCTTTCTGACAAGCGGCGTTGTCTATGTGCCCTGCGGCATAGCGCACTTCGCAAACGCAGCAAAGCAACCGGCGTGATGAAGTGTGACTTACCCCTGTCGCCGCGGCAGGTAATCGGTGCCGAGGCTTGCCGCATGCGATAAGAAGCCTCCTCGAACGCTCCCTCCTTCGTCGTCAAGAGTTCATCATGCCCGCACCAAAGCCACCGACATTCGAGACGTTAAGTCTTCATGCCGGGCAGCATCCCGACCCTGTCACCGGCTCGCGCGCCGTTCCGATCTACCAGACGACATCCTACGTCTTCCAGGATGCAGATCACGCGGCGGCGCTGTTCAATCTCGAACGCGCCGGCCACATCTATACGCGCATCTCGAACCCGACCATCGGCGTTCTCGAGGAGCGGCTAGCGGCGCTCGAAGGCGGCGTCGGAGCGATCTGCACGTCGAGCGGCATGGCGGCGCTGCACCTCGCCATCGCGACGTTGCTCAATGCCGGCGATCATATCGTCGCTTCCGCATCGCTCTACGGCGGCACGATCAATCTGCTGGCGCACACGCTGCCGCGCTTCGGCATCACGACGACATTCGTCAAACCGCGCGACCTCGACGCTTTCAAGGCCGCGATCAGGCCCAATACGAAACTCGTGATCGGCGAGACCATCGGCAATCCCGGTCTTGAGGTGCTGGACATTCCGCGGGTTGCCGAGATCGCGCATGCCGCTGGTGTTCCGCTGCTCATCGACAACACATTCGCGACGCCGTATCTCAGCCGGCCGATCGATCATGGCGCGGATATCGTCATGCATTCGATCACCAAGTGGATCGGCGGTCACGGCATTGCCATCGGCGGCGTCATCGTCGATGGCGGCCGCTTCGACTGGCGCAATTCGGGGAAATTCCCCGGCTTGACCGAACCCTATGCCGGCTATCACGGCATCGTCTTCGATGAGCAGTTCGGCACCGCCGCTTTCATCATGCGTGCGCGCACCGAAGGCCTTCGCGACTTCGGCGCCTGCCTCTCGCCGACCAATGCATTCCATCTGCTGCAGGGCGTCGAAACGCTGGCGCTGCGCATGGACCGCCACATGGCGAACACGGATGAGGTGCTGAAGTTCCTGACGGCGAACAAGGCCGTCGACTGGGTTCTGCATCCCTCCCTCGACACGCATCAAGACCACGCACTCGCCAAGACGCTGCTGCCGCGCGGAGCCGGCTCGATCATCAGCTTCGGCATCAAGGGCGGCCGTGCGGCCGGCAAGAAGTTCATCGAGGCGCTGCGGCTGACGAGCCACCTCGCCAATGTCGGCGACGCCAAGACGCTGGTCATTCATCCCGCCAGCACAACCCACCAGCAGATGGATGCCGCGCAGCTCAAAGCCGCCGGAATCGGCGAAGAGCTCGTGCGGCTGTCGGTCGGCATCGAGGGCGCGCAGGATATTATCGACGACCTGGGCCAGGCGCTCCGGGTTTCTCAGAAGGGTTAAGCGATGCAACTCAAAGTCAATGGCATCGACACGTTCATTGCGACCGGCGGGCGCGATTTCGATCGCAAGCTGCCTGCCGTCGTCCTCATTCACGGAGCCGGGTTCGATCATTCGGTCTGGGCCCTGCAGACGCGATGGTTCGCGCATCACGGATACAGCGTCCTCGCACCCGATCTGCCGGGACATGGGCGCTCGGCAGGAGAGCCGCTCACAGCAATCGCCGATCTCGCCGACTGGACCGCGAAGCTGATCGAAGCCGCCGGCGCGACCAAGGCGAAGCTGATCGGCCATTCGATGGGATCGCTGATCGCGCTTGAGACGGCTGCGCGGCATCCCGGCAAGGTCACGGGCCTTGGCCTGATCGGGACGGCCGCAACGATGACCGTCGGCCCTGATCTGCTCAAAGCAGCCGAAGCAAACAACACTGACGCCATCGATATGGTGACGATCTGGGGTCTCGGCTTCCGCGCGGAAATCGGCGGCAACCTCGCGCCAGGCCTGTGGATGCACAGCGGCGCGCTGCGCGTGCTTGAGAAATGCAAGCCGGGCGTTCTGTTCACCGATCTCTCGGCCTGTAACAGCTATCAGGGTGCACTCGCCGCCGCAGCACAGATCAAGGTGCCGTCGACGCTCGTACTCGGCGAGCGGGACATGATGACGCCGCTGAAGGCTGGCCGCGCGCTGGCTGATGCCATTCCGCAGTCGAAGACAGTGGTGCTGCGGGGCGCCGGTCACACCATGATGGTGGAACGGCCGGACGAGGTGCTGGCCGCACTCCAGTAAGCCCGCAGCGCATACGCCTTACCGACGCACGTCAATTCTGTTTGCGAGGCGCTTGCACGATTTGCACGCCCGACAAGGTAACGGCGTGTAACGTTCCTCGCGGCAACGGAGGAACTGTCGGCGATGCGAGCGTTGTTTGCAGGCGGAGGCGGTAAACCGCATTTTCGCGATATCCCGCCGCCCCGCATTTCCAGCGGAGTTGAAGCGATCGTCAGGCCGCTCGCCGTCGCACTTTGTGATCTCGACGTCCCCTACATCGCCAACCGCGTGCCGATGCCGGAGCCCTACGCGGTCGGTCACGAATTCACGGCGGAAGTCGTCGAGGTCGGCGACGCCGTCAGGACACTGCAACCGGGTGACCGGATCGTTCTGCCGTTCCAGATATCGTGCGGCGCATGCACCCGGTGCCGGTCTGCGCGCAGCCTCGACTGCACCGCCGTGCCGCCACTCTCGACATTCGGACTTGCGCCGTTCGGTGGTGGAGACTGGGGCGGCGCTGCGGCGGAACTGATCAAGCTCCCGTTCGCCGACGCTATGGCCATGCCTTTGCCGCCGGATGCCGATCCTGTCGCGCTGGCGGCGTTGTCCGATAACGTTGCCGACGGCTACCGGTGCGTGGCGCCTCACGTCCGGCCGGGCGACGAGATTCTGGTTATCGGCTCTGCCAGCGTGGGGCTCTATGCCTGCGCCGTCGCTGAAGCGCTCTCGGTCCGCTGCACCTATGTTGACACGGCGCGCGCCCGGCTGGAGGCCGCCGAACGGCTCGGCGCGCAAGTCATTGAAGCACCGGCTGACGGTCGCAGCTTCGGCGAATTTCCGGTGACCGCCGCGTGCATCTCGACAACAAACGGTCTCACATCGGCAATTCGCTCGACCGAACCCGGCGGGATCTGTCAATCCGCAGGCATCCATTTTCAGCCGGTCGAGCTTGGGTTCTACGAGATGTACCGGCGCGGCTTGCATCTTGTTCTCGCGCGGGCAAACGCAAGGGACGATATCCCCAAACTGCTCGCGCTCATCGCCCAGGGCCGCCTGCGTCCGGGGGACATCACCGCCCAGACCGCTCCGATCGACGATGCCGTCGATGTTCTCAGCGCACCGCTGCCGCACAAGACCGTGTTGACGCTCTAGTCATCGCCAAACATCCTCACGCCCGTCGCGTGTCCGCCTCCGCGTTCAATGTGGTGGGCCCGGCAGGACTCGAACCTGCAACCAGACCGTTATGAGCGGTCGGCTCTAACCATTGAGCTACAGGCCCTGCCCGGCTCGCGCAGTACGGCAGCAGGTGCCGTTCCCATACAATGCAGAGTGCCCGCGGGCAATCCGCAAACGGCCAGCCAATGCGATTATGCGGTTGCGAGTTGCAGGCGTTGCCGTGCGCGCATGATCAGCAGCACCGCGATCATGATGTTCAGGACATTCCAGGCGACGCCGTTGAGGAACGCCATTCCGTAGGAGCCGGTGTGGTCGAAGATCAGCCCCGACACCCAGCCGCCGAGCGACATGCCGACGATGGACGCTGAAATCACGATGCCGATGCGGGTCGCGGCTTCGTTCGCCGGCATCGATTCACGCACGATGATCGCGTAGCTCGGCACGATACCGCCCTGGAACAGGCCGAACATCGCCGAGATGAGATACAGCGACGTCAGACTGTCGAAGAAGATATAGAACACCAGCGAGAAGCCCTGCGCCATCGAGCCGATCAGCAACGTCTTGAGTCCGCCGATCCGGTCGGCGAGATAGCCCGAGGCAATGCGGCTGACGATGCCGAGCCCCAGCATGATCGACAGCATCTCCGCGCCGCGCGCGACGCCGTATCCGAGATCGCCGCAATACGCGACGATATGGACCTGCGGCATCGCCATCGCCACGCAACAGGCAATCGCCATGATGCTGAGGATCACCGTCAGCGCATTCGCGCTCATCCTGAGATCGATCTTCGGCGCGGCAGCGGCAGCATGAACGCGCCCGGCGCCGCCGCGCATGCGCAGCCACAGCGCAATAAGCGCCGTGGTCATGATCGCGGTCGAAGCGATCGCAACGGCCGCGATCGTGTATCGCCACCCGGCGCTGCTCATGCTGCGCTCGACGATCGTCGGCCAGATCGCGCCGCCGACATAGTTTCCGCTGGCGACGATCGCCATCGCCAGGCCGCGCCGGCGCTCGAACCAGTGTGACGCCTCCGCCATCAACGGTGCGAACGTCACCGCCGAGCCGAAACCGACCGCCACGTGGAAAAGGTTGAACTGCCACAGCGCGGAGGATGCGGCCGCACCGAGATAGCCTGCGAAGAAGATCGCAGTTCCGAGCGCGATGGCTTTGATGATGCCAAGCTTGTCCGAAACCTTGCCGAGCGCGATGGCTCCGGAGCCGAATCCGACCATGCAGGCTGTGAAAGCGAGCGACGCATCGGCGCGGGTAGCGGCAAAGTCCGCCTGCACCACCGGCAGCACCACGACCACCGCCCACATGCCGACGCTGCCGACCGAACCAATCAGCAAAGCGAGGACGAGCCTGATCCACGCATCGCGGGAATCGGGTTGAAAAGCGGGAGTTGGAGAGAAAGACTTGCTGGAATCCGGCACGGTTGCAGCGTCTCTCTTGCGCACGTCCGGGTCAACCCCGCCCAAAACATGAGCAGCTATGCGTCCCGCCAGTGGAATTTCCGCCGCCGCAGGCCCCGGTTAACCCTTTGCTAACCATACACCGGGCAAATTTTGCCGGGTGAAGTCGAGTGTCGTCGGTCGTGCAGAACGGGAGGAAAAGCCCCGTGGAAGCCAGCGCGGTACCTCACTTTCGTGGCGGCGGCCCCCAGGCTGCCGCGGCGGCCTTTTCCGGCCGTGAGCGTCATGCGCGAGGGGAAGCGGCGACGATGGTGGACGTAACGGCAGGCCAGGGAACGGCCGGTTCTGGCAATCTCGGCATTCCCAGCATCAGCGATTTCGGAGCCATGCTGAAGCGCGGCGATATCGCGCTCGCCATCGGCATCCTCGTCATTCTCGCGGTTCTCATCGTCCCGCTGCCCGCCATTGTCCTCGACCTGTTTCTGGCGATCTCGATCACGCTCTCGATCCTGATCCTGATGACGGCACTGTTCATCCAGACGCCGATCGAGTTCTCGTCCTTCCCGACCGTGCTGCTGATATCGACGATGTTGCGGCTGTCGCTCAATCTGGCATCGACCCGCCTCATCCTGTCGAAGGGTCACGAAGGCACCGCCGCCGCCGGCCACGTCATCGAGGCGTTCGGCAACCTGGTCATGGGCGGCAACTTCGTCATCGGCATCATCGTTTTCGCCATCCTCGTCATCGTCAACTTCGTCGTCATCACCAAGGGTTCGGGCCGCATCGCCGAAGTCGCGGCGCGCTTCGCCCTGGACGCGATGCCGGGCAAGCAGATGGCGATCGATGCCGATCTTTCCGCCGGCCTGATCGACGAGAAGACCGCAAAGGAACGCCGCAAGGCCCTGGAAGACGAAAGCGGCTTCTTCGGCGCGATGGACGGCGCCTCGAAATTCGTGCGCGGCGACGCGGTCGCGGGCCTCCTGATCGTCTTCATCAACATCATCGGCGGCATCATCATCGGCGTCGCGCAGATGAACGTCAGCTTCGCCGACGCCGCGAAGACCTATACGCTCTTGACCGTGGGCGACGGCCTCGCCACGCAGATTCCCGCGCTGATCGTCTCGACCGCAGCCGGCCTCCTCGTCTCGAAGGCCGGCGTCACCGGCGCCGCCGACAAGGCGCTGATGAAGCAGTTCTCCGGTTATCCGCAGGCGCTCGGCATGTCGGCCGCGGTGATGCTGATCCTCGGCTTGCTGCCCGGCATCCCGATGCTGCCGTTCCTGCTCCTGGGTGGCGGCGCCGGCGCGCTTGCGCTCTACGCCCGCCAGTACAGGCACACCACGAAGGTTCAGGAAGCCGCTGCCGCGGCGGCCGCGCCGGAAGCTGCCGCCGCTGCTGCCGCAGCCGCGGAGGAGCCGATCTCGGCTGCGCTGAAGATCGACGATCTCAAGATCGAGCTCGGCTACGCGCTGCTGCCGCTGGTCAACGGCCCCGACGGCACCGACCGCCTCACCGAACAGATCAAGGCGCTGCGCCGCTCGCTGGCGATGGAGATGGGCTTCGTGATGCCCTCGGTGCGCATTCTTGACAATGTGCAGCTCGAGGCGAACACCTACGTCATCAAGATCAAGGAAGTCGATGCCGGCACCGGCCGCATCTGGGCCAATCAGTATATGGTCATGGACCCGATGGGCAATCAGGTCGACCTGCCCGGCACGCACACCACCGAACCGACGTTCGGACTGCCCGCCACCTGGGTCGATGGCGTGCTGAAGGAAGAAGCATCGCTCAAGGGCTACACGGTCGTCGATTCCGCGACCGTGCTCTCCACGCACCTGACCGAACTGCTGAAAGCCAACGTCTCCGACCTTCTCTCCTACGGCGAGGTGCAGAAGCTCCTGAAGGATCTGCCGAAGGAACAGAGCGAACTCGTCAAGGACATCGTACCGAGCCAGATCACGGCGTCGGGCATCCAGCGCGTGCTGCAACTTTTGCTCGCCGAGCGCATCTCGATCCGCGATCTCTCGACCATCCTCGAAGGCGTCGCCGATGCGCTCGCCTTCTCGCGCAACCCGGCGACCATCGTCGAGCATGTGCGCGCACGCCTTGCCCGCCAGATTTGCGCGCAGAATACCTCGCACAACGGCTACCTGCCGCTGATCGCCATGTCGGCGAAGTGGGAGCAGGCCTTCGCCGAGTCGCTCATCGGCACCGGCGAGGACCGCTCGCTGGCGATGCAGCCCTCGAAGCTGTCGGAATTCATGACCGTCGTGCGCGAGCGCTTCGAACAGGCCGCGCGCGAAGGCGAAGCGCCGGTGCTCGTCACCTCGGCGGCCATCCGGCCGTTTGTGCGCTCGCTGGTGGAACGATTCCGGGCCCAGACGACTGTCATGTCGCAGGCGGAAATCCATCCGCGCGCGAAGCTGAAAACCGTCGGCAGCATCTGATCGCCGCCGCAGCACGGCGTTATGAGTGCGCGGGGACGATCGATTAACCATCTGAAATTGCTCAAGTTTTCCGAAAGTGCGCTGTGTCGTCGCAGCAACAGGCAACCGATATAACGGGAACATCACACCTCTTCACGTCAATGTGAGCACCCCTTCGGAACCGGGTTCGGCCTTCCTACGTTTTTAGCCATGACACGCTTTGAACCGACCGCAGGAGGCATTCGACCAATCTCCGTGCAGCCGATTGAAAAGCGGCAGGAGGCGTAAATGAACCATTCGATTTACAGTGCGGATCGGACGACCCACTTGAAGATCGTGGTGGTTGCGCTCGTGGCGGCGATTGCCGTTGCGGGTATTGGCATCACGGCACGTGTGAACTCGGACGACGGACTGACACAGACCGCCCGCGCCACCAGCCCGGGTGTTGTGAAGGCCGGGAAACCGGTTGTGATCACCGAGTCCGGCACTTCGATGATCCGCTAACAGCAAGGAATTTGATGAATTCATACGGCTCTTCCACCAGCCCCCCGAAGTCGCCGTGTGAGTAACTGGAGACCCCAGTAAACCCCAAGTAGACGACCCCCAAGTTGACTCTACGGAAACCGCCCGCTCCCCACGGGCGGTTTCTTTTTGGGGAGTTGTCATTGCGAGGAGCGACAGCGAAGCGCGCACGTTGCACTCCTTCGTCATTGCCGGGCTTGACCCGGCAATCCATCTTGCCGCCCGAAGAAAGATGGATGCCCGGATCAAGTCCGGGCATGACGACTGAGAATGACGCAACGTTCTACCTCCAACTCATCTCAAGTCGTGCATCATCACCCCTGTTCTTTGCGGCGCGGGGGCGCCGAATTCTGTTTCCGTCCTTCGCCCTTAATGAGGGCGCGCGGAACGCCGGACGCATCGTGCGTCCGCAGCCCTGCGTGCAATAGTGAAAAAGCACACAGGCGTAGTCACCACGGATGCCGAACATTCGTCCGGCGTTCCGCACGCGGTGGTTTTTTCGGCTTGCTTCGTGCTCTCCCCGGCGGCGATTGATGCGCTTGGGCTCGTCACCGTCGGAATCTGAGACTGTCCTGCGCGCCGGTTGGCACGCGGGCCCTCCGATCCCTTGATGCCAGCGGCGGGCATCGGGACCACACGACTTGGGCCGGCGCGCAAAGGCGACACGAGTGAGGCGTATCTCCGCCCCGGCCCGCACCGCGCAGCGTCGTCGTCAGCGCTTGCGATGCATGGGTCCATAGACGCGACGGCTACCCCTGCGGAGCACGGCCCTCACATCCCCAACCACGCATCGTCCGCGCCTGACGCTGCCGCGTCCACCGCATCCCGCCCCGCGGATCGTGACGATCGCGATCGCC
>JBMOOJ010000022.1:0-30921 GCA_049323835.1 Pseudomonadota bacterium | reverse complement strand
TATCCTTATCCGCCCTTGATTTACCCGCCCTGAAACGGCAATTCGGGCCTCAAATCCCGAAGGAGGTCTTCCAATGTCCCGCCGTCTGATTTCGTCCGGATCGCCGTTCGAGAAAGTCGCCGGCTACAGCCGCGCGGTCGTCGACGGCGATTTCTGCTTCGTCGCCGGAACCACCGGCTACGACTACTCGACCATGTCGATGCCGGCGGATGTCACATCCCAGACACGGAACTGTTTCAAGACCATCGAAGGCGCGCTGAAGGAGGCGGGCTTTGCGATGGCCGACATCGTCCGCGCAACCTACTACATCACCGACGCCAACGACGCCGACACGGTTTTCCCGCTGTTCGGCGAGTATCTCGGCGAGGTCCGCCCGGCGGCGACGCTGCTTGTGGTTGCGGGCCTCTACAAGCCGGAGATGAAGATCGAGATCGAAGTCACGGCGAAACGCCGCGGTTCATGAGCTCGTCATTACCGGGCTGACCCGGTGATCCATCTTTTCTCAGGAAGATGGATGCCCGGATCAAGTCGGGCAAGACGAAAAAGAGACGTTGTATCTGGAGAACATGATGACGTATCCGATCTACGCCAAGATCACCGGCCCCATCGTGATCGTCGGCTTCGGCTCCATCGGCAAGGGCATGGTGCCGATGATCGAGCGACACCTCGACTACGACAAGTCGCGCATCACCGTGCTCGATCCGAAGGACGAGGGCCGCAAGGCGCTGTGCGACAAGCATGGCCTGCGCTTCATCCAGAAGGGCCTGACCCGGGACAATTATCGCGAGATCCTGACCCCGCTGCTCACCGAAGGCAGCGGCCAGGGCTTCTGCATCAATCTCTCGGTCGATACCGGCTCGGTCGACATCATGGAGCTGTGCAACGAACTCGGCGCGCTCTACATCGACACGGTCAACGAGCCATGGCTCGGCTTCTATTTCGATTCGTCGAAGGGCGCGGCCGCGCGTTCCAACTACGCGCTGCGCGAAACCACTCTCGCGGCGAAAAAGGCGCGCAAGCCCGGCTCGCACACGGCCGTCTCCTGCTGCGGCGCCAATCCCGGCATGGTCTCGTTCTTCGTCAAGCAGGCGCTGCTGAACGTCGCCTCCGACCTCAAGCTCAATGCGCCGAAGCCGAAGACCAGGGCCGAGTGGGCGGACCTGATGCGGCAAGCCGGCATCAAGGGCATCCACATTGCCGAACGCGACACCCAGCGCTCGAAGTCGCCGAAAGAGCCGGAGGTGTTCGTCAACACCTGGTCAGTGGAGGGCTTCCTCTCTGAGGGCATGCAACCGTCCGAACTCGGTTGGGGCACCCACGAGAAATGGATGCCGGAGAATGCGCATACGCACGAGCAGGGCTGCGGTGCTGCCATCTACCTGATGCAGCCCGGCGCCAATACGCGCGTGCGCACCTGGTGTCCGACCCGCGGCGCGCAATACGGCTTCCTCGTCACCCACAACGAGTCGATCTCGATCTCCGACTATTTCACGGTGCGCGACGCCTCGGGCAAGGCGATCTACCGCCCGACTTGCCACTACGCCTATCACCCGGCGGACGATGCGGTCGTCTCGCTGCACGAGCTGTTCGGCTCCGGCAAGATGCAGGAGAAGCACCACATCCTCGACGAGAACGAGATCGTCGACGGCATCGACGAACTCGGCGTGCTGCTGTTCGGCCACGACAACAACGCCTACTGGTACGGCTCGCAGCTGTCGATCGAAGAGACGCGGGCACTCGCGCCTTACCAGAACGCCACCGGCTTGCAGGTGACGTCCGCCGTGCTCGGCGGCATCGTCTGGGCGCTGGAAAATCCGAATGAGGGCATCGTCGAAGCCGACGAGATGGACTTCGAACGCCTGCTGGAAATCCAGCTGCCCTACCTCGGTCCGGTGAAGGGCTTCTACACCGACTGGACGCCGCTGAAGGGCCGTCCGGGCCTGTTTCCGGAAGACCTCGACACCAGCGATCCCTGGCAGTTCAGGAACATCCTCGTTCGCTAAATCTACGCTCTCCGGTCGCCGCATCCAACGCCGCCTCCATCAGGCGGAGGGCCACCGGCCCTCCGCCGATACGGCACCGTATTGCCCGGCGGCGCCGATGTGATACGGTGCCGTATCATCCGTATCAATCGGCTCGCGGACGCGAGTTCCGGAGACAGGGCAATGACTGAACTTCTGACATACCGCGGTGTCGTCTATCCGTGGCAATGCGACCACATGGGGCACATGAACGTCATGCACTACATGGGCAAGTTCGACGAGGCGGCGTGGAACATGTTCGCCGAGATCGGCCTGACGCAATCCTATATCCAGTCGTCCGGACGCGGCATGGCCGCCGTCCAGATCAACATCAGCTACAAGCGCGAACTGCTGGCCGGCGAGATCATCGACATCAGCTCGCGCATGCTCGAAGTCCGCGACAAACTCATCCGCTTTTCGCACGAGATGCGAACGTCAGGCGAAACTGCTGCGATCGCCGAACTCACGGCCGTCCACCTCGATCGCACGGCGCGAAAAGCATGCGCGTTCGAGCCGGGAATTCGCGCGAAAGCGGATGCCCTGCTCGCGCAAACCGCAGCCTGAGCTTACTTCCGCTCCGGCACCGGCTCACCCATCTTCTCGGCGGGTGCTGGCGGGAGCGCGGGCTTGGCGCCGGCTTTCTGCGCATCGGCATCGGGCCGTGCAGGTTCAGGTGCCGGTGTCGTCGGGCGCGTGCCACCGGGCTCGGCAGGCGCAGCTTTCGGCGTATCCGCCACTGGCTGGATTTGCGGCTGAGCCCGCACGTGCGGCCCGTCGCCGACGTGCGCCAGCGATGCAATCGCGATCACCAATCCAGCCACGGCGACGATGATTCCGAACGCGATATCGCCAGCTGCCGAACTGTTTGGTTCCTGCACACGTCTGTCCATGCATCGGCAACCGGCAAGCGCCAGCGTTGGTTCCGTATCCGCGCCGCCCCGCATGGCGCTCAACTCGGCGTGATACCGCTGAACCGGATACCGATCCCGGCTGCCGTTCGTCGCACGGCCCCGCGAAAGCCCGAATTCCCGCGCTCGCTTCGCCGGCCGACATACCGACCGGCTGGAGCCCGCCATGTCGCACCGTTTCCCTGCCCTGTCGCGCCGCGCCATTCTCGGTGCCGCAGCTGCATCGCTCGGCCTGCCGGGCCAGGCATTCGCGCAAGCACGGCTGACGCCAACACCGAGCTGTGACGACGGCGACGACCCGACGCCGCCGCAGACGGCGGGCCCGTTCTTCAAGCCGCGCTCGCCGCAGCGCGCATCGCTGATCGAGCCCGGCATGGCTGGCACGCGCCTCACTCTGAGCGGCACCGTCATGACCCGTTCCTGCCGGCCGGTTCCGCGTGTGCTGATCGATCTGTGGCAGGCGAACGCGAAAGGCGTCTACGACAATACGGGTTATCGGCTGCGCGGGCACCAGTTCACCGATGCCGACGGACGCTTCCGCTTCGAGACGGTCGTGCCGGGCAGCTATGACGGCCGAACGCGGCACCTGCATCTGCGCGCGCAGGCGCCGAACCGGCGCATCCTGACGACGCAGCTCTATTTTCCGGACGAAGCGCTGAACGCCCGCGACGGGCTGTTCAATCCCGCGCTCGTGATGCAGACGCGCGAAGCGGGCGGACGAGTCGAGGCGACGTACAATATCGTGCTGGCGATGCGCTGACGCCCTCGGTCCATCCCGGAACTGTAGCAAGCGAGAAGTAAGCGTAGCCCGGATGAAGCGTAGCGAAATCCGGGGGATCATGATGCCTCTTTCCCGGATTGCGCGCTTCGCGCTTCATCCAGGCTACGTGCCACTGACGACGCGCGCCACTCTCACAGCGTCAGCAGCCCCGCGTCGCCATTCTCGCTGGCGAAGCCGAGCAGCGTGCCGTCGCTGCTCCAGCCGAGCGCCGAGATCGGCGCATCGTCGTTCCGGCGCACGAGAATTTCCGCGCCGTCCGACATCCGCACCATCAGCACGGTGCCATTGCTGTAGCCGGCGGCGAGAATGTCGCTCTCCGGATGACATGCGACCGCGGTCACCTTGGCTTGCAGCGGCGCCAGCATCGCCGGCTCCTTGCCCATCGGGCCATCCTTGCTGGTGAACGGCCAGACGATCACGGTATCCGCACCCGACGTTGCGAGGTGCTTGCCGCCGGCCGTCCACGACATCGAGCGCACGCGCGAGGGATAACCGGTCATCCGCATGTGGCGATTGTCCGCCAGCCGCCAGCCATGCAGTGCCGACTCGTGCATCGTCGTGATGAGAAACTTGTTATCGTCGCTGAAGGTAACCCCGAGGTGCGAGCCCTTCCACTCAAGGAACTCCGGCTTCGCCGCCATGTTGGGAAACCACAAGGTCACGCCGTTGTAATGCGCGACCGCGAGCCGCAGCCCCTTCGGTGCGAACGCAAGCCCGCCGACCGTCGACGTCACGTCGAGTGACTTCTCGTCGCCCTTCGAAGGCTTCACGAATGCAGTCTTGCCCGCGGACCATGCAATCGCGCCATCCGGATGCAACGCGACATTGTCGATCCAGCGCCGCTTGGCGTCGGTCGCCAGCGTCTCAACCGCACCCCTGGCATCGACCGCAACGACCTTGCCGTCGTCGCCGCCGGTGACGATGCGCTTGCCATCCGAGGTTGCACAGAGAATGCCGCCGCCATGAACGGCAACCGTCGCGACGTTGTCCGCTTCGGTCGCGAAGCTGATGCTCTCCTCGCCGCCGACGAAACCTGCCGTGTCGCCGAGAAAATGCAGGGCGATCGCCGGCTGCGGCAATGTCACCTTGCGCACCCGGTCGGTGACGGAGGCGACGTGCGACGGATTGTCGGAGTTGAATGAGGTCATGGATCAACCGTTTGCGTCGTCCCGGCCAAGCGAAGCGCGAGCCGGGACCCATACGCCGTGCCTTCTCGATAGTTCACGGAGTATGGGTCCCTGCTTGCGCAGGGACGACAAGATTACGCAATGCATTTCTCGAAGCCGTCGCGGATCTTCTGCTCCGGCAGCTCGCGGCCGATGAAGACGAGGCGGCTGATCCGCGGCTCGCCCTCCTTCCATTCGCGCTGATGGTCGCCTTCGAGCATCATGTGCACACCCTGGAATACGTAGCGGTCGTCATCGTCCTTGAATGAGAGGATGCCCTTCGAGCGCAGGATATTCTGGCCATCGGTCGCCACCAGCGACTGAAGCCACGGCATGAACTTGGCCGGATCGAGCGGCTTGTCGGTCTTGAGCGAGAGCGACTGCATGTCCTCGTCGTGATAATGCTTCAGGCCGCGAGAACCATGCGTATGGCCGTGACCATGCCCGTGGTCATGATCATGGTCATGATGATGATCGTGGTCATGATCGTGACCATCGCCCGCATCGAGGAAATCCGGCTCGATCTCCAGAATGCGATCGAGATCGAACGCCTTGCGATCGAGCACATCGTTCAGCGCGACCTGGCAGCGCTGCGTGCGATGCAGCTTGGCGTAGGGATTGATGCCGCGAATGCGTCCCTCGACTTCGGCAAGCTCTGCCTTCGAGACGAGGTCGGTCTTGTTCAGCACGATCACGTCGGCGAACGCGATCTGATTCTTGGCTTCCGGTGCATCCTTCAGGCGATCGCTGAGCCACTTGGCATCGGCCACCGTCACCACCGCGTCGAGCGCGGTCTTTTCCTTCACGTCCTCGTCAACGAAGAACGTCTGCGCCACCGGCGCTGGATCGGCGAGCCCCGTCGTCTCCAGAATGATCGCGTCGAACTTGCCCTTGCGCTTCATCAGCCCTTCGAGGATGCGCACGAGGTCGCCGCGCACGGTGCAGCAGACGCAGCCGTTGTTCATCTCGAACACTTCCTCGTCCGCGCCGATCACGAGGTCGTTGTCGATGCCGATCTCGCCGAACTCGTTGACGATCACGGCGTACTTCTTGCCATGGTTCTCCGAGAGAATGCGGTTGAGCAGCGTGGTCTTGCCGGCGCCGAGATAGCCGGTCAGCACGGTCACGGGAATTTTTTCGGAAGCGGTCTGCGCGGACATAAAGCGGTCTCGAACTCTGCTCCCTCCCCCTTGTGGGGAGGGGTCGGGGGTGGGGTGATCAGGCGCAGCACTTCAGAAACGACCCCCACCCCGGTCGCTTCGCGACCGACCCTCCCCACAAGGGGGAGGGATAGAGTAGTTGCCGCTAGTTGGTCAGCGCGCTGGTGAGCGCCTTTATATTGTGCCTGACCATGCCAATGTAAGTGGGGGCATCGCCCTTTTCGTCGGTCAGACTGTCCGAATAGAGCGTTCCGCCGACCGCCGCCCCGGTCTCCGAGGCGATCCGCCGCATCAGCCGCGGATCGGTGACATTCTCCAGAAAAACCGCCGGGATTTTCTGCGCCTTGATCTGGCGGATGATGGCGGCGATGTCCTTCGCGCTGGCCTCGGATTCGGTCGAAACGCCCTGCGGGGCGATGAAGGTGATGCCGTAGGCTCCGGCAAAATAGCCGAAGGCATCATGCGTCGAGATCACCTTGCGCCGCTCGGCGGGCAATTTCGCGACCGCGTCCTTCACCTCGCGATCGAGCTTGTCGAGTTCGGCAAGATAGGCGTCCGCATTGGCGCGATAGACGGCAGCTCCGGCGCCATCGGCCGCGATCAGCGCTTCGCGAATATTGGCAACATAGGTTTTCACGTTCGCGACCGACTGCCATGCATGCGGATCGGCTTCATCATGACTGTGGCCGTGGCTATGCCCGTGATGATCACCCGGCAGCTTGCGCGGCTTGATGCCGGCGGTGGCCGTGACGACAGCGATCTTGCTGCCGCTCGCTTTCACCAGCCGCGACAGCCAGCCCTCGAAGCCGAGCCCGTTGACGACGACAAGCTTCGCCTCCGCGATGCGCCTCGCGTCGGCCGGTGTTGGCGTGTACACATGCGCGTCGCCGCCGGGCGGCACCAGGGTCGATACGTTGACGCGATCGCCCCCGACATTCTTCACGAAGTCGCCGAGGATCGAGAAACTCGCGACGATGTTCAGTTTGTCCTGTGCGAATGCCGGTGCTGCACTTACGAGCAGCGCGGCAGCGACCAACAACGAGCGGCGGTTCAGCATCGTTACGCCTCCAGATGACGACCAGGGAACGCCTTGCGGACGAGCCCGCCGACCGGGCCGAACAGCAGCGACACCAGATAGATCAGCGCCGCGACCAGAATAATCGCCGGGCCTGACGGAATCTTGGTCAGATACGACAGCACGAGGCCGAGATAACCGGACACCATCGCGCTCGCGACCGCGATCAGCATCATCGCGCTGATGTCGCGCGCCCAGAACCGGGCGATACCGGCCGGCAGGATCATCAGGCCGACCGCGAGCAAGGTGCCGAGTGCATGGAAGCCGTTGACGAGGTTGATCACGACCAGCGCCATGAACGCGAGATGCGCCGGCGCGCCGGCGCGGCTGACCGAGCGCAGGAACAGCGGATCGACGCATTCGATCACCAGCGGCCGCCAGATGATGGCAAGCGTGAACAGCGTCACCGTGGCGTTGAACGCGATCACCATCAGCGTTTGATCGTCGAGCGCCAGCACGTTGCCGAACAACACATGCAGCAGATCGATGTTGGTGCCGTTGATGGAAACGATCGCCACACCAAGCGCCAGCGACACCAGATAGAACGCCGCAAGCGATGCATCTTCCTTCAGTTCGGTGACGCGCGCCACAAGGCCCGCGAGGATCGCGACCGCGAAGCCCGCGATCAGCCCGCCGAAGGTCATGGCGAACAGGTTGAGGCCGGAGAGCAGAAAACCGATTGCCGCGCCGGGCAGGATCGCATGCGCCATGGCGTCGCCGACGAGGCTCATCCGCCGCAGCATCAGGAACACGCCGATCGGCGCGCCGCCGAGCGACAGCGCAATCACGCCCGCGAGCGCGCGGCGCATGAACTCGAACTCAGTGAACGGCGCGATCAGCGCATCGATGATCATGATCAGGCGGCGCGTTGCGGCGGAGCATCGACGGCGCAGGCAGCCGCGTCGTCATCGAAGGCTTCGCACATGCGACGCGCTTCAAGGAGCCGCTCCGGCGTCAGCGTCTGCGCGGTCGCGCCCCAGGCCACGACCTGCCGCGCCAGCAGCAGCGTCTCGGGGAAATGCTGCCGCACCATTTCGAGATCGTGCAGCGCGGCGAGCACCGTGCGCTTCTCGCCATGCCAGCGCAGCACCAGCGCCATCAGGTCGGAGGCCGTTTTCGCATCGATGGCGTTGAACGGCTCGTCGAGCACGATCACGCGGGCGTCTTGCAGGAGCAGCCGCGCAAACAGCATGCGCTGCATCTGTCCGCCTGAAAGAGTTCCGATAGTCCGGTTCTCGAATCCGGTCAGACCGACCGCAGAAAGTGCTTGTTCTATAAGGGTATTCTCCTGTCTGCCGAAGCCGCCGAACATGCCACGGGATTGCCACAACCCTGCGCCGACGAAATCGAACACCGAAATCGGGAAGCTGCGATCGATTTCCGCCGACTGCGGGAGATAGGCGATCTCGCGTGCTGCAACCTTGCCAAGACCGACTTCGCCCGCGAGCGGCTTGAGAATGCCGACGATGCCGCGAAACAGCGTTGATTTTCCTGCGCCATTCGGCCCGCACACCGCGAGCAGCGAGCCTTCGGCGACCTCGCCGTTGAGATGATGCACCGCCGGATGGCGGTCATAGCCGAGCGTGAGATCGCGGAATCGCAGCTGCGCCGTCATGCTCACCTCATCACCACCAGCACGATAGCCCAGAGCACCGCGCTCAATGTTGCGGCAAACCCAAGGCGAGCAGTCAGCGGCATGCGCAGGATCGACCACGCCACCGCCTGCGCGGGATGCGGCTGGCCGGGCGCATGATGATGGTGATGACCGTGCCCGTGGTCGTGATGGGCGTGGTCGTGGCCATGAGAATGGGTATGGGCGTGATCGTGAGCCATGTCCCGGTATGTTATAATGTTACATATCGGAAAGTCCAGATAAGCGGGATGCGCGCTACGGCTTCCCGGCCAACATGGCTAGGGCCGCCGCCAGGAATGGAAACGGCAACGATACCGCCGCCCGAAACCAGACAAACCGAGCCGGCATGAAGGGAATCTCCCAGAGGATCATGCGCTGGAAGGCGAACAGCGCCCACGCCACGACGTAGGCGACCACCTGCGGCGCCCCGGCCCCGCTCTTCAGCGCCACCGCCCCCAGCGAGAAGCCGATCACGGGACCGCCCGGGGTCGCCGCGCCCGCAATCGTCGCTGTCAGCACACCTAACCAGCCGGTATCCGGCCCAAGCGAGCCGGTGATGAACTCGGGCGGAATGATCGCGGCGATGAAGCCCGCGCCGATAACGCCGATCGCGACGCGCGGTGCGACATCGATGAAATCGGTCGCGCCGCGCTTCAGCGCGTCCTGAAACACCGGCTTGCCGCGTCTGAACGTCAAGAGGCCGACGCCAAGCACCGTCGCCCACAACACGATATCGACGAGCAGCGCGCTCATGGATCGAGCCGCTCCTTCACGCGCACGTACACGAAGCGCCCGAGCGCGCCGGCAAGGATCGGCATCGGCAGCGAGATCAGGATGCGCCAGAGCGTGAAGTCCGCGCCCATGATCGGCAGCTCCCACGAGATCGCGCGGCCGTAGCCGATCAGCGTCCAGCTCACGACCATGGAGATCGTCGCGCCGAAATCGGCACCGATCGCGAGCAACGCGCTCGCCACCGGATAGGCCGTGAACGGCCCGCCGGGCAGGATCGCGCCGAACGCTCCACCGATCAGCAAGCCTTTCAGCCCCGAGTTCGGTCCCAGCGACTTCGAGACCTTGTCGTGCGGCAGCACCGCGGCAATGAAGCCGCCGAGCATGCAACCCGCCAGCACGCGCGGCAGGATCTCGGCGAACAGCCAGAGGTCGCTATAGAGAATGGTGAGAACGCCCTGCGTGCCGTCACGCCGCCAGACCAGCGCGACGCTGACCGCGACCAGCACGACGATGAAGATCATCGACCACTGAACCGGCTTGCGCTTCTTCGGCCGCGCGGCGGCAGGCGAGTCGTCGTCAACAGGTGGAGGGGTTTGACCGGGATCGGACACGGACGAATCTGGAGAAAGCCGAATCTAAGCGAGAGCGAAATATGCCTCTGCTTAGAGCCTTTCAGGCCCCAGAGATACAGGCCCGGCCTGCAATCCCGGGCTAGGCCCATGCGGGGCCGTCAGGTCATCTGCCGGACGATGGCCAGGCCCGCAAACACGCCGGCGATCGACAGGATCACCGAGCCCAGCACGTAAAGCGCGGCGAGACCCAGCTCACCGCGCTCATAGAGCACAGCGGTATCGAGCGAGAACGCCGAGAAGGTGGTGTAGCCGCCGAGGATTCCAGTCATCAGGAACAGGCGCCAGTTCTGCGACGCATCACCCTTGAACGCGAGGTATCCGGCGATCAGCCCCATCACCAGCGAGCCGGTGACGTTGATCAGGAAGGTCGAATACGGGAAGCCGGTGCCGAGGGTGCGCGCGCAAAACAGGTTGATGATATGACGCAGCGTCGAGCCGATACCGCCGCCGAGAAAGACGAGAAAGTAGGTCATCGAACATTTGTATCGCGGGGCAAGCTAAGCACCAAGCCACAACAGCCGCGATCCTCTCCAGTCGTCATGCCCGGACTTGATCCGGGCATCCATCTTACTCCTCACGAAGATGGATTGCCGGGTCAAGCCCGGCAATGACGAGGAGGATATTTCCGATCTAGCCCGCTTTACGCCACCTTGGCGTACAGCGACTCGACGTATTCCCAGTTCACGAGGTGATCGACGAACGCCTTGAGATAATCCGGGCGGCGGTTGCGGTAGTCGATGTAGTAGGAGTGCTCCCACACGTCGACGCCGAGGATCGGGGTCGCGCCGTGCACGAGCGGGCTTTCGCCGTTCGCGGTCTTCGAGATTTCGAGCTTGCCGTTCTTGACCGAGAGCCAGGCCCAGCCCGAACCGAACTGGCCGACGCCTGCGGCCGCGAAGTCGGCCTTGAACTTCTCGAGACCGCCGAGATCGCTGTCGATCTGCTTGGCGAGCTTGCCCGGCAGCTTGTCGCCGCCACCGTTCGGCTTCATCCAATTCCAGAAGTGCAGGTGGTTGTAGTGCTGACCGGCATTGTTGAAGAGCGGCGCATTCTTGCCGAACGAGCCCTTCACGATGTCTTCGAGCGACTTGCCCTCGAATTCGGTGCCTTTCAGCAGGTTATTGCCGTTGGTCACGTAGGCCTGGTGATGCTTGTCGTGGTGAAACTCCAGCGTTTCCTTGGACATATGGGGGGCAAGGGCATCGTAGGCATACGGCAAGGCGGGAAGTGTGAAGGTCATGGGCTTATTCCACTCGTGATGGGAGACAGGTCGTCAACGACGGACCCTTATAGAAGGTTTCCACAGAAGGAGGAACAAGCTGCGGGATCGGTCGGCCTGCCGCTCAATTGCATTCCTCAGCCATGCCGCCACTTGCAAGACCGACGAGTCCGCGGCCGTCTGCCCGAACCAGGCGGCATCCCTTGGCCACCGGACGGCATCCGCTGGTGGTGCAGAAGATCTGACCAGACGGCGCGGCCGCCGCCCGCCCCGGCGCGGCGTCTGCCGGCGGCGATGCTCTCTCCCGCTTCGACTTCGCTTCGCGCTTCGGCCTGACGCGCTCGCACGTATTGCCATCGCCAACTTCGAAGCCAGCCTTGCAAACGATTGCGACGCAGGCTTCGCCTTCGGCGCGGAAACCGTGGCTGCACGTCAGCGGACACACCCGCGCCGTTTTGTTCTTCACGGCTTCGAGTGAATCAATACTCGCCGCCTTCAGGTCGAGTTTCGTTCGGGCTCGCTTGTTGAACTGCGCGAGCGAGCGCCGCGCAGCCGGCCCCCACTCGTCGCCGATCGCCGTGGTGTGACAACCGACCCGGCGCAGCTCGGTCTGCAACTGCCTGCTGATCGATTCCTTCGGCGCGGCTTCGGGCGCTGCGGTGAGGCCGGCAAGCCGTGGTCCGCCCTGATTGGCGGCGGCACGCTCCTGCTCCGCGGCCTTCGCCTGCGCCTCGTCCTTTGCCTTTTCGGCGGCGGCAATCTTGACCTCTTCCTCGCGCTGCCGCTGCTCGGCAGCGAGCCGCTCGCGATCATCGCCGGCCCGCCGCGCCTTGTCCGCGGCTTCGCGCCGCGCCGCTTCGGCGGCGAGCTTGTTACGCTGGGCCTTGGCGAGTTCGGCGTAGAAGCCGGACGGATATGTGGCGATGAACAGCTCCCACGCCTCACGGGTGCCGACCCGCTCGGCCAATTCGTAGTCGCGGCGGACATCGGCAAGCACAGTGGCTGCGGGAGACGCCGGAGCGGCGACGGCCGGCGCCGGAACCAGCGCAACATCGTTGCCGCCAAGCGAACCGTAAACGAATGGCTCCTGCCGGTTCGAGGTCTGTTGCATCACCTCGTCACGCACGAAGCCGAATGCCTTGCGCAGATCGAGGCCGGGCGTTGCGATATGTCTGACCAGCGCCGCCGTGAAGGGACTGTTGCGGCCATCGCCGTCGGCCGCGGTCGACCCGGCCTTCGCCGCGAAGGCAACCAGCGTGTTGGGGCTCGCCGGTTCGACCTTGGCAAAGCCGCGGGTAACCGCGCGCGTGCCGAGAACGCGCTTCATGGTTTTGGCGAACGGATTGTCGCGACAGGCGTCGAGAATGATCAGCCGGAGTTTTCTGGCCGGTTCGATTGTGACGAGCAGCCGCTCCAGCGCCAGCGCCTCGTCGTACACGTCAGCGTCGCGCTCCAGCAAAGCATCGACGGGCAGCACGTAATTGTTGCCGTCGACCTCGATCCCGTGCCCGGCGTAATAGATCACCGCAACGTCGGAATCGCGCGCCATGTCCGAAAAGTCGCGCAGCGCGCGGCGCATGTCGTTGACCTTGAGATCGCGCCGCGACTCGACGACGTCGAACCCCGCCTGCCTGAAGGTCGCCGTGATCGCATCGGCATCGTTGACCGGATTGGCGAGCCGGCCGGCATGCTGATAGCCGGAATTTCCGATCACAAGCGCCACGCGCTTGTCGGCGGCCGCCTGTCCGCCGGACAGTGTCAGAAACAAAAGCGCGATCAAAAAATTGCGGCGCAAGCCAACCTCGCCCGAACGCCCGAACCCTGGATCAAAACCTAGCGGAATCGGTATTTTCTTACAATTGAAGCGCCCCGGAAGGGGTCGCAACGCCGCACTCAAAATCGGGCGGATACACTCGCCGGAAACGCTATTTCCCTGACTTGCCACCGGAAATTGACTACTGAGAAGCGGAGAACCGAACCCGCGGGACATCCTGGCATGAGCATCGAAATCGACATTCTGAACGGCGATGCCTCGTGGCCGCGGGTGAAATCCCTGTTCGCGCAGGTTTGGACCCCCGATGTCATGGGGGCGCTGGCCGATGTCACCTGGGCGCATCCCGACCTGCGCGTCATCCTCGATGACGCCGACGGAACGACCGCCTGCCATGTCGGCATGTATTTCCGGGATGGCATCTGGAACGGCCGCAAGGTCCGGCTTGGCGGCATCGGCGGGGTGAGCACGCATCCAGCCCATCGCGGCAAGGGATACGCCAGCGTGGCGCTCAACGCAGCGATCGCCACGTTCCGCCACCATGAAGCAACGGATTTCATCGTCCTCGTGTGTGCCGAGCATAACATTCCGTTTTACGCCAAACGCGGCTGGCATGCGTTCGATGGCAAGCTCGTCGTGGAGCAGCGGGGCGAGCGCGTCGAATTCGACATTCAGACGCCGATGGTGTTCGACCTCGCGTTGCGGCCTCGCGACGGCGTGATCGACCTATGCGGATTGCCGTGGTGACCATGCAGCAACGGCCGATGGCGGTTCGGGCGGTTCGTACATAAGATGGCATTCATCATTCCTTGAGCGCCATTCCGGGCGGCACATGCACGCTCCAGCCAGGCAAGCGACGATTCCACCGGCCTCACCTCCGAACGGGCTCCTCACCGCCCCTATCCTGCCGACGCTCGCGCGCCTCGCAGTCCCGAATGCGATCGCGTCGCTCGGCACGACGCTGGTCGCGATCGCCGAGACCTTCTATGTCGGCCGGCTTGGCACCGAACCATTGGCCGCGATCGCGCTGGCTTTCCCGTTCGTGATGCTGACGCAGATGATGTCGGCGGGCGCGATGGGTGGCGGCGTGTCCTCGGCGATCAGCCGCGCACTCGGCGCCGGCGACGATGCACGTGCTGCGGCGCTGGCGGTGCATGCCGCGATCATCGGCGCTGGCGGCGGCGTGCTGTTTACCGTCGTGATGCTGACGCTCGGCCATTCGCTGTTCGCATTGCTCGGCGGCAAGGGCCGGGTGCTCGACGAAGCCCTGACCTATGCGCACGTGCTGTTCTCCGGCGCGATCGCGATCTGGATGGTGAACACCCTCGCCTCCATCCTGCGCGGCACGGGCGACATGATGCGCTCGTCCGGCGTCGTGCTGACGGTCGCGCTGCTCCATGCCGTCATCGGCGGCGTACTGGGACTGGGTTTCGGCCCGATTCCGCGCTTCGGCATGGCGGGCGTCGCGGCCGGACAGGTGATCGCGTTCGCGCTCGGCGCGCTGTTTCTTGCCTGGTTCATTCTCAGCGGCCGCAGCCGGATCACGCTCGATTTCCCGGCTTTTACATTCCAGCGCGACATGTTTGTCGACATTCTGAAGGTCGGCGCCGTCTCATGCCTGTCGCCGCTTCAGAACGTGCTGACCGTCCTGATCTTCACCAGGATCGTCGCCGGCTTCGGGCCTGAAGCGCTTGCCGGTTACGGCATCGGCGCGCGGCTCGAATTCCTGCTGGTGCCGATCTCATTCGCCCTTGGCGTTGCATCGATTCCGATGATCGGTATGGCGATCGGTGCAAATCGGGTCGCTCGCGCACGGAAAGTCGCATGGACGGCGGGCAGCCTGGCCGGGCTCCTGGTCGGCGCGATCGGCCTGACGGTGTGGATCGCGCCCGATCTGTGGAGCGGCCTGTTCACCCAGAACGCCGCGGTGCGCGCCGCCGCAAACTCTTATCTCGCATGGGCCGGGCCTGCCTATTGCTGCTTCGGCCTTGGCGTCTGCCTTTACTTCTCGTCGCAAGGTGCGGCGAAGGTCGGCGGACCCGTGATCGCCGGAACCGTGCGCCTGCTGATGGTGCTCGGCGGCGGCTGGTGGCTTGCCTCGAGCGGCGCCGGGTTGTGGACCCTGTTCGCGCTGGTCGGCGCATCGATGACCGCATACGGCGTGCTCACCGTATTGGCCATTCGCGCGACGGCGTGGGGCGAGGCTGGCCGGTCTTGATCAACAGGCCGGTATTGTCATGACGTTGCGTCATGACTTGCAGAAACATCGCAACGTGTCTTAAACGCAACCTGATTTGTTCCGTAGCTTCGGAACGCTGGCCGGGCGACGTGCGCCATCCGCGCTCCATTGCGTACCGGACATTTCTTGTGAGAGGAGCAGAGGACGCGGCATGATCTTGCGAATGTTTTTTACCCTGGCGTTTCTTTTGATCCTCGCCGCGCCGCCGGCTCTCGCGCAAACGCTCGATCCCGCAGGCATCTGGCTGACGGAGAAGGGCGATGCCAAGGTGCGGGTGACGCGATGCGGCTCGGGCGTCTGCGGCGTCGTGATCTGGCTGCGCGACCCGATCGATCCGGACACCGGCAAACCGCAGGTCGACGACAAGAATCCGAATCCGCAACTCGCCAAACGTCCGATCATCGGCATCAGCCTGTTCAACGGCATGCGGCCGTCCGGCGCGAACCGCTGGTCGGGGCGAATCTACAACGCCGACGACGGTCGATTCTACGACAGCAACGTCTCGGTCACCGGCCCGAATGCTCTGCGGGTCGAAGGCTGCGTCGGCGCCTTCTGCGGCGGCGAAACCTGGACTCGCACCAGGCGCTGACGGCCGGCCGATCACGCCGCTTTCGCAAGCATCGCCTTCATCGCGGTTGCCGCCGAGGCGTAGCCGCCCCGCGCACCGTCGATGAAATGCACGTGATCGCTGCGCTGGATCGACGGCGTGAAGCACGTCATCATCGCTGCGTCCTGCCGGTGCACGCCGAACCGCACGACGCCCTCGGCTGCTGCGGCGGCGAGCTGCTGCTCCAGCGTCTCGGCCAGTTGCGGCGTGCAGTCGATGATCATGCGCAGGCCGTCGTCGTATTTCCTGAAGTCGGAATTCTCCACCACCTGACGCAGATAGATGTGCGGCACGAAGTTGCCGGTCTTCAGCCCGAACTTCAGAAACACGAACGCAATCGTCGTGTTGACGAAAGCACGCATCCGCCGCGCCCAGAGCGATCCACCGCGCGAGGCGCGCGCTTCGTAGTCGAGGCCCTGCGGCGGCCAGCGAAAGTTCGGTCCGCCTTCCGGAATCGGCCGCCCGGCATTCGGGCTTTTCTCGACCAGCGCCACAACGTCCTCGATCAGCCTGCGGAACGCTGCCGGATCGGCGCCGGGCGCTGGCAAAATCAGCAGCGAGAGAATGAGACCGAGTGCCGCCGGCATCTCCTCGAAGCGGCATGAGAGCCCGCTGAGGTCCGGGTGCGTGCCGCGCGGCGCCGGGGCGACCGCGAACTCGCCGCGTTTCATCGCCACTTCCGCCCAGCCGAGCCCGCCGCCGGAGAACATGGCGTAGGACAGGTTCTCCGATGGCGCGTAGCGCGCAACGCGCACGTCGAGCCCCTGCGCGCGGATCGCCGCGACCGGCACAAGTGCAACGCGCATCGCGAGATCGAGATCGTCCGCAACCCACGCCGCCGTTGCCGCCAGCGCATCGCGTGCGGTTACCTCTTCGTCGGGAGAAATCGCGAAGCTCGCGCCATCGCCGCCGAAGACGAAAGGAAATTCGCGACCTTCGAGGTTATTGGTCACCGACGCGATGATCGCCGCCCCGGCCATGTTCACCGCCTTGTAGCGGCGTTCGGAAATCGCTTTCGTCGAATCGACGATATCGGCGACGCCGATCAGCCAGTCATCGGGCAGCGGCGCATAATGCGCCGGATCCATCAGCGTCGTGAAGCTGCGGAACACCGGAATCGCGCCGTAGAATCTCTCGAGTGCAGCACCGCTCATGCGAGATAACCGCTTCTCCTGCTCCAGGCATCGCTCGTTATACGGGTGCCGCCGATTCCTGCATTATCAATTTCCGGCCAACGGAACATCACAAATCGCACTCCGGACATCGCGGCGTCCGCTATCCGGACGATTCGGGTCGGGTACCGTTTGCGGATGACAGTCCGGCGGCGCTTGCCTATCCTGTCATGGCGGCCGGACACGGCACGCCAAAGCAAACAACAGGGAGAGACGCTCATGCTCAGCGAGGCCGATATCGAAGCTCATGCGGCGCGGATTCGCGACGACGGCTACACGGTGATCGAGCAGGCCGCCAGCAGCGAGCTGGTCGAAAGCCTGAAGGCCGCCGTTCTGCGCATCGAGCACGAGCACAACCTGCAAACCGCGAAGACATCGTTCGAAGGCTTCAAGACGCTGCGCATCAACAATCTGCTCACCTACGACGACATCTTCTGGGAGGTGCCGCTGCACGAGAACGTGCTGCCGATCGTCGAGAGGGTGCTCGACAAGGAATGCCTGCTCTCGTCGTTCTGCTCGCTGGTGCTCGGTCCCGGCCAGGAAGCCCAGCCGATCCATGAAGACACGCAGCTCATTCCGTTGCCGCGCCCGCACATTCCGATCACCATCAACGCGATCTGGGCGCTGTCCGACTTCCGTGAGGACAACGGCGCGACACGCTACATTCCCGGCAGCCACAAGCTCGATCATTCGCCGGAGTATGGGAAAGACTATCCCGCACTGACCGCGACGATGCCGGCCGGCAGCGTCCTGCTCTTCGACAGCGCGCTCTGGCATGGCGGTGGGCCGAACACGAGCGACGCGCGCCGCTTCGCATTCTCCTGCGCCTATTGCTGGGGCTGGATGCGGCAGCAGGAGAACCTGCAGCTCGGCATCCCGCGCGAAACCGCGGAGCGCTTTCCGCGCCGGCTTCAGGAACTGTGCGGCTACAGCGTCTACAAGGGTCAGTTCGGCCACATCGACAACAAGGATCCGATCGAGCTGCTCGGCCGCGAACGCGGCAAGCGCATGGTGTGGGAGGCGACCGACGTGCGCGCCGCACGGCGGAAGGAAGCCACCGGCTGACAACATCCCTCGCCGCCGCCTCATGCGGTGGGCATCAACCCACCTCGCCGCGAATTGACTTCGCACATGGCACGCGGATAGTCGCGAGCGTCGTGGTCTTCATGCGACCTGTCGTGTGAAGCTAAGAGGGAATTCGGTGCGCTGACGAATCCGGCAACGCCGAAGCTGCCCCCGCAACTGTAAGCGGCGAGCTTCGTCCATCGCGCACGATCGGCAGATCATGCGCGAACGTCACTGAGGCGGAAGCTTTGGGAAGACCGGACGCAGGCTGTGACCCGCGAGCCAGGAGACCTGCCTCGACATCAGAACGTCCACGGGCGGGGTGCCCGGTGTGTCGCTTGCCGCGAACGGTGTCGCCGTTCGGGATGTGGGCGCGCGTCGGCTCGCCTTCACATCACGGGGTTACCGATGCCGAATTCGTCTTCCGTTGAATCTGTTCCTGTCGCCACGCTGGGCACGCCGCGCATCGGCCCGCGCCGCGAGCTGAAAACCGCACTTGAAAGCTTCTGGGCGGGCAAAATAGACGAAGCTACGCTCGTCACGACCGCTGCGCAGCTTCGCGCCGACAACTGGGCGCGTCAGAAGGCGCGCGGCATCACCGTCATCCCCTCGAACGACTTCTCCTTCTACGATCAGGTGCTGGACACCAGCGTGATGGTCGGCGCCATTCCGGAGGTCTACAACTGGACGGGCGGCGCAGTATCCCTTGCGACCTATTTCGCGATGGCGCGCGGCTCGCAGGGCAGCACCGAGGCCTGCGAACATGGCCATGCGCATCACCACGGGCATGGTGCGCCCGCACAGGAAATGACGAAATGGTTCGACACCAACTACCACTACATGGTGCCGGAATTCTCGAAGAGCCAGACCTTCGCGCTGTCCTCGACCAAACCGATCGACGAATACAGGGAAGCCAGGGCGCTCGGCTACCAAACGCGCCCCGTGCTCGTCGGTCCGGTGGCGTTCCTGAAGCTCGGCAAGAGCCATGACGCCGCGTTCGACACCCTGTCGCTGCTCGACAAGCTCCTGCCGGTTTATGCCGAAGTGTTGAAGCGCCTCGCCGCCGAAGGCGCGGACTGGGTACAAATCGACGAGCCGTGCCTCGTTCTCGATCTTGATGGTGCGGCGCGCGACGCGCTGAAAAAGACGTATGCCGAACTCGCCAGAGCGGTTCCGCAGATCAGAATCATGCTGAATACCTATTTCGGTGCGCTGGACGACAATCTCGAAACCGCTGCCGCGCTTCCGGTCGCAGGCTTGCACATCGACCTGGTCCGCGCACCGCAGCAGCTCGACGCCGTTCTCGACGCCGTGCGGCCGGACGTCGTTCTGTCGCTCGGCGTCATCGACGGCCGCAACATCTGGCGTGCCAACCTGCCCGCCATTCTCGACCGCTTGGAGCCGGTTGTCGCCAGGCGCGGTGCAAGCCTCGTCGAAATCGCGCCTTCATGCTCGCTGTTGCACGTGCCGATCGATCTTGATCGGGAAACTGCGCTCGATGCCGATCTCAAGAGCTGGCTTGCCTTCTCGCTGCAGAAAATGAGTGAGCTCTCCGCTCTCGGCAGGGCGCTCGCTGACGGACGCGACGCGGTCAAGGACGAACTCTCGGCCTCGGCAGCGGCCGCAGCTGCCCGCAAGACCTCGCCCAAGGTCCACAACAAGGCGGTTACCGAACGTGTCGCCGCAATCACCGCGGATATGGCCAACCGCCGCAGTTCCTTTGCCCGGCGCGCGCAGGTACAGCGCGCGAAATTCAAGCTGCCGGCGTTCCCGACCACGACCATCGGTTCGTTTCCGCAGACCAGCGACGTGCGCAAGGCACGCGCCGCCTTTGGCAAAGGCACGATCGATCAGGCCACGTACGACAAATTCCTGCGCGAGGAAACCAGACGCACGGTCGAATGGCAGGAAGAGATCGACCTCGACGTACTGGTGCATGGCGAATTCGAGCGCAACGACATGGTGCAGTACTTCGGTGAGCAGCTTTCGGGCTTCGCCTTCACCCGGCACGCCTGGGTGCAGAGTTACGGCTCGCGCTGCGTGCGCCCGCCGGTTCTCTTCGGTGACGTCGCGCGGCCGAAGCCGATGACGGTCGCGTGGTGGAGATACGCGCAATCGCTGACCAAGCGCCCGATGAAGGGCATGCTCACCGGCCCGGTGACCATCCTCAACTGGTCGTTCGTCCGCGACGATATTCCGCGCAGCGAGTCCTGCCGGCAGATCGCGCTCGCGATCCGCGACGAGGTGATCGATCTCGAGAAGGCCGGTGCGGCGATGATCCAGATCGATGAGGCGGCACTTCGCGAAGGTCTTCCGCTGCGGCGGTCCGAGTGGAAAACCTATCTCGACTGGGCGGTCGGCAGCTTCCGCATCACCGCCTCTGGCGTGGCGGATGACACGCAGATTCACACCCACATGTGCTATTCGGAGTTCAACGACATCATCGACGCGATCGGCGCCATGGATGCGGACGTGATCTCGATCGAGACCTCCCGCTCGAAGATGGAGTTGCTCGATGCTTTCGTGACCTACAAGTATCCGAACGAGATCGGACCGGGCGTTTACGACATTCACTCGCCGCGCGTGCCGGATGTCGCGGAGATGATCGATCTGATCAGCAAGGCACGCCGGAATCTGACGCCGGAACAGATCTGGATCAATCCGGACTGCGGATTGAAGACCCGCGGCTGGCCGGAGGTCCGCTCGGCGCTGTCAAACATGGTGGCCGCAGCGAAGGAAGCCCGCGCCCAAGCCTGACACCCAGATCAGGTCCGCATACGACACAAAGCGCCGCCTCGTTACACGAGGCGGCGCCTTCATTTTACATGGCGCTCACCGCGATGTGACGGCGGCCTAGCCGATAATCTGGCATTTTCCGCCGCACCGCAATCGAGGGAATTGGCCATGGTCCGCGCAGGTATAATCATCCTTTCGTTGCTCATGGCCACGATCGCGCACGCCGCCCCGCTCGACAACAAGGACGGCTTCTGGAGCGAATGGAGCGACGCCACGTTCGAGCGCGCCGCGCGCGAGAAGAAGTTTGTCGTGATGTCGCTGCAATCGTGGTGGTGCAAATGGTGTTTCGTGATGAACCGCGAGACCTGGGCCAATCCGGAAGTCCGCGCGGTGTTGAAGGACAACTTCATTCCGGTTCACGTCGATCAGGACAGCCGCCCCGACATCTCGCAACGCTATGAGGCATTCGGCTGGCCGGCGACCATCATTTTCGGGCCGGACGGCAAGGAGATCGTCAAACTGCGCGGCTTCTACTCGCCGCAGTTCTTCATTCCGATTCTCAACGAGACGGTGAAAGACCCGACGCCGGTGGTCTACGCCACGCCGCCGGCCGAGCGCGCGCGGATGCTTGCGACGGGCCTCAGCGAGGCGCAGCGCAACGACATCCTCGCCTTCATCGACAAGGCATGGGACCGCGAGCACGGCGGCTGGAGCAAATCGAAGTTCGTCGATGGCGCGACGCTGACATGGGCGCTGGAACGGGCACGGCAAGGCGACAAGGAGAATGCCGACCGCCTGAAGCGGACGCTGAACGGCATGCTGCTGATGGTCGACAAGGAAACCGGCGGCCTTGCGCAGGTCAACCGCAGCGTCGACTGGACCGCGCCAATCCGCGAGTTCCCGATGTTCGTGCAGGAAGCCGGGCTCGCCGCCTATTCGCGCGGCTGGGTCCTGTTCAAAGACCCGGCTTACCGTCAGGCCGCCGATCGCATTTACGGCTTTCTGAAAACCTATCTGGCCGCACCCGATGGCGGCTTCTACACCTCCATGGGTCTCGATGAGGGATCGCCCGGCGTCGATAAGCGCGTTTACGCACGCGAGACAGCGCAGGCGATTTCGGCGCTGCTCGCCTATTACGATGCGACCGGCGTGGCCGAGGCACGCGAGATCGCCATCAAGGCTGCGCGCTGGGCTTTGGCCAACCGCGCTCTGGCGGATGCCGGCTTCCGCCATGCCGCGCAGGACAAGGGCGGGCCCTATCTCGCCGACAACATCGAGATGACGAAAGCGCTGCTGGCGCTGCACCGCTCGACCGGCGGCCGCGACTGGCTGATGCTCGCACGCGCGACCGCCGATTTCGTCGCGGCGAACTTCATCGAACGGGAAACCGGTGGCTTTGTGGTCTCCGCCTCGCCGGACGCAAAGCATCTGGTCAAGCCGATCAAGCAGCGCGAGGACAACGTCACCGCGGTTCGAACGTTCAATCTGCTCGCGTCCTACACGGGCAGCGAACGCTACCGCGAGATCGCCGAAGCCGGCATGGGCTATCTGACCTCGCCAGCGGTTCTTGATGCGGTGGCATTCCTGCCCGACGTGCTCATCGCCGAGGACGAACTGCGAAACGAGCCGGTGCATGTCACCATCGTCGGCGCGAAGGACGATCCGCGCTCGGCCGCGCTCTATGGCGCCGCGCTCTCCTATCCGATGGCGCACAAGCGTGCCGAATGGTGGGACAAGCGCGAAGGGGCTCTCGCGAATCCCGACGTCGACTATCCGGATTTTCCGGAGGGTCCGGCGGCCTTCGCCTGCACCAAGAACTTCTGCTCCTATCCGGTGACGAAGCCCGGCGAGATCGCCGGCCAGCTTGACAGCCTCAAACGCGCGCTAAAGCTGTCGGCACCGTAAATCTTGCAAGCAAAAAGAGGCCCGGCATTCGCGCCGGGCCCTGAAGTTCTTCGCTTGGGAGCTGGCGAAAGCCTATTTCGCGCTGGCCGACTTGCTGACCGCCTTCGCGATCGCCTCGAACGCACGCTGATCGACGACATGGGTGAAGATCGTCTCGCCGGCGGGATGCGACGACAGCTTGACGATGACGACGCCCGCCGACGGATTGATATGGACGTGCTGTCCGTTCAGGCCCTTCATCTCGTAGGCACCGGCTGCGTTGTGCGTGACCCAGAAGTTGTTGTGGTACGAATAGCCCGCACGCAGCGTCTGGCCGCTGGTCTTGAACTTCTCGCGGTCAGCGCCCTTGCGGATTTCATCGACCACCTCCTTGGCGACGATCTGCTGGCCGTTGAAGCGGCCGTCCTGTCGCAGCATCTCGCCGAGACGGCCGAGGTCGCGCAACGTCGCGTTCATGCCGATGCTGGTGATCTGCGAGCCGACCGGATCGGCCAGAACGTAGCCATCCTCCTGCGCGGCGAGCTTGCTCCACAGCCGCTCGGAGACGAGATCGCTGAAGCTCTTGCCGGTGACGCGCTGGATCACCCAGCCGAGCACCTCGACGTCGACGCTCTTGTAACGGAAGCCTTCGCCGTGCTCGCCGTTCTTCTGCACGGTCTTCAGATACTCGAGCATCGACTTCGGGCCAGGATAGTTCGGCGGCGCCGGCAGAAGACCCGCTGCGATGATGTATTGGAAGATTTCGGCCTTCGGATCGGTGAAGACCTCGCGATATTGCAAACCAGTCGTCATATCGAGCGTCTGCTGCAGCGTCGCGTCGGCCCAACCGCTCGACGCCAGCTCCGGCAGATACTGCGGGATCTTTGCGTTCGGATCGAGCTTGCCTTCCTTGATCAGCATGGTGGTCAGCAAGCCGACCACCGATTTCGTCAGCGACCACATTGAGTGCGGCGTCTGCGCCTTCATGCCATTGTGGTAGCGCTCGTAGACGGCCTTGCCGTTGTGAAGCACGAGCATTGCGTCGGTGTAGGTGCTCTTCTGCCAGTCGGCGATCGTGGTCTGCGCGTCGCCCACGCCCTGAAACGCCAGCGTATCGAGATTGCGCGCCTCGTTCGCAAGCAGCGACGGCCCCTTGTCGCCGCGCCAGATCGAGACGTTCGGCACGAGCTGACGCATGTGATGGAAGGCCCAGCTGCCGCTCGGGTAGCGCAGCACGTTCGCAAGCGTCACGGTCTTGTCAGCCGGCGGCGGGAAACCCTTCATGATCCCGAGCGCGACCGGATCGGCGGGCGGCGGCAACTGCGGCACCTGGGCGTGGCTTGCGGTGGACATGGCAAGCGTGAACATGACGGCGCTGCACCGAAGCGAGTTAACGATAACGGACATGAGAGGCTCCATCCGGCTTGAGGGACGGCAGCCCACCTCCCATGATCATGTATCCCGGATGTGTCCGGAAACCGGACCTTTTGCAGCGGCCGGTATCAGCGGCGCCAAAAGCTACATTGCGATACAAACTCGCAGCGCCAGGCGGTCTCAAATCGGCTATTGAGGCGGGACATTATCAAGGCGGGATATGGAGCAAACCGACAGCATCCTCGTCGTCGACGACGACCGCGACATCCGCGAACTGCTCACCGGCTATCTGCGCAAGAATGGCTTCCGGGTGAGCGCGGCCGCCGACGGCCGCCAGATGAAAAGCGCGCTTGCCGCCGGCCCTGTCGACCTGATCGTGCTTGACCTCATGCTTCCGGGCGAAGACGGCTTGACGTTGTGCCGCGATCTGCGCGCGACGCAATCCAATCCGACGCCGATCCTCGTTCTCACCGCCCGCGACGACGAAACCGACCGCATCGTCGGTCTCGAGATGGGCGCCGACGACTACATGACCAAGCCGTTCGTGCCGCGCGAACTCTTGGCGCGCATCCGCGCCGTGCTGCGGCGGACGCGCATGCTGCCGCCGAACATGCGGCTGACCGAACGCCCGCGCGCGCTCGCCTTCGGCGAATGGATTCTCGATACCACCGCCCGGCATCTGATCGACGCCACGGGCACGATGGTCTCGCTGAGCGGCGCCGAATATCGCCTGCTCAGCGTGTTTCTCGAATACCCGCAACGGGTGATGAACCGCGATCAGCTGATGAATCTCACCCAGGGACGCGATGCGGATTCGTTCGATCGCTCGATCGACCTCCTGGTGAGCCGGCTGCGGCAGCGCCTGCGCGACGAAGCCCGCGAGCCGCAATACATCAAGACCGTCCGCAACGAAGGTTACGTCTTCGCCGCCGCGGTCGAGTTCCGGCAAGATATCAAACAAGACGTCAAATGAGTAGGTGCTGGCGCGATGCGTTGCTGCCCCGCTCGCTGTTCGGGCGGGTGGCGCTGATCCTGTTCCTCGGGCTGGCGGTCGCGCATCTGTTCTCGTTCGGGCTCGTCATCTACGAGCGGATGCAGACATCGCGCGCGATGATGATCGCATACGTCGCGCAGGACGTGGCAACGTCGGTGGCGATGCTGGAACGGATGCCGGCGGCGGAGCGCGCGGGCTGGATTGGCCGGCTGAACCGGCCGAACTATCGCTACACGCTCGGCGATCCCCTCGCCGCTGCGCCCGCCGACAATGCATTCGCGCGCAGCCTCGCCACCGCGCTCGGCAATTCGCTCGGTGCCCGTTACACTCCCATCATAGCCCCACAGGCCGGTGCGACCGATCCGCTCCACCTGCGCGTCGGATTGAAGCTGTCGGACGGCATGCCGCTCACCGTCGACCTGCTGCCGCCGGCGATGGCGATCTCGCCATGGGTGCCGACGATCCTGATCGCCCAGCTTGGTGTGCTCGCGGCGTTCACCTGGCTGGCGGTGCGGATCGCGACGCGCCCGCTCTCGCAGCTTGCGCAGGCTGCGGACTCGCTGGGGCCGGATCTGCGCGCCGAACCGCTATCCGAAGGCGGCCCGACCGAAGTTGCACGCGCATCCACCGCCTTCAATGCCATGCGCCAGCGCATCGCCGATCACCTCGCCGAACGCATCCAGATGCTCGCGGCGATCTCGCATGATCTGCAAACGCCGCTAACCCGCATGCAGCTGCGCATCGATCTGCTCGACAACAATCAGCTCACGGCGAAGCTGCGCGACGATCTCGACATGATGCAGACGCTGGTAAAGGAAGGCATCGCCTATGCGCGAAGCGCGCAGGAAACGACAGAACCGGCACAGGCAACCGATCTGCATGCCTTGCTCGACAGCCTCGTTTGCGATTACGCGGATGCCGGACGGCCGGTGCGGTTGACCGGACAGTTCACTCAATCGATCACGACACGGCCGATGGTGTTGCGGCGGATCGTCACCAACCTCGCCGACAACGCGCTGAATTTCGCAGGCGACGTAGAAATCGCGGCGGAAGCGGAAACGCCGGATCGTATCGCCATCTCGGTGCGCGACCGCGGCCCCGGCATTCCCGCGGATGAACTCAACCGCGTGCTGCAACCGTTCTACCGGCTCGAAGGCTCGCGTAATCGTGAGACCGGCGGTGCGGGTCTCGGTCTTGCTATCGCTCACCAGCTCGCCCGCGCATTGTCGGGGACGCTGACGCTGTCAAACCGGCAAGATGGCGGCCTCGAAGCCAGATTATCATTGCCGATCCGGATGTAGCCGACGGCATTTATCAACAGCCGGAACACCACAGCAAAGGCCGTGAGCTCCGCCAGCACCTGGATGAAAAAAGTCCCCCGCATCGGCTGCACCGGTGCGAGGGACAACACGGGCATGGGAGGCCGCGTGAGTTAGCGAATGATGTGCGTTCCAGTCTCGCCGCGCAGCGCCGCCATCGCGCAATTGAGGTGGCTGATGATCGCGCGCTTGCCGCCGCCTTCGAGGAAGCGGATCGCGGCATCGACCTTCGGCCCCATGCTGCCGGGCGGGAAATGCCCTTCGCGATGGTAGGCCTTGATCTCCTCCAGCGTGACCTCCTCCAGTTCTTTCTGGTTGGGCTTGCCGAAATTGATCGCGACCCGCGGCACGGCCGTCAGGATCAACAGCTCCTCGATGCCGAGAACGTTGGCGATATGCGCCGAGGTGAGATCCTTGTCGATCACGGCGGGCACGCCCGTGCGGACACCGCGCTCGTCGCGAACCACCGGCATGCCGCCGCCGCCGCCAGAGATAACGATGGTGCCGCGCTTGATCAGCGCTTCGACGAGGGAAATGTCGCAGACATGCTTCGGCTTCGGCGACGGCACCACGTGACGCCAGCCGCGGCCGGAATCCTCCTGCATCTTCCAGTTCAATTCCTTGCTGATGCGCTTGGCTTCTTCCTCGGAAAAGAATGGGCCGACGAACTTGGTCGGATTCTGGAACGCCGGATCGTTGGCATCGACCTCGACTTGCGTCAGAAGGCTTGCGACATGGCGCTGGTTGCCGCGCTCGCGCAGCGCGTTCTCCATCGCCTGCATCAGCAGATAGCCGATGCCGCCCTGGCTGTGCGCGACACAGATATCCATCGACATCGGCGGGATGCGATCCATCGTCAGCATCTGCCGCATCATGATCTTGCCGACCACCGGACCGTTGCCGTGGGTGATCACGAGCTCGTTGTCGAGCTCGGCCAGCGGCAGCAACGCTTCCGCCGTTTGTCGCGCGATATCCTTCTGCTCGTCGGAGGTGCCGCTGATGTCTTCCGGATGGACGGCATTGCCGCCGATCGCAATAACGAGGCGGCGGGGAACATCCTTAAGCGTTCGCATAGCGCACCTTCGAATCCGGAATAACGGCGGCGAGCGCCAGTTCGCACGCCTGCGCGTTCGACGGCGCGACGACGATGCCTGCGGCTTCGAGCTTGCGGATTTGCGCCGATCGCACCTGCCGGTCGAGCTCGGTGCCGGTGACGGACGCGATCAGAAGCGGCCCGTTGTCGGAACGCCCCGCGACGATCTGCGCGAGGTAGCCTGCCGGATCGGCATGCGCGCCGTATCCGATCACCAGATCGAGCAGAACGGCGGCGATCTCCGGATCAACCAGCGCAGCCCTCAAGGCGTCGTCGCGGACCGACGGATCGATCATCGGATGCGGGCGGCCCTGCGTGTACTCGTCCGCGCCCAGATCGATGATCCGGTCGCAGCCCGCGCTCGCCTTATCGTCGAGCGCCGGAACGCCCGGAATCGCCGCGTTCGAGACAACCTTGCGTCCGCCGGCGCCGAGGATGACTTGCGCTTCAGCGCACAACGTGCCGCCCGCGAACAGACCTTCGATCCGCGATGCGCCCTTGCGCCGCGACAGCCGCGATGCGGCGGCCGCCGCGTTGAAGCTGCCGCCGATGCTCTTGCCCAGCGCCTTCTCGGCCGCTTCCTTCAGCGTCGGCGCGAAACGCGCATTGGACGGCAAATCTGCGGAGGCTGCGCCGATGAAGCACACCGTATAGCTCTTCGGGCTCTTGGCGATCCGCGCAATGACGGCTTTCGCGACATCGGGGTGCGGCGGCTTCGAGATCAGCACCACATGGCTCGTACCGGGATCGGCATCGAGCGCATCCATTGCCATCAGCGTGGTGATGCCGCCAATGTCTTTCTTCAGATCGCGGCCGCCGACGCCGATGGCATGAGAGATGCCCTCGCCCGCTTCGGAAATCAAGCACGACACTTCCTGCGTGCCGGTCCCGGACGCACCGATGATTCCGATCTTGCCGCGATTGAGCTTGTTAGCGAACGCCAGCGGCGCGCCGCCGATGACGGCCGTGCCGCAATCGGGGCCCATCATCAGCAGCCCCAGTTCACGCGCATGCTGCTTCAGCGACAATTCGTCGGCGATCGATACGTTGTCGCTGAACATCAGCACATGCAGCCCGCGATTGAGCGCCTTGCGCGCTTCGGCCGCAGCGAATTCGCCGGGCACGGAAATCAGCGCCAGATTCGAATCGGGCTCGGCCTTCACCGCGGCGGCGATGCTGCGCGGCTGCCAGGCGGCAGCTCCCGCACCCTGCTTCTTCGGCTTGTCGAGCGCCTTCAATGCGTTGCCAAGCGCGGTGCGCGCTGCCAGTTCGTTCTCCGCCCTGATGGCAAGAATGAGATCGTTGCCCTGCGCGGCGACGTTACCGTCGAGCAAGCCGGCATTCTTCATGATCGCCTGATTGGACGGCGTGCCCATCATCAGCGCCGCCTCGATGACGCCCGGCGCGGCGGTGATCTCGCGCGACAGACGCATCAGCGCAACCGAATCCAGATAGAAGCCCTTGCGGACCTCGTTCAGAACGAAGCCACTCATGACACCCCCAAATCTTGAGCAATGGCGACGACGGCTTGCTGGAAGCAAGCCATCGGCGCGCGCACGATGCCGGCGCCGACCTGTCCGATGCCCGGCTCGCGGTGCGCGATGCCCGTGTTGATGACCGGCGCCAGCCCCGTCTCGACGACGAGGCGGACGTCGATGCCCGTCGGCACGCCGGCGAAATCGAGCGCCGCAATCGTCCATTCCGAGTTCTGTCCGACGGTGATTTCACCCATCGCGCGGGTAAAGTTTCCGGCTTCCGACGGCGACCCGGCTCCGACGAAGCCGGCAACGGCAGGCGCTGCCGCCATGGCGAAGCCACCGAGGCCGATCGTTTCCACGATCGCCGAGTCGCCCATGTCGGGATTGGCGTCGTTCTTCGAGAAGCCCGCGAAGTAAAGCCCTTCCGGCATCTCGACCGGCGCGGTGAACCACGTGTCGCCGAGGCCACTCACGCGAATGCCGAAGTCGGTGCCGTTGCGGCACATGGCCGTGACCACCGTCGAGCCGCGAATACCCTTGGCCGGATCGGTGAGCGCCTTGCCCATCGCCATCGCGATGTTGAGGAAGAACTGATCGTTCTGCGCGATGAACGCGACGCAATCGGCGGTGACGGCATTGTCGGTCGCTGTGCGCACCAGCGACGGGCCGATCTCGCGCAGGAATACGCTCGAACAGGCAAGATTGCGCTGATGCATCTCGTCGCCCATCGAGAGGCCGCGCGCGATAATCGCCTTCAGATCGATGCCGCCGCGGGCACGAATGGCCTTTGCGAGCGTCGGCCCGAAGACGTCGCGCAGCCAGGCGAGGCGCGCGAGCACGCTCTCGTCGTTGCCGCCGAAGCGCATGACCTTGCCGAGGCCTTCGTTGATTGCGCAATAGGCGCGATTGCCAAACTTGGTGTTCTCGACGACGAAGAGCGGCATCGACACCGTGGTCATCCCCGTCATCGGACCAACCGCGCCGAAGTGATGATTGGGGTGGAAGTCGACACCACCGCTGGCAGCGAGTTCGGCGGCAGCCTTGAGATCCGGAGCCCAGCCCTCGAACACAATGGCGCCCGCGACCGCACCACGCATCGGCCCGCACATCCGGTCCCACGTGATCGGCGGACCTGCATGCAGGATCATCCGGTCCTTCAACCCTTTCAGCACCTCGCGCGCGGGAAGAACGTCGACGAGCTTCGGCTCGCCTTCCAGAATCCGCGCCAGCGCCTGTTGATTGGCTTCCTCAATCAGTTTCATGGCCGCCTCACACGCCGAGCTTCGCCAGCAGTGCCGCCATCTTCGGATCGCCGCCGGCCGGCGGCGACCAGTCGACGTGCGTGACCGCGATACCGCAGTCCTGAAGGTCCTTCAGGAAACCGTCGAGACCGACATTCACGACCTTCACTTCGCTCGTCAGCAGAGCCTGGTATGGCGGCTGTTCTGGCTTGTTCGTCACGAGCGGATCCTCCGGTTTTCGATAGAAGCAATTTAGTAAGAAAGTTCTTACTTTGTCAAATGGGCATCGGCATGATTTTCACATCTCCAAAAGTAATAATATTCTTACTTTTGGAACGCCGCGCTGTTGATTGTTGCCCGCAGGGCAATCAGCGCCCCGGCCATTCCGTCACGACCGGACGTGTGCCCTACGGCGGCAACCGCTGCGAGCGCGGGCTCTATTTTTTCGGTATCGCCGCGCATGAGGATGTGGATCGCATCATGCAGGACTGCGGCGCCGTATCCCCGCGCGGCGGCTTCGAGATGTGCACGGCTGATGTCACCCGTGCGGTCGAGCACGCCGGAGCACATGCCCCAGAGCACATCCCTTGCATCGCGGCGGCCGAGCGCTGCGAGCGCGAG
>JBMOOJ010000021.1:0-31012 GCA_049323835.1 Pseudomonadota bacterium | reverse complement strand
GGACGCACGATGCGTCCGGCGTTCCGCGCGCCCTCGTTATCGAGGGAGGAACGTGTTGAAGCACTCCGGCGCCCCCGCGCCACAAAGAACAGGGGTGATGATGCATGTCTGAACAATGGCGCGGGTTCTTGCTTTGCGCGAATGGGGCAAGCCTCGCTGCCGTAAACAACAGCGGGACGCTGAGGACAGACGCTAGCTTAGCGAAAGGGCGGGCGCTGCCGATATCATCAGCCTTGCCATTTACCGGCTGGGACGGCAGCATACGCGCAAGATTTCGGACAACGAGATCACCGATCGCACAACGCATGCATCGTGGGAGCTGAAATGACCGCAGTACCGACGCCAAAGGGGGCCTGGCGGATCACATTTCTGCTCTTCCTGTTCATGCTGGTGAACTTCGCCGACAAGATCATCGTCGGTCTTGCCGGCGTCCCGATCATGAAGGAACTGCAGCTGACACCGGAGCAGTTCGGCTTGCTCGGCTCGTCCTTCTTCTTCCTGTTCTCGATCTCGGCGGTCGCTGTCGGTTTTGTGGTGAACCGCGTGCCGACGCGCTGGGTGCTGCTGATCCTCGCCCTGATCTGGGCGCTGGTGCAGTTTCCGATGGTCGGCACCGTCGGCTTCACGACGCTTCTCATCTGCCGCATCCTGCTCGGCGCAGGCGAGGGACCGGCCGGCTCGGTCGCGATCCACGCGATCTACAAGTGGTTTCCGGACGAGAAACGCACCCTGCCGACCGCGATCCTCGCGCAGGGTTCGGCATTCGGCGTCATCCTCGCCGTCCCGGCGCTGAACTGGATCATCGTCAATTACACCTGGCATCACGCCTTCGGCGCGCTCGGAGTCGTCGGGCTTTTCTGGGTGGTGCTCTGGCTATTGCTCGGCCGGGAAGGGCCGATCACGGAAGTGGTCAGCGACCTCGACAGCGAGAAGATTCCCTATTCGCATCTCCTGCTGTCGCGAACCTTCGTTGGCTGCTGCGCGGCGACGTTCGGCGCGTACTGGGCGCTGTCGCTCGGGCTCACCTGGTTCACGCCGTTTCTCATTACCGGACTCGGCTTTGAGCAGAAGAGCGCCGGGCTTATTTCAGTCTTGCCGTGGGTCTTTGGCGCATCGATCGTGCTGCTGACGGGATGGGTTTCGCAGGTACTGGTCGGACGTGGCATGTCCACCCGTAACGCGCGCGGCGTTCTTGGGTCGGTGCCGCTCGTTTTCGGCGGCATCGTCCTCTTGCTGATGCCGCAGGTGCAGGGCGCGAACGGGCAGGTGGCGATGCTGGTGCTTGGCACCGGCGTCAGCGGCGCCATCTACGTGGTCTGCGCACCGATGATTGCCGAGTTCACGCCGACGTCGCAGCGCGGCGCGGTGATTGCGATCTATGGCGCCATCTATACGCTTGCCGGCATCGTCGCGCCGTACGTGATGGGCAGTGTCGTGCAGGCGGCGGCAACGCAGCATGCGGGTTACATGACGGGATTCATGATCAACGGCGTCATCCTGATCGTGTCGGGCGTTCTCGGCTTGCTGCTGTTGTGGCCGAATGCCGAGCGGGCGCACCTGCGCGGATCGGTGATGCGGCCCAAACTCGCTCCCGCGGCCGAGTGATCATTGGACTTTCGGCGCGGTCTCGAAGTTGCCGCCCGTGTCGACAGAGCGCAGGTGTTTCAGTTTGCCGTCGTCGCCGATGATGTAGAAGTGCAGGCCGTTGACGCCCTTCTCGTTGCGGCTGCCGGCAAAGACGACGAGCCGGCTGTCGGCGCGGGAAAGCACCGGCTCGAAATCGTCGGGAATTTCCCGCCAGCCCGACACGGTGTCGAACTCGGTGATTTTGCCGGTGGCAGTGTCGAGAAATGTCGGCTGCGCGCAGGCCGAGCCGCACGGCAGGTTCACCACGATGAAGCGTCCGCCGGCATTCACCTTCTCTTCGCGGACCGCAGACTGGTACAGTTCGCGGCGGTCACGCAGATCCTGCGTATGAAACCGTGGCTTCGCCGGCTTGCCTGCGAAGACCTTGACGGGATGATCCTTGAACTTCGGCAGATCGTCCGCCCGTGCGGGCGCAGCGGTGAGGCCGGCAGCGAGGCAGGCGGCAAGGAGTATCGGGCGGGGCATCGGCGATCCGGATTGGCGGTAGCGAGATGCCATGGGTCGCGCGGCACCGCGGTTTTGTTCAACTCTCGCTTGCCGCCGTCGCCGCGACGGATCGGCCTATACGCCTAAAGTCGCGGAAAAGTCAGTTGTTTGAGGCAGTTGTGACGATCCGCCCGGCTTGCCAAGCCCGCGGGCTGATGGCCTAATCGCTCATCAACGGCGACATTACTAACGCCGAAACATGCAGACAGAAACGAATGAGGGAACGATGACAAGGCATCCTACACGCCGCTCCGCGGCGCTTCTCGCATCCTTTGCGGCTGCCGCGATCGCGACGCTGATCGCGGCTCCAGCTGCCGCGCAGACATGGCCTGACCGGCCGATCTCGATGATCGTTCCGTTCCCGGCGGGCGGCGGCACCGATGCGTTTGCGCGTCCGCTTGCGGCACAGCTCGAGAAGCAGTTGAACCAGCGCGTTCTGATCGACAACCGCTCGGGCGCGGGCGGAACGGTCGGCGCGAGTGCAGCGGCGAAGGCAGATCCGAACGGCTACAACTTCTTCGTCGGCGCGGCACATCATGCAATCGCGGCGACGCTCTATCCGAAGCTCGACTACGATTTTGCGAAAGACTTCGTGCCAGTTGCCCTGATCGCGGCGCCTCCGCAGGTCATCGTCGTCAATCCCACGAAGGTTTCGGCCAAGACGCTTGCCGAGTTCATCGCCGATGCCAAGGCCAATCCTGGCAAGATCGACTATGCCTCGGCGGGCATCGGTACGACACACCATCTTGCCGGTGAACTGTTCAAACTCACCGCGGGCGTCAATCTCAACCACGTGCCATATCGTGGTGCTGGCCCGGCGATGCAGGATCTCGTGGCCGGCCATGTCCACGTGATGTTCGACGGCCTTGGAACATCGTCGAGTCAGATCGGCAGCGGCCAGATTCGCGGCCTTGCGGTCGCGTCGTCGTCACGCTCCGATGCTGTGTCGGCGGTTCCGACGTCCAGCGAAGCCGGACTCAAGGGCTACGAGGTCTCGACCTGGTACGCGATTTTCGCTCCGAAGGCGACACCGCCTGCGATCGCCGACCGGATGGCGGCTGAAATCCGCAAGGCGCTCGATTCCGACGTGCTGAAGGAAGCCTGGAAAAAGAACGGTTCGCCGACGCCCACGCTCATGAGGGCAGAATTCGGCAAGTTCGTCGAAAGCGAGATCGCGCGCTGGAGCGACGTCATCAAGAAGGCGAACATCAAGCTCGAGTGATACCTCCTGCGAGCGGCAGCGTTGGAACAATACCGGCGGGGTAGCATTGGGCTATCCGCCGGCAGTTTCTTTTGATGACGGTTCTTGTTCGTTCCTGAATACGCGGTTCAGTTTAGGTTCATCCGTTGACCGCGATCATCGAGCCTCGACTGCTCATCCGGAAGGGAGGTCACGATCATGGAACGACGGGATTTTCTGAAGCTTGCGTTCGGCGCTGCAGCGGGTGCAAGCCTTGTTGCGGTTGCGGGGGCCGCCAGCGCTGCGCCGCTGTTGACACCCGCGACTGACCCGCTGAAAGGTCCGAAGCCCGCGCAGCCCGATCTTGAAGCCGGCAATCTTGAAGCCAAGCCCGCGATCGCGACCGAGCAGGACATCGCGGACGCCGCTGCGGAGCAGGTGCAATGGGGCTGGCGCCGCCGCCGCTTCTATCGCCGCCGCTACTACTACCGTCCGCGCTTCTATCGCCGCCGTCGTTACTGGCGCCGTCGCCGGTACTACTTCTGATCCGAAGGTGCGGTTGCGAAAAAGCCCGGTCTGACGCAAGCCAGTCCGGGCTTCGTTGTGCTTTGCCGCCGAGCAGCAACCGATCAAAGTTTCGGCGCGCTGCCGGCAGGGCTGTTGCTCTGGCTGCTGTTCGACGCATCATTGTCGATGGCCGCCGCACTGATGATCCGCTTGAAATCGACCATCATGAACTCGGCCTTGCCGGTGCGGTCGATGCTCGCGCCGGGAGAGATCGCGATCGTCAGCGCCGCCTCGCAGTTCGCGTCCTTGGCTTCGGCGAGCAGGCCTTTCAGTGTCTTGTCGAGCGCGCCGACGTGTTTGACGGCGGCGACGCAGCTGCCCTGACCTTTGGCGTTGTTCAGCGCCACGGCTGCTTTCGGAACGATCGGCTTGTCGAGCGCTTCCAGCGCGGTGTCGGGCTTATACTTCTGCTTCACCGAGATGACCTTGCCGCCGCGATAGAAGTAGTAAACGTGCTGCCCGCCGATCAGAGTCGGCTGCCCGTACTTGTCGATCACCTGCTTGAGGAGATCGGATTTCAGCGGCTGTGCTGCGGCTGCAAACGTCAGCGTTCGCGAAATCAGAAAGGCGCGATTGGCGCTCGCGGGAGACGAGAACACCATCGAGATGGTTTCGCCGCCGTCCTTGGCATTGGCCGGCTGATCGAACGTCAGCGACGGCACATAGCTCGCCCGCGTTGATGCGAATGCCTGCTGACCGATCGTTGGCTTAACGCCCTGCCGATCCTTGAAATGAGCCTCGATCGCGCCCTTTGCCTTGGCCGCATCGTCCTCGAGCGATAGCCCCAGGATGTCCGGCTTGATTTTTCCGGAGAAGGCGGTCTCCGGCATCTTCGCCTTGATGTCCGAAGCTGATGCAGCCATCGGCAGCATTGTCACGCACGTTGCAAGGACCACTTTTCGAAACATGTTGCCCGATCCAAAATCGTTTGAATTCAATATGGGGTTGGGCGGATTAGCCCAACTGGACCGGGCCCTGTCAACCAAACGATTTGCGGCTTGTTGTCGTTCCGGAACCATCCGGATGCCGGGCTGCGATGTGCCAGCTGCCGACGGGACTGATTGAGCCGTCAATGCGACTGCGATGGCATGTGCAATCGCTGCGCCATCGTCCGCGGCGGACCGTCGTCCGGCCGTGAATGATTGATCTCATACAGCAGCAAACTCAGCGCGATCATCACACCAAGTCCGATGACGGCCTTGACCGGCTTTTCATGAAGCGCACTGCCACCGTGCGCCGCGCTCGGATCGTTCAGGACAGGGGGTGCTTCAAGCTCGCGATTGCTCAAGTTCATGCTTGTCCTCCCATTGCGCTCGCCAGCCGCGCGAACCGAACAGGCGCCGGCATCGAACAACCGTTCCGAGCAGGATCGAGTTCCGGCGGAGCCGCGCGGGCGCCTCGCAGCAGCCATGTCAGGATAGAGATCAGCGTCGAGATTCGCGGGAGGAGGTGCCTTTTTGCAGTGCAGTGAAACGGGCCGTAACCGCAGCGGCAGCTTCGTTGCGGATGGATCGGGAAAAGCGACACGAAGCAAGCAATAACCGGCTTTTCGGACAACGAAATTGCCGGTTCGCCGACGCAAATCGGACTCATCGAATCTTGATGCAGGCGGCGGGAAAACCAACATAGAATGCTTCTATCGGACTCGGTGCGGCGCCGCCGGGCAAAAGAAAAACGCGGGATCGAGAGGCTGGGATGGGAATCAATCAGGGACCGATCAGTCTCGACCAGAAGTACACGCAAGCCTCCGGCCATATCTTTCTCACAGGCATTCAGGCGCTGGTGCGCCTGCCGATGGCGCAGATCCGGCGCGACCGCGCCCAGGGCCTCAACACCTCCGCATTCATTTCCGGTTACCGCGGCTCGCCGCTCGGCGGCTACGACCAGCAACTCCACGCCGCCCGCCACCATCTCGATCAGTACGGGATCAAGTTCCAGCCCGGCGTGAACGAGGATCTCGCGGCCACCGCGATCTGGGGCTCGCAGCAACTCAATCTCTCACCCGGCGCGAAATACGATGGCGTCGTCGGCATCTGGTACGGCAAGGGGCCTGGTGTCGACCGCTGCGGCGACGTGTTTCGCCACGGCAATGCGGCGGGTTCCGCGGCGAAGGGTGGTGTTCTCTGCCTCGCTGGCGACGACCACGGCGCGAAATCCTCGACCGTCCCGCATCAATCGGACCATGCCTTCATTTCTGCCCTGATGCCGTACCTCTACCCCTCGAGCATCCATGAGATGATCGAGATGGGACTGCTCGGAATCGCCATGTCGCGTTACTCCGGCTGCTGGGTCGGCATGAAGGTGATCACGGAAACGGTGGAAACCACCGCCGAGATCGATCTCTCCGACGAGATGACGCCGTTCAACATTCCGACCGATTTCGAGATGCCGCCGGGCGGCCTCAATCTGCGCTGGCCAGACGACCGCTTCGCGCAGGACAAGCGCTTGCAGGACTACAAAGGCTTTGCTGCTATCGCGTTCGCGCGCGCCAACAACGTCAACCGCGTCGTGATGGATTCGCCGAACCCGCGTTTCGGCATCATGGCCTCGGGCAAGAGCTACGAGGATGTGCGGCAGGCGCTGCGCGAACTGGGCATCACCGAGCAGGTCGCCGCAAAGATCGGCCTGCGGCTCTACAAGATCGGCATGCCATGGCCGCTGGAGCCGGAAGGCGTGCGCAAGTTTGCGGTCGGTCTCGAAGAGATCTTTATCGTCGAAGAGCGGCGCGAGATTGTCGAGAACCAGGTCAAGCAGGAGCTATTCAACTGGCGTGACGACGTGCGCCCGCGCATCGTCGGCAAGATGGACGAGCATGACAAGCGCTTCCTTCCGTTCGCGGAAGAGCTGAGCGTCGCATCGCTTGCGACGTCGCTGACCGAACGTCTTCTTCGCCTCAACCTCAATCCCGAAATCGCCGAGATGCTTCGCGCCAAGGCCGACTGGTTCAATGGTCGGCAGGCATCGCAGGTGCAAGCTATCGCGCCGGTGACGCGCACGCCGTACTTCTGCTCGGGCTGTCCGCATAACACCTCAACGAAGGTGCCGCAGGGGAGTCGCGCCTTCGCCGGCATCGGCTGTCACTTCATGTCGCTGTGGATGGATCGCAACACCGAGACGTTCACGCACATGGGCGGCGAGGGCGTGCCATGGGTCGGCATTGCGCCATTCACGAAGGAAAATCACATCTTCGCCAATCTCGGCGACGGCACGTACTTTCATTCGGGAAGCCTCGCGATCCGTCAGGCGGTGGCATCGAAGGCGAACATCACCTACAAGATTCTCTACAACGACGCAGTCGCGATGACCGGCGGTCAGCGCCACGACGGCGATCTCTCGCCGCAGCAGATCACCTTCCAGCTTCACAGCGAGGGCATTCGCGAGATCTATCTCGTTTCCGAGAACCCCGGCGCCTATCCGGCATCGAGCATCGCGCCCGGCACCAAGCTCGCGCATCGCGACGAACTTGAGAACGTGATGAAGACGCTGCGCGAGACGCCGGGTTGCTCGGCAATCGTCTTCGTGCAGACCTGCGCTGCCGAGAAGCGCCGCCGCCGCAAGCGCGGCACGATGGAGGACCCGCAGCGCCGGGTGATGATCAATGCCGCCGTCTGCGAGGGCTGCGGCGATTGCTCGGTGCAGTCGAACTGCATCTCGGTCGAACCGCTCGAAACGGAACTTGGCCGCAAGCGCACCATCAATCAATCGAGCTGCAACAAGGATTACTCCTGTCTCAAGGGTTTCTGCCCGTCGTTCGTCACCATCGATGGTGGCAAGCTGCGCAAACGTGCGCCGGTGGACATGGGCAACCTTGGCAACATCCCGGAGCCTGCGCATCGCGTAGCGCTCGACAAGACCTACAATATCGCCATCGGCGGCGTCGGCGGCACGGGTGTACTGACGGTCGGCGCGCTGCTCGGCATGGCTGCGCACATCGAGGGCAAGGCCAGCATGATCCTCGACATGTCCGGCCTCGCGCAGAAGGGCGGCGCGGTGCTGAGCCATGTGCGACTCTCCCAGAACACGGACGACGTGCGCTGCTCGCGCATCGTCAGCGGCACGGCGGATCTGCTGATCGCGGCCGATGAGGTCGTCGCCATCGCCAAGGAAACGATCACGCTTTGCGAGTCAGGCCGCACCACGGGCGTCATCAACACCCATCTCATTCCGATTGCGGACTTCATCCATCAACGCGATTTCAACTTCCAGCGGCGTAAGGTCAACAGCGTGCTCGAAGCGTCGCTACGCAAGGAGTCGGTGTTCTTCGACTTCACGCACGCCGCCGAAGGACTGCTTGGCGATGCGATTGCCACCAACCTGATGATGCTGGGTTACGCCTATCAACAGGGTCTGCTGCCGGTGTCGTCGGAGGCGATCCTGCGTGCGATCGAGCTCAATGCGGTGTCGGTGAAGATGAACACGCTGGCGTTTCAGCTCGGTCGGCTTGCGTCGGTCGACCCCGGCCGGGTCGCATCGATGATGAAGGATGAGGAGGCGGCACCGAAGACGCTCGCCGAAATGTCGCTCGACGAGGTGATCGCGCATCGCACGACGTTGCTCACCGACTATCAGAACGCGGTGCTGGCCAAGCGCTACATCGATCTGGTGTCGCGTGTGCGCAAGGCGGCCGCGGGCGGCGGCTATGGCGACGCGCTGCCACGTGCGGTCGCGGTCAACTACGCCAAGCTGCTCGCCTACAAGGACGAATACGAGGTGGCGCGGCTCTATACGGACGGTAAGTTCGCCCAGCGAATCGCAGAACAGTTCGAGGGCGAGTTCAAGGTGAGCTATCACCTCGCGCCGCCGATGCTGCCCGGCACCGATGCATCGGGCCGCCCACGCAAGCGTCAGTTCGGGTCGTGGATGGTGCCGTTGTTCGGCATTCTGGCGAAGTTGCGCGGCCTGCGCGGCACCGCGCTCGACGTGTTCGGCTACAGCGCCGAGCGAAAGATGGAGCGCGGGCTGATCGCCTCCTATGAGAAGGATGTTGCGTCGGTTCTGGCTGCGCTGTCGCCGCTCACGCACGACATCGCGGTGGAGCTTCTCTCGCTGCCGGACCAGATTCGCGGATTCGGTCCGGTGAAAGAGAAGTCGGTCGCGGATGCGAAGGTCCGCCATGCGAAATTGACGGCGGACCTTGCAAATCCACCGCCGCTGGTGACCCCCCAGATCGCGGCAGAGTAGAGCATGATCCGGAAAAGTGGATACCGGTTTTCCGATCAGATCATGCTCCCTTAAAAGCGAGCCGCTTGCCATTCCACGCCTGACAGGCCAGACAATCCGCTAGCCAAGAGCTCTAGCGGAGAAGAAGACTTGAGTATCAAGGGGAAGGCCTACATCGCCGGGATTTACGAGCATCCGACTCGTAAGGCGCCCGACAAATCCATCGCCCAGCTCCACGCTGAAGTCGCCAAGGGCGCGCTCGAGGATGCGGGGCTCACAAAGGCCGATGTGGACGGCTATTTCTGCGCCGGCGACGCGCCTGGCGGCGCCATGGCGATGGTCGACTATCTCGGCCTCAAGGTGAAACATTTCGATTCCACCGACACCGGTGGATGCTCCTATCTGGTGCATCTCGGCCATGCTGCTGAAGCGATCGCTGCGGGCAAATGTTCGGTCGCCCTGATCACGCTCGCGGGTAAGCCGCTGACGGCCGCCGCACCGGCCCGCGCGACCGGCGCCGAGCATGATTTTGAAGTTGCGTACAACGCAACCACCCACAACATCTACGGCATGTGCGCCATGCGCCACATGCATGATTTTGGCACCACCAGCGAGCAGCTTGCCTGGATCAAGGTCGCGGCCTCGCATCATGCGCAATACAATCCGCACGCGATGTTGAAGGACGTGGTGACCGTCGAGGACGTGCTCAACTCGCCGATGATCTCCGATCCGCTGCATCGCATGGACTGCTGCGTCGTCACCGACGGTGGCGGCGCGCTGATCATGACGACGCCGGAGATCGCGAAGAGCCTGAAGCGGCCGCTGGTGCGGCTGATGGGACAGGGCGAAGCGATCAAGGGACCGCGCGGCGGCCAGGCGCTCGACCTGACGTATTCGGCGGGCGTGTGGTCTGGCCCGGTGGCATTCGCGGAAGCGGGTGTGACGGTCAAGGACATCAAGTACGCCTCGATCTACGACAGCTTCACCATCACCGTTCTGATGCAGCTCGAAGACCTCGGCTTCTGCAAGAAGGGCGAGGGCGGCAAGTTCGTCTCCGACGGCAATCTCATTTCAGGCGTCGGCAAGCTGCCGTTCAACACCGATGGCGGTGGTCTTTGCAGCAATCACCCGGTCAACCGCGGCGGTATGACCAAGATTCTCGAAGCCGTGCGTCAGCTGCGCGGCGAAGCCCATCCGAAGGTGCAGGTGCCGAACTGCGACATCGCGCTTGCGCATGGCACTGGCGGACTTCTCGGCGTGCGTCACGCCGCCTCGACCGTGATCATGGAGCGCGTGTGATGAACGACAAACCAAAACTCCCCACACCCAAACTTCCAACTCCAATGGGCAATCCGGAATCGAAGCCGTTCTGGGATGCGGCAGCGCTAGGCAAGTTCCTGATCAAACGCTGCATGTCCTGCAAGGAGCCGCATTACTTCCCGCGTGCGCTGTGCCCGTTCTGCTTCTCGGACAAGACCGAGTGGGAAGAGAGTAAGGGTGAGGGGAAGATCTACAGCTTCAGCCTGATGCGGAAGTCGCCGACCGGACCGTATGCGATTGGCTATGTGACGCTCGATGAGGGCCCGTCGCTGCTGACGAACTTCGTCGACACCGACATCACGAAGCTGAAAATAGGCCAGCGCGTGAAGGTCGTCTGGAAGCCGACTGACGGCGCGCCGCTGCCGTTCTTTACCCCGGTCTAATCGCCGCGCGGTCAATCAAGAAAATCCGGAGGGTGCCATGCCGTTCAAATACGAAGAGGCGATCGGCCTCAAGAAATTCGGCCAGAAGTATTCGTGGACCGACCGCGAGGTCATGCTCTACGCCTACGGCATCGGCATGGGCGCCGATCCGATGGACGAGAAGGAGCTTCAATACGTCAACGAGGGCTACTACACGCCGAAGCCGCTCAAGGTGGTGCCGACGTTCGCCTCCGTTGCCGCCTGGGGCGCGGCTCCGGGACATATCGACGTCAACCGCGTGATGGTGGTCGACGGCGAGCGCGATATCACCTTCCACAAGCCGCTGCCGACTGAGGCGAACATCACGGCCGATGTCAGCGTCGTCGATATCTTCGACAAGGGCAAGGACAAGGGTGCCGTCATCATCCGCCAGACGGTGTTGCGTGACGAGAAGGGCGAGCAGCTCGCGACGCTGCTCGCCTCGCAGTTCGCACGTGGCGATGGCGGCTGCGGCGGACCGGGCGGTGCGCAGCCGGAGCCGCACCCGATCCCGAAGCGGTCACCTGACAAGACAATCCAGATCACGACGCGGCCGGATCAGGCGCTGATCTATCGCCTGTGCGGAGATCGCAATCCGCTGCACTCCGATCCGGAGTTCGCAGCCAAGGGCGGCTTCAAGCGGCCGATCCTGCATGGCATGTGCACCTACGGCATCACCTGTCGCGCGGTTCTTCAGACCTACGCCGATTACGATCAGACCGCGTTCAAACGGCATGCGGCGCGCTTCTCTGCGCCTGTGATCCCCGGCGACACCGTCACCGTCGATCTTTGGAAGGACGGCAACATCGTCTCGTTCGAGGCGCATGTGAAGGAGCGAAACGTCACCGTCATCAAGAACGGCAAGACGATCCTCGCGTAAGTGTCATGTCCGGACTTGGTTCGGTCATCCATCATTGTGGATCGCCGGGCTAATCCCGGCGATAACGATCCAGATAATCCAGTTCGATACAATCAGGGTTTGGTCATGGGTCTTCTCGACAACAAGGTAGCGATCATTACCGGCGCTGGCGGTGGTCTCGGCGAAGCCTACGCGAAGCTGTTCGCGCGCGAGGGCGCGGCCGTGATCGTCAATGATCTCGGCGGACCGCGTGACGGTTCCGGCGCCGACATGGGGATGGCTCAGAAAGTGGTCGACGCAATCAAGGCCGAGGGCGGTCGCGCTTACGCCAATGGCGCCGACGTCTCGACCATGGAAGGCGGGCAGTCGATCTTCGACGATGCGATCAAGCAGTTCGGCCGCGCTGACATTCTGGTCAACAACGCCGGCATCCTGCTCGACATGACCTTCGCCAAGTCGACGGAGGCGGCGTGGGACAAGGTCATGAGGGTCCACCTGCGCGGCACCTATTGTGTCACCATGCCGGTGTTCAGGTGGATGCGCGAGAACGGCGGCGGCGTCATCGTCAACACGTCCTCGACCTCGGGCCTGATCGGCAACTTCGGCCAGAGCAATTACGGCGCAGCCAAGGGCGGCATCTGGGGCCTGTCCAACGTGCTTGCCATCGAAGGCCGCAAATACAACATTCGAGTCTGGACGCTGGCGCCGGGCGCGCTGACCCGCATGACGGCGGACCTGCCGCGCTACATCGAGAACCCTGGCGCGGCCTTCGGGCCGGACCAGATTGCGCCTGCGGTCCTCTACATGGTCAGCGACCTGTCCGGGAACCAGACCGGCAAGACCCTGGGTGTCTCGGGTCCGCGCGGCGTCCGGGAGATGAAATTGCAGGAAATGGAGGGCTGGAAGCCCCAAGGGCAGTGGTCCGCGCAGGATATCGTGACCCACGCGGACGAGATATTTTTCCCTGAGAACGATAAGATGGGCGCCCGCAGATTCTGATCCCGGACGCCAGAGGCGCTATGATGAAGCTCACCCCCGAAGCCAGCGGCACGTTTGCCATCGCGCCGACCCCGTTCCATCCCGATGGTCGCATCGACGACAAGTCGATCGACTCGCTGGTCGATTTCTACGATAGCGTCGGCTGCAACGGCGTCACCGTGCTCGGCATTCTCGGCGAGGCGCCGAAGCTGGATGCTGCGGAAGCGGAAGCGGTAGCAACACGCTTCGTCAAGCGCGCGAAGAGCATGCAGATCATCGTCGGCGTCTCCGCACCGGGCTTCTCGACCATGCGCTCGCTGGCCCGCGCTTCGATGGATGCCGGCGCTGCCGCGGTCATGATCGCGCCGCCGCCGCATCTGCGCACGGACGACCAGATCACGACCTACTTCAAGCAGGCGACGGAAGCGATCGGCGATGACGTTCCGTGGGTGCTTCAGGATTATCCGCTGACGCTGACGGTCGTGATGACGCCGGCGGTCATCCGGAAAATTGCGATGGACTCGCCGTCGTGCGTGATGCTCAAGCACGAGGACTGGCCAGGCCTCGAGAAGATCACGGCGCTGCGCAACTTCCAGAAAGATGGCTCGCTGAAGCCGCTCTCGATCCTCACCGGCAACGGTGGTCTGTTCCTCGACTTCGAGATGGAGCGCGGTGCTGACGGCGCGATGACCGGCTACGCTTTCCCTGAACTGCTGATCGATACGGTGAAGCTGTCGAAGCAGGGGCGGCGCGATGCCGCGCACGATCTGTTCGACGCGCACCTGCCGCTGATCCGCTACGAGCAGCAGCCGGGCGTCGGTCTCGCCGTCCGCAAATACGTCCTGAACAAGCGCGGCATCATCGCCTCCGATGCGCAGCGCAAGCCCGGTTCGGCGCTCAGCGCCATCGCCAAGACCGAAGTTGACTACCTGTTGTCGCGGGTTGCTCGTACCGACGCCCGCGCCAAGATGGCGGCGTAACGGAGTTCTCATGTCGGAAGCATCATCAGTTCGTCCGGCGTCGACCATGCTGCTCCTGCGTGACGGCAAGGACGGCATGGAGGTCTTCATGGTGGTGCGCCATCACCAGATCGACTTCGCGTCCGGCGCGCTGGTGTTTCCGGGCGGCAGCCTCGATCCGGACGATCAGGTTCTCACCGCCAAGCCGGACCTGTTCTTCCATACCGACAAGCTCGACGCTTTGGCGCTGGCATTCCGGATCGGCGCATTGCGTGAGACGTTCGAGGAGTGCGGCATCCTGCTGGCGCGGCCCAAGGGGTCGCAGTCGCTGGTATCGGCTGCGCAGGCGCAGCAGGTCGAGGACAAGCATCGGGCCGCGCTGTGCGAAGGCAAGATCAAGTTCTCGGAGATTCTGGCGGGCGAGGGCCTCGTGCTTGCGCTCGATACCCTGGTGCCGTTTGCGCACTGGATCACGCCGGTTGGCATGCCGAAGCGGTTCGATACCCAGTTCTACATCGCGCGCGCTCCGGAAGATCAGCTCGGTGCGCATGACGGGCACGAGTCGGTCGACTCGGTCTGGGTGACGCCGCAGCAGGCGCTGGCCGATACCAAGACCGGCCGCTTCAAGCTGGTGTTCGCGACCGAGCGCAACCTTCTTAAGCTCGGTGAGAACCGCACCGTCGACGCGGCCCTCGATGCCGCGCGCAGGACCAAGCCCGTCACCGTGACCCCGGAGATTATCCCTGGCGAAGGCAAGAAGCGGCAACTGCGCATTCCGCTCGAAGCCGGCTATGGCGGCGAGGTTTTTGATCTGACGTGAGCACGCGCGTGTTCCGCAAAAGTGGGAACCCGGTTCTGCGACAAGAACACGCGCAAAGAATGAGCGGCTTCCCGCCGTCGCGTATTGTCTGCCTCACCGAGGAAACCGTTGAGACGCTGTATCTGCTCGGCGAGCAGGATCGAATCGTCGGCGTGTCGGGTTACGCCGTGCGGCCGCCACAGGTGCGAAAGGAAAAGCCGCGCGTCTCGGCTTTCATCTCGGCTGACATTCCGAAAATTCTCGCGCTTCAGCCTGATCTCGTCCTCGCGTTCTCGGATTTGCAGGCGGACATCGTGGCCGGTCTGGTCAAGGCGGGCGTTGCCGTTCACGCCTTCAATCAACGCGATATTGCCGGCATCCTTGCGATGATCCGCACGCTCGGCGCGCTGGTTGGGTGCCTTGAAAAGGCGGATGTGCTTGCGCGCAGTTACGAGCAGCGGCTGGAGCAGGTATCGCGCGCGGCGCATGGCAAGCCGCGCCCGCGCGTCTACTTCGAGGAATGGAACGATCCGCTGATCAGCGGAATCGGCTGGGTTTCGGAGCTCATCGCCGTTGCTGGTGGTGACGACATCTTCCCTGAACTTGGCCGCGAGAAGGCTGCCAGGGATCGCGTCGTATCGGCAGATGCCGTGCGCGCGCGGATGCCGGAGGTGATCCTTGCATCGTGGTGCGGCAAGAAGGTTGTAGTTGACGCGATTCGCCGACGCTCAGGCTGGAGCGATGTTCCTGCCATACGGAACAATCGCATCATCGAAATCAAATCTCCGTTGATCTTGCAGCCCGGTCCCGCCGCTTTGACGGATGGTCTCGATGCGATCGTGGCCGCATTGCGCGATCATGCGAGCTGACGATTTCTACACCGCTCTGTTTTGTTCGCGGGAAGGACGATTGCCGCAGTAGATCAGTGACATGCCGCAGCGCATCGGCTGAGCCTCAATATCGATCGTGCATCGCAGCGGATTTTCATCAGTTTGTTTCTGAGCACGGGCCGTCGCGGCGGGAGCGAAGCGTGGCGAATGTTGGTGCGTTGACCGATCTCATTTCCGCACTAGAATTTTTCCAAGGTCCGATCGCGTCCGATCAGAGACCAAATCGCGGAGCGCGTGCAACGCGCGCTTCAGGGGAGGAACAGATGATTGATCTCGTTCGTCGGGTTGCTATCGTTCGCCGCTCTCTTACGAAATCGCCACGCCGCAGCATCTTCGCGGCCGTTACTTTGATTAGCGCGGCTGCGCTCGCCGGGCAAGGCCTCGCCCAAACCACACCCGCGAAGGGCTCTCCGGATCACATCAGGGCCGTGACATCAGCGGTCGATACGGCTGCGATCCGCGCCAATGCGTCGACGACCAGGGACTGGCTGAACTACGGCCTCGACTATGCGGAGACCCGCTTCAGCAAGCTCAATCAGATCAACACCGAGAACGTGAAGAACCTCGGCCTGATGTGGACTTACAATCTCGAGTCCGTACGCGGCGTCGAGGCGACGCCGATCGTCGTCGACGGCATCATGTACGTCACCGCCTCGTGGAGCGTCGTGCATGCGGTCGACGTCCGTACCGGCAAGCGCATCTGGACGTTCGATCCGGAAGTGCCGCGCGAGATCGGCTTCAAGGGTTGCTGCGACGTCGTCAATCGCGGCGTCGCGCTCTACAAGGGCAAGGTGTTCGTCGCTGCCTATGACGGACGGCTGATCGCGCTCGACGCCGTAACCGGCAAGAAGGTCTGGGAGAAGGACACCATCATCGACAAGAAGATGTCCTATACCATCACCGGTGCGCCGCGCGCGTTCAACGGCAAGGTGATTATCGGCAACGGCGGCGCTGAGTATGGTGTGCGCGGTTACGTCACCGCCTATGACACGGAAACCGGCGATCAGAAGTGGCGCTGGTTCACGGTGCCGGGCGATCCGAGCAAGCCATTCGAAGACGAGTCGATGGAGAAGGCAGCCAAGACGTGGGATCCCGCCGGCAAGTACTGGATCAACGGCGGGGGCGGCACGGCATGGGATTCGATCGTGTACGACCCAGATCTGAACATGATCTACGTCGGCACCGGCAACGGCTCGCCATGGGCGCGCAATCTGCGCAGCCCGTCGGGCGGCGACAACCTCTATCTCGGCTCCATCGTCGCGCTGAATGCGGAAACCGGCAAATACATCTGGCACTATCAGGAAACGCCGGGCGACAACTGGGACTACACCTCGACCCAGCCGATGATCCTCGCCGACCTGACCATTGACGGTCAGCCGCGCAAGGTCGTGCTGCATGCGCCCAAAAACGGCTTCTTCTTCGTCGTTGACCGCACCAACGGCAAGTTCATTTCGGCGAAGAACTTCGTCAACGTGAACTGGGCGACCGGCTATGATGCGAACGGCCGGCCGATCGAAGCGGCCGACGCACGCACACGCGAGAAAGCGATCGACAGCATCCCGGGTCCGTTCGGTGCCCACAACTGGCATCCGATGTCGTTCAATCCGGAAACGGGCCTCGTCTACCTGCCTGCGCAGCATGTGCCGCTGACACTGACGGAAGACGCGACGTGGCAGCACAATGCCAACGTACCCGGTCGTCCGATGTCGGGCATGGGCTGGAACCTTGGGTTCGCGGTGAACGCGACACCGCCGACTTCGAAGCCTTTCGGCAAGCTGATTGCCTGGGATCCTGTGAAGCAGGCAGCCGCGTGGGAGCAGGAGTACGTTTCGCCCTGGAATGGCGGCACGCTGACGACGGCCGGCAACCTGGTGTTCCAGGGTCTCGCTGATGGCCGTTTCGTTGCCTACAACGCTAAGACCGGCGAAAAGCTCTGGGAGTCACCGACCGGTACCGGCATCGTCGCCGGGCCATCGACCTACATGGTCGATGGCGTTCAGTACGTGTCGATCGCGGTCGGCTGGGGCGGCGTGTACGGCCTCGCCATGCGTGCGACGGAGAACGAAGCGGCGGGCACAGTCTACACGTTCGCCATCGGCGGCAAGGCCCCGTTGCCGGCGTTCACCAAGTACCAGCAGCAGGGGCTGCTCGAGGGTGTGAAGTACGATCCGGCGGACGTCGGGCCCGGCACGCTGCTTTACATCTCGAACTGCGCCTTCTGCCACGGCGTGCCCGGCGTTGACAAAGGTGGCAACATCAAGAATCTCGGCTATGTCCCAGCCGAGATGATCACCAACCTTGAGGCGATGGTGTTCAACGGGCCGTTCACCAAGCAGGGCATGCCGGATTTCACCGGCAAGCTGAAGCCGGAGGAGGTCGTGAAGATCCGCGCTTTCATTCAGGGGACAGCCGACGCGATCCGGCCGAAGAAGCAGTAGGGTCGATCAACTCAGCAGGTGCGTGCGGAACCAGTCGGTTGCCGCACGCGCTGCGAGTTCATGGTGGGGTTGCCCGGGATAGAAATCAAAATGCCCGCAGCGCACCTCAATGAGTTTCTTTGGCTCGCCCGCACGGGCGAAGGCTGAGCGAACCTGCGCGATCGGGATCAGGGAGTCATTTTCGGCTGCGATCATGAGCAGCGGTTTCGGCGAAATCAGGTCGACGAAGCTGGCCGGCTGGTATTCGGCCATGCGCGCCACGCTTTCGAGCGTGGTCGTTGGCGTCCACGTGAGCGTAGTCCTGGCCGCATTGCTGAACCAGTCGTAGGAGTCTGCTGTTGCGAGAACGCTTGGCTCGCCCGTCGGCGCGACCACCGGTATGCGTCCGCTAGGCTCGCCGCGATTGCGTTTGGCCTGGTCGTCCGCGAGCAGCGCGAGATAGCCGTCAAATCCTGCGCGTCCAGCGAGTCCGATCAGCGAACGCGCGACGTCGAGGGCGGGAGCTTGCGCGACGACGGCTTTCACACGCGGATCGAGCGCGCCGATGAAAAGGGCGTGCCCGCCGGAGTAGGATGTTCCCCACAGGCCGATACGATCTGCGTCGATGCCCGGTTGCCGGCTGAGCCACGTGAGCGCGGCCCGCGTATCCTCATGCTGTTCGGAGGCGATAATCCGGCCGCGTTCGTCGCCGTCACTGTCGCCAAGGTAGCGATGATCGAACACAAGCACGGCTAATCCTGCATCGCAGAACACTCCGGCAAATTCAGCGAGGCCCTGTTCCTTCACCGCCGAGAAACCGTGGCTCATGACGATGGCCGGTGCGCGTCCGCTTGCTGTCGGCTGATACAGCCAGCCGCGGCATGTCATGCCGTGACTGCTGAAGGCAATGTCGCTGCGTTGGCCGATGCTCATCATGTACCTCCGTTCCATGCCGCGATGTGCGCAGCTTGGAATGAGATACCTGCATACAGGGGCGAAGTTTCAGCGCGGCGGCCATCCCTGCTTCGCGCCGCTTGCCTTGATGACCCTCGACCCGCAGATTTCGCCTTCGTCGGTGCGCACCCGGCGCAGGCTCGGTGCCGTCCTGCAAGAGACGACGTTTCACATCGTCGGGGGCGCGTGCTGTGCGCAGACCGGCTGATCGGGACAGGATTGGGCTTGCACAGCATACGCATGTGCCGGCACCGCGAGCAGGGATGCGGCGACGATGGTGCTGAGACGCATGACGGAAGCCTTCGGCAGAAGGATTGCAGGCGTTAGGGTGGCGCGCTCCGAGAGATTCGAACTCCCGACCCTCGGAATCGAAATCCGATGCTCTATCCAGCTGAGCTAGGAGCGCGTCGGAGCCGACAATATCCACCGAACTCCGAAAATCCAGCCGGGAATTCGCGGTGGGGCGGTTTTCCAAGTCTTTTCAACGGCCTGAGGCTGTGGCAGGCGAGCGTGCGTGTAGCTCCGGCCGGTCATGCTTAACGGAATGCAAACATAGTCCCGCCAGAGTTCTGGTCTGTGTTGCCGCTTTCCGTAGCGGCCTCTGTCATTCGCGATCCGGCATTCATGCGTCTCGTCCTTGTCCTCTGTTCTCTCGCGCTGGCGATTCCGGCGCATGCCGATCTGCGCATCACGCGCGATCACGGCGGCTATGTCGAGCAGTACAAAGAGAAGTATCAGCGCATCCGCAAGCGCGGCGAGCGCGTGATCATCGACGGCATCTGCAATTCGGCGTGCACGCTGGTGTTCGGTATCGTGCCGCTGAATAAAGTCTGCGTGACGCCGCGCGCAAGTCTCGGCTTTCATCAGGCCTACTACGACAAGGCGTTCACCTTCGGTATGAAGGTGAACAGCCATGAAGGCACGTCGGAACTGATGTCGTACTATCCGCAAACGATCAAGGACTGGATCAGCCGCAACGGCGGGCTGACCAACGACATGAAGAAGATCAGGAACGGCGCGGAGCTGTGGAAGATCGTCGATCCGTGCCCGGAAGATTTCTGATCTCCTCGTTCCGCTAGATATCGAACGATCCCGCGAGCATTGGCGCGCATTCGCCGCCGACATAGGTTGCGGTGACCTGTCCGGCTTCCTTCTTCGCGGCGATATGCAGATAGCTCGGCCGGCCCATCTCGATGCCTTGCGCGATCGTCAGATTCAGATCGAGATCGCGATCGGGCCGCAAATGCGCGAGCAGCCCGCCGAGCGCGGAGGCAGCCGAACCTGTCGCAGGGTCTTCGGGAATGCCGTGATGCGGCGCGAACATGCGCGCGCGAACACCGGCATCTTCGCCGACGGACCAGCAGTAGAAGAAGATGCTGGTGACCGGCAGCCTGGCGACCTGCTGGTGATAGACCTCGGGATTGGCCCGCGCCCTGGCCAGCGCCTCATAGGACGCAAGTTCGACGAGGACGAACGGCGCGCCGCAGGAGGCGATGCGCGGCGCATGAATGCTGGTCTCGATGTCATCGACCGAGATTGAGGCGGCTGATGCAACGAGGTCCAGCGGAATGTCGGCGCCGAACGAGAGCAACTGCGGCGAGGCCACGCGCGATCCCGTGACAACACCGTTCTGCTTCATGACATCGATGCGAACCAGCCCGGCTTTCTCTTCGAAAATCATCGAATCGCCGGTGATCGGCCAGCCGTAGCTTTTGCCCGCACGCGCCAGAACATACCCTGTGCCGACATTGGGGTGCCCCGCGAACGGCATTTCGTACCGTGGCGTGAAAATGCGCACCGCGGCGGTGTGCCCAGGGTCTTTCGGCGGCAAAACGAACGCCGTCTCGGCGAGATTGAACTCGCCGGCGATCGCTTGCATCTGCTCGGCGGTGAGACCGTCAGCATTCAGCACGACGGCGAGGGGGTTGCCGCCAAACTTCGTGCTGGTGAACACATCGACGGTTTCGAAGTTCAAACGCATCGCCTTTCCTTTCTGGTTTCTGGCTGCCGTTTTTGAAGACGATTAACAATCCGCGAGCCTGGCAACCGGCTCGCTTGCTTCGCCCAGTCGATGACCAAGGCCTCGTCGAGGGGGCTCTTCGCAGGTATCGGTGGCTGTGATGATCCTAGAACGTGACGACGCTGCGGATCGATTGTCCGGCGTGCATGAGATCGAACGCCTTGTTGATGTCGGAAAGCGGCATCACGTGCGTGATCATCGGATCGATCTGGATTTTGCCCTGCATGTACCAGTCGACGATTTTCGGAACGTCGGTGCGGCCGCGTGCGCCGCCGAATGCGGTGCCCTTCCACACGCGGCCGGTGACGAGCTGGAATGGCCGCGTTGCAATCTCAGCGCCCGCAGGCGCGACGCCGATCACGATCGACTGCCCCCAGCCGCGATGACACGCTTCCAGCGCCTGCCGCATCACCGTGACGTTGCCGGTGCAATCGAACGTATAATCAGCACCGCCGATCTGATCGGCAGGCGTCTTGGTCATGTTGACGAGGTGAGGAACGAGATCCTTGCCGAGCTCCTTCGGGTTGACGAAATGCGTCATGCCGAAGCGCTCGCCCCACGCCTTGCGGTCTTTGTTGATATCGACGCCGATGATCATGTCGGCGCCGGCGAGCTTGAGGCCCTGCAGCACATTGAGGCCGATGCCGCCGAGGCCGAACACGATCGCCTTCGCGCCGGGCTCGACCTTCGCGGTGTTGATCACCGCGCCGATGCCGGTGGTGACGCCGCAGCCGATGTAGCAGACCTTGTCGAACGGCGCGTCTTCGCTGATTCTCGCCACCGCGATCTCCGGCAACACGGTATAGTTCGCGAACGTCGAGGTGCCCATGTAGTGCAGCACCGGCTTTCCGTTCATCGAGAAACGCGACGTGCCGTCAGGCATCAGGCCCTGTCCCTGCGTAGCGCGGATCGCGGTGCAGAGGTTCGTCTTGCGGGACAGGCAGGAGGGGCACTGGCGGCACTCCGGGGTGTAGAGCGGAATGACGTGGTCGCCCTTCTTGACGCTGGTGACGCCGCGACCGACATCCACAACGATCCCTGCACCCTCATGGCCGAGAATGGCGGGGAAAAGCCCTTCCGGATCGGCGCCCGACAGCGTGAATTCATCGGTGTGACATACGCCGGTCGCCTTGATCTCGACCAGGACTTCGCCTTCGCGCGGCCCCTCGAGCTGGACGGTCGTGATCTCCAGCGGCTTTCCGGCGGCGATGGCAACGGCGGCGCGAACGTCCATGGGCATTCCTCTAAATGTCAGTGCAAGCGGGGCAGCGCTGCGCGTTTGAAGATTGTCCGATAGCACATGATCGGGCAATAGGGCGGCCGATGTCACCCGCCTTCGAACAATTCGCCGCCCGCGCCGCGCCAGCCCTGTTTGTGCTGCTGTGGAGCACGGGCTTTATCGGCACCAAGTATGTGCTGAATCACGCTGAGCCGCTGACGTATCTTTTCGTCAGGATGGTCCTTGCTGCGATTCTGATGGCCGGGATCGTTGCCATTTGGCGGCCGCGATGGCCGGACCGGATGGAAGTGTTCCACAGCGTGATCGCCGGCGTTCTGGTGCACGCCATTTACCTGGGCGGCACGTCGGTCGCGATCGCCCATTCGGTGCCGGCCGGGCTCTCGGCGCTGATTCCGGGCCTCCAGCCGATTCTGACATCGACACTCGCCAGCCGCTGGCTCGGCGAGCGCGTCACGCCGCTGCAGTGGCTCGGCCTGCTGCTCGGCGTTGCCGGCACCATTCTGGTGCTGAACAATCGCAGCATGAGCGGCGACATCGCCTGGGGCTTTCTGGCGTCGGGCGTCAGCCTCGTCAGCATCACGGTCGGCACCCTCTACCAGAAGCGCTATTGCAGCCGGATCGATTGGCGCAGCGGCAATCTCATTCAGTTCGTCGCCAGCGCGATCCTGCTGTCAGCTGGCATGTACGCCTTCGAAACGCGCGTTGTCGATTGGACGGCGGAGTTCATCGCGGCGCTGCTGTGGCTGACGGTCGTTCTTTCGATCGGGTCGATCGGGCTGCTGTATTGGCTGATCCGCCGCTCGGCCGCGACGCAGTTCGCCAGCCTGTTCTATCTGGTGCCGGCGACCACATCGCTGATGGCGTTCATCCTGTTCGACGAGCGGCTGGGGCTTGTCGCGATCATCGGCATGGTGCTCTGCGCGACAGCTGTTGTTGTCGTGAACCGTGGTGCGAAAGCGCCTGCGTCACCGCCGTCCGCAGACTGAACTCAATCTCGCGTCTTTGCGTAGGCCGCGAGCGCCCGCTCGCGCGCCTTTGGATGATCGACGATCGGCTCCGGGTACGTCTTGCCGAGGGTAACGCCGGCGGAAGCGAGTTCCAGCGGCGTCCCCTCCCATGGCTTGTGAATGAGGTTCGCAGGCATGCGGGCAAGCTCGGGCACCCAGCGCCGCACATAGGTGCCATCGGGATCGAACTTCTCGCCTTGAAGCACCGGATTAAAAACGCGGAAGTACGGCGCGGCATCCGCGCCCGAGCCCGCGACCCACTGCCAGCTTGCGGGATTATTGGCGGGGTCGGCGTCGACCAGCGTATCCCAGAACCATTTTTCGCCCTCGCGCCAATCGATCAGGAGATGCTTGACGAGGAACGATGCCACCACCATTCGCACGCGGTTATGCATCACGCCGGTATGCCAGAGTTCACGCATGCCGGCGTCGACCAGAGGATAACCGGTTTGCCCGCGCGTCCACGCCCTAAATGCTTTGCCGTCGTGCTTCCAGGGAAAGGCGTCGAACGATTCTTGCAAGTTTCTTGCAGCAAGCTCGGGGTGATCGAACAGCAGATGGCGGCTGAACTCGCGCCAGCCGAGTTCGCTCAGGAACTTGTCGGCGTCACGCGCGATCGCCGGACGTTCGGCCGCGGCAAAGCGTGCCGCGTACCAGACCTGACGTGGGCTGATCTCGCCAAAACGCAGATGTGGCGAGAGCCGCGACGTGCTTTCGCGATCAGGATGGTCGCGGTTGTCGGCGTAGCCTTTGATGCTTGTCTCAAGAAACTCCGACAGTCGCCTCTGCGCGGACGTCTCGCCAGGGGTCCATGTTTCGCGAAGGCCCCCGGCCCAGTCTGGCTTCGTCGGCTCCAGTCCCCAGTTCTCCAGCCGATCGCTTGGCAGCTTGAGGTCAGCCGTGAGTTTCTTAGGCGCAGGAAGCGGCTTTGCCGGATCGCCAAGCGCGAGCACACGCTTCCAGAACGGTGTAAACACGCGCAGGCTGCGGCCTTCCTTGTTGCGGATCTGCGACGGATCGACGAGCAGATCGCCGGGAAATTCCTTTGTCTCGACGTTGCAGCGCGCGAGGTCGTCAATGGCGTCACGCGCCATCGCCTGATGCTCCGCGATTGCGATATCGTTCCAATAGACGGCGCTTGCGCCGGTTTCCTTGGCCGCATTTACGAGGACTGACGCGGATTTCCCTTTCCGCAGGATCAGCTTGCCTCCCTTTGCCTGAAGACTCGCGTCGAGGGCCCGCAACGATTGCGCAAGCCACCATCGCGACGCGCCGCCAAGCGGGCGTACCTTGGGTGCGGTTTGTTCGTCGTGAATGTAGAGGCAAACCAGCGGCGCGCCGGTCTTGGCTGCGGCATGTAGTGCGGGATGATCCGCAAGCCGCAAATCGTCGCGAAACCAGACAATGATCGAAGCAGGGCTGTTCGCCATTCAAGCTTTCGGGTTGGGAAGTCCCAATCTCGGTATTATTTTGCCGTCACAGCGAGATTGCTGTGAAACCAGACTTCTGCTGTTGCGTAAGTATTATGTCACCGCTTGGTTCCGGCGGATACGCGCCTGCGGAGGTTCGATTTGCAACGCACAGCTATTCTTTATCTCGCGACCCTGCTTGTTCTGGTCCCGCTCGACATCCTGTTTCTCGGTTTTATCGCCAAGGGCTTCTTCGTCTCGCAGGTCGGCGACATGCTCGGCGAACTGCGCCTCGTTCCGGCGATCCTGTTTTACCTCCTCTACGTGGTCGGTATACTGATTTTTGTCAGCGGTGTTGCGAACGCCACGCCGCAGTCGACGCTGCTCTATGGCGCTTTGTTCGGCGTGTTCTGCTACGCGACCTTCGACCTTACAGCGATGGCGCTGCTCAAGCACTGGACCTGGCCGGTGGTTGCGATGGATGTGACGTGGGGTGCAGTGGCGACGGCGCTCTCATCCACGGCGGGGCTCTTGATCGCTAACTGGCTCGCACCGCGCGTCTAGCCGCAAACAAAAGGGGCGCCTCGGCGCCCCTTTGGATACCGTCACGTTCTATGCATTTCACTTCGGCTGCGGCACGATCCGGATGTACGGTTTCGGCGATTTCCAGCCTTGAGGGTAGATCGTCCTGGCTTCGTCGTCAGTTACCGATCCAGCGATGATCACGTCGTCGCCCTGTTTCCAGTCGGCCGGCGTCGCGACGCGGTGCTTCGCGGTCAACTGAAGCGAGTCGATCACGCGCAGCAGTTCGTCGAAGTTGCGGCCGGTCGTCATCGGATAGGCGAGGGCGAGCTTGATCTTCTTGTCCGGCCCGATGATGAAGACTGTACGCACGGTGGCGTTGTCGGCGGCGGTGCGGGTCGAGGCGTCGCCGGAGGTCGAGGCAGGAAGCATGTTGTAAAGCTTCGACACGGCAAGATCGGTATCGCCAATCATCGGATAGTTCGGAGCCGCGCCCTGCGTCTCCTGGATGTCGACGGCCCACTGGCTGTGCCGGGCGACGGGATCGACGCTTAGCCCGATCAGCTTCACGCCGCGCTTGTCGAATTCCGGCTTCAGCTTGGCGAGGCGGCCGAGTTCGGTCGTGCAGACCGGGGTAAAGTCCTTCGGATGCGAGAAGAGCAGCGCCCAGCTGCTGCCGATCCAGTCGTGGAATTTGATCTTGCCCTCGGTGGTCTCGGCTTCGAAATCCGGCGCGGTTGCGCCAATCTGAAGGGTCATATCTAGCCTCGTATTCAGACGCGTGCGAAATTGCCGTTCGGGTATAACTCTCCTGTCCCGCATACGAAACCGTCATGCTGAAAGGATAAAATCCTTCCAGATGAGGGTGATTCGCGAGAATCTTCTCCCGAAAGGCATTGGACCGGTGGCAGAAAACACCTTGTGACCGGAAATCGCAGAATGCCCCGATTTCACCGGTTCCCCGCCTTACGTCCGCCCATTCGCGTTGCGATTTCATGAACCATGGTCGCGGAAGCGCCGACCAAATCGCAACAGACTCAAATGCAATCGACGGAACTGTCGATTTGTTAACCAATCGTTTACGGCCGCATGGGAATTGCTGGCAGTACAAAAGACGGAAAGAACGATGTCAGCCTCTTCTCGTCCGGCCTCTTTGGTTCCGGATCAGCCCGAACTCCTTCAGGTTTCCTGCCGTGATGGTGCAGCGCGCGCGCTCGCTGTGGTGCGTGACGGTGTGATCACGGGTGAGGGACCGACCACCAAAGGCCGTGTTCATTTCTCGCGCGCACTCGACGCACAGGATGCTGCCTGGTGCGCAAGCATTCTCACCGCCGCTGCCGTGCTGAATCTGCCCGTGAGCCGCGCGGAAGCAGAAACGCTCTTCGAGATCAACGATGCCGCCGCCGACCGGAGCGACGATGGCCGCTTCGACGATCTGTTCGCGAAGGCGATCGTGCATCACGCCGCGTCAGCGTCCGGATTGCCGGTGCCGTCGCGCGAGGTCGCGCTGTCGCCCGACACCGAGATCGAGAGCTGGGCGCCGACGAAAGCGATCGGCGTCAACATCGAAGTGCTCGAATGGATCGCGGGCCAGATGCGCGGCAAGCGCCGCAGCAATCGCCGGCTGATGAATCTCGTCGCGACACTGGTCGGCGCAGCGACGCTGGCGCAGTCGCTGCCGAACCTGATGGACCTCGGCGGCGTCTGACCATTCCGGATATCGATTTCGTAAACGGCGGGGCTCGACATCCCGCCGTTTTCTTTTGCCCTTTCCCGCCATCTGGGCCGTTGCCTCTTCAAGAAATCTCGCTTAGCGGAATTGTGACGGCGTGCGCGCCATGCCACATTGAAAGGGCCGGATCGGGAGCCGGCCCTCGCTTCAGGGTCACAAGAAAAACGCATGTTCAAGAAGATACTTATCGCCAACCGTGGCGAGATCGCCTGCCGGGTTATCAAGACCGCGCGGAAGATGGGGATCGCAACGGTTGCGGTCTATTCCGAAGCCGACCGTGATGCGTTGCACGTCGAAATGGCGGATGAGGCCATCTTTATTGGCCCGGCGGCGGCGGCCGAAAGCTATCTCGTGATCGATAAGATCGTCGATGCCTGTCGCAAGACGGGGGCGGAGGCGGTGCATCCGGGCTACGGCTTCCTGTCGGAGCGCGAGGCGTTTCCGAAAGCGCTCGAGGCTGCCGGTATCGTGTTCATCGGACCGAACCCCGGCGCCATCGCTGCGATGGGCGACAAGATCGAATCGAAGAAAGCCGCTGCGAAAGCCAAGGTCTCGACGGTCCCAGGATTTCTCGGCGTTATCGATGACGATAAGCATGCGGTGAAGATCGCCGACGAGATCGGTTATCCGGTGATGATCAAGGCGTCCGCCGGCGGCGGCGGCAAGGGCATGCGCATCGCCCACAGCAAGGGTGAAGTCGCCGAAGGCTTCAATCTCGCGAAGGCGGAGGCGAAGGCATCGTTCGGCGACGATCGCGTCTTCATCGAAAAATTCATCGTCGATCCGCGCCACATCGAAATCCAGGTGCTCGGCGACAAGCACGGCAACGTCATCTACCTCGGCGAGCGCGAATGCTCGATCCAGCGCCGCAACCAGAAGGTCATCGAGGAAGCGCCGTCGCCGCTGCTCGACGAAGCCACGCGCCGCAAGATGGGCGAGCAGGCCGTCGCGCTGGCGAAGGCGGTCAATTACGATTCCGCCGGCACCGTCGAGTTCGTCGCCGGACAGGACAAGAGCTTCTTCTTCCTCGAAATGAACACGCGCCTTCAGGTCGAGCATCCGGTGACCGAGATGATCACCGGCATCGATCTCGTCGAGCAGATGATCCGCGTCGCCGCCGGCGAAAAGCTGAAGCTGGCGCAGAAGGATGTCGTTCTGACCGGCTGGGCGGTTGAATCGCGTGTCTACGCGGAAGATCCGTTCCGCAACTTCCTCCCATCGATCGGCCGCCTGACCAAGTACCGGCCGCCGTCCGAGAGCAGTCACGACGGCGTGACGGTGCGCAACGACACCGGCGTCGAAGAGGGCGGCGAAATCTCGATCCACTACGATCCGATGATTGCCAAGCTCGTCACGCACGGCCCGTCGCGCGCAGCGGCGATCGCCGCCCAGGCTGACGCGCTGGATGCGTTCTATGTCGACGGCATTCGCCACAACATTCCGTTCCTGTCGGCGCTGATGCATCATCCGCGCTGGCGCGAAGGCAATCTCTCGACGGGGTTCATCGCTGAGGAGTTTCCGCAAGGCTTCCATCCGAGCGTACCGGAAGGCGAAGTGGCGCGCCGCATCGCGGCCGTTGCCGCGGCCGTCGATCACATTCATGGCGAACGCAAACGTCAGATTTCGGGGCAGATGAACGGCCGCGCCGTGCATCGCGAGCGCCGCCGTGCGGTCTGGCTTGACCGCAACGAGATTGGGCTCGATGTCGGCCGTGACGGCAACGATATGGCCGTGCGCTTCGCCGGCGCCGATGGCGAACTCGGCAAGCCGCATCACCTGGTGTCGAACTGGAAGCCGGGCGATCCGGTCTGGCACGGCACGATTGACGGCGTGCCGGCCGCAATGCAGGTGCGCCCGGCGCTGAACGGCTTCCGTGTGGCCTATCACGGCTTCGAGGTGCCGGTGCAGGTCTTCACCGAAACCGAAGCGACAGCCGCGCGCCTGATGCCGGTCGGCAGCAAAACCGATACGGGCAAGAAGCTCTTGTGCCCGATGCCGGGTCTCGTGATTTCGATCGCGGTCACCGAGGGACAGGAGGTGAAGGCGGGTGAAACGCTTGCCGTGGTCGAGGCCATGAAGATGCAGAACGTGCTGCGTGCCGAGCGCGACGGCACCGTCAAGAAAATCCATACCAGCGCCGGCGCGACGCTCGCCGTCGACGCCATAATTCTCGAATTCGCGTGAGCTGGCGCGTGCGGGCGCGGCGGGATGCTTTTCGCGCGGTGCTCGCGGGCTCGGACGTCATTCGTCCTGCGTCGACGCACGATCCAATCGCGGCACGGATCGCTGAGGATCTGGGTTTCGAGATCGGCATCCTTGGCGGCTCGGCCGCGTCGCTCGCTGTGCTCGGCGATCCCGACCTCGTTCTGATCACATTGACCGAACTGGCGGAGCAGGTTCGCCGCATTACCCGCGCGTCTCAGTTGCCGCTCCTCGTCGATGCGGACCACGGCTACGGCAATGCATTGAACGTGCGCCGCACGATACAGGAGATCGAAGCGGCCGGAGCGGCTGCGTTGACCATCGAGGATACGCTGTTGCCGCAGGCTTACGGCGAAGCCAAGCCGCAGCTCATCTCGCTCGATGAAGGCGTCGGCAAGATGAAGGCTGCACTCGATGCGCGTTCGGACATATCCTTCGTGATTTTCGGCCGTACCGGTGCGGCGTCGATCACCAGCATCGAGGATGCAGTCGCGCGGGCGAGGGCCTATGAGGCGGCAGGCGTCGACGCGCTGTTCTTCACCGGTGTGCGGACGCGCGCGCAGCTCCAGGCCATTGCGTCGGCAACGACGCTGCCGATCATGCTCGGCACCATCGAGGGCGATCTCGATGACAATGCGTTCCTCGCGAGTCAGCGCGTGCGTATCGCCAATCAGGGACATACGCCGGTCGCAGCCGCGACGCAGGCGATCTACGATACGTTGAAGGCCTTGCGTGAAGGTACGCCACCGCGGCAACTCAAGGGTCTGCCGTCAGCCGAACTGACTGCCCGTGTCATGCGTGACAGCGCGGTCAAGGATCGCATCGCGTATTTCCTCGGGATCAAGCGGTAGCGCCGCGCGTTGCGGTAAGGTTCGCGAGGTTGACCCGGCATGACAGTTATCCGCTATGTCATCGTTCGAGGGCGCGTTCAGGGCGTCGGCTATCGTGCGTGGCTGGCGGACAAAGCAATCGAGCTGGGATTGGAGGGCTGGGTCCGCAATCGCCGGGACGGAACGGTCGAAGCCGTCGTTGCGGGCGAGGGTGATGCTGTCGGGGCCATGCTCGCCGATTGTCGTCGCGGTCCGGCCTTGGCACGTGTTGAGGTTGTCGATGCCCGTCCGGGCACGGCTGATGACCTCGCTGTCAGCACGTCGCGCGAGCGGTTCGCGGTGCTGCCGACGGTTTAGCGGATCGCGGCTTTCTTGAATGCTGCCGCCAGCGTGCGTAGCGCGGTCAGCTTGGCGGCATCGCCGACGCGCGAATAGAGCATCACCTTGGAGCCGGGGATACGCGGCAATCCGAACGCCGCTCCGACATCGACCAAGCCCACCGGCGCGATGCGGCGTGCGATCGAGGCCACCGCGAGCCCGGCCTGTGCGGCTGCCACCACAGCCGACACGCCGCCGCCTACGAAGGCTTCGCTCCATTCGATGTTCGCCTTGTCGAGCGCGCGAACGGAGATCGCACGGACACCGCAGGGAGCGGCCAGCGTTGCCACCGGCAGCGGCTGATCGCGCGTCCATCGAAATGCGGGAGAGGCGAACCAGCCGAATGTATCGTCGGTCAGTTTCTCGCCGCCTCGGCGGCTGCCCTCCTGGCGGACGATCACGGCATCAAGCTCGCCGCCGTCCATCGCATCAAGCAGGTCGCGGGAGAACCCGATGTTGACCGCAAGGGTGAGCGAGGAGGGCAGAGCGCGAAAGCGCTCCAGCAGCGGCACAAGCTCGGGTCCGGCCGCATGATCGCTGATGCCGAGGGCGAGTTGCTGGACGGCCGGCTGCTCACCGGAGAGCGCGCGCTCATGCGCGGCCATCAATTCGGCCGCATGGCCTCGAAACGCAACGCCGTCCGGCGTCAGTCGCACCGCGCGGGGCGATCGCTCCACCAGCCGCTTGCCGAGCACCGTTTCGAGCCGTTGAAGCTTCATGCTCACGGCTGCCTGGGTCGTGCCGAGAGCTTCTGCCGTGCGGGTGAAGTTCTGAAGTTCGGCGACGAGGAGAAACGCCTGGACGGTCGGGATGTCGAGGGTCTTCATCGCATCATCCTATTATCTTATCACTGTTATCGTTTAAGATAAGATTTCGTAATGACAATGCAAGGACTAGGTTTCCTGTGCGCACCCGGTGCGCTTCGAAAAGGAAAAGAGCCATGCCCCTCATCATCGTTCGTTACAGTACGCCCAACGCTCAGCCGAAGAAGGCGGACATCGCCGCAGCGATCACCGAGCTGTCCTCGACCATCCTGCGCAAGGATCCATCGGTGA
>JBMOOJ010000020.1:0-3396 GCA_049323835.1 Pseudomonadota bacterium | reverse complement strand
GCGGGCCCCACCCACACGGCCTGGATCAGGGAGAACTTCCCGGATCGCGCCGCCCTGAAATCCAAGGACGGCATCCTCGATCCGGAGGCGATTGCGGAGAACTACTGGCTGCTGCACAAGCAGCCGCGCAACGCCTGGACGCACGAGATGGATCTGCGGCCCTGGCTTGAGGCCTGGTAGCTGGCAGTGGCGCGATACAACAAGAACAACCCAACAGGACGAAACGCAGGGAGACGATCATGGCCAAGGTGGAGTTTCATTTCGATTACGGCAGCCCGAACTGCTATCTCGCGCACCGGGTGATCCCGGAAATCGAGAAGCGCACCGGTGCGAAGTTCGCGTACGTCCCGATCCTGCTCGGGGGCGTGTTCAAGTCGACCAACAACCAGTCGCCGATGATGGCCTTCAAGGATGTCCGGAACAAACTGCTGTATCAGCAGGCGGAAACGCGGCGTTTCGTCGCTCGCCACGGCCTGACGAAATTCGCATCGAACCCTCACTTTCCCGTCAATACGCTGCAGATGATGCGTGGCACCTGCGGGCTCGTTGGCAAGCCGGACTTCATGACGTATGTGGAGGTGCTGTTCTGCGCCATGTGGGAGAACGGGAAGAAAATGGATGACCCGGAGGTCATCGTGGCGACACTCGATGCCGCGGGGCTCGACGGGAAGGGCTTCATGGCGCTGACGCAGGACGCGAACGCCAAGGCGCTGCTGCTTTCGAACACCGAGAAGTCGGTGGAGCGCGGCACCTTCGGCGCCCCGATGTTCTTCGTGGACGACGAGATTTTCTTCGGCAAGGATACGCTCGATGAGGTCGAGCGCGTGATTGGAGCGGCAAAAGCCGCCTAGGGACGGGTGGAATGACAAAGGGCTTGCGTAAGGGATTAACGAGCTACGGCGATCCGGGTTTCTCGCTGTTCCTGCGCAAGGCCTTCATCAAGGCGATGGGTTACTCCGACGACGCCCTGCAACGGCCCATCGTCGGCATCACCAACACTTACAGCGACTATAATCCCTGCCACGGCAACGTTCCGCAGATCATCGAGGCGGTGAAACGCGGCGTCATGCTCGCCGGCGCGATGCCGATGGTGTTTCCGACCATTTCGATCGCGGAAAGCTTCTCGTATCCGACCTCGATGTATCTGCGCAACCTGATGGCGATGGATACGGAGGAGATGATCCGCGCTCAGCCGATGGATGCGGTGGTCGTCATCGGCGGCTGCGACAAGACGCTGCCTGCACAGATCATGGCGGCGGCGAGTGCGGATTTGCCGACGATCGTCATTCCGGTCGGGCCGATGGTGGTCGGGCATCACAAGGGCGAGGTGCTCGGCGCCTGCACGGACTGCCGCCGGATGTGGGGCAAGCATCGTGCGGGCGAACTCGACGAGGACGAGATCGAGGCGGTGAACGGCCGTCTCGCGCCATCGGTCGGCACCTGCATGGTGATGGGCACCGCGAGCACGATGGCGTGCGTGACCGAGGCGCTTGGGCTGTCGTTGCCGATGAGTGCGACGATCCCGGCGCCGCATTCGGAGCGGATCCGTTCGGCTGAACACAGCGGCAAGCGCGCGGCCGAGATGGCGGCCGCCGGCGGGCCTCGCCCGAGCGAAATCCTGACGCCTGCCGCTTTCAGGAATGCGCAGGTGGTGATGCAGGCGATCGGTGGGTCGACCAACGGCATCGTGCATCTCTCGGCGATGGCGGGACGCACGCCGCACACAATCGATCTCGAGGAGTTCGATGCGATCGGCCGCAGGGTGCCGATGCTGATCGACCTGAAGCCATCCGGCCAGCATTACATGGAGCATTTCCATCACGCTGGCGGCGTGCCGAAGCTGATGAAGGAACTGGGCGATCTGCTCGATCTCGATGCGAAGACGGTCGCGGGCGTGACGTTGCGTGAGATCGTGGCGAACGCGGAAGAGGTGCCGGGACAGGATGCGATCCGTCCGCGCTCCAATCCGATCAAGAAGGAAGGGTCGATGGCGGTGCTGCGCGGCAACCTCGCGCCGCGCACCGCGATCATCAAGCAGGCGGCGGCGAGCGAAGCGCTGCTTCAGCATACCGGCCGCGCGGTCGTGTTCGAGTCGGTCGAGGACATGACGCTGCGGATGGATGATCCGAACCTCGACGTGAAGGCGGACGACGTTCTCGTGCTGCGCAACGCCGGGCCGAAGGGCGCGCCGGGCATGCCGGAGGCGGGCTATCTGCCGATCCCGAAGAAGCTGGCGCAGCAGGGCGTGAAGGACATGGTGCGCATTTCCGACGCGCGCATGAGCGGCACGGCATTCGGCACCATCGTGCTGCACATCGCGCCGGAATCGGCCGTCGGCGGGCCGCTGGCGCTGGTGAAGAACGGCGACCGGATCAAACTCGATGTCGCCGGCCGGCGGATCGATCTGCTGGTCGATGAGGCTGAACTCGCCAAGCGGCGGCAAGCGCTGAAGATTGACGCGAATCCGGAATGGGCCGAGCGCGGCTACGCCTACCTCTTCAACACCACGATCACGCAGGCCGACGAGGGTTGCGACTTCGACTTTATGATCGCGAAGGGGAAGTCTTAATACGTCGCCCGTCCGCCCGACAGATCGAACACCGCGCCGGTGGTGTAGGCGCATTCCTCGGACGCCATCCACGCGACCATCGACGCCAGCTCCTCGACCTTGACGAAGCGCCCGCGCGGAATCTTCGACAGCATGAAGTCGATGTGCTGCTGCGTCAGCTGATCGAAGATCGCGGTCTTTGCCGCCGCCGGCGTCACGCAATTCACCGCGATGCCGGTGTTGGCGAGCTCCTTGCCGAGCGACTTGGTCAGCGCGATCAGTCCGGCTTTCGATGCCGAGTAATGCGCGGCGTTCGGATTTCCTTCCTTGCCGGCGATCGAGGCGATGTTGATGATACGGCCGTAGTTCTGCTTCATCATCGACGGCACGACGGACTTGCAGCAGATGAACGGGCCGTCGAGATTGATGCGCATCACCTTGCGCCACTCGTCGACCTTGGTGTCCCACACGGTGGCGTTGGCGCCGGCAATGCCCGCGTTGTTGACAAGAATATCGATCTTGCCGAGCGTCTTCAGCGTCGCGTCGCGGGCTGCATCGACACCGGCCGGATCGGACACGTCGACCTTCACCACGCTCACCGCGCTGCCGATGTCCTTGGCGGTCTTGCTCGCGAGCGCGTCGTCGAAATCCCAGATCGCGACTTTCGCGCCAGAGGCGACGAACCGCTCGGTAACGGCGCGGCCAAAGCCCTGGGCGCCGCCGGTAACGACGGCACAACGGCCGGCAAGATCGATCTTGTTCATAAATGATATCTCCCAAATGATCCTGTCATCCCTTCGAAGCTCGCTTCGCTCGCACCTCAGAATGACGTCCAATACCTTTCTTCG
>JBMOOJ010000019.1:0-31655 GCA_049323835.1 Pseudomonadota bacterium | reverse complement strand
CAATGAGCCGCCGCGATTTGTGGCTTGGCGCCCTGCGGATCGGCCTGCCGCCGATCTCGCTCGTGCTGGCCGTGCTCGGCTCCATCATCGGCGGCATCGCCGCGCCGACCGAGGCCGCATCGATGGGCGCGCTCGGTTCGATCCTGGTCGTGATTATTGCCGGCCGGTTCAACTTCTCGGTGCTGCGCGAAACCACGCTGGCGACCACCAAGATCACCGCAGGGATGATGTTCATCCTGATCTGCGCGCAAGTGTTCGCGCTCGCCTTCCGCGGCCTGCACGGCGAACAGCTCGTCAACGACCTGTTCAATGTCGTGCCCGGCGGCGCCAACGGCGTGCTCATCTTCATGATGGTGCTGATCTTCGTTCTCGGCTTCTTCATCGAGTGGATCGAAATCAGCTACATCGTCGTGCCGCTGTTCCTGCCTCTGCTGCTGAACATGAACGTCGATCTCGTCTGGGTGGCGACGCTGATCGCGATGAACCTGCAAACGTCGTTCCTGACGCCCCCGTTCGGCTGGGCCCTGTTCTATTTGCGCGGGGTCGCGCCTCCCGAAGTCCCGACCATCGCGATCTACAAGGGCGTGGTGCCGTTCATCGGCCTGCAATTGACCGCGCTGGTCCTCATTTACCTTTACCCGGGAATATCGACGTGGCTGCCGCGCGCGATCGGCTGGTAGCATCGCGTCCTGCGCGGCGCAGCTATCGCCGTCATGCCGCGGACCTATTCGCTGTCCGCGGCGGCGCGTGATATTGCTCCAGTATGCGCCGATCTATTTTTGCATCCATTGGTGGCAGGCAGCGCCGGCCGGGACCGCTCATTCTGGCCGCTGCGGGGCTTCTGCCCGCCCTCCCGGCGCTGGCGGAGCCGGTCCCGTACAGTTGCACGCTGGCGCCCAATGGACTCACCGCCAGTATTTATGTCACCAACACCCTCGATCGTGAGGCGTCATGCCTCGTGAACTGCAAGTTTTCGACGGCGAAGTACGACGACAATCCGGAGATCACCTGCGTCAAGCCCGTTCCGCCCGGCAAGGAAGTCGAGATGTGTATCCTGCGTTCGAGCAGCGGCGAGAAGATGCTGAAGCTGACAAGCAGCCGCGCTGACTGCGCACGATAGTTCTTCCGATCACGCAGACCATTCATGCCGGCGACCCGCATCCTTGTTGATCTGACCACCGCGTTCGAGGAACGCAGCGCAATCCCGCATGGAACGACGCGGGTCGAACGCAAGCTCGTCGAGGCGATTTGCAGGCTCGGGCGCGACGACGTCTCCTTCTGCCGTTTCGACAAACGCGGCCGCCAGTTCATCCCGCTCTCGGCGGCGGATGCGCTTGCCGCCGTCACCACCATCGCGGTCGCCGACCCCAAGCGCGCCGCTCGGATTTCGACACGCCGGCTTCCGCTGATCGCGCAACTTCACGCCTTCGAGGTCTGGTTTCGCAAGAGCGTCCGCGATCCGATCCGCCGCGCCCGCAGCAAGGCGCTGATCGGCAAGCCAACCGCCGCGACCGGCATGTTCGATGCGGGGACGATCCTGTTGCTGCCGGGAGAGTTGCAGCGGCAGGACTTCGGCTTCCTGATGTCGCTGCGGCGGAACCTCAACGTCAGACTCGCATTCCTGTTCTACGATCTGCTGGACACGCTTGCGGCCGATGACCCGCGCGCGAACGATCCGGATGCGATCGATATTCCGGGCAGCAACTTCGTCATGCGCGAAGCATCGCTGATCCTGCCGATCTCGCATTACAGCGAGGGCGAGTTGCGCAAGCATGCCGCAGCGCGCGGTCTCCCGCTGCCGCCGGTGCGGACGATCCGGCTCGGTCATCGGATCGCGGATGCGCCCGCGACCGAGGGGGTAGCCGGTTTGCAGCCGGGGCAATTCGTGCTGACGGTCGGCGACGTCACCGGCCGCAAGAACCACAAGCTGCTCACGGGCATCTGGTCTGGGCTGGCACGCGAGTGCCGAACGCCACCGATCCCGCTCGTCATTGCGGGGCGTATCGGCAGCGACGGCCAGCCGCTGGTCGCCGCCGTCAAGGCCGATCCGGCCGCGGCCGGCGTGGTCCGCTTTCTCAGCGATGTCGACGACGCCAAACTGCAATGGCTCTACCGCAACTGCCGCTTCACGCTGTTTCCTTCGTTCAGCGAAGGGTTCGGCCTGCCGGTGGTCGAGAGCTTCGTCTTCGGCAAGCCGTGCATCGCCTCGAATGCGACCTCGATCCCGGAAGCGAGCCAGGGCATCGCCACGCACCTCGATCCGCGCGATGCGGTCGCATGGCGACGCGCGATCGAGCATCTGCTCGACGATGACGCGGCGCTCGCGCAAGCGAAAGCCGGCATCGCCAGCCGCTTCCGCCTCGCCTCGTGGACCGATACGGCGAACGACGTGCTTGGCGCGATCGCGGAAGAGCTACAATCCCGGTCCTGAGATCAGCCGCGAATCTGTTCCGGCGTCAGACCGGGCGTACCCTTGCCGGCCGCCTCGGCATCCTTGATCAGCGAAAGGATACGGCCGGAGAGCGGCGCGGCAACGCCGTGCTTCACAGCCAGGGCGATGATCGCCCCTTGCAGATAGTCGATCTCCGTTCGCCGTCCGCGCTGCAGATCCTGCCACATCGACGAGCGCGCCTTCGGATCGACCTTCACCATCCTCCGCGCAACCAGCTGGAACAGCGCATCGGGCAATCGCAGGATCGACGGCGACCACGACGCAGGCAACGGCGTGGCTGCGATCGGTTTGATACCCGCAATACGCATCACCTGGAGAGCTTCCGCCATCTGGTCGGCCCAGAGTGTTCGCCAGCCGTGCTGCGCCAGCTGATCGCGCAGCGGCAGGTTGGACAGCGCGTTCATGGCGTTGTTGAGATTGAGCAGCAGCTTGCCCCACTGAACACCCGCCATGTCGGGATGCGCGCGCACGCCAAGCCCCGGCACCGAGAGTTTCGCAGCCGTATCGGCCCGGTCCGCATCGATCAGAATGTCGCCGGATGTGGCGCGGTGATAACGCCCGTCTCCTAATGCCAGCACGTTGAACGGTACCATGCCGGCGAGGACGGCGCGCCCGGGCAGCCGCTCACGCAAGACAGCGGCGTTGCCGACGCCGTTCTGCAAGCTGACGACAACAGCATCGGCCGGCATGTGCCGCGCCATCAATTCTGCGACCTCGGGCGTGTCCCCGCTCTTGACCGTGACCAGCACGATGGCGGCACTCTCAAACACGTTCGGATTTTGCGACAAACCCAGCTTGCTTGCCTCGATCCGTTCATCGAGACCTTCGAAGCTCGATACCCGCAATCCACTCGCCTCGATCTCGGCGGCGACACGCGGACGCACGAGCAGCCTGACCGGACGGCCCTCACGCGCCAGCATGCCACCGACGAAACAGCCAACTGCACCCGCGCCCGCAATCACGATCGGCTTGTCGGTCATTTGTCCGGCCCTCGCTGCCTGCGGTTGAATAGCACGCGCCTCTCGCAGCGGCGATGGTGCCTTGTAACCGTCATGAGCCCTCCCTATTCTCGGTCCCGCGGGGCGTGCGAGAGGAGATACCTATGGGCTTGATGGACATTCTCAACGGGATGCAGAACGGACCGCGCGGCGAGACGCGGCCCGGCAAGGGCGGTATGTCGCCGATGACGATGGCGATCCTCGCCCTGCTGGCCTACAAGGCGCTCGGTCACCTGCGCAGCGGACAACCGCAACCGAAGCCCGCTGGCGCTCCTCCGCAGTTGCCGCCGGGAGGCACCGTCAACGCGGGCCTGCCGGGTGGACTTCCTGGAGGTCTTGGCGACCTCCTCAAGGGCGGTGGCGGCAGCGGTGGTGGTTTGAGCGATCTGCTCAAGGGCGGCCTCGGTGGTCTCGTCCTCGGCGGCGCGGCCGGTTCGATCCTGAGCGGCGGGCTCGGCGATTTGATGAAGCAGCTTCAGGACACGGGTCAGGGCGACGTCGCCGATTCCTGGGTCGGCAAGGGACCGAACAAGCAGATCGATCCGAACGATCTCGCCAACGCGCTCGGCGCCGACCAGATCAGCACGCTGCTCGATCAAACCGGCTTGTCACGCAATGAGTTGCTGCAGGGCCTCAGCCAGTATCTCCCCGATGTCGTCGATCAGCTCACGCCTGAGGGCCGCTTGCCGACCGAGAGCGAAGCGTCGCGCTGGCTGTAATCGCGTTCACCGCGGCTGAAAGGACACTAATATGCTCTGGATCATCATCGTCGGCTTCGTCGCCGGAATCATCGCGCGGCTGATCTCGCCGGGCCCGAACGATCCGAAAGGCTTCCTGCTGACGACCGTACTCGGTATCGCCGGCGCGTTCCTCGCAACCTTCGTCGGCCAGATGCTCGGCTGGTATCGCCCCGATCAGGGTGCGGGCTTCGTTACGGCCACGATCGGCGCGCTCGTCGTGCTGTTCATCTGGAACCGGCTGGTCGCAAGCGGCCGGATTTCCGATCCCGGCAACCGGCTGTAGTCGCTTCATCCCTCCCCCTTGTGGGGAGGGTCGGTGAGCACAGCGAACCGGGGTGGGGGTTCACCCGCAAAATACCCCCACACGGCGCTCCATTTGCTGCACTCATTCGCGCCACCCTCCCCACGCTTCGCGGGGGAGGGAAATCAGCACTCACACCGCCAGATGCATACCCGCGTCCATACGGACATACTCACCGGTCATGTGGCCTGACTGCGGGCGCGCAAGAAAAGCCACGAGCTCGGCGATATCCTTCGCCTCTGACGCGAGTTTCAACGCAACGCGCTCCTTCACCTGATCGCGCAGCTGCTTCTGCTTGTCGGCCCCGACGCCTTTCTCGAACCATGGCGTATCGATGTAGCCCGGGCACACGGCGTTGACCCGAATGAGCGGCGCCAGCGCCCGCGCCAGCGATTGCGTCATGGTGTTGAGCGCGCCTTTGCTTGCCGCATACGCGATCGACGAGCCCATGCCGCGGATACCCGCGACCGACGAAATGCTCACCACCGACGACGCGCGGCCCGCTTTCTTCGCCCCGGCCTCCAGCAGCGCGCGTGCCGCCCGCGTCATCTGGAACGGGCCGATGGTGTTGATGGCATAGATCCACTGGAAGTCTTCGGCGGACAGTCCGTCAAGGTTGCCGTGCGGCACGTGCTTGGTGACGCCGGCATTGTTGACCAGCGCATGCAGCTCGCCCCATGGCGCTGCTGCGGCAACGATCTTCTTGCAGTCCTCATCCTTCGACACATCGCCCTGCACGACGACGATCTCGGCACCTTTCGCGCGGCACGTATCCGCCGTTTGCTCGGCTTCCTTCTTGCTCGAAGAATAGTTGATCACGATGCGCGCGCCGTTGGCCGCAAGCAATTCCGCGGTGGCGGCGCCGAGGCCCGAAGCCGAACCGGTGACGATGACATTCAAGCCTTCCATTGATGCTTCCTTGTTTGTGGGCCGTGCGGCGAGAGACGAGACAGACCGGGTAAAACAGATTTGGGCGAGACCACCGGCGCTGCAACACCGGAGGCGGCACGCGAGTATAGTTCGCGCGCTCCAACGTTTCACCCAGCGAAACAAAAATTTTCGCACATCGCACATGCGGGAATGCAGGCCCACGCGCTTGTCACCCTCTTGCCTTTTCACCATCATGCCGCCAACCAAACAGAAGCATTTTTGTCCGCTCTCGCAGCGGACCACACATGCCCGGCAAGACAGGGAGTGAGCGTGGCGGAGAGTGACAACATCGTCGTCCAGACGGCCGAAAGCATTTTCGCCGACCTCGCGGACTCGCAGGAGATCATCCGCACCGGCAACGGCAACTGGAAAGCGCCGCTCTGGAACGCGCTGACCGCAGCCGGCCTTCCCCTTGCGTGGGTGCCCGAAGAGCAGGGCGGCTCGGGCGCAAGCCTTGCTGACGGCTTCGGCGTGCTCAACGCCGCCGGCCGCTTCGCCATCGCGGTTCCGCTCGCCGAAACCATGCTCGCCGGCTGGCTGCTGGCGAAGGGCGGCATCTCCTCGCCGGACGGCGCGATGACGGTGGCGCCGGCGAGTCCGCGCGATCGCATCACCGTCAATGCCGACGGCACGCTGACAGGCCGCGCGCGCGGCGTACCGTTCGCAAAGGATGCGAAGCATATCGCCGTGTTCGCGATCGGCGTCAAAGGCCCGTCGATCGCACTGGTCGATGTATCGGCCTGCACGATCATATCGGGCCTCAACCTCGCCAACGAAGCGAGCGATACGGTAACGTTCACCAACGCCAAACCGCTCGATCTGAAGCCGGCCAAAGATATCGACCAGACCGCACTGATGCTGATGGGTTGCGTGGTGCGCAGCCTGCAGATCGCCGGCGCGCTGGAGTCGATGCTCGACATTACCGTGCGCTACTCGAACGAGCGCGTGGCATTCGAGAAGCCGATCTCGAAGTTCCAGGCCGTGCAGCACAACCTCGCCCGCCTCGCCTCCGAGACCGCCGCCGCGCTCGCAGCTGCCACATCAGCTGCCGATGCCATAGCCAACGCGACAAGCTTCGACGACGCCGTGATGCTGGAAGCGACGGCGGCGAAGATCCGCTGCGCGGAAGCCGCCGAGCGCGGCACCGCCATCGCCCATCAGGTGCACGGCGCGATTGGCTTCACCTCCGAGCACGTGCTGCATCGGCTGACATTGCGCGCGCTCGCCTGGCGCGACGACTTCGGCAACGAAAGCCACTGGGCGGTCGAGCTCGGCAAGATGGTCTGCGCCCGCGGCGCCGACGATCTGTGGCCGCTGGTCGCCTCGCGCTGAAACCGAAGGAAGAAGATCATGACCGCAGCCCTTCGTTTCGATCCGATCCGCCTGCCGCCCGAGTGCGAGGAGCTGCGCAAGGAAGTGCGCGCGTTTCTCGCCGAGGAAATTTCGCGCGGCACCTTCGACCCGCATCACCCGCACAGCGAGGAGAACGACAACCGCGAATTCGCCCGGCGCGTCGGCGAGCGCGGCTGGCTCGGCATCACCTGGCCGAAGAAATACGGCGGCCACGAGCGCACGTATCTCGAGCGCTACGTCGTCACCGAGGAAATGCGCGTCGCCAATGCGCCGACCCGGCGCTTCTTCGTCGCCGATCGCCAGAGCGGCCCGGTGCTGCTGAAGTACGCACCCGAGCGCATCAAGATGGACATCCTGCCGCGCATCTGCCGCGGCGAGGTCTGTTTCTCCATCGGCATGAGCGAACCGGGTTCGGGCTCGGACCTGTTCGCGGCCAAGACGAAAGCCACCAAGACCGACGGCGGCTATCTCATCAACGGCACCAAGATCTGGACCACATCGGCGCACATCGCCGACTACATGATCGCCGTATTTCGCACCTCTCCGCCGACGAAGGAAAACCGCCGGCACGGGCTGACGCAGTTCCTCGTCGACATGAAGACGCCGGGCATCAAGGTCAACCCGATCAACCAGATGAGCGGCCAGAAGGAATTCAACGAAGTCGTCTTCGAGAACGCCTTCATGCCGGACGATCACGTGCTCGGCGAAATCGACGGCGCGTGGAAGCAGGCGACGAGTGAGCTCGCCTATGAGCGCTCGGGGCCCGAACGTTTTCTCGAAACGTATTACGTGCTGACCGAACTCGTGCGCTCGATCGGCCCGAACCCGGATACGCGCGCGTCTGAGGGCATCGGCCGCCTCGTCGCGCAGCTGCACACCATGCGCCGCATGTCGGTGTCGGTCGCGGGCATGCTCTCCGCCGGCAAGGAGCCGGTGGTGGAGGCGGCGATCGTCAAGGACATCGGCACCTTGTGGGAGCAGGCGCTGCCGCAGCGGGTGCGCGATCTCGCGGCATTCGTCGATCCGGAATCGACCAATCATCCGGCGCTCAGCGGACAGCTTGCGTTCGCCACCAAGATCGCGCCGAAACTCACCATCCAGGGCGGCACCACCGAAGTCCTGCGCGGCATCATCGCGCGCGGCCTCGGGCTGCGCTGACCAAATATCCCGTCATGGCTGGGTCTTACTGAACCAAAGACGTGGATGCCCGGCACAAGGCCGGGCATGACATCGAGAAAGTTGCACCGTACCGCCATTCAAGGAAACATCATGGCCACCTACAAGGATATCGGCGTCGAGACCAAGGGCCACATCGGCATCATCGAAATCCGCAAGCCGCCGCTGAATTTCTTCGATGCGCTCCTGATCCAGCAGATCGCCAACGCACTCGATGAGTTCGATGCCAACGTCGAGATTCGCGCCAGCGTCCTGTGCGCGCAGGGCAAGGCGTTCTGCGCTGGCGCCGACTTCAAGGACCCGAACCGCAAGGAGACGGTCGCCAGCGGCGACAAGAAGGGCGATCCCGCCGACAACCTCGGCTCGATCAGCCATCTTTACATGGAAGCGGTGCGCATCTATCGCGCCAAGAAGCCGATCGTCGCCGCCGTGCACGGCGCAGCCATCGGCGGCGGCCTCGGGCTCGCCGTGTCGGCGGACTTCCGTGTCGCCTGTCCGGAAGCGCGCTTTGCCGCGAACTTCACCAGGCTGGGATTCCATCCGGGCTTCGGTCTCACCGTCGCGCTGCCGGAACTGATCGGCAAGAACAACGCCGAGCTGATGTTCTACACCAGCCGCCGCGTCACCGGCGAGGATGCCTACAAGATGGGGCTCGCCAACGTGCTGGTGCCGCAGGATCAGGTGCGCGCCGAGGCGATCAAGCTCGCCGAGGAAATCGCCGAGTGCTCGCCGCTCGGATTGCTCTCGACTCGCGCGACCATGCGCGCCGGCCTCGCCGACCGCATCACCAAGGCGACCGAGCACGAATTGAAGGAGCAGACCTGGCTCCGCTCGACCGAGGACTTCAAGGAAGGCGTCAAGGCGACGGAAGAGCGCCGCGTTGCGAACTTCAAGGGGCGCTAACGGCGTCGCCGTCCCTCTGTTCGTCATCACCGGGCTTGACCCGGTGACCCATCTTGAGAAAAGCAGCAAACGAAAACTGAAAGATGGATGCCCGGGTCAAGCCCGGGCATGACGAAAATCTACTTCGGCACCACCAGCGCGTCGACGATCGTCACGCCCTCACCCGCCGGATGCACCAGCACCGGATTGATCTCGATCTCGGCAATGTGCGCGGCATTCGCCGCCGCCACCTGCGACAGCTTCGCCATCAGCCGCGTCAGCATGGCGACATCCGCCCTCGGCGCGCCGCGAAAACCCTTCAGCAAAGCCGATGCTTTCAGTTCGTTGAGCATGGCCGCCGCTTCAGACTCGCTCACCGGCGCAGGCCGGTAAACCACATCCTTGAACAGCTCGGTGGTGACGCCGCCGAGCCCCGCCATGATCATCGGACCGAATGTCGCGTCGGTCATGGTGCCGACGATCATCTCGACGCCCTTCTTTGCCATCGGACTGACCAGCACGCCCTGTATTGTTGCGCTCGGGCGATGCCGCTTTGCGCCAGCGAGGATCGAATCGTAGGCGGCGAACGCCTCATCCCGATTGCCGATGCCGATCCTGACGCCGCCCACTTCGCTCTTGTGCGGGATATCGGCTGATTGAACCTTCATCACCAGCGGGAAGCCGGTCTTGGCGATGGCCGCATCGAGTGCGTTGCGATCGGTGACGAGAATTTCCTCCGGCACGGCGATGCCAGCCGCGCGCAACAGCGACTTGCTGTCATATTCCGACAACGTCTTCGCGCCGCCGATGTGCTTTGAGAGATTGGCGGCTTTCGCCCTTGCAGCGGGTGAAGACAATTTGAACGTCGCGTGCTTGCCGAGCGCCTGAAGCGCCGCACCCACATGCGTCAGGTTCGACAGGATGACGACGCCCGACTGCGCCAGACCCGTGCGCGCGAAATTCGACGGCAGCGTGTAGGACCAGAAGACAAACGGCTTGGCCTGCCGGTCGATCAGGGGCTTCAGTTCTTCCGTCTTGAACGGCATGCGCGTCTCGCTCGCCATCGAGATGATGACGAGAACCGCGTCGACTTCGCCGGACTTCTCCAGAAGCTCCATCGTTTTCTGCAAGCCGCCGGAGTGTACGGCCTGCGCCGTGATATCGACCGGATTGCGTGGCGAGCCGTAGGACGGGATCATGCCGCGGATCGCCTGTTGCACCCCCCTCGATAATTCCGGCACGTTCATGCCGTTGAGTGCGACGGTGTCCGCGCCCCAGATGCCGGCGCCGCCCGAGACGGTGACGACCGCGACGCGATCGCCCCGGGGCAAGGGCGATGTCGTCAGCACCGCGGCGATCGCAACGGCCTCATCCAGGTCGTTCGAGACGATGAAGCCATACTTCGCGAACACGGCATCGTAGGCCGCGCTCCAGCCGGCCATGCTCGCGGTGTGCGATGCCGCCGCACGCTCGCCGGCACCCGAGCGGCCGACCTTGGTGACGATGATGGGTTTACCGATTTCCGCCGCACGCTGGGCTGCGGCAAGAAACGTGTCGGTGTCGCGGATACCCTCGATGAACAGCAGAATCACATCCGTGTTCGGGTCACGCACCATGTAGTCGAGGAATTCGCCGGCACCGAGGTCGGCCTCGTTGCCAGTCGAGATCACGCAGCTCAGCGCCACGCCGAGCGCGCGGGCGCGGTTGTAGATCGCAAAGCCGATGCCCCCGCTTTGCGCGACAATGCCGATCCGGCGGCGGCTGGCGATTAGGCGCGGCGCATCCGGCCGCACGTCGACGGTCGGACTGAACGTCGCGGCGATCTTCGCCGGCTCGTTATAGAATCCCTCCGCATTGGGCCCCGAGATGCGCATGCCGGTACGCTTGGCGATGCGCGCGATCTCGTCCTGCATGCCGCTCGCTTCGCCGCCCTCCTCCGCAAAGCCGGAGGAGACGATGATCGCGTTCTTCACGCCGACCGCGGCACATTCTTCCAGCGCGCCGGTCACGAACTTCGCCGGGATGATGATAATCGCGAGATCGATCGGCCGGCCGATCGCGGCGACGTTCGGGTAGCAGGCCAGTCCGTTGATATCGCCGTAGTTCGGATTGACCGGGTAGATCGCGCCGGGAAATTCGTTCTTGCGCAGGAACGCCAGCAGCAGGCCGGGAATCTTGTGCGGCTCACGCGACGCGCCGATGATGGCAATGCTCTTCGGCGAGAAGAACGTGTCGAGCGGATGCAGAGTTGCGGTCGGAACGGCGTCCATCGGAAGTCTCTTCATTTTCCGTCATGGCCGGGCTTGTCCCGGCCATCCACGTCCTGTTGTTCTGGCGCTGAAGGCGCGGATGCCCGCGACAAGCGCGGGCATGACGACTTGGGTTTACGCCGTCACTTCAAAGTCGACACCGCTCAGCGCGAACACGTTGCCTTTCACCGGCAGCCCCTTCGCCTTCGCACGGCTGAGGACCGCATCCGGATCGGTGACCTTGAAGGTCAGCCCGCTCATCAGATCGGCAGAACCCTTGATGAAGCGGATCGTCGCATTCGGCAAGCGCACTTCCGGCACCGCACCGTTCGTCGCCGGATAGCCGATGATCTTGCTCCAGTGCGCGGCAAGGCCCGCCGGATCAGGGCTTTCCATGGTGATGGCCGTGAGAGCCTGCGTCACGTCTTTCCTGATCGCCTTGTGCCAATCCGGCCCTGCCGGCGGATAAGGGCCGAGCAGGTTGTCGCTATTGGCGGTGTGATTGAATTCGATGAACGCACCCCGGCAGTCGCGCGGATGCAACTGCACGCCGAGATAAGGATGGCGGTCGATCAGATGCGCCGTGCGCACGCCCATGGCCTCCGCGTTCTTGCCGCGCTCGCGCGGATCCTCGCACGAGAGGATCGCCATGTAGCCGCCGCGCCCTTGCGTCTTCTCGACGAAGCGTCCGGCGGCTGTGCCCTCCCTGATCGGCGCAACGACCTCGAGCAGCACATCGCCGACAGGGATCAGAATGTTCTCCAGACCGAAACGCCCGACGTTCGGATCGCGGTAGCAGATATTCAATCCCATCACGGATGGAATATCGGTCGCCGCCGGCTCGATGTTTGCCACGACGAGGCAGACCTGACGAAGCCGTGTGGGGAGCACCATCGATCCGATCCTTTCCGAACTTCAGCCCAAACTCAACTCCTCATGGTGAGGAGCCGCGCAGCAGCGTATCGAACCATGAGGCCGCCTCGTCCTTCGAGACGCAACCCTGCGGATTGCTCCTCAGGATGAGGCGGGGCGGCGGCACATCTGTTCCGACGAATCGGCCGCCGACGCAGATCTAATGCCCGACGAATGTCGGCTTGCGCTTCTCGACGAACGCCTTCGAGGCTTCCTTGTGGTCCGTCGTCTCGCCGCAGCGCGAGTGGTGCATCGCTTCCGCATCGAAGCAAGCCTCGAGCGAGAGCGTCAGCGTCTCCGCGTTGTTGATGTTGCGCTTGATATAGCCGAGCGTCACCGAGGGCCCCTGCGCCAGCGACATCGCCACCTCGTGCGCAGCCTTGTCGATCTCTGCATCGGGAACGACCTTGGTGACCATGCCGAGATCGAGCGCCTCCTTCGCGGTCAGCACCGGCGACATCAGGTAAAGCTCGCGCGCCTTGGCGCTGCCGAGCATCTGCGTCAGGAAGAACGTGCCGCCGTAATCGCCCGAGAAGCCGACCTTGGCGAACGCCGTCGTGATCTTCGCGCTTTCGCTGGCGATCCGCAGATCGCAGGACAACGCGATCGAGAGGCCCGCACCGGCTGCCGCGCCATCGACCTGCGCGACCACCGGCTTCTGCATCTGATGCAGGATACGCGAAACCTCCATGCCCTTGCGCAGCGTCGTGACCCGCTCTTCCAGCGGACGCGGCGTCGCCACCGCCATCGCCTTGACGTCACCGCCGACGCAGAATGTGCCGCCGGCGCCTTTCAGCAACACGGCACGGACGTCGCTGTCCTCGGCTGCACGGCGTGCCGCCTCGACAAGCCCGCGCGTCATGTCTGGATTGAGTGCGTTGCGGCGATCGGGACGGTTCATGGTGATGGTGAGAAGACCGCGGTCGAGATGCTGCAAGACGATGTCGCTCATGAACCTGACCTTGTTTGCTGATTTGAAACGCGAGCATCGCCCGCGGGAATGGTGAAGCGGCGGCGTTCACACGCCGCCGCACATTGTTAGATGAGCATGATCTGATCCGAAAACCGGTATCCACCTTTCGGGATCATGCTTCTGCCCTACTTCTTCACCAGCGGACAGCGCGAGGCTGACAGCGGCTGGAATGCCTCGTCGCCGGAGATCGTCGTGAGCAGCTTGTAGTTGTCCCAGCGCCCCTTCGACTCCGACGGCTTCTTCACCTCGAACAGGTACATATCGTGCACCATGCGGCCGTCCTCACGGATCTTGCCGTTCTTGGCGAACATGTCGTTGATCGGCGTTTCCTTCATGATCTTCACGACAGCCGCGGCATCGGTCGAGCCGGCCTTCTGCACGGCCTTCAGATAATGCGTGACCGACGAATAGATGCCGGCCTGCGCCGACGTCGGCACGCGCTTGATCTTCTCCTGGAACCGCTTCGAGAACGCGCGCGTCTCGTCGTTCAGGTCCCAGTACCAGGCTTCCGCCAGCACCATGCCCTGCGCCGTTTCCAGCCCGATGCTGTCGATATCGGTGATGAATGCAAGCAGCGGCGACACCTTCTGGCCGCTCTTGGTCAGGCCGAACTCGGCAGCTTGCTTGATGGCGTTGATGGTGTCGCCACCGGCATTGGCGAGACCGATCACCTTCGCCTTCGAGCTCTGTGCCTGAAGCAGGAACGACGAGAAGTCGGACGTGTTCAGCGGATGCTTGACGGCACCTGCGACCTTGCCGCCCTGCTTCTGAATAACGCTCGTGGTGTCCTTTTCGAGATCCTGACCGAACGCATAGTCGGCCGTGAGGAAGAACCATGAGTCGAGCCCCGTCTTCACAGTCGCGAGGCCGGTCGAGTTGGCCTGCCCATACGTGTCGAACACGTAGTGCATGGTGTAGGGCCCGCATGCCTCGTTCGACAGCCGGATCGAGCCCGGACCGTTGAAGATGATGATCTTGTTGCGCGCCTTGGCGATCTCACCGGCCGCGAGTGCGGTTGCGGATGCCGCCACGTCGATGATCGCCTCGACGCCCTGATTGTCGAGCATGTCGCGCGCGATGCTGGCGGAGAGATCGGCCTTGTTGAGATGATCCGCCGCGATGATCTCGACCTTGCGGCCGAGCACGCTGCCGCCGAAATCCTCGACCGCCATGCGGGCCGCCGTCGCACTGCCCTCGCCGGTGATGTCGGCATAAAGGCCCGACATGTCGAGGATGGCGCCGAGCTTCAGCGGCGGATTGCTTTGCGCGGATGCCGCACCGGCCGCGAGCACAAGCGTCGAGGCGAGAAGGTGCGAGAGAATTTTCTTCAACGGTTTCTCCTTTGTTATGGCCGCGATCGTTGCGCGGCGTTTCGTTGGGCCGGGATCATGGCGCAAGGGCCATGAAGCGGCAAGTTCCTACCGCCGCGCATGCGCTGCTTCGCGGCGAGTACGATTTCTTGCACTCGCATTTCGCACGCGCGACGCGCAGCATTGGCCGGTCATTTCCGTGAAATGGAAATCGGATGCGCGATCGCACGACGTTTCGGTTTCGCCTGTCGGAATTCACCGGCTGTGCGGGCTGCATCGTTACGCTCGCGGCTGCATTGCTCTGCTGCTCACCGGCGCTTGGCTGCAACCTTCCCGCGCAAGGTGAAGGGCGCGTGAGTGCGATCCTCGATGGACGCACGCTGCGCCTTGACGACGGACGCGAGGTACGGCTCGCGGGAATCGAACTGCTCACCTCGGCATCGGAGCGCCGTCGCGCGGCGGATGCACTCAGCGCTTTGCTCGACGGCGCGTCTGTCACGCTTCACGGCAACAGCGATGCGCCGGATCGTTACGGACGGCAGAGCGCGCTCGTCTACCGCGTCGGCTCGGACACGCCGGTTCAGGTCGCGCTGCTTGAGCAAGGCGCGGCGATGATGTCGCCGTCGATCGATGCCACATGTTTGCCGCAACTTCGGACGGCCGAAAATGCGGCCCGGCAAGCCTGGCGCGGCATTTGGGCCAGCGGGGCTGCCTTAAAAAACGCTGAAAGACCCGGCGATATTTTGGCCGCGATCGGGCAGTTCGGAATGGTGGAGGGCAAGGTTCTTTCCGTAAGGCAGGCCGGTTCAATCACTTACGTGAATTTCGGCCGCCGCTGGACACAGGATTTCGCCCTCACTATCTCCAAACCGGCGGTTGCGGCGTTCGAGGACGCCAAAATTTCTCTCAAATCCCTCGAAAATCGGAAGATTCGCGCCCGCGGGTGGATCGGGCAGCGAGGTGGTCCGCGGATCGAGGTACTTAAGGTCGAACAGGTTGATATGCTAAGCGAGGCAGAGCCAGAACCGGGGCGTGGGCGCGTCCGGAGCGGCTCGCAGGGCGGTCCCCCGGACCGCCGGTAGGCGACAGGCAGAGTGGCGACTTTGGCTTTGGGACACACGTTGGCTTCGGGACACAACGGAACTGGCGCACGACGGCGGCTGCGGGTCGCGGTTGGCCTGGCCGGGCTCGCGCTGGTCATGGGCGGCTGCGGCGACATGACCCGCTTCCAGACGGCTGCGGCTCCAGCAACGTCCGCCAAGCCGGCCCGCATTCTTGCGCAAACACCGGCGACTGAACGCGAACACGGACGCATCCTCGCGTCCTACGGCGGGACCTATGACGACCCGAAGCTCGAGGCCCTGATCTCGAAGACGGTCGACCGCCTCGTCGCCGCATCGGAACGGCCGGACCTCGCCTACAAGGTGACCATCCTCAATTCCGGCGCGGTCAACGCCTTCGCGCTGCCGAGCGGTCAACTCTACGTCACGCGCGGCCTGATCGCACTCGCCAGCGACACGTCCGAACTGTCGTCCGTGCTCTCGCACGAGATGGCGCACGTGCTGGCGAAGCACGCCGCGATCCGCGAAGACGAGGCGCGCAAACAGGCGCTGGTGACCCGCGTCATGAACGAGATGAGCAACGATCCCGAGCTCACCGCGCTGGCCTTGGCAAAAAGCAAACTGACGCTGGCAAGCTTCTCGCGCGCGCAGGAGTTCGAAGCAGACGGCATCGGCGTCGGCATCTCGGCGAAAGCGGGCTTCGATCCCTACGGCGCCGCGCGTTTTCTGACCTCGATGGAGCGCAACGCGGCCCTGAAAGCGCCGCGCTCGAATCTCGATCCGCGATCGATGGACTTCCTCTCGTCGCATCCGGCAACACCCGAGCGCGTGCAGAACGCACAAGCCAACGCCCGGCAGTATGTGTCGCCGGAAGCGCGCGAGCGCGACCGCGAAACCTATCTCGCCGCCATCGACAACATCGTCTACGGCGAAGATCCGAGCGAAGGTTTCGTCCGCGGCCGCCGCTTCATTCATCCGAAGCTCGGCTTCGCTTTCACCGCGCCCGACGGTTTCGCGCTTGAAAACACCGCGCAGGCGGTGATCGGCGTCCGCGAGGGCGGTTCGCAGGCGATGCGCTTCGATGTGGTGCGCGTCGGCCCGGATCAGTCGCTCAGCGACTATCTGAACTCGGGCTGGATGGAGAGCGTCGACAAGACGACGACCGAAGAAATCACGATCAGCGGCTTCCCGGCCGCGACCTCGACCGCACGCGGCGATCAGTGGCAGTTCCGCGTCTACGTGATGCGCGTCGGCACCGAGGTCTATCGCTTCATTTTTGCCGCGCGCCAGCGCACCGTCGAGGCCGACCGCAACTTCCGCGAAGCCGTGAACTCGTTCCGGCGGCTGACGCTTGCTGAAGTTCAGGCCGCGCGGCCGCTGCGCATCAAGGTCATCACCGTGCAACCGGGCGATACCGTGGAATCGCTCGCGAACCGGATGGCGAGCATCGATCGTCCGGTCGAGCGCTTCCGCATCCTCAACGGCCTCGACGTCAAAGGCAACGTGAAGGTGCGCGACCGCGTCAAGATCGTGATCGATTGACGCCGCTGGCCTGAACACGGATCAGCCAGCCCAACAAACAAAAAAACCCGGCTCGATGAGCCGGGCTTTTGTTTCATTGGACTTATGCCGATCGAAATCAGGCTGCCTCATCCTTTACAGAGGCATCGTCACCGTCGGTATCGTCGCCGTCCAGATCGTCACCAGCATCGGCGTCGGCATCCGCTTCGGCCTTGGCGCCACGGCGCGGGCTCTTGGCGAGCTGCGCCTCGATCTCCTTGACCGCTTCGGTCTCGGTGACGTGCTGCACCACCGCGATTTCGCGCGACAGACGATCGAGCGCTGCTTCGTAAAGCTGGCGTTCGCTGTAGGACTGCTCCGGCTGCGACTCCGAGCGATACAGGTCGCGCACCACCTCGGCGATCGCAACGATATCGCCAGAGTTGATCTTTGCTTCGTATTCCTGCGCCCGGCGCGACCACATGGTGCGCTTGATGCGTGCACGGCCCTTCAGCGTCTCGAGCGCCTTCTTCACCAGAGCCGGGTCGGACAGCTTGCGCATCCCGACATTGGCGATCTTCGAGGTCGGCACGCGGAGCGTCATCTTGTCCTTGATGAAGTTGATGACGAACAGCTCGAGCTTCGCGCCGGCGATCTCCTGTTCCTCGATGGCGAGAATCTGACCGACACCATGCGCGGGGTACACGACGAATTCGTTGGTCTTGAAGCCCTGACGCTGGGTCAGCGGCTTCTTCGGCTCCTCGACGCGGGCAGCGGCAGGCTTGGCCGCCGCCGGCTTCGTCGCCGGAGCCTTGGCGGGCGCCTTGGGAGCGGTCTTGGCAACAGGCGCCTTCGAAGCAGGGGCCTTCGAACCGGCGGCCTTCACAGTTTTTGCAGTCTTCTGGGCAGTGGACTTGGCCATTACACTTCTTTTGTTCTTGGAGGACTTGGCCGCTGATTTCGCAGCCGACGCTTTGGCAACTCCAGAGCGCGCGCCCGAACTCTTCCGAGAGGCGCTCTTTGCTGCACTGCGGGAGGCCGCAGGCGTCTTTTTCGAGGTTTTCGAGGTACTCTTTTTACGCGATTTGTCTGACACGGCCTGCGCGCGGAACCGCCACGCCTCTGTTCGATGTTGTCTCGGGAACCCGGAGGCCAAAAAACGCAGCCGCGGCGGGGCGAGTTTTCTTTAGAGTGTGCCCATAATAGCACATTTCCCGCAAAAATCAATGATTTATGACCTTTCTCAGGTCTAACCACCGTGCGGAGCAGGGTTCTTCGTCAATTAGGGTTAAACGCGCCGGTTTTGACCGGCGTTCCGGCGGCCGTTCGATCCGCCGGAGACACGCCGCAGCGAATCAGTCTCCTTCGCCAGGCTTCGGCGAGAAATACTTCTCGAACTTGCCCTCCTGGCCGTCGAACTCCTTGGCGTCGGGCAGCTCTTCCTTTTTCTGGGTGATGTTCGGCCAGGCTCCTCTGGAGTATTCGGCGTTCACCTCAAGCCACTTCTCCAGCCCTGGCTCCGTATCGGGCTTGATCGCATCCGCAGGGCATTCAGGCTCGCAGACACCGCAATCGATGCATTCATCCGGATTGATGATGAGCATGTTTTCGCCCTCGTAGAAGCAATCGACGGGGCAAACTTCCACGCAGTCGGTGTACTTGCACTTGATGCAGTTATCAGTGACGACGTAAGTCATCCAGGGCTCCGAAACAGCTCATCCAGTGAAGGTCCGCCCTACCGCCGGCTCATGCAGCCGCGCAGGACAGCGCCTTCATATCCGTGACGCGCATTCTGAAGCTGAACCGGGGGTCCATCGGGCGGGAAGGCGCGAGCGGTTTGGCGTAGCGCAGGAACCCCTCTGCTGCAAGGGATGCAACGCACGCCAGTCAGTCGGATTTCGCGCTCCGGAGTTCCTCCAGATCGGCATACAGCAGCCGCGCGGCCGGGGCGTCTCCACGCCGCTCGGCAAAACCCGTGACCTTCATCACGCGAATGCGGCTGTCGAGGGATATGGTGAGGATGTCGCCGATTTTCACGGCATGGGACGGACTTTTCTCACGAACGCCGCCGATCCGGACGTGGCCGGCTGCGACCAGCGACGCGGCGCTGCTGCGGGTTCTGACCACCCGTGCGTGCCACAGCCACTTGTCCAATCGCTGGCGGTCAAAATGTCCGCTCAAATGCCGGCTCTGAGGCTATCGATCCTTCGACGCGAGCTGATCTTTCAGCGCCGCGAGCTTCGCGAAGGGCGAGTTCGGGTCGATCGGGCGATCCCGCTTCGCGGCCGGAGCTTCGCTCGACCACTTGCCCGGGCGCCCTTCCGGCTTCTTGCCCTGAAACTTGCCGCGTCCTTGCGGCTTGTCGCTACGGAACGGACGCCGTTCGCCGCGATCGCCCGACGATGCACCGCCCGCATCAGCCGAGGTTTTCGCCTGCTCTTCGCGGCGCTTGCGGAAATCGTTGTTGCGATTGCGGTCGCGCCGGTCACCGTCGCGACGCTCGCGCCTGCCTTGTCCGTCGGCGGCCGCGGCTGCATCTCCCTCACCTGCCGCAGCCGCTGTTGCGGCTTGTGGCGGACGCTGATGGCGCTGCCGGTTGCGATCATGACGCGGGCGGCGATCGTCAGACCGCCCGCCCGGCCGCCAGACCTCGATCGGTTGCGGCTCGGCCGGAACCGCGGGTTCTGCCGCGGCGGTATCGGGTGCGGCCGTGCTTTCAGAGGCTGCTTCAACAGATGGCGCTTCCGCAGACGGCACTTCAACGGACGACTGCGCCTCGGCGGCCTCTGCCGCCGGCTGATCCGGCGTCGCGTCAGCCGCAGCCGTATCGACGTCCGGAGCCGTCTGCGGCGCGGCGTCCGACGCAATCACCTCCGGCTCATGTCCGTCGAGCGAATAGGACTCGGTGTCCGCGGTCTGCGGCGCATCGGTTGCTTCCGGTGTCGCCGCCTGCTCGGCCGCAGACGCCTCAACAGCAGACGTCTCGATGGCAGGCGCGGGTGGCAATGGCGGCTTGCGATCCATCCGATAACCGAGCGCCTTCAGGATCGAGGCGAAATCCTCACCAGCCGAACCTGTCAGCGACGTCATCGCCTGCGTCACCACGAAGCCGCGGCCATCGAATGCGCCGGCCGGCTTCTGTCCGGGCGAACCTTCGCGCCAGGCCAGCGCGGGACGGATGAGATCGGCCAGCCGCTCGAGAATATCGACACGCACCGCGCGCTCGCCGCACGGACGATAGCCAAGCACGCGATAGGCGTCGCGATCGAGCTGCTTGTCGAGCGGGAACGAGGTGCGGCCGGAACCTGCGAGGTGCTGCGCGCCCGAGAGCACGCCGAGATCGACGTTGTCCTGCTTCTGCGCCCACAGCAGCGACGCAAGGCTGCGTCCCGCAGGCTTCAGCAGGCCCGGCAGATAGATGTGATAGGCGCCGAAACGAACACCATACTTGCGCAGCGTCGCGCGCGAGGGCTGATCGAGATCTTTCATCTCGGCGGCAATCTTCTGCCGCTCCAGCACGCCGAGCGCCTCGACGAGCTGAAACGCGATGCCGCGCGCGATGCCGGTGATGTCTTCCGCCTTCGAGAGCTCGAACAGCGGCCCGAGCAGCTTGGTGATGTGGGTTTTCAGCCAGAGATCGAGCCGCGCCTGCACGGCGTCACGCGGCGCGCCGCTCAGGTGTTCGTCCGACAGGATGCGCAAGCGCGGTTCGAGCACGTTGTCGGAGGCGGTGAGCCGCGCGACCGCGGCGCCCATCCAGCGCACGACGCCATCGGACGCCAGCACGAACTGATCGTCCGGCGCATTGGATAGACGTTCCGCGCGCGCGCCGATCTCACCGGCCAGCGCCTGCTGCGCAGCTGCCTGGAGCGCTTTCGCGTCGGAGCCGGCTTCCGCCGCATCTGGCGTGAACATGAAGCCATCGAGGCGCCCGATGGTGTGGCCCTCAACGACGACTTCGCCGGTCTTTCCGATTTCCGTATTCAGCATCACGTTTTCCCGCAGGCGGCGCATCAATACACTGGTCCTGCGATCAACGAAACGCTCTGTGAGCTTTTCGTGGAGCGCATCGGACAATTTATTCTCGACCTCGCGGGAAATGCCCTGCCAATGGTCGGGATCCGCCAGCCAGTCGGGACGATTAGCCGCAAATGTCCATGTCCGGATTTGGGCAATCCGCGCCGAAAGCGTGTCGATATCGCCGTCGGTGCGGTCGGTTTGCGCCACCTGAGCCGCAAACCAGTCGTCCGGGATACGGCCCCGGCGCATGAGGAAGCCGTACAGCGTCGTCACAAGCTCCGCGTGGGCAGACGGCGCCAGCCGCCGGTAGTCCGGCACGAGACAGGCATCCCATAGCCGCTCGACGGCCGCCGGCGTCGTCGCCATGTCGCGCACGTCCGGATCGCGCGCCGCATGATCCAGCACCCGCACATCTTCGGCGAGCGGCGCGCGCGTCAGCACCTCATGCTGGGGCGTCAGCGAGAGCGAGACCTGCAAGGCGCCAAGCGAGGAGAAATCCAGGTTGGAATTGCGCCACTGCAAGGTTTTCACGCTGTCGAACGAATGGTTCTGCAACGCATTGACGAGCTCGTTGTCGAACGGCGCGCAGCGGCCGGTGGTGCCGAAAGTGCCGTCGCGGGTGGCACGCCCGGCGCGGCCCGCGATTTGCGCGAATTCGGACGGGGTCAGCCGCCGATACTGATAGCCGTCGTACTTGCGGTCCGATGCGAAGGCGACGTGATTGACGTCGAGGTTGAGCCCCATGCCGATCGCATCGGTAGCGACGAGGTAATCGACATCGCCCGACTGAAACAGCTCGACCTGCGCGTTGCGCGTGCGTGGCGACAGCGATCCCAGCACGACGGCTGCGCCGCCATGCTGGCGCTTGATCAGCTCGGCGATCGCATACACTTCGTCGGCGGAGAATGCGACGATCGCCGTGCGGCGCGGCTGTCGCGTGATTTTCCGGTCACCGATGAATGAAAGCTGCGACAGGCGCGGCCGGGTCACCGTGCTGACGCCGGGCAACAATCGTTCGATGATCGGCCGCATGGTCGCGGCGCCGAGCAGCAGCGTTTCGTCGCGGCCGCGCCGGTTCAGGATTCGGTCCGTAAAGACGTGGCCGCGCTCGAGATCAGCGGCGAGCTGGATTTCGTCGACGGCGAGAAACGACACGTCGAGATCGCGCGGCATCGCCTCGACGGTCGAGACCCAGTAGCGCGCATGCGGCGGCTTGATCTTCTCTTCGCCGGTGATGAGTGCAACGAGGTTCTCGCCAACGCGCGCGGCGATCTTGTTGTAGACCTCGCGCGCGAGGAGGCGCAGCGGCAGACCGATGATGCCGGACGAATGCGCCACCATCCGCTCGATGGCGAGATGGGTCTTGCCGGTGTTGGTCGGGCCCAGCACGGCAGTAACACCCGCTCCAGGTGCACGATCCGATGATGAGAAAATGGGGGAGAGAGGCATCGGTCAGGCGATTCCGGCCAGCAAAGCGGCGCAAGCGCCTTCTGTATGCCCCGGCGAACCGTTAATTCCACACCCCGCCAGGACAAGCGTTCGATCAGTATCGCGCGCGTCAATCAATGGCAAAACCCGATTTCCGCTGTCAGGCGCGAACTGAGACACAGGTATCTGTCTCACAATGCAACGCCTCGATTGTCGGAATTTAAGCTTGTGAACGAGTCTAGAACGAATCGCGCCCGAATCGCTGACTCCCGTCACATTGCCGCCGGCGAGCGCAACATCTCGCATATATGTTGAGGCCGCGACACTACATCAAGCCTTGCACTGACGGTTTCCGCGCATACGCGCGCGCGATTGCGTAAGCGGCGCGGTTATCGCGCGAACTGCATGAGTCAACCGGATTCATCCTGATTCTGCGACTGCCCCGACCTCGCCGGCAGGCGCCTTACTGCGTCTTGGCGGCGGCCTTGGCGGGAGTGGCTGTGGTGACAAATTGCGTGGCTTCCAGAACGCCTGGGCCGAACGGCGTCGGTATCGCGAGCTTGTAGGGCACAACGAAGCGCGTACCGGCAACGGGGGCGAACCACGCTTCCATGTCACGCTGCGCTTCGAGATGCTTGACCACCGGACGTCCCGGAATATAGCCGGCGACCGGGGTGAAATAGACCGCGCACACCACCACCGGGCCGCGATAGCCCTTCTCGCTCCTCACCATCTCGATGCGTTTGAAGTCGAGCTTGAGATCGTACCGCAGCCGTCCATCGAAGACAGAAACGCCACCGCGGCAGGCATCGGCACTCACCGGATCGCCGTTGCCCGCAACGCGCACCATCGATCCCATCAACGGATCCACCGCATTGCGCAGATGCGCTTCCGTCACCGCCACGCGCTCGGGCACCACCGGCGGCTGCGGCTCGATGCTGAAATCCTTCACGCCGGTATTGGCCAGCCCGATGCGGATGACTTCGTTCTTCTTGTCGGTGGTGTAGGAGGCTTGATAGATCACCGGAACCGGCTGCCCGTTGACGATCCGCCCCTGGGAAATGGTGGTGCCCCGGCCGTCCGACACCCACTTGAGCATGCCCGTTGTGCCGCCGCGCGCGGCCGAGGTGTACTGGTCGTCGCTGATATCGATCAGCCAGTCACCCTTACCGATCACGATTCCCGCCAGCGACACCTCGTACTTGGCTTCGAGGCGGCCCTGAGCGGCAAGCGGGGCAGGCCAGAGCGCGGCTGCCGTGATCCCTGCGGCCATGACTCCAAAAGCTACTCGCGTTCTGGCGGAAAAGGAGGTCGTTGCGCGATCGGTCACGATGTGAGGGTCCTGCTCGCCGCTCTGGGACAATTCGGGGGAACCGTATCCGATCATTACCTGCGGGGGATTGCGCCGTTTATATGTTCGCGGTCCGTGCCGCTGCCAAGTAGCCGAAAACGCCAAAATACTGCATTTTCCGGCCTCCGGCACCCATATGCCTTGACGCTCGGCGGCGAGGCCCCTATACGTCCGCGGTTCCTGAAAAATGGACGTGATTTCAACCCCCGTGCCGGTGCCGTATGGCTTGGCCTTGAAGGGGATGACAGAGGATTTTCGCCATGTCTCGGCGTTGCGAATTGACCGGCAAAGGCGCTCAGGTCGGTCATAAAGTGAGCCACTCGAATATCAAGACCAAGCGCCGGTTCCTGCCGAACCTGTGCAACGTCACCCTGATCTCCGACACGCTCGGCCGCAACGTGCGCCTGCGCGTTTCGACCAACGCACTCAAGAGCGTCGATCATCGCGGCGGTCTCGATGCGTTCCTGATCAAGGCGAAGGCCGACGAGCTCTCGCCGAAGGCCGTCGAGCTGAAGCGCCAGATCGAAAAGAAGCGCGCTGCCGCAAGCTGATCGATCCGATCGCCAGAATTCAGAAAGCCGGGCCTCGCGCCCGGCTTTTTCGTTGCGTGAGCGATGCGCGGCGAGCGCCGCCTACGGATCGACCAGCGTGAACTGCAGCAGCATGTTCCGCTGCACGACCGAGAAGTTGTCGTCGGAGACCATGGTCAGCACGGTCTGGCCGTCGGCAGTCTGATGCACCTCAAGCGCTTCCATATTGTCGACCTCGTTGCCGAGATCGGCGTCGAAGATTTCCGGCCCGTCGAGAACGCGCCCCGGCGCGATCGATGCCATTGCGATCCGGCGGATGCGGATACGCACGCCAGTCATCAGCGAGAACTTGCGTTCGAGAATGAGCAGATCGCCGCGCGGCAGCACCACCGCATCGCTGATGTCGAAATCGAGCGTGCGCTTGACCGAGAACTGTCCGGGCGTCGAGCCGCCGATCAGAAAGCCGATGATGTTGCCCGAGTTGTCGAGCCCGCGTTCTGAAATCGCGATCAGCGTGCCGGCCAGTTTGTGCGGTTTCGGCACATACACCAGCGCCTCGATCCCCTTGTTGAACGGCAGCTTCTGCGCGGCGGCAGGCAGCGTCAGCGGGTAGCCGGGCGCCTTCACGCCTGCGCGGGCGAAATCGAACTTGAGAATCTGGTTGGCGCGCTCGATGCCGACATAGGCGGTACCCCCATCGACGGCGAGCGCTTCGGTATCGAACCATTTGCGCGTCGTGATTGGCAGGCCGTCCGGCCCCAGCATCGGCGCCATCTCGACATTGGTCAGTCCGGCGACCTGCTTGCCGCGATACGTGAGACGGCCCGTCATCCAGTCGCCCTTGTCACTCAGGGCGACGAAACGTTCACCGGCCGCATCGAGGAAACGGAAGCCGGACAATCCGCCGAAGCCGCGATGCGGCGACGTGAGAACGATGCCGCTGCGGAACTCAAGCGATCCGAAGCGCGTGCGCGCGCGGTCGCGGGTGTCAAAGCTCACAATCTCGCGGGCGTTGACCTCGATCGCAACGGGGCCGGCAAGCCCCTCGCTCGGGGCCGCGGACTGAGCCGACGCGGGCAGCGGGGCGAGCAACAGCAGCGCCGTCAGCAGGGCCGCAGCACTCTTCGGCATAAGCTTCATGGTGTCACGAGTGCAAACGGCGGCGGCGGGGTGCAGCGCTGGACGACGCCGGCGCATGGGTCTCGCTGAACAGTTCGGCGAGCTTCTCGGTGATGGCGCCGCCAAGCTCTTCCGCATCGACGATCGTCACCGCACGGCGGTAGTAGCGCGTCACATCATGGCCGATGCCGATGGCGATCAGTTCGACCGGCGAGCGGGTCTCGATCTCCTCGATGATATGACGCAGATGGCGCTCGAGATAGTTGCCGGGATTGACCGACAGCGTCGAGTCGTCGACCGGTGCGCCGTCCGAGATCATCATCAGGATCTTGCGCTGTTCGGGGCGGCCGAGCAGGCGCTTGTGCGCCCAGTCGAGCGCTTCGCCGTCGATGTTCTCCTTGAGCAGACCCTCGCGCATCATCAGGCCGAGGTTCTTGCGCGCGCGACGCCACGGCGCATCCGCCGACTTGTAGACGATGTGGCGCAGGTCGTTGAGGCGGCCCGGATTGGCCGGCTTGCCGGCGGCAAGCCACGCTTCGCGCGACTGCCCGCCCTTCCAGGCGCGCGTCGTGAAGCCGAGAATTTCCACCTTCACGCCGCAACGCTCCAGCGTGCGGGCAAGAATGTCAGCGCAGGTCGCGGCAACCGTGATCGGCCGGCCGCGCATCGAGCCGGAATTGTCGAGCAGCAGCGTCACCACCGTATCGCGGAACGTCGCTTCCTTTTCGTGCATGAACGAGAGCGGATGGAACGGATCGGTGACGACGCGCGACAGCCGCGCCGGATCGAGGATGCCTTCCTCGAGATCGAAGTCCCAGGCGCGGTTCTGCTGCGCCATCAGGCGGCGCTGCAAGCGATTGGCGAGCCGCGCGACGATACCTTGCAAATGCGCGAGCTGCTTGTCGAGATAGCTGCGCAGCCGCTCCAGTTCGTCGGGCTCGCACAGGTCTTCGGCGGCGATGACTTCGTCGAACTTCGGCGCGAACGCATGATATTCCGGCCCGCGCGGCTCATTGGCGCCGCGCGACTGCGGCCGCGTCGCCTCGCCCGGCGTCTCGTCGTCGCCCATCTCGCCTTCATCGAAGGTGTCGCTGGCGGACGCCTGCGCGCTGTCCATGGCGTTCTCGGACATCTCGTCGGCGGACGATTGCGCCTGGTCGGCGCTCATCTCCTGCGCGTCCTGTCCTTCGGGCGAACCTTCCTCGCCGGACTGGTTCTTCTCGCCGTCGTTGTTCTCGTCCTGATTGTCGTCTTCCTCGGTGTCGGCGTCGCGGTCGTCGCCGAGGTCGAGGGCGTGCAGCAGATCGTGGATCGCATCACCGAAGCGGGACTGGTCTTCCGTCAGTTTGCTGAGCCGGTCGAGCCGCGCACCGATCTTGTCCTCGAGGATCGGCCGCCACAGGTCGACCACCTTGCGCGCCGCCACCGGCGGCGGCAGGCCGGTCAGGCGCTCGCGCACCATCATCGCCAGCGCATCCGCAAGCGGCGCATCGGCGCGGTCGGTGATTTCGTCGAACTTGCCGCGATGGAAGTGATCGTCGAGCATCGCGGTCAGGTTCTTGGCGACGCCCGCCATCCGCTTCGCGCCGATCGCCTCGACACGCGCCTGCTCGACAGCCTCGAACACGCCCCGTGCCTGCGGATTGCTCGGCACCAGCTTGCGATGCACCTTCGCGTCGTGACAGGCGATGCGCAGCGCAATCGAATCCGCGTGTCCGCGCACGATCGCCGCATCGCGCTTGCTCATCTTGCGCGCAGGCTCGGGCAGCCGGGCCTTGCCCGGCGACAGACCGGGGCGCTCGGCCGCGAACGACACTTCAAGTTCGGGCGCCTTGGCAATAGCGCGCAGGCACGACGTCACCGCACGCTTGAACGGCTCGGTGGGCGCTTCCTTCGACCCGGTCCTGAACTTGGAGTTCGTGGTCATTGACCCTGCAAACCTCGGAACCTCTTCTCCCTCCCCCTTGCGGGGAGGGTGGCGCATCGAGAGCGGAGCGAACGATGCGTCGGGTGGGGGATCACATTGTTACGCTGCTGAAGACCCCCACCCCGGCCTCCGCTTCGCCGTAGCCGACGCTTTGCGTCGGCGTTTTCTGACAACGGCGGCCTCAAGGCCGCCTACGCCCTCCCCACGCTTCGCGGGGGAGGGAAATCTTAGCTCAACGCCACGTTCACCGACGATTCCGGCAGCTCGGCATTGAAGCAGCGCTGATAGAACTCGGCGACCAGCGGACGCTCGAGCTCGTCGCACTTGTTGAGGAACGTGACGCGGAAGGCAAAGCCGAGGTCGCCGCCGAAAATTTCGGCGTTCTCCGCCCAGGTGATCACGGTCCGCGGGCTCATCACGGTCGAGAGGTCGCCGTTGGCGAACGCATTGCGCGTCAGATCCGCAAGGCGAACCATCTTGTTGACGATGTCGCGGCCTTCCTGCGTGCGGTAGTGCTTCGCCTTGGCCAGCACGATCTCGACCTCGTTGTCGTGCGGCAGGTAGTTCAGCGTGGTGACGATCGACCAGCGATCCATCTGGCCCTGGTTGATCTGCTGGGTGCCGTGATAGAGGCCCGAGGTGTCGCCGAGACCGATGGTGTTGGCGGTCGAGAACAGGCGGAACGCCGGATGCGGCTTGATGACCTTGTTCTGGTCGAGCAGCGTCAGGCGGCCCGAGACTTCGAGCACGCGCTGGATCACGAACATCACGTCCGGGCGGCCGGCGTCGTATTCATCGAACACCAGCGCCACGTTGTGCTGAAGTGCCCACGGCAGAATGCCGTCGCGGAATTCGGTGACCTGCTTGCCGTCCTTGATCACGATCGAATCCTTGCCGACGAGATCGATACGGCTGATGTGGCTGTCGAGATTGACGCGCACGCACGGCCAGTTGAGGCGCGCAGCGACCTGCTCGATGTGCGTCGACTTGCCGGTGCCATGGTAACCCGTCACCATCACGCGGCGGTTCTTGGCGAAGCCAGCGAGAATGGCGAGCGTGGTCGCGCGATCGAAGCGGTAATCCGCGTCGACGTCCGGCACATGCGGGTCGGTTTCGGAATAGGCCGGAACCTCCATGTCCGAGTCGATGCCGAAGACCTGGCGCACCGACACCTTCATGTCGGGCAAACCTGTCATTTCGGCGGATGCAGTGGCGGCGGCGGTCATCGTTCCTCCGTGGCGTCGGGGCGCTCCCGAAACCAGACGTGTAAGTTGGCTGCGGTCAGGGCTGATACAGCAACCTAGCAGACAGTCGCGGGCGGCAGAAGCCCGCAGGTTGTGCTAAGTTCTGTAGTAATACCATCAAGATAGGCCCGGATTGCAGCTTTGGAAAGCCTGCCTTGCGAAATCCCGCCGCTCCGGTTCACACTTTGAGTCGCGAGTTCACCGGGAATTCCATGGCCAGGATTGTGACGAAGCCTGTTACGGGCACTGGTAAAAAAACGCACCGCCGCAAAGACCAACGCCCGGAAGCCGGCAAAGGTCCCTTCCCGCAACCGGGCGGCCCCTCCTGCCATCGCGAACATTTCTGGCGCGTCAGCCGCGCGAAATCGTCTTGAGATAATTGTACGCCTTGATGATCTCGATCAGGCGATCTTCGGTCGAGCGGTCGCCGCCGTTGGCATCGGGGTGATGCTTCTTCACCAGCTCCTTGTAGCGCGCCTTGACGTCCGCCGTCGTGCAGTCGGCATCGAGGCCCATCACCTGCAGCGCTTTACGCTCGGCATTGAAGACCTTGCGCGTTTCTTCCTTGGCCTTTGCATCGGGGCCCGGCCGCCAGCGGCCGCGCCCGTTCAACTCGCTGAACACGCTGAACGGATCGGCGGCGCCGTCGAGATCCTCGTTGGTCGCGCCGCGGCCCTTCTTGGTGCCGCCGTTCGCGCCCATCTTCCAGGTCGGGCGATGACCCGTCAGCGCATCTTTCTGATAGCGCGCGACGTCATCGTTACTCATGCCCGAGAAGAAATTGTACGACTGATTGTATTCGCGCACGTGATTGAGACAGAAGTGCCAATACTCGCGCTCCTTGCCGCGGCCCTTCGGCGCACGATGCGCACCGGTCGCCTCGCAACCGGGCCATTCGCAACCGGTCGTCTCCGGGCGCACGGGAGCGGCCCGCTTGCCGGCGGGCTTGACGCGAATGCGATCAAAGAACTTCGAGGAATCGATGGGCATGGGCTCTTTGACTACGCAATCGGCAAGGCTTCAAGTCTTGACATCAATCGAACCGACATCCCGGACCGATTTTAATTTTGCCGCACGGCTGCGGCGGGCCTTCTCAAAGCAAGATTTGCCGCGATCTGTATAATTGACGAAAGGCCATTGAAACCGTTAAGCCGCAGCCATGACCGTCAAAGATAACATCACAAAAAAGTTGAGCGAAGCTTTCGCTCCGACCAGACTCGATGTGACCGACGAGTCGCATCTGCATGCAGGACATGCCGGCCACCGGCCCGGCGGCGAGACGCATTTCAGGGTCTATATTGTGTCGCCGAGCTTCGAAGGGAAGAGCCGGATCGAGCGGCATCGGATGATAAATGCGACGCTTGCCGCGGAACTGGCCGATCGCGTCCACGCCCTTGCGATCAAGGCGCACACCCCCGGCGAAAACGCCGCCTGACGGCTTGAAGCGTGTCCAGCCCGGCGCTCAGAACGACGTCCCCGCCCGGCGCGGACGCTTGTCTTCGATTTCCGCCTCCTTCGGCACAGGCACGATGCGCAGCGCCGTGATGCGATTCCGCTCGCGGCGAAGCACGCGGAAGCGGAAGCCGTGGAAGGTGAAATTCTGGCCGCGCTCGGGAATCGAGCGCGCTTCGTGAATGACGAGGCCGGCGATGGTCGTCGCCTCCTCGTCCGGCAGATGCCAGTCCATCGCGCGGTTGAGGTCGCGGATCGGCACCGAGCCGTCGACCACCACCGAGCCATCCGGCTGCGCACGCACGCCGGCGACGACGATGTCATGCTCATCCGAGATATCGCCGACGATTTCCTCGAGAATATCCTCGAGCGTGACGAGACCTTCCATCTCGCCATATTCGTCGACCACCAGCGCGAAGTGGGTCTTGCGGCGGCGAAACGCCTTGAGCTGCTCGGAGAGCGGCCGCATCTCGGGCACGAACCACGGCGGCGATGCAATGCTGACCGCATCGACCTTGGCGATATCGCCATCAACGGAGCGAATCGCGCGCAGCAAATCCTTCGCATGCAGGACGCCGACGATGTTCTCCGGCTTCTCGCGCCAGAGCGGAATGCGGGTGTATTCGGTCGCCAGCACTTCACGCACCAGGTCCTCCGCCGGCAGATCGGCGTTGATCATCACCATTTCGGTGCGATGGACCATCACGTCCGACACCTGCAATTCGGCAAGGTCGAGCAGGCCGCCGAGCATGTCGCGATCCTGCTTCTCCACGCCGCCTTCGTGATGGATGAGGTCGACGGCGCCACGGATACGTTCGGTCGGCGACAGCAGATTCTCGTTGTTGCCGGCCGGGACACGAAACAGCTTCAGCAGCGCACGGACGATCGCTTCCACCACCGTCAGCACCGGCGCGAGGATCATCACCAGCCAGCTCATCGGCCGCGCGACGGCCAGCGCAACGCGATCCGGCGCATTGATGGCGATGGTTTTCGGCAGCACCTCGGCGAAGATGATCACCAGCAGCGACATCACCGCCGTCGCGTAGAGCACGCCGACCTCGCCGAACAGCACGGTCAGCACGCCGGTCGCCAGCGCGGATGCGCCGATGTTGGCGAGGTTGTTGCCGATCAGCAGCGCCCCGATCATCCGCTCGCGCGCATTGAGCAGCTTGCTGACGATGCCGGCTTCGCGAATGCCCTGCTTGTCGAGCCGCAGCATGCTGGCGCGCGACGAGCCGGTCAGCGCCGTTTCGCTGGCCGAGAAGAAGGCCGAGACGCACAAGCATCCCAGCACGACCGCAAGAGAAATCCAGAGCATGGCTCGCCCTTATTTGCGCGACAGTTCCCGCGCCAGAAAATCGCGCACCCGTGACGGATCGACATCCGGCGCGATGAAGGCCTGGCCGATCGCGCGCATGAGAATGAAGGTCAGCTTGCCGCGCTTCACCTTCTTGTCCTGCGCCATCAGCGCCATCAGCGTATCGGCGTCGGCAAGGCCCTCCTGCTTCAGCCCGGCAATGTCCTGCAAGCGCGTCGGCAACCCGACCGCCGCAAGATGCTTCTGAAGCCGGTCAGCATCGGCTTTCGGCATCAGTCCGAGTTCGGCGGACAGCTCCGCGGCAAGCACCATGCCGACGGCGACACCTTCGCCGTGGAACAGACGATCGGAGAAGCCGGTTGCGGCTTCCAGCGCGTGGCCGAATGTATGACCAAGATTGAGCAGTGCGCGATCGCCCGTCTCGCGTTC
>JBMOOJ010000018.1:0-31887 GCA_049323835.1 Pseudomonadota bacterium | reverse complement strand
GATGAGTGTGCGCACGGCCGCTTCGGCTTCCGCCCGCGTCGGCTTGCCCGCCGCTCGTGCCGGCTCACCCAAATCGAGGCTTTCCAAAAGCCGGTTCCTTTCAAGCCGCATTCCCGAACTCCCTTGCCGGCATTCATGCTCCGTTGCGGCATTGGATGGTCTGCGGCGCAAAAGGTTCCCGCCCGCCTGGCATTCTTCCTTGCTCACCCTCGCGTGATATCCGGTTGGGAACCTTTGAACGGGCCCCTCATCCAATGACCGTTGCATCCGCCGCTTATCCCGGCGCGCGGGCAGATCATAAGGAGTGTGTCATGCTCATTCGTTTGAGCGCGGCGATCGCCGCCATATGTCTCGTCAGCAGTACCGTCCTTGCGCAAGGCGCGCCGAAGCCAAACGACGCGCAGATCGCGCACATCGCCTACACCGCAGGCCAGATCGACATCGCGGCCGCGAAGCAGGCGCTCGGCAAATCCAAAAACAAGCAGGTGATCAACTTCGCCAAGGGCATGGAGCGCGACCACACGGCGGTGAACAGGCAGGCGCTCGATCTCGTGAAGAAGCTCAAGGTGACGCCGGAAGACAATGACACCAGCCGCTCGCTCTCGAAACAGGCGAAAGACAAGCTCGCCGAGCTCGGCAAGCTGAACGGCGCGGCCTTCGACAGGGCGTACATGGAGAACGAGATCGCCTATCACAAGGCAGTCAACGGCGCGCTTGAAACGCTGCTCATTCCGTCGGCAACGAACGCCGAACTGAAGGGCTTGCTGCAAACCGGCCTGAAGCTATTCCAGGGCCATCAGCAGCACGCCGAACACGTGGCAGCTGCACTCAAATAGGGAGCCCGTCACATGTCTCTGCATTGCTCGACCTTGCAACATGTCCTTGCCGCCATTCTGGTCTCCATCCCGGCCATGTACGCAATGCCGGCGCAGGCGGAGACGTTTCGCGTCAGCATCAACAAGCTCGACTACACGCCGGCGGAGGTGAAAGCCAAGGTCGGCGACACCATCGAGTTCATCAATCAGGACGTTCTCGCGCACACCGCCACTGTGCGCGGGGACTGGGATGTGATGATCCCGGCGAAGAAGAGCGCCAGCGTCGTCATCCGGCGGGCTGGCGACGTGGAATACTACTGCCGCTTCCACCCCAACATGAAGGGACGGATCAGCGTCTCGGCGAATTGAGGCGTTCGCCGTCATTGCGAGCGAAGCGAAGCATCCAGTGATCAGGAGGCCAGCCACGAAGCTGGACTGCTTCGTCGCGCAAGCGCGCTCCTCGCAATGACGTTACGGCCGACTCGTCTCGATGATCGCAGCCGCGCCCTTGTCGAGCAGCGCCAACCCAACTGCGCGCCCGAGTTCACGCGGACGATCGAGCCGCCCACTCCGGACGATTTCAAGAAATCGGTCGCCCGCGAGGTCGAGCACCGATGCAGTGAGCGTCATCTCGTTGCCGGTGATGGCCGCATGCGCGGCGATCGGCGAGTTGCAGTGGCCGTTGAGAACCCACAGCACCTCGCGCTCGGCCTCCGCCATCGCGCGCGCGGCCGCATTGTCGATGCCGGCGAGATAACGCCGGGTGGTGAAATCGCCGGCGCCGCATTCGACCGCGACGATACCCTGCCCTGCAGCTGGCAACATCTCGCTCACCGGGAATTCGTACCCGATCCGCGCCGCAAGCCCGACGCGCGCGAGGCCCGAGTGCGCCATGATCAGCGCATCGGCCGGCTCCTCCGTGCCGCCATCCGGCAGCCTCTGCCGGTCTCCGGCATCGAGCTTGCGGATGCGCGTGTCGGCGGCGCCGCGAAAGTGCACGATCTCGACGTCGGGAAACAGACGCCGGGCATAGGCGGCGCGGCGCACGGCATTGGTGCCGATGCGAAATCCCTTGCCGCGAGATTGCCACAACATATCCATCGTCAATCCGGGGCGCAGCACGAGCACGTCTGTCGCGGCTTCCCGCTTGAGCGTCGCGCCGATCACCAGCCCCGGCGTATCTTCGTTGCCCGGCATGTCCTTCAGCGAATGCATCGCCGCCTGCAATTGCCCGGCAACGACCGCTTGCCGGATTTCGGCGACGAACGCGCCACCTTTGCCGCCGTGCGGCAAGAGCTTGCTGACCTGATCCTGATCGCCCTTCGTCTCGAACTTGACGATCTCGACCTTGAGTTCGGGAAATGCCGCGTGGAGCTGGCGCGCGATCTCCTCGGTCTGCACCAACGCCATGGTGCTCTTGCGAGTGCCGATGCGCAATGTCGTCCGCCCCTTGCCGTAATCGTTGACGGCAGGGTTTATCACGCAGAAGCCGCAGCTGCACAAGCGCAGGCAGCGGTCAGCCGCGCGGAAACCTCTTCAAAACCAGGAAAATCAGGCCTCAGAAGCGGCGGCGATTGGCGATCAGGCGAGGCGACTGCTGGTGGCGGGCGGTTTCGCGGCCGAACTCGCCTATCGCCATGTTGGCGAGCCTGATCCGGTGCGTGACGCCGCGATCGGCCAGCGCCACCACGATCCGCGACAGGAGGACATGGTCGGCATAGTCATCACACACCTGGCCGGTTGCCTTCAGGAAATACCAGGCGATCCGATGTGCATCGCTGACCATCGCACCATGAGACGAATCGGCCTGACTGGACGGAAACATGGATCACCTGTGTCTAGAGACCGCTGTAGCCCTGTTGTACGGGATCGGAACGGCCTTCCTGCTCGCGCAGATAAACAAGCCCGCAAACGGCGAGACGTTCATGATCGGTTTCGCCTCCGGCAAACAAGGCTTCGAGATAGCCGGTGACTTTCGTGCGCGCCTCCTCAGCCTTGGCGTCATCCCACATCAAGGAATACGTCTTGAGAATACGCTGCATCGCGATGTCCACCGCGTTCTGCATATGTGCCGGCCCTCTGTTTCGCTGTGACGATAACGAGCGACGGAACTTTTAGTTCCTCCGAGATTGCTATTGCGGCTTCACGAGCCATGAAAGAGTTCCAATGACTCAAGGAGCCCCGCGCTGCGGGGCTCCTTTTTGTCTTGTCTATCCTTGCTGCGCTGATGAATCAGTTCACCGGCCCGTGGCTGCCCATGTCCGCCATCGTCGGATCGGCGGGCTTCACGCCGGTCGACTTGTTGACGAACACGGTGATGATCCACAGCACGACACCAATGCCGATCAGCACACCCGCGATCTTGTACTGCGTCGGGTCGCGGCCGGTCCATGGACCGGCGAGGAACGCACACGAGATCGCGCCGAGCACCGGCAGGATCGTCGGCGAACGGAAGTGCTGATGCCCGACCGTGTCCTTGCGCAACACCAGCACCGCGACGTTGACCACCGTGAATACGCACAGCAGCAGGAGCGCCGTAGTGCCGCCCAGCGCCGGCACTTCACCGACGAAGGTGATCAGCGCGAACGCCAGCAACGTGGTGAAACCGATCGCGATATAGGGCGTGCGGCGGCTCGCATGCACCTTGCCGAGCGCCGCCGGCAGAACATGCTCGCGGCTCATGCCGTAGACCAGCCGGCTCGCCATCAGCATATTGATCAGGGCGCTGTTCGCCACCGCGAACATGGTGATGAAGCCGAAGATCCAGAGCGGGAAGTTCGGCGCGCCCGCCTGCACGACTTTGAGCAGCGGCGTTTCGCCTTCGCCGAGCTGCTCGGGCGAAACCAGTGTGATCGCCGAGACGGACACCAGCACGTAGATCACACCGGTAATGAACAAACCGACCAGCAGGACGAAGGGAAAATCTTTGGTCGGGTTCTTGCATTCCTCGGCCATGTTGACCGAGTCCTCGAAGCCGACCATCGCGAAGAAGGCAAGCGTCGTCGCCGCGATCACCGGCCAGAACAGGCCTGCATCGCTGGCCTTGAACTGGGTCACGCGCGAGACATCACCCTGCCCCGCACCGATCGCCCAGAGGCCGATGAAAATGATGATCAGAAGGCCGGTCAGTTCGACCAGGGTCAGTACCACGTTGGCCTTCACGCTCTCGCCGACGCCGCGAAAGTTCACGGCTGCGACGATCGCCATGAACGCAAGGCCGATCATAGTGATTCCGAACGCGCCGAAACCGAGCCCGAAAGCATTCGACATGTTCGCCGAGAATGCCCGCGAGGCCGTCGATGCCGACGTGATGCCCGAGCACATCACCGCGAATGCGACGATGAACGTGACGAAGTGGATGCCGAATGCCTTGTGCGTATAGAGCGCGGCACCGGCGGCCTTCGGATACTTGGTGACCAGTTCGAGATAGCTGAAGGCGGTGATGACGGCGACGACGAAGGCGACCAGGAACGGAAGCCAGACCACGCCGCCCACCTGCTTCGCGACCTGTCCCGTCAGCGCATAGATGCCGGTCCCGAGAATGTCGCCGACGATGAAGAGAAGCAGCAGCCAGGGGCCCATCACCCGGTTGAGGCTCGGCTCCGCGTCAGGCTTCGCCTGAGCGTTCGGCTGATTCAGAGAAACATCGGTCATCCCAGCTCCCCCCAAGGACCGCACCGTTGCGGCATGTCTCAGCTTTTCACCGCTTCCTGGTCCCGGCAAGCAGCGGCTCGCAGCTCAGCACTGCAATTCGATGGGGGAATCTTCCGGCAACGCGGCCGGTGAACTGCCGCATCCGGACTTGGATGCGCGCCGCAGTCCTGCCAAAGTGGACTGCACACCGGCAAACCGCGTTCAATATGCCGGAACACAGGAGCAGGGCATGCCGAAGCTGAGCCGTGATGGGGTAAACGTCTATTACGAGATCCACGGCTCCGGCCCGGCGCTGCTATTGACCCATGGCTACTCGGCCACTTCGCAGATGTGGCGGGGGCAGATCCCGCCGCTGGCGAAGACCCACACGCTGATCCTCTGGGACATGCGCGGTCACGGCGAGAGCGACTACCCCGCGGATCAATCAGCCTACAGCGAGGATCACACCGTCGCCGACATGGCCGCGTTGCTCGATCACGCAGGTGCAAAAACGGCGATCGTCGGCGGCCTGTCGCTTGGCGGATACATGTCGCTTGCGTTCTATCGCAAGCATCCCGAGCGGGTCCGGGCGCTCCTGATCATCGATACCGGTCCCGGCTTCAAGAAGGATGACGCGCGCGAGACCTGGAATCAAAACGCCCGCCGGCGCGCCGACGCGCTGGAGAAAGAGGGCCTCGCCTCACTTAAATCCGGCAGCGCCGAACGCGCGCTTGCCGTCCATCGCTCCGCTGACGGCCTTGCGAAAGCCGCACGCGGCATGCTGACCCAGCGCGATGCCAACGTGATGGAGCTGCTGCCGAACATCAAGGTGCCATCGCTGGTGGTCGTCGGCGCCGACGATACGCCGTTTATCGCCGCATCCGACTACATGACCGCGAAGATTCCCGGCGCGCAGAAGGTCGTGATCCCGAATGCCGGCCACACATCGAACATCGATCAGCCACAGGCGTTCAACGACGCCGTGACGGCGTTCCTGGCGAAACTCCCGAGCTAAACGGCGCCGCCGCCACAAACCATGCTGGCGGCGGCGCCTCGCCGTTACTTGACGACCACGGTCCCGATCATCCCCGCTTCGCGATGTCCAGGGATGAGACAGGCAAATTCGAACTCGCCCGGCTTGGTGAAACGCCAGATGAGTTCGCCCGATTTCTTCGGCGCCAGCCGCTTTCCGTTCGGATCGTCGTGCGCCATATCCGGCTGCTTCTTCATCTCTTCGGCGTGTTCGAGATTCTCCGCCGTCGTCCCCAGCACGAACTCATGCTCGAGTTCGCCGGTGTTGCGCAACACGAACTTGATCTGATCGCCTTTCTTCACTTCGAGACGTTCGGGCATGAACAGCATCTTGCCATCCTTCTCGAACATCTCGACCTGCACGATCTTCGCCGGCTTCTTCGGATCGCCCGGCTCGCCAGCCGAGAAACTGGCGTGGCTGTGGTCATGGCCATGCCCCTTGTCGTGCGCGATGGCGGCAAACGGCAGAACCGTCATCGCAGCAATTAGAACCAGACGTGTTTTCATGTCATTCTCCTTTGCAAGTTCAAAAAGCTTCGATGGATGTGGCGTCACGGCCCGATGCGGCTGACTCATCGCTCCGGCGCCGCAGCCGTTCCAGCGGCTGCTCGCCGTAGCGCAAGACCAGCACCGGCGTCAGCAATGTGTCGAGCAGGGTCGCGCTGATCAGCCCGCCGAAAATCGTGACGGCGACCGGGTGCAGGATTTCCTTTCCGGGCGTTGCCGCATCGATCAACAACGGCGTCAATGCGACCCCTGCTGAGAGCGCGGTCATCAAGACCGGCGTCAGCCGTTCAAGACTGCCGCGCATCACCAGATCCCGGCCGAACGGCAAACCTTCCTGAACGGCAAGATTGATGATGTGACTGATCTTGAGAATGCCGTTGCGTGCGGCGATGCCGGTCAGCGTGATGAAGCCGACCATCGATGCTACCGAGAGCGGCTGGCCCGCAAGCCAGAGCGCAGCGACCGAGCCGATCAGGGCGAGCGGAACGCTACCCATGACGATCAGCGAAAACGCCACCGAGCGATAGCGGCTGTAGAGAATGGCGAAAATCAGCGCCAGCGACAGGATCGAGAGAACGCCGATGGTCCGGCTTGCCTCCTCCTGCGCCTTGAAGGTGCCTTCGAGCTGCGCATAGAAACCCTCCGGCAGCCGCGTCGTGGCAAGCACCTGCCTGATGTCGTCGGCGATCCGCGCCGAACTCGCACGGCCGTCGATGTTGGCAAACACTGCCACGCGGCGGCGGCTGTTTTCACGCAGAATCTGGTTCGGCCCCTCGGTCTCCCTGATGTCGGCGAGTTGCCGCGCGGGCACCCAGCCGGCCGGGGTTTCGATCAGGAGATCGCCGAGACGCTGCGTGGTGCGCAGATTATCCTGCAAGCGCAGCACCACGTCGAAACGGCGGAATCCATCGACCACACGCGACACCACGCGCCCGTTCGAGAGGCGGCTCAGCTGATCGACCACGGCGGCCGGCGGTACGCCGTACAGCGCCGCACGGCCGTAATCTACACGGATCTCCAACTGCGGGATCAGCACCTGCTTCTCGGTTTGAAGATCGGCGAGACCGGGAATATTCGCAAGCTTGCTACGAATCAGTTCGGCGGATGCGCGCAATGCATCGAGATCCTCGCCGAAAATCTTCACCGCGATGTCCGCGCGCACGCCCGACAGGAGATGGTCGAGCCGGTGCGAGATCGGCTGGCCGACATTGATCACAGCCGGCAGTACGGCCAGCTGCGCACGGATATCCGCCACCACCTCGGTCTTGCTGCGCGCCGAGGGCCGCAGGTTGATTTCGAGATCGGACGAATGCACACCCTCCGCATGCTCGTCGAGCTCGGCGCGGCCGGTGCGGCGTCCGACGGTCTTCACTTCGGGCACCGCGAGCACCAGCCGCTCGGCGATGAGCCCGACGCGATTGGATTCAGCGAGCGACGTGCCCGGATTGAACAGCAGATTGATGGTGAACGTGCCTTCATTGAACGGCGGCAGGAATGCGCGCGGCAGAACGAACGCTGCGAACGCCGCGAGCGTCACAGCCGCGAACACCAGCGCCATCAGCGTGCGCTGATAACGGAACGCCACGTCGAGCAGCGCGGCATTGCCGCGCTTAAGCATACGCACCAGCGCACTGTCGCCGTGATCGAGCCGCTTTATTCCCGGCAGCATGTAGTAGGCCATGACCGGCGTCAGCGTCACCGACACCATCAGGCTCGCAAGGATCGAGATGATGTAGGCCTGGCCGAGCGGCGTAAACAATCGCCCCTCGATCCCCGAGAGCGCGAACAGCGGCACGAACACCAGCACGATGATGATCGTCGCGTAGACGATGCCGGAGCGGACCTCCTGCGACGCGGACACCACCACGTCGAACACGCTCTTCGGATCGGCAAGCGCACGGTTCTCGCGCAGGCGGCGGAAGATGTTCTCGACGTCGACCACCGCGTCGTCGACCAGCTCGCCGATGGCAATCGCAATGCCGCCGAGCGTCATGGTGTTGATCGACAAACCCAGCGCATAGAAGATCACCGCCGTGGTCAGGATCGAGACCGGAATCGCGGCGAGCGAAATCGCCGTCGTCCGCCAGTTGAGCAGGAACGCGAACAGCACTACCGCGACTACGAGTCCTGCCTCTAACAGCACCCGCTCGACGTTGCCGATCGATGTTTCGATGAAGTTCGCCTGCCGGAACACGATCTGATCGGCCTTCATGCCGCTTGGCAGCGACGCGGTGATTTCCTTCAGCGCCTGCTCGATCTCGCGCGTCAGTTTGATGGTGTCGACGTTCGGCTGTTTTTCGATCGAGACAATCACCGACGGCTGGCCCATGAATCCGGCTTCGCCGCGCTTCACCTTCGGGGCGAACGTCACCTCCGCGACCTGCCGCAAGTACACCGGCCCGCCGTTGACTTGCGTGACGACGACATTGCGTAGATCCTCGAGACTCGTGGTCCGGCCGATGTTGCGGATCAGGTACTCGCGCGCATGCTGGTCGGTAAAACCGCCACCGGTGTTGACACCGAACTGGTTCAGCGCCGCCTGTACCTGTTCGTAGGTGACGCCGAGGCTGCGCAGCGCCGGCGGGTTCGGCGAGACGCGATACTGGCGGACCTCGCCGCCAATCGGGATCACCTGCGCGACGCCGGGAATGGTCAGGAGCCGCGGCCGGACGATGAAGTCGGCTGCCTCACGCACCTCCATCGGCGAGGCGGAGCCGCTGGTCATCGCGATCAGGAGAATCTGCCCCATGATCGAATTCACGGGACCCATCTGCGGCGCGGTGCCGAGCGGCAGTTGCGACCGGATCAGCGACAACCGTTCGGACACCTGCTGCCGGTTACGATAGATGTCCGAGCCCCAGTCGAATTCGACGTACACGATCGACAGGCCGATGCCCGAGATCGAGCGCACGCGCGTGACGCCGGGCAGACCGTTCATCTGCGTTTCGATCGGGAAGCTGACAAGCTGTTCGACTTCCGGCGGCGCCAATCCCTCCGCTTCCGAGAGAATCGTGACGGTCGGCTTGTTGAGGTCGGGAAAAACGTCGACCGGCAACCGGCTGGCGCTGACGATGCCGAGCGCGATCAGGACGAGCGAGGCGGCAATCACCAGAAGGCGATTGCGCAGCGATTGAGTGACGAGGAAGCGGAACATCGGCGCGCCCTCACCGAATCTGGCCGAGCAGTTCGGCGCCCTGCACCACGAGGCGGGCACCGTCCGTCAGTCCCGATGCAACGAACACGCGCTCGCCGTCGAGCGGCTCAATGCGCACCACGCGCGGCTCGAAACGCTCCGCGGTCACATGCTCGTAGACGACATCCTGTCCGCTTGCATTGCGCACCAGGCTGGCGCGCGGAATCGCCAGTCCCGTCTTTTCCTCCGTCGTCGTCGCCAGCACCGTCACGAACTGGCCGGCGCGCAAACCGGCGACGCTGCCGGTGATCGCGAACTGCACCGGGATCGACTGGTTGCGATCGGCAAAGCCCGCACCCTGATAGGACAGCGGCACTGCGCGTCCGTCACCCGGCTTTGCGCTGGCGCTGTGCACCCCCGAGAGCGCATCGAAGCTGCGCGCCTCGACCCATAGCCGCGTCGGCTCGATGATGTGGAAGATGATCGCGTTCGGCTGCGCCATCTGGCCGGCGACCGGCGTGCCCTCGGCAATGACGCCGTCGATCGGCGCGGCCAGCGCTTCTGGCTGGCGGCGCGCGCGATCGAGCGAGACGCGGCGATCCCGCAAGCCTTGCAGTTCGAGTTGCGCCTCCTCCAGTTGCGCACGCGAGATCGCCCCGCTCGGCGCAAGCTGCTCGAATCGGGCCACGCGCCGCTCGACAATGGAAATCTGCTGATCGAGCTCGCCCTGCCGCTGGCGCATGTCGGAGACATCGATCGCCTGAAGTGGCGGCTCGACATAGGCCAGCACATCGCCCTTCTTCACCGGCGTGCCAAGCCGCGGAAAGCCGCCCGGCGGCGCCGTCAACCGGCCGCCGACCGCCGCCTGCACGTAGCCGTTGGCATTCGGATCGGGAATGATCCGGCCTGGCAATTCGATCGCGCGGCGATGCGAGGCCGATTCGGTCTTCATCGTTCGGATGGCCAGAATCCGCTGCACGCTTTTCGGCACGAATACGCTACCGTCCGGAAGCCGTTGCGCCAGATCGCGGCCGGCGGACAGCATCGACGGCGCAGGCGTATCATGGCTGTGACCTTCGTGGGCCTCTGCCACACCGGCGAGAGCTACCAATGTCCCGGCGACCACGAGCGCGACGGCTGACCGGGCGCGCCGCAGCACGAGCATCGCCGCAATTCCGATGGCGAAGCCGCCGAGTCCGCCGAGCAGAAGCGCAGGGCCGTTGCCCGCGAGCCGTTCGCGCAAGCCGCCCGCCGCTTGCGCTGCGGCCGACGTTCCATTCGCGCCCTTGTCCGGAACGAGCAACGTCACCGGCAACGCCTCGGTCTCGTTGTTCAGCGTGACGTTGAACACGAGATCGTAGCTGCCCGGCTTGCTCGACCACGGCGCAACGAGCCGGTATGGCTCACCCGACTTTGCTTCCAGCATTTGCCGGCCCGCGGGCGTCTCCGCTTCGATGGTGGCCGCATCGACAGGTTCATTGCTGGCAGCGTGATCGAGATAGACGACCAGTTGGCCATCGCGTGCGACCGCGACAAGCTCGTATTGCTCGGATGCGATTTCGCCGCGCGGCGCGGCACTGGCGACGGGAGCAGCCGGCACGGCATCATTGTGGCTGTGCCCTTCGTGCGCCTGCGAAGCGCTGGCCACCGCCAGGGACATCAGAACAGCCGCGCATAGCGCAGCACGGAAGAACGACATTGCGAATCCCTCATCTGAAAGAACCGGTCGCGCGGCCTGCCATGCAGGTTCGCGGCGACACCGTACTCAGATGAGCGATCGGGGTGGTTTTCGGAGTGCGTCGGGATCGATGCCCGCAGTAATGGCGTCACGCTCCAGTTGAATGCTGGACGACCGGACGGACGGCGGCGTTTGATCGGCAACCGGAGCGAGAACCGTACCGCCACAGCAGCTGACACCGGAGCCGCAACAACCGCCGACGCAGCCATTGCCGGTATCGGACGCACCCATCGGCTGCTGATCGGCAGACCGCAACTCGGCCGGTTGCGCGGCGCGATCCGCGTCCGCCGGACCGGCCTGCTGATGGACCGCAGCGGCGTGGTGATGGGCATGCGCATGCAAGCCGTGCCCATGCATATGTCCATGACCCACGTGAGCCTGAGCAGGAAGCGCCATGAACTGAACGGCGATCAATGCGATCGCCGCCGTCATCATCCGCATGAGCTTCGCTGCCAGCATCATGCTGATGCATTACCACCGGTTCAGCCGGATGGATAGTTCCATCCACCTCCCCGGCGCAAATCGCTACATTAGAACGTCATCACAATCCCGCCAGATGAACGGCTGGTTCATGTTCAAGGGTGCGGATCTACCCGATGGACCATAGAATGCGTTAATTGACCTTCCGAAGTTAGCGAGTTGTCAAACATGCGCGGGCAGGATGCCTGCTCAGACGACGCCGTGCCGCGCATGATCCGCAGATCTCTCTCCTCAATGCTCCAGCGCCTTTACGCCCCGCGCGTAATGGTCGGCCTGTTCCTGCTGGTGATGAGCGCCTGCATTCTCGGGCTGATTTTCTGGAAGACAAGCGAAGCGCGGCGGACGACGCTGCAGCGCGCCGAAGCCGAGATCAGCAATCTCACGCACTCGTTGAGCCAGCATACGCTCAACACATTCAGGGCCGTCGACGTGGCAACCACCGGCATGGCCGATCTGTTGCGCTATCAGCAGCCGCTGCCCGAACGCTTCAATGCATTTCTCGCCAGCACAGTCCGCGATCTGCCGCAGCTCGGCGAGATCGGCGTGCTTGATACGGCGGGAAACTGGATCTATGCATCGCCGCAGCTGCCGAACGACGACAACGCCGCGGAACCCTATCTGGCGTTTCATCGCGACAATCCCGGCGCCGGACTGCGAATCAGCGGCCCCGTCTCGTCACGCACCACGGACAGGCAAGTCATCGTCGTGACCAAGCGGATCACGAAGCAGAATGGCCGGTTCGGCGGCGTCATCGTCGCCGCCATCGACTGCAACTTCTTCGCCTCCTTCTACAGATCCTTCAATCTGGGAATCCAGGGCAGTGTCAGTCTCCTGAATTCCGATGGCGTGGTGCTCGCCCATTCACAGTCGATCGATCTCGGGCGGAATCTGTCGGCAACCAACCTGTTCCAGATCCGGCTGAAGGAGAGTCCGAAGGGCTACTACAAGATCGTCTCGCCCTTCGATGGCGTCACCAAGTACTTCGGCTACGAACAGATCGCCGGTTACGGGCTTACGTCCACGGTGGCGCTGCCGGAGAGCGAACTGCTCGCCAGCTGGCGTGCCGACCTGCAATCGGACCTGCTCATCGCCGCGGCGCTGTTCTGCCTTGTGTGTTTCATGGCGACGCTACTGTCGATCCAGTTCGGGCATCGCGACAGGATCGAGGCGTCGCTGCGCGATCGCGAACAGCGCTACCGCCTGCTAGCCGACAACATCGCCGATATCGTGATTCGTCTCGACCGTTACGGCAACATACTGTTCGTATCGCAATCGGTCGAAGCGCTGCTCGGCTGGTCGCCCGATGCGCTGATCGGAAAATCGTGCTTCGAGATGGTCGAGCCAGGTGATGTTGAAAGCGTGAAGCTCGCAACCGCGAGGCTCGTCGCCACCAACCAGACGCAGACGCTGAATTTCAGAACCTACCGCATCGACGGCTCGACATGCTGGGTCGAGATCGTCTTCAAGCTGACGCATGCCGCGGACAACCCCCGACACCTCGAGATTGTTGGCGTCCTGCGCGACATCACCGAACGCAAGGCCATGGAAGACGAGCTGACCGCGGTCAACACACGCCTCGCCGAACTTGCGACCACCGACGGCCTGACCGGCCTCGCCAATCGCCGCTATCTCGATGGCTTCCTGCGCCGGGAGTTCGAGAACCACAGCCAGATTTCGGTCCTTCTGTTCGACATCGACCACTTCAAGGGCTTCAACGACCGGCTCGGTCATCAGGCCGGTGACGAGTGTCTGAAAGCGGTCGCCAGAATCATCGCATCAGCAACGCATACCGCGACCTTCCTGTCCGCACGCTATGGCGGCGAGGAGTTCGCAGTCATCCTGCCGGGCGTTGCCGAACAGCACGCATTTGTCATCGCTGAATCGGTACGGCTGAAGGTGAAGGCGCTCAACATCGCGAACCCTGCGGCGCCTCGCGGCTACGTTTCCGTCAGCGCGGGCGTCGCGAGCAAGGCTGCGTCGACACAAAGCGAGAGTGATCTCGTTGCGGACGCCGATATGGCGCTCTACCGGGCCAAGCGCCTTGGCCGTGATCGCTCGGTGACTGCCTCCGGCCTCAATGGCGGATTCGGGGACGTCAGCCTCGTGCCTCGGCAATCGCAAGACCAGTCCCGGAACCGGGACAGGATCGAAACAGCGGATTGAAAAAACAGCAAGGGCGGAACGCTGATCCCGTTCCGCCCTTTCGTCGCTGCGGGATGTTTTAGTCGAGGAAGTCCGGCAAGTTATTTTTCGCCAGCGCAGCCTTCCGCACCTTCATCCACTCTTCCGTGAACTTCGCAGCGTCGGACGGCGGATTGTTCTTGTTGAAGTCGTTCCAGGCGGTGATCAGCAGTTCCTGCCGCTTCAGTAAGCCCGCATTGTGCTTCTCCTGATCGTCGCTCCAGGCGCCGGCCTCTTTCAGCGCCTTCACGGCCCCCTTGTGAACCGGCACCGACCAGTTCTTGGTCTGCTGCTTCACTGCCATGCCGCTGGCGCCGGGCGCGCCGTCCTTATAGCTGTCGTAGCCCTCGATCATGGCCTTGGTCAGCATATAGACCTCGTCCTCGGGCTGATTGGCGTACACCGAATAGATCGGATACGGGTATGTACCAAGCTGGAGCGGCTTGTCCTTGGAGATGCCTGCACCGCAGGTCGCCGTGTGCGGCGTGAAGAACGGACCGACCTTCTTGACGCGGTCCCATCCGGCCTTGTCCTCCGGCGGCAGCGGCGGCCACACCAGACCGCGCGGCGACGTTTCCGTTTCCTTCGCGGGGCCGGAGATCGTCGATCCGAAAGCGGCATCGACATCGTTGTTGATCATGCCCTTCCACATGGCATTGTTGCTGGCGAATTCGACGATCTTCACATCGCTCTGCTTGAGGCCGGCGAACGCCAGCATGGCCAGCGCGTTCTGGTTCAGAGCCGCCGAGCCGACGACGAAGGCAACGCGCTTGCCTTTCATGTCGGCAATCGTCTTGACGCCGGTATCCTTGGCAACGCCAAGCGAAAGCCCGTTGCAATCGACCGTGGTCAGCGTGATCTGGACCGGCTGCGGACCCCACTCCTTGGTGGCGAACTCGAACACGCCTTCCTGAGCGAAGAAGACGCCGGCGCCCATCGCCGACAAAGACGCGCGGCCGACCCGCAGCGGCTGCATGCGCGCCACATCGTTACCGGCCGGCAGCACCCGCACGTCGGCACCGTATTTGTCCTTCATCATCTTGCCGATGGCGACCGTGATGTTGAAGCCGGAGGTTCCGGTATCGTAGGCAGTCATGGTGACCGTCGGCGGGAGCTTCACCTGCGCAAGCGCGACGGACGCGGTGAATGCGGCGCCGGCGAGCGTGAGCGATGCAAGCTTGATGGCTGGATACTTCATTCCGTTCCTCCCGGGTTGATTGTGCTGTGCGGAGTTTTGTTGCTCCGTCTTGTGTTGCTCACGCGATGGCGAGCGTGGCCTCGCTATGGTGCTGGCCTTTCGATGTGAAGCCTAATCGGAGGCTGCGGCGCAACACAAGCGGCCACGGCATCCGGTACGAGTTGTGATGGGCCAATCGGCGGAACGGCGCGATACCTGCGGCGTCATGGCGCGGCGAGCCGCGCCAAAAGGTTCGCCTTGCGGACTGAACGAGGGTTCAGCTTGAAATGTTCCTGCCACTGGCGTACCGGAAACAAGGTCGTCGACATCTCATTCTCCGGCAAGGGCGGTCGGGCCGTCACTCTGAACAGGCGAGCCTCTCGATGGCAAACGACCGCATTGCGTCATCCCGTACCGCGCCGAAGCTGACCCCCGTTTCCGATCGTCCGCCGCTCCGCTCATTCGCGATGTCGCTGCCGATGTCGCTGCTGCGCGCGCGCGAGGCGGTGATGCGGCACTTCCGGGGTAACCTGCGTTCGTTCGGTCTGACGGAACAACAGTGGCGGGTGCTGCGTGCGTTGTCGTCGAAGGACTCGATCGAGGTCGCCGAACTGGTCGAACTGACCTTCCTGCTGGGACCGAGTCTTTCGCGCATTCTGAAGGAGCTCGAAAGCCGCAAGGTGATCGCGCGGACGACACCGGACAGCGACCAGCGCCGCGGCATCATTTCGCTCACAGCCAAGGGCCGCCAACTGATCGATGAGGTCGGCGTCTACTCGGAGGCCGTCTACGCCCAGATCGCCGAACGCTTCGGCAGCAAGAATCTTGCATCGCTACAGGCGACGCTGAAGGATCTCGAGGAGGCCCTGTCCAAGCCGATCGATGTAACAGTCGGCGGACGGCAGGCATCGCGCCGCTCACGCCGCAACGGCTGATCGCTATCAACTCGCACTGATTACCGGATTACGGCGCGACGATCGGCGTCGCGCGCAGTTTCGCCTCGCGCGCCGGCATTCCTGCGAACACGCTGCCTTCCTCGAACCATGAGCGCGGCGCCGGCGAGCCCCACAGCGTCTGACGCTGCGGATCCTTCAGGTCCCAGCTGATCGGCTCGAGATCCGGATCGACCGTCTGATAGTCCGAGCAATAGATCTCGACGCGGTGCCCGTCCGGGTCGCGGATGTAGAGGAAGAATGCGTTCGAGATGCCGTGGCGGCCCGGACCGCGCTCGATGTTGCTGACGTAGCCGGTGGTCGCCATTACATCCAGCAGATCGATGATGTTGAGCGGCGTCGGCACCCAGAACGCGACGTGATGCAGGCGCGGCCCCTTGCCGTTGGTGAAAGCGATGTCATGCACGCCACCCTTGCGGTGCATCCAGGCCGCCCACAGTTCGCCCTTGTCTTCGGTGGCCGTGTACTCGGTCATCCGGAAGCCGATGGAATTGTAGAAGTGCACGGCTTCCAGTACGTCCGGACTGAAGCAATTGAAGTGATCGATGCGCAGCGGTTTGACGCCCTTGTACAGGACATACTTCTGATGGATCGGCGGCAGCCGGTCCATCTTCGCGTAGAACTCCAGCGGAATGCCCTGCGGATCGCGGGTGCGGAACGTGCGGCCCTGGTACGGCGTCTCGACCCATTTCGTCGGCAGGCCCTTGGCATCGAAGAACGCCTTCGCCTTGTCGAGGTGCTCCTCGTCGAATACCTTGAAACCGAGCTCGTTGGCGACCGGCGTCTCGCCCTTCTCCAGCACGATGCAGTGATGGCCGCGCTCTTCCATCGCCCGCAGATAGATGCGCGTGTCGGTCTGGTCGGTGACCTGAAGGCCGAGCGTATCGACGTAGAACTTCCGCGACGCTTCCAGATCCGTCACCGTCAGCACGATATGGCTGAGTCGGACGATATTGAACGGCGGATTGAGGACGCTGGCCGGTATCGACATCAATGATCTCCATGGAACCGTGGTCGCCGTCAGCCGGCGCGGCTCGTTTCCTTCGTTTGCAGACGTTCGTGCAGATTATTGAGTCGGACCGACGCCGTATCGTCGATCTCGCGAATCTCCACCGTCAGGCCGAGGCCCGTGGTTTCAAAGACACTTTTCATCTGATCACACAGCACGCCGAGAAGCGTTTCCGCGAGACGTCTGCGCGTCTCGGCGTCGCGGCCTTTGCCGATCCGTCCTTCGATGTGGATGAACGCATTGTCCGGATCGCCATCGGCGACCAGGTAGAGATCGCGCGGCTCGGCGCGGGTTCTGATGCCGCCGATCTTGAATACGCCCGACGCCAGCGCCGCCTCGTGCACGCGCTTCAGCAAATCCCGTATCGAGATTCGCTTTTCGAGATTGGTGGAGTATTCGACGATGAGATGAGGCATCACCAATGGTCCGATTCTAGTAGCCGTTCGGCTGCCCGCGGTCAGGCGGCAGACGGAGATTCGTCAACGACGCTGTTGCGCAGAATACCGATATTCTCGGCCTCGACCTCAACGATATCGCCCGGTTTCAGGAAACGCGGCGGATCGAACCGCGCGCCCGCCCCCGTCGGCGTGCCGGTGACGATGACGTCGCCCGGAACGAGGGTGGTGAACGTCGAGATGTAATTGATCAGATAGCGGAAGCTGAAGATCATCCGGCTCGTGCGATCGTCCTGCCGCAGTTCGCCGTTGACGCGGCCGGTGAGACGCACGTCGGCGATCTGCTCCTCGCTGGTGTAGGGCAGCATCCACGGGCCGAGGCTTCCCGACGAATCGAAATTCTTGCCCTGGGTGACGTTGAATTTGGCGTGCCGCACCCAGTCGCGCAGCGTTCCCTCGTTGCAGAGCGTTACGCCAGCGATGTGATCGAGCGCGTTGCGCTCCGCAATGTGCCGGCCGGCCTTGCCGATGATCAGCACCAGTTCGGCTTCATAGTCGAGCTGCGCCGAGGCCGTGGGCCGGACCAGCGGCGAGCCGTGGCCGGTGAACGAGCGCGGCGTGCGCAGGAACATGCTCGGGTACGACTTCGCGGTCTGGCCGTCCTTGTACTCCTCGTTGCGGTCCGGATAGTTGACGCCGATACAGATGATCTTTTCCGGCGCCGGAATCGGCGGCATCAACGTGACCGCGTCGAGCGGCATATCGGCCTTGCGGCGCGCAGCGACATCCACGAGGCGCGCTACCGCGTTTTCGGCAATCACTTCACGCAGCGTCGGATAGGCGGAACGGAAATCGACGCCGAGATCGACAACGCCGTTTCCGACGACCGCGCCGTAGCTCGGCACGCCGTCGTGCAGCCAGGAGGCAAGATAGATCGAGCCGGTCATTGCGCCGTCACCCGAAATAGCAGCTGACGCTGCCGTAGGGGCCGTAGTCGGCATGGAAGGTATCGCCCTTGCGCGCTTCGATCGGGCGGATGAAGGAGCCGGCCAGCACCACCTGCTGCGCTTCGAGCGCACCTCCGGTCGCAGCGATCTTGTTGGCCAGCCAGGCCACGCCCATGGCCGGATGGTTCAACACACCCGCCGCGAGTCCCGTCTCCTCAAGCACGCCGTTGCGATAGCACAGCGCCCCGATCCAGCGCAGATCGGTATCGAGTGGCCGGAACGGCCGCCCGCCGATGACGATGCCAGCATTGGCCGCGTTGTCTGCAATCGTATCGACGATCTTGCGGGTGGCCTTCGTCTGCGCGTCGACCCGCTCGATGCGGGTATCGAGAATTTCCAGCGCCGGCACCACATAGGCCGTCGCATCGAGCACGTCGAAGATCGTGCAGTTCGGGCCCTCGAGGCGATGCTTGAGCACGAACGCCAGCTCCGCCTCGATACGGCAGGCGATGAAGCGATCGGTCGGGATGGTGGCCGTGTCCTCGAAAAACATGTCGTCGAACAGGATGCCGGAGTCCGGCGTATCGATGTTGAGCGCGCTCTGCATCGCCCGCGACGTCAGGCCGATCTTGTGACCGCGCGCAACGCGGCCCTCGGCGAGCTTGACGCCGACCCACGCCTGCTGGATCGCATAAGCATCGTCGAGCGTCATGTCCGGATGCTGGATCGACAATTGCCGGATCTGCTTGCGCGTCTTCTCGGCCTCATGCAGCCGCGCGGCCGCCTCTCGGATCATCTCCGGCTTCAACGTCATCACACTCTCCCGCGGGCCTTGTTTTCGTGGCCGTTAGTCCATGATCACATATATGTAATTAACATGTTAAATTTTAGCTTGCGAGCAGAATTTTAGGCGTTTCCGGCGGCCAGCGGGCAAAAAAATGCCGGCCGCTTGAGGGCAGCCGGCAAGTCAGGGAGGACTGTGAAATCTGCCAAGCAGCCCCAAGGCGGGCATTCCGTCTTGATGGCCAGGCGGCGCCGGGTTCGCACAACGCTTAGCAACAGGCATCAGCCGCTGCCCGGCAACCGGTCCGTCGCCATCTATTTAACGTGTTATATACTTGCACACCGGTTGGCAAGGCCATTGCTCATGGCCCTGCGATGCCGCAGTGACGCTGGGTTGCCTGCCTAGTCGAAGGAAATATCCTGCGCGCTCCCGCGGCCAGGCAGGCGGAGAACGAGATCGCGGTCGATGACCGCCAGCAGCTGCGGCGCCGGCAGGGATTCAACGCGCATCAGGTTGTTGATCTCGAAATTGCCGTCCTCGCTGATGTTCTTGTGCGAGGCAATGATATGATCGACGTGCTGCCCGTCCGCAAACGGCAGCAACAATCGCTCGTAGTCGACCTTGCGTCCGTGAACGTCCTCGAACGCGAAAATCGTGTAAACCGGCAGCGCCCGGCTGATGCATTCGTAATAGACCGGCATCACGATCGCGGCCATCTGCGGTCCCAGATAGTCGTCGAGAACGCGGCCGTTGCTGGCGTGCCCCAGCGCGGCAGCCATCCGCATGCTCTCGCGCTCGAAGATCAGACGCGGCGGCGACACGGCGTGGTCGACAGCGAACAGCGCGAGTTCGAGAAGCTCGTCCGACATGCGCTCCGGATGATAGTCGGCAATCTGCGGCGTCTGCTGCGCCCTGGCGTAGAGACGCAGCCAGGTGTTCAGCAGATCCCTCTGCTTGATCGACCTCACAATCGACGGTGTGGCGCTCTCGAACACGGCGAACTCATCGATGGCATGAACGTCCGGCAAGCTTGCCAGGGGATGCAACGAGGCGGCGGCCCTGGCACACGGCCCTCTGGGCCGCTTCAATGTTCGACCAAAAAAGCCGACGGATGTCCGAGGAACGGCTGAAAGGCGGCAATTCACCAGAGCCCGGCAAATCGCTGAACATGTTATCCAACTTGCAGCAACAGGCCAAGAGCGGAGCGAAACAAGGCGGTTCGGTTTACGAATCAGAGGCTTGTCGTTCGCGAAACGCGGCCCGACCGGCAGCGCCGACGGCAGCCGCCCGCGATCGCGCCACGCCGTCAAGCGGCTATGAGCGCGGCGCGTGCAACTGACAGAATCTAGCACTTGCCGCCGGTACAGTGCCGCAAGTCGATCTTCAGCTGCTTGAGGTCGGCTATGCGCTCGTTGATGCGGCGATCCCACACCTTGGACATCGGCTCCCAGTCCTTCTTCGGCAGGGGGTGCTTGTCCGGCAGGACCGCGAGTTGCTCTGCGATTTCGTCAAGACTGAAACCGGCGCGTTGCGCGAGTGTGATGTAGGTAACGCGATGAAACGTCGATTCCCGGTAACGGCGATGCTTGGAGCCGCTTTCGCGCTCGGACGAAATCAGTCCGAGTTTCTCATAATAGCGCAGCGCCGACGCCGGGACCGAGCTGCGCTCGGACATCTCGCGGATGCTGATGAGCTCGTCAGACGACTTCCGAGGAGTGAGTTTCATGGGCCGTCAACCTGTCACGTTGCCGATGCATGCTGACCTGCGTTGCCCGTTGCAGCAAACCGTCCGTAACGAAAATGCGAACAATTCCACAAAAACCTGCTCTTGACGTAAATTGAAGCTAGGTTTAGCTTTAAGACAACATCGATATCCGATCAAGATCGAATCAAGAGAAAGAACAGTCGTGCCGTACTGTCGCCCAATCCTGTCCTTGCGGGCGGGACTTTCCGCCGTTGCCATCGCAACCCTCGCCGCCCTCACTGCCGCATGTAGTAACGGGCAGGCCAACGCGCCAGCTCCTCCGCCCCCGGAGGTCGATGCCGCCCAGGTCGTCACCCGCTCCGTCAATCAGTGGGATGAATTCACCGGGCGCGTCGCGGCCACCGACATGGTCGACATTCGGCCGCGCGTCAGCGGCTACATCGACAAGATCGCCTTCAAGGAAGGAGATCAGGTCAAGGCCGGCGATCTGCTGTTCGTAATCGACCCGCGCCCCTACAAGGCCGCTTACGACAATGCGGTCGCGCAGCTACAGCGGGCGCGCGGCTCGTCGCAACTCGCCGAGGCGCAGAGCCGCCGCGGCGAATCGCTGATCAAGACCGGCGCAATCTCGATCGATACGCTCGACACCCGCAACGCCGCACTGACGCAAGCCAGCGCCGACGTCCACGCCGCGGAAGCAGCACTGGCAACCGCCGAACTCAATCTCGGCTTTACCGAGGTGCGTTCGCCGATCACCGGGCGCGTCGGCCGCGCACTCCTGACTCTGGGCAACCTTGTCCAGACCGACCAGACCGTACTAACCAGCGTCGTCTCGCAGGACCCGGTCTACGTCTACTTCCAGCCGGACGAGCGGACGTTCCTGCGCTACCGCGAACTCGCACGCAAGGGCGAGCGCGCGATCTCCGAGAATCCGGTTCGAGTCGGCCTCACCAGCGAAACCGGCTTCCCGCATTCCGGAACGGTGAACTTCGTCAATAACCAGGTCGATCCCGCCACCGGCACCATCACGCTGCGCGCGATCGTACCGAACCAGGCTGGCGTGTTCATTCCGGGGCTGTTCGCTCGCGTCCAGTTGAGCGGCCGTTCGGACTTTAAGGCCATGCTCGTCGATGACAAAGCCATCATGACCGATCAGGACCGCAAGTACGTCTACGTCGTCGGCCCTGAAGACAAGGCCACGCGCAAGGACATCGTCATCGGCGGCATTTACGAGGGGCTGCGCATCGTGCAATCCGGCCTCGACGCCAACGACAAGGTCATCGTCGCTGGCTTGCAGAAGATTTTTATTCCGAACACGCCGGTGAAGCCCAACATCGTTCCGATGGGCGCGGCATCGACGGTCGCGACCCAGTAAGGCGACATCCCATGGACTTCTCCCGCTTCTTCATCGACCGCCCGATCTTCGCGGCGGTGCTCTCGATCATCATCTTCGTCGCCGGCCTGATCTCGATTCCGCTCTTGCCGATCAGCGAATATCCCGAGGTCGTGCCGCCGACCGTGATCGTGCGCGCGATCTATCCGGGCGCGAACCCGAAGGTGATCGCCGAAACCGTATCGACGCCGCTCGAGGAGCAGATCAACGGCGTCGAGAACATGATGTACATGAAGTCGGTCGCCGGCTCCGACGGCGTGCTGCAAATGACCATCACGTTCCGCCCCGGCACCGATCCGAACCGCGCGCAGGTCGACGTGCAGAACCGCGTCGCGCAGGCGACGTCACGCCTGCCCTCGACCGTTGTCGCCCTCGGCGTGACGACGCAGAAGCAATCGCCGACCTTCCTGACGCTGATCACCCTGATCTCCGATGGCCGGCACGACCCGCTCTATCTGCGCAACTATGCCAACATCAAGGTGAAGGACGAACTCTCGCGCTTGCCCGGCGTCGGTCAGGTGCAGCTGTTCGGCGGCGGCGACTACGCCATGCGCGTGTGGCTCGATCCGAACAAGATCGCCTCGCGCGGATTGACCGCCGGCGACATCGTGCGCGCGATCCGCGAACAGAACCTGCAAGTCTCGGTCGGCCAGCTCGGCGCCGAGCCGATGGAAGGCGGCGCGGATTTCCTGATCTCCATCAACGCGCAGGGCCGCCTGCGCTCGGTCGAGGAATTCAGCAACGTCGTGCTCAAGGCCGGCGGCAACGGCGAAGTCGTGCGCCTGTCCGACGTGGCGCGCGTTGAGCTCGGCGCTAGCGATTACACGCTGCGCGGCCAGCTCGACCGCTACCCGACCGGCGTCATCGGCGTGTTCCAGGCACCCGGCGCCAATGCGCTGGCCGCACGCGACGGTGTCATCGCCAAGATGGACGAGCTGGCGAAGCGCTTTCCGCCGGGCATGAGCTACCGCTCGGACTACGACTCGACCGTCTTCGTGCGCGGATCGATCGATGCCGTCGTGCATACGCTGCTGGAGGCGATCGCGCTCGTGGTGCTGGTCGTCATCCTCTTCCTGCAGACCTGGCGCGCCTCGATCATTCCGCTGATCGCGGTGCCGGTGTCGGTCATCGGCACGTTCGCCGTTCTCTATCCGCTCGGATTCTCGATCAACACGCTCTCGCTATTCGGTCTCGTGCTGGCGATCGGCATCGTCGTCGACGACGCGATCGTCGTGGTCGAGAACGTCGAGCGCAACATCGAGGAAGGATTGACCCCGCTTGCGGCCGCGCATCAGGCGATGAAGGAAGTCTCCGGGCCGATCATCGCGATCGCGCTGGTCTTGTGCGCCGTGTTCGTGCCGATGGCGTTCCTCTCCGGCGTCACCGGCCAGTTCTACAAGCAGTTTGCGGTGACGATCGCGATTTCGACGGTGATCTCGGCGATCAACTCGCTGACCTTGTCGCCGGCGCTCGCGGCCCGCCTGCTGAAACCGCATGACGCGCCGAAAGACATGCTGTCGCGCGCGATCGAGCGCCTGTTCGGCTGGATCTTCCGCCCGTTCAACCGCTTCTTCAAATCGAGTTCGCAAGGATACCAGACGTCGGTCTCGCGCATCCTGAAACGCCGCGGCGGCGCCCTCGCGGTCTATGCGTTGCTGCTCGTCGGCACGGGCCTGATGTTCAACGCGGTGCCACGCGGCTTCATTCCGACCCAGGACAAGCTCTATCTGATCGCCGGCGTGAAGCTGCCGGAAGGCTCGTCGCTCGAGCGCACCGACGCCGTGATGAAGCGGGTCCGCGACATCGCGCTGGAAACGGAAGGCGTCGCCAACGTCGTCGCGATGACCGGCCTCAACCCGACCCAGTTCACCAACACGCCGAACTACGGCGTCGCCTTCGTGATCCTCAAGCAGTTCCACGAGCGCACCAAGAGCGCCAAGGAGATCGTCGACCAGATTCAGGGGAAGATTTCCGGCATCAAGGAAAGCTTCGCGTTCGTACTGAACCCGCCGCCGATCGACGGCCTTGGCAACGGCGCGGGCTACTCGCTGTTCGTCGAAGACCGCGCCGGCCTCGGTTACGGCGCGCTGCAGGAAGCCGTCGGCGCGCTGCAAGGCGCAGTGATGCAGACGCCCGGCATGGGCTTCCCTTTCTCGAGCTATCAATCCAACGTGCCGCAGCTCGACATCGAGGTCGACCGCATCAAGGCGAAGACGCAGGGCGTGGCGCTGACCGACCTGTTCGAAACGCTGCAGGTCTACCTCGGCTCGTCCTACATCAACGACTTCAACCTGTTCGGCCGCACCTGGCGCGTCTACGCGCAGGCGGATGGCGATTTCCGCAAGACGGTGGAAGACATCTCCAACCTGAAGACACGCAACGAGCGCGGCGACATGGTGCCGATCGGCTCGATGGTGAAGATCAGCCAGACCTACGGGCCCGATCCGGTGCTGCGCTACAACGGCTATCCGGCCGCCGACTTCAGCGGCGAGGCCAGCCCAGCGCTGCTGTCATCGGCACAGGCGATGCAGAACATCCGCGAGATCGCTGCGAAGGTTCTGCCGAACGGCATGGTCTTCGAATGGTCGGACCTGAGTTTCCAGGAAGCCACGCAGGGTAATGCTGCGCTGCTGGTGTTCCCGGTGGCGGTGCTGCTCGCTTTCCTCGTGCTGGCCGCGCTTTACGAAAGCTGGACGCTGCCGCTCGCCGTGATCCTGATCGTGCCGATGTGCATGCTCTCGGCACTCGCCGGCGTGAAGCTCTACGGCAGCGACAACAATACCTTCGTTCAGGTGGGCCTCGTCGTGCTGATGGGACTGGCGTGCAAGAACGCGATTCTGATCGTCGAGTTCGCGCGCGAACTTGAATTCCAGGGCAGGGAGATCGTCGAGGCCGCGCTCGAAGCCTGCCGCCTGCGTCTGCGTCCGATCGTGATGACGTCGGTCGCCTTCATCGCCGGCACCGTCCCGCTCGTGCTCTCGCACGGCGCGGGTTCGGAAGTACGCTCCGCGACCGGCATCACCGTGTTCGCCGGCATGATCGGCGTGACGCTGTTCGGCCTGTTCCTGACGCCGGTGTTCTACGTGGTCCTGCGCAAGCTCTCCGGCCGCAAGCTGATCCAGCATGGCGAGGCCAACGTCTCGCACGGACAAAGCAAGGGAGCCTGATCAGACGGCTCCCTTGTAATCCATCCAAAGCGTTCTGATTGCTGTGGAGTGCTGCTGGCGGAGAGGGAGTCCAATTTGGCTTGGCCGCGCTCTTTCGCACGCCACCGCCGGCTATCAGCAACTCATGTGTCACAGGCACAAGCTGTCTACCGGACCCCACCCGCGTTCGGCGAAATTCAAGTCAAGTCCGCGCGAAAGTATGGGCTGGCGTATGGGCGCGATGCAGGGCAGCGCGTTCGACGGAGGGTTGGGGTTGGTTGGGTAATATCAGACTTCACTTTTGGTGACGTATGCGATCCTTATCAGGCCCTTCGTACCGCTAGCATCACGTATCTGAACCTTCGTTTTTGGTGGCAACCACCCAGTTATTGTAATTGCTATTGTAATTTCAGATGGCTCAATTTCCGAATGTATTACGCGCACTCTACCAATGACGAGAGCCGGGCGAATTGGCAGCTATTGCTTGAGCATCTGGTTGACACGGCCGACCTGGCCGAAAAATTCGGGCAACGGATCGGCATTGCAAAGGCAGCCCGGCTTGCAGGTCTCCTGCATGACCTTGGAAAATATACACCTGAGTTTCAGGCTCGTCTGGACGGTGCCGAGGAACGGGTCGATCATTCCACCGCCGGTGCAGCGATCGCACGGCGACTGGCGAGCGCAGCGAAGTCCGACGACAAACTTGTCGCCGAATTGATCGCTTATGCGATCGCCGGGCACCATGCCGGTCTGCCCGACAAGCAGGGCGAAACTTTCTCTACATTGTCCGAGCGTCTTAAAGGCTTTTCGGATGCGGCGCTCGATCCAGCCTGGAAATCACAGATCGCGCCGGACCTTGCCGACTTGCTACCGGCATTCAATTGGGAACCAAAAGACCGGAGGAAAACTGCCTTTCAGATCGCCTTCCTGGGGCGAATGATTTTTTCGTGCCTCGTCGATGCCGATTTCAAGGACACTGAACGGTTCTACGCGCGGATCGAAAAACGCGAGGTCGACCGTGAGTGGCCCGCACTGCAATCCATCCTGCCCAGCTTGATCGAGGCTTTCGACCGGCACATGAACGAAAAGCGTAACGCGGAAACAACGGTCAATCGGCTGCGCTCTGAAATCCTCGACGATGTTCGTACTCGTGCCAGCGACGCGCCCGGCCTGTTCACGCTGACCGTGCCGACCGGCGGTGGCAAAACGCTGGCCTCGCTCGGCTTCGCACTCGACCACGCCAGGACGCACGGCCACGAACGGATCATCTATGCCATCCCGTTCACCGCCATCATCGATCAGACCGCCGCAGTCTTTCGCAACGTCCTGGGCGACGATATCGTGCTGGAGCATCATTCCGCCATTGAATCCGGGAAGTACGATCCGCGTAACCTGCCGACCGGCAAAGACAAGATCAAGCTTGCCATGGAGGATTGGGCAGCACCCGTCATCGTCACCACAAACGTCCAGCTTTTCGAAAGCCTGTTTGCCGCACGAACCTCGCGCAGCCGCAAGCTTCATAACATCGCCAATAGCGTCATCATTCTTGATGAAGCACAGACTCTGCCTCGTCCGCTGCTCGTGCCGTGCGTGCAGGTCTTGGACGAACTCGCTCGCAATTACGGCTGCACAATCGTGCTCTGCACTGCCACGCAGCCCGCGCTCGATGCGCGCAACTTTGCCGCGGGCCATCCAGCGGCGCTTCCGCTCGTTGGCCGGGAACTGGCGCCGGACCCGGCACGGCTGTCAGAGCAGCTCGAGCGAGTCACAATCGCGCGCGGCGGTGATATGGACGATGCGATGCTGGTCGATGCGCTCGCCGGCGCCGAACAGGCACTCGTCATTGTCAATACCCGAAAGCACGCGCTAACGCTTTATCGTGCGGCGCAGGCTGCCGGGCTCGATGGCCTTGTGCATCTGACCACGCGGCAATGCGCAGCGCACCGTCGTGACATCCTTGAACGGGTGCGCCGAATGCTCAAGGACAAAGCGCCATGCCGACTCATTGCGACCTCGCTTGTCGAAGCCGGCGTGGATCTCGATTTCCCAAAAGGCTGGCGCGCGGAAGCGGGACTCGATCAGATCGCGCAAGCCGCCGGGAGGATCAATCGCGAAGGGCAGCGGCCGCTCCACGAGAGCGTCCTCACGGTTTTTCAAGCGCCCGACAATCCGCCGCCGACTGAAATCAAGGGTCTGTCAGGCGACATGGCCCGCGTGGCGAACAAACACGAGAAGCTGCTCTCGCCTGCCGCCATAGAGGACTTCTTTAGAGAAGTGTACTGGCGCTTCGACGCGAAAGGCCTCGACGCCAAAGCGATTCTTGACGATTTCCGAATTGGAAGCGGCGAAACGGATTTTTCTTACCGCAAGGTCGCCGAGAAATTCCGCATGATCGAAAGCGGCATGCTTCCCGTCATCATCCCGCGGGACGACAAGGCGCGCGCTGCGATCGCGAAGCTTGGCATTGACGCGATCTCTTCAGGCGCGATCGCACGCGAGCTCCAGACCTACCTCGTGCAGGTCCCGCCTCAGGCGAGAGCACGACTTATCGAATGCGGCCACGTGACATTTTCCGAGGAGCGGCTACGCCGCGATCAGTTCGCCGTCCTCATGACGAAAGGCCTGTATCAAGAGGACGTGGGGCTGGTTTGGGAGGATGCGGAGTATTTGGCTGACGAGCAGTTCATGCTCTGAGCGTTAGCGGCGGCCTCGGGATAGCCGAGGCCGCCCCCTCCGCAACAGTTGAACATATGACAGATGGTTTCGATCCATGCGCCAGCGCGTAGCGCGACTACCGTTGGAAAAGCATGCATTTATGGAGGTTCCAGCTCAATTATGAGGCGACCGATCCTTAGTTTGAATTGGAAGCGAAAACATCGCCGTTTTCTCATTTACGGTCTCGGATGCTGAAATAATATGAACTTATGTCAGATGGAATCTATATCTATGATTCTCTTGAAACTCAAAGCCTGAGCTTCCCCGCAACAAGGGGTTGCATTATTCCCTGTCGTGTTCTTTATTTGTTCCAAGCTCAGAGGGCGACATTAATGTACGGCATTCGACTTAAAGTCTGGGGCGACCGCGCCTGTTTCACTCGCCCCGAAATGAAGGTTGAGCGCGTCTCCTACGATGTAATGACGCCTTCAGCCGCTCGCGGCATCCTTGAAGCGATCCACTGGAAACCGGCGATTTGCTGGACGATTGACCGGATTCACGTGCTTAAGCCAATCCGCTTCCAGTCCATCCGACGCAACGAGGTTGGCAGCAAAGCACCAGCAGGCAAGATCAAGACGGCGATGAACCGCGGCAGCCTCGAAGGGCTCCATCTCCTGGCTGACGAGGATCGCCAGCAGCGCGCATCGACCGTTCTTGTGGATGTCGCCTATGTCATTGAGGCCCATTTCAGACTGACAAACAAGGCTGGACCAGACGACACCGAGGGCAAGCATCTCGACATGTTCAACCGCCGTGCCGCGCGCGGACAGTGCTTTCATCAGCCTTGCCTTGGCACGCGGGAGTTTGCTGCAAATTTTGAGCTTCTGCCGCCAGAGGCTCCGCTGCCGGAGCCCGCGGAGAAATCGCCCGATCTGGGTTTCGAGCGTCCGCGCGATCTCGGCTACATGCTGTGGGACATCGACCATGCGGCTGAGGGAAAGCCGTCGCTTCTGTTCCGCGCACAACTTGAGAACGGCGTCGTGGCGGTACCCGCACCCGATTCGCCGGAGATCCGGCGATGAGCATTCTGGCGGCACTGGCAAAGGCCTATGAACGGAATCCCGACGCTCCGGCTCCGGGATTCTCTGCGGAGAAGATTGGATGTGTCATTGGCCTCAACGCTGATGGAACGGTCGCCACGGTTGCTCCGAGAGGAGAAGCTGAAGCAAGAAGCAAGGCCGTTCCGGCGATGCTTGTGCCGCAACCTACCAAGAAGTCGGTGAATATTTGCCCGAACTTCTTGTGGGGTAACACCGCTTATGTGCTTGGCGTCACTGCAAGGGAAGACAAGAAAGAGAAGCGGCTTGCAGATGAGCATGCGTCGTTCGTCCGGTATCACCTCGATGTATTGAAGCAAACGGATGATCCTGGACTGATCGCGCTTCGTCGATTCCTCGAAGTCTGGACACCCCATCAATTTACCGGTCCGTTGTGGCCAGACGACATGAAGGACCAAAGCGTTGTCTTCGCACTCGAAGGCGATCGACGACGCAATATTTATCTGCACGATCGAGAGGCGGCGAAAACCCTGTGGGCTGGTCTGAACGCCGCCGGAGACGCGCCCAGAGCCACCTGTCTCGTCAGCGGCGCGCAAGCGCCCGTTGCCCGCCTTCACCCGTCGATCAAAGGCGTTTGGGGCGCGCAGACATCAGGCGCATCCATTGTCGCCTTCAATCAAGATTCCTTCGAGTCATACGGCCACGTGCAGGGCGACAATGCATCGGTGTCGGAGGGCGTAGCTTTTCAGTATACGACCGCGCTCAATGCTTTCCTCAGCAAGGAGAGCAAGAACCGCATCCAGATCGGCGATGCGTCGACCGTGTTCTGGGCCGATGCTTCAGATCCGGCGGTTGCGATCGAAGCTGAGAGCACCTTCGGTGCGATGTTATCTGATGTCGACTTGGTAACGCAGGCAAGCAAGGTCGGCGATATTTTGAAGCGTATCCGGAACGGTCAACCGCTCAGGGAATTCGCTCCTGAATTGGCCGACGGAGTGAGGTTTTACGTTCTTGGGCTAGCGCCAAATGCAGCCAGGTTGTCGATCCGCTTCTGGTTCGAGAACGATTTCGGCGTGCTTGCGGCAAACTATCAGCGATTTATCGGCGAGATGACGATCGCACCACCCCAGCGCGACGAATACCCCACGCTGTGGAAGTATCTCAGCGAGACGGCGGTACTTGGCAAACGTGAGAACGTCCCTCCCAATCTTGCCGGCGAGTGGATGCGCTCAATTCTCACCGGCACGCCGTATCCGCTGACCCTTCTCGCAACGGTGCTGATGCGCATGCGCGCTGACAAGCAGGTGAACGCGCTGCGCGTCGGGATTCTCAAGGCCGTACTCATTCGCAATTTCAAAATAAAGGAGACTCCCGTGTCGCTCGACCCGGCCAATACCAACAAGGGTTATCTGCTCGGGCGCCTGTTTGCCACCTATGAGCAGACTCAATCGGCCGCGCTCGGCCGCAACGTCAACGCAACTATCAGGGACAAGTTTTACGGCGCTGCATCTGCACAGCCGAGAAAGGTCTTCCCGCTGCTCGACCGCAGCTCAGCCAATCACCTCTCCAAGGTCGGCAAACAGCGGCCTGGACAAAAGGTCAATCTCGAGAAAGCTATCGGCGCAATCTTTGAACAGATGTCGCCAGCCGGCGATCCCTTTCCCGCGTCGTTACCCGCTGAGGATCAGGCATTGTTCGCCCTTGGATACTACCATCAGCGCAATGAATTTTTCCGCAAGCCCGAAGCCGCCGGTACAGAGGATGCCGAATCATGACCGCCCTTTCCAATCGCTACGATTTTGTGCTCCTGTTCGACGTCGCCAAAGGCAATCCGAACGGCGACCCCGACGCTGGCAATTTGCCCCGGCTTGACCCCGAAACCAATCATGGCCTCGTCTCGGACGTCAGCCTCAAACGCAAGGTGCGCAACTATGTCGAGTTCGCCAAGAACGGCGCAGCCGGATTCAACATATACGTCCAGGAAGGAGCAATCCTGAATGAACAGCACCGCAAGGCCTACCTCGCCGAACGTCCAGGTGACGAGAAGGCTGCCAAGGATGCGAAATTAAACCCCAAGAATGACGACGAAGCCAATCGTCTGCGCGGGTTCATGTGCGCGAACTTCTTCGACGTGCGCACCTTCGGCGCTGTCATGTCGACGGGGATCAACGCCGGCCAGGTGCGAGGACCAGTGCAGCTGACCTTCGCCCATTCGATCGAACCGATCGTGCCGCAGGAAATCTCGATCACCCGCATGGCTGCGACCAATGAAGCCGAGAAGAAGCAGCGGTCGGAAGGCACTGAAGAAAGTAATGAGCGCACCGAAAATCGGACCATGGGCCGTAAACACATCGTGCCATACGGTCTCTATCGTGCTCATGGCTTCATCTCGGCGAAGCTGGCAGAGCGCACCGGGTTCTCCGATGCAGACCTGGAACTGCTGCTCGATGCGCTCGCGACCATGTTCGAACATGACCGGTCCGCAGCGCGCGGCGAAATGGCCTCACGTAAATTGATCGTGTTCAAGCATGACAGTGCGCTTGGAAATGCGCCGGCGCATTCGTTGTTTGAACGGGTAGCAGTCGGCCGCAATATCGACGGTCAGTTCCGCCACGTCGACGATGCCAGGATCGATAACCACCTACCTGCCCGCAAGTATGCGGATTACATGGTCACTATCGACCGCGAAAATCTGCCCGCAGGTGTGGAGATCGTCGAACGGCTGTAAGAGGCTGTGATGAGTATCGGCGTGCGCAGTGTCCAGTCCGATGAGCGAGATGACCCCATCCCCATTTCCGCTCTCCAGCACGCCGTTTACTGCTTGCGCCAGGCCGCACTGATTCATATCGAGCGTGTGTGGGCGGAGAACCGCTTCACCGCCGAAGGCCGCGTCATGCATGACGTGGTGCATGAGGCAGGTTTTCGCAGGGAGCGTGGCGTGCGCCGCGTCACGGCTTTGCCGCTCGCTTGCCAGCGTCTCAATCTCGCTGGCGTCGCCGATCTAGTCGAATTCCGTCGCGGCGACGGCGGCGAGACCGCGTTTCCTGTGGAGTTTAAGCGCGGCAAGCCGAAGCGCCACCGGGCGGACGAGGTGCAGCTCTGCGCGCAAGCATTGTGCCTGGAGGAGATGACCGGACGGCCGGTGC